>NZ_JOOA01000002.1:658750-1317500 GCF_000712055.1 Ruminococcus sp. HUN007 | reverse complement strand
CTCCAAAGAGAAGACGTGTATAGTAACAGGAATAGAAACTGAGCTATAGTTTGCTTGGCGTCGAATACATAAACAAATTCGATATTTTTTAAAAAACGGAGGTAATAGCAATGGCTATTAATAAGGAACCACTTCTTAAGAAATGTAAGTATTTAGGTATCAGCCCAATGGTTATGGGTGTTTCAAAGGATACAAAGCGTAAAGCTGATCAGGGTAACAGAAAGAAGCTTTCTGAATACGGAATGCAGCTCAAGGAAAAGCAGAAGCTCAAGTTCATCTACGGTGTTCTTGAAAAGCAGTTCTACCACTACTTTGAGATTGCTGAAAAGCAGCAGGGCCAGGCTGGTACAAACCTTATCACAATTCTTGAATCAAGACTTGATAACGTTGTATTCAGAATGGGTCTCGCTACAACAAGACGTGAATCAAGACAGCTTGTTACTCACGGCCACTTCAGCGTAAACGGCAAGAGAATCGACATTCCATCATACAGAATCAAGCCGGGCGATGTTATCTCACTCAGAGAAAACAGCAGAAAGAGCACAAAGTTCAAGGAAATCGTTGAACTTACAAACGGCAGAGTAGTACCTCTCTGGCTCGAAGCTAACAAAGAGGATTTCTCAGCTAAGGTTGTTCGTATGCCTGTTAAGGAAGACCTTGACTATGAAGTAGAAGAACATCTGATCGTCGAACTTTATTCTAAGTAATCTCTTAAGGTTTCTAGAAATAATGACAGTCAGACGACTAATTACTATTGATGTAGTTACGAAATAGGAGGGTTTTTATGCTTGAAAGAATAGAAAAACCGGAAATTGAAACAGTTGATCTCAAAAGTGACGGCAAGTACGGCAAGTTTGTACTTTCACCTCTTGAAAGAGGCTATGGTATTACACTTGGTAACAGCTTAAGACGAGTATTACTCTCCTCACTTCCTGGTGTTGCTGTTACATCAGTTAAGATTGACGGAGTTCACCATGAACTCTCTACAATTCCGGGTGTTAAAGAAGATGTTACTGAGATAATCCTCAGCATTAAGGGTTTAACAGCCAAACTGCACAGCGACGGTCCTAAGACAGTATTTATTGAAGCAGAAGGCGAGTGCGAAGTTACTGCCGGTGACATAAAGACTGATTCAGATGTTGATATTCTTGATCCTGGCATGCATATTGCTACATTAGGCAAAGATGCCAAGTTATACATGGAGATCACTCTGGACAGAGGCAGAGGTTATGTTTCAGCTGAACGTAATAAGCAGATCATCAACATGCCTATCGACGTAATTGCTGTTGATAGTATATATACTCCTGTTTTAAAGGTAAACTATCATGTAGAAGATACTCGACTCGGTCAGGTAACTGACTTTGACAAGCTTACATTAGAAGTTTGGACTGACGGTACAATTTCCGCCAAGGAGGCTATATCTCAGGCAGCCAATCTCCTCAACGAGCACCTTAAGTTATTCATCGACCTCTCTGATGAGGCTACAATAACTGAAGTATTAGTCGAAAAAGACGAAAAGGGTAAAGAAAAGATCCTTGAGATGACCATTGAGGAACTTGACTTGTCGGTACGTTCGTTTAATTGTTTAAAACGTGCGGGTATCAATACCGTGGATGACCTCATCAACAAGTCCGAAGAGGAAATGATGAAGGTTCGTAATCTCGGTAAGAAATCCTTCGATGAAGTTAAGGAAAAACTCCAGTCACTTGGATTCGACCTTTCTTCTGAAGAAGAATAATCGTAAAACATTTTCATGCTGGTTAAGACAGCGTCACTATAGAAAAGGAGTGAATTTCAATGCCAGGTACAAGAAAGCTGGGTAGAACTTCTGATCATAGAAAAGCTATGCTCAGAGCTATGGTTACATACCTTCTTGAAAACGGCCAGATCGAAACAACAGTTACAAGAGCAAAGGAAGTTCGTGCTGTTGCTGAAAAGATGATAACTCTTGGTAAGACAAATGACCTGCACTCAAAGCGTCAGGTATTAGCTTACGTAACTAAGGAATCAGTTGTTAAGAAGCTTTTCAATGACATTGCACCTCAGTATGCTGAAAGAAACGGTGGTTACACACAGATCATCAAGATCGGTCCACGCCGCGGCGACGCAGCTGAAATGGCTATCATCAAGCTCGTTTAATAATTAAATACCGGTTTCCCGGTACAGTTTCAGGGAGTCTGCGTTTTACCGCGGACTCCCTGATAGTTTTTAAGGATCCTGAGCCGAATCGGTTCGGGATCTTTTTTGTCGTAAGTCGTAAGGGAATTCGAAACTTAAACGTGCTTTGTTTTTCCGGTAAATATGGTATTGAAATAGTGAAAAAATATGATATAATTAGATTAATACTATTTTTTTAAGGAGATAATTAATGGATACAGACTTATACGTATACGGCCTGTTTATTATTATTGCCGGACTTGCCTTTACGATATACGGAATGAACGAGATGTCACAGCATCTTGAAAAACTGACCGGAAGCAGGATTGAAAAGATCCTGAAAAAAATAACACGTAATCCGTTAAAAAGTATTGCTCTGGGTACCGGTATAACAGTTCTTATGCAGTCGTCATCTGCGCTTGCAAGTGTACTTACAGGACTCGTAAATTCCGGAGTTATGGAACTGAGTCAGACTGTGGGTCTTATCATGGGTTCAAATATCGGTACGACTTTTACTCTCTGGATAACTGGTCTTGTACCGATCACGGAACCGGCTGGTTTCTATATTATAGGTACCGCAGCTGTAGCCGGTATAATAATGAAGCGCTTTTCCTCGAAAGATAAGATAAATGATACGGGAACTATCGTTTTTTCAGCATCTATACTGTTCGTCGGGATATTTCTGATGACCATGGCTCTCGTAGCGTATGTGCCGACCCCGATTTCGCTGGACAGTTCAAGACAGGAGCAATATCTGATACTGCAGCAGTTTTTGCGTAATCCTGTTTTTTGTGTTTTTGCAGGTATGCTTATTACAATGATACTTCAGAGTTCATCGGTTTCAGTGGCAGCGCTTCAGGCATTTTCTATTACAGGGGTTCTGCCTCTTGAGTCTGCTGTATTCTTTATTGTAGGTCAGAATATCGGTACAAGCGTGTCTTCATTTATTTCAAGCCACAGTGCAGATAAAAATGCCCGCCGTGTTTCATTTATTCATTTGTTTTTCAACTTAACGGGCGGACTTCTGACAACAGCGGCTGTATGGATCTGGGTTTATACTCACAGTGTTGATGAACGCACGGATCCGGTAACTGCAGGTCCTCTGATGATAGCTGCGGTCCATACAGGTTTCAACGTGATCACGTCACTGGTTCTGATACCGTTCTCGTCAAAACTCGAAAAGCTGGCTATCCTTGTTATTAAGGGCGAAAACGAAAAATCAGATGATGAAAAGAAACTTTTTATTGACGAAAGACTTCTTGAAACACCTTCGTTTGCACTTACAGAGTGCAGAAGCTTTGCGGAAAAAATGGCGGCGCTTTCACTTGAAAGTTACCGCGACGCTTTTTCAGCAGCAGCAAAATTTGATGCAAAGACAGCGGAAAAAGTTCTTCAGACTGAAGATCTTATCGACGATTATGAGGACAAACTCGGAACATATCTTATCAAACTTTCGGGCTGTTCACTTACCAAGGAGGACGCTGCGCTGGTATCCAGACTGCTTCACTGCATCGGTGATTTCGAAAGGATATCCGACCACGCTGCAGGTCTTGTAAAGATATACAGGGAAATGAACGAGAGAAAGATCCGCTTCTCGCATGCGGCACGAATTGAAACCGAGATACTTCAGACTGCGGTAGCAGATATTCTTGAAATGTCTGTAAATGCGTTTATCAACAATGATGCAGATCTTGCACGCAGGGTTGAACCGCTTGAAGAAGTTATAAACGGTCTTCGCATGGAACTCAAGAACCGTCATCTCCGCAGACTCCAGCAGGATAAATGTACAACGGAACTTGGATTTATTTTCTCTGATCTTCTGACAAATCTTGAACGAATTTCAGATCACTGTTCAAATATTGCAGTGTGCCTTATTCAGCTGAAGGATGATAAGTTTGACACTCATGAATACATAACCAATATTAAGGAAAACGACAAGGATTTTCAGGAAATGCGTTTTCAGTATGTTGAAAAGTATTCACTTCCGGATTAATAAAAGCATAAAAAAAGGACGGTATGCAGGAAGCATTCCGTCCTTCTGGCATTTATAGGAATATCAAATCAGATCAGAGAACTGATCTTACCGGATGTATGCAGGAGAGCAAAAAAGCTGTACCGGTTTCAGCCTTTTACAGTAACCAGATTATTTAATCAGCTGAATACACTCTCACGCGGAAATTAACACCGCATTCCTCTGCGATTTTACGGCATTTTTCAATTTCTTCCTCACCGATAACGTCTACGACTGTAAATGCAACGTTTTCAGTGTGCTTTCTGCATTCCTTTGCAAAGCTAAGCATTGCGTCAAACGAGATTATGCCGAAGGAAGGGTGTACAATGTCATTATACTTTACTTTGTCGGAAGCATTGAGACTGATGGAAACGGAGCCGATGTTTTTACAGATCTCCTCTGCCGTGCTTCTTTTGTTGATAAGGTCGCTGAGCCCGTTTGTGTTAAGACGGGTTCTGATACCTTTTTCACGAAGATATTCCGCAGTTTTGATAAGTACGTCAAAAGCACATGTCGGTTCGCCGTATCCGCAGAAGATGGCTTCGTCATATCCGGTGAAATCAAAGCCGTCAATGGCTGATCTCACTTCATTAAAGTCAGGACTGTGGTTGAGCCAGAGGCTGCCTGATTCGCCGACGGTATCAGTAGTGCTTCTGATGCAGAATTCACATTTACACGGACAGGCGTTTGTAATATTTAAGTAAACATTGTTTTTGTAGGTATAAAGAATTTCATTTTTATTATCCATTTTAATTCACCTCATATTTATAAAGGGACCAGCTGATTTATTAATAAATCAGCGTTTTCTTAATATCGGCAAGTGATCCGAGATTTCTTTCAAATTCGACACCGTAGTTGTGATCCGGATCAGGTGACAGTGCAAGAGTGTCCTTTATTGATTTTTCGATAAATCCGGAAGCTGTGTCGATAGCTGTCTGAATATCCTTTCCGTTTATCAGCATGCTGAAAGTAACGGAGGCAAAAATATCTCCGGTGCCGGAAAAGCTTTTTCCAAGGCGTTCAGTAACAGCAAAATATTCGCTGTCGTTTAAAAAAAACCATATTGTATATCATGTTATCAGCATTGATGCCGGTTACAATAACCTTAAGTCTGCTGTTCTTTCCGATGAGTTTCAGAGCAAGCTCCTTTATTTTCTCTTTCTTTTTTTTCCATTGAGAGCGAACAGATCTCGGAAAAGTTTCCGCCGGAAAGTATGCACAGCTCAGTGAGATTCGGAGTTATAATGTCTGCTTTCAGAGTAAGGTTACGGATCTTTTCGCACATTATTTCACTGTATCCCTTGTATATCTCTCCGTTGTCACCCATGACCGGGTCAACAAGAACGAGAGTGTTTTCACTGCGGAATTCATCGATAAATGAGCTTATGAAATCAGCCTGCTTCGGATGAGCGATATATCCGCTGTAGATACCGTCGAACCGTGCACCGCATAATTTCCACATTTTAATATAATTATCGAGATGTTCAGTAAGATCGATACATGAGTAATCCGGAAAACCGGTCTGGTTTGTAAGTACTGCGGTAGGTACAGCACATGCCTGAATGCCGCATACTGATAGTATCGGAACAGCCACGCCGAGTGAACATCGTCCGAAACCAGAAATATCGTTTATAACAGCAGCAGTTGCCACTAAATGATCACCTTCTTTGTTGACATGAAACGATGACGGCCCCGTAAATACGGATCTGTTAATGAGTCAGGGTTTCTTCTGTAGCTTACGGGTAATTTTCCCGTTTACTCTATTATACAAAAAAACTGTGCATGTTAAAATAGTCAGTTTTGATATAATTTAAGGGGACACTTCTCAGGAGAGAAACTGATTAAACAGCCTCTTAAAACAGATTAATTTCGCATAAAAAAATTAAAAACTCTATTGACAACGATTACATACTGTGATATAATACTGAACAGAGGGTTGAAAACGATTACCGGACATAAAAACGTAACGAATCCGGTATATTGTATTCCTGAACACACAGTGGTTAATTTAAGGAAACCACCTTTCTGTAAAATGATCTGCAGGCGCTGTCCTGCAGTGAGTTTTGCAGACTCCGGGTACGAAATCTTCATTCATAATTAAAATAATGCAACAATAAAAATACACCTGGTCTCTGATCCGGTGTATTTTTATTTTGAGAAATGAAAATTCATGAATGCCGGACTCGTTCACTTTAACTATAATTGATAAATGTTTTTTGTCGTTCACTATAATCTGCTATTGATTTAACATGAAAATTTGTGTATAATGTAATATAGCGAATAATAGTTCCGCAGGTGCGGAAAATCAGAAAGGATCTTTTTAACTATGAAAAAAGTTGGATTTTTAGGTGCGGGAAATATGGGCTTTGCCATCATGAAGGGTATAACAGGCAGTTCTCTTAAAGATATATCACTTTATGCCTTTGACATAAGTGAAGATCTCAGAAAGCGTGCAGAATCGATCGGTGTTAATGTCTGCACAAATGAATGCGATCTTGTTGAAAAGTGTGACTACATCTTTTTAGCAGTAAAGCCACAGGTGCTTTCAGGAGTTCTCGAAACAATAAAGCCTGTTCTCACATCTGAAAAGGTAGTTGTATCGATCGCAGCCGGTATTTCAGGAGAGTATCTTAAGACACGTACGATTCCTGATCTGAAGGCAGTTCTGGTAATGCCTAACACACCGCTTCTTCTCGGCGAAGGTGCAACAGCACTTTCAAAGGTTGAACCGACATCCGATGAGGAATTTGCTCTTGTATGCAGCATTTTCGGTGCCTGCGGTGAATATGCAGTTCTTCCGGCTGACAAGATGAAAGAGATCATTGCTATCAACGGAAGCAGCCCGGCATTTATCTATCTGTTTGCCAAGGCGTTTATCGAATATGCATCTGAACAGGGAATTTCAGCTGAAGCTGCACAGAAGCTCTTTGCAAAGACTCTGGTTGGTTCTGCAAAGATGATAACCGATTCAGGAAACACTATCGACGAACTCATTAAGATGGTTTCATCACCGGGCGGCACAACTCTTGCCGGCCTTGACAGACTTTACGAAGGCAATCTGGTACAGGTCGTAAAAAATGCATGTGACAGCTGTACAAAGAGAGCCTATGAGCTTTCTGAATAACAGGGAGGTGTCTTTTTTGGCAGGATTCTTCGGAATAGGCGATTATACAAAAGCGGGAAAGGGCATTTCAAAAGATGAGCCGTCAAAAGGAGGACTCAAGCTTTTCTTCGAAATACTCGGAGTAAGGTTCTGGAAGCTTATCGTTCTGAATATAATATATATAATTGCCTGTATCCCGGTCATTACGATCGGGCCGGCGACAGCCGGAGTATTCAGGGTCCTGCAGAAGTATTCCATTGACAGGAATGCTTTTGTATGGCTTGATTTCAAAAATGCATTCAAAGAGAATTTCCTGAAGGCTTTTGCTGTCGGAATAATAGATATCATTGCGTATACAGGTATGATTTGCGGCTTCATTCTTTATACGGCCATGATCAGAAGCGCGGAATCCGGCGGAAGTGTAATACCCGTAATACTGCTTGGACTGACGCTAAGCTTTTCAGTTACGTTTACGGTAATGAATTATTATATTTATCTCATGATCGTTTCGACAAAACTTTCCATGAAACAGATCGTCAGAAATTCAGTTTTGCTTGCATTTGCAGCACTCAAACAGAATATGACAGCTTTTGTTTTCAATCTGGTTCTTCCTCTTATCCCGGTCGCACTGATGGCAATATCGGGAAATACAATATTTCTGACACTCTATCTGCTCATTCCGTCACTTGTTATGTTCATCATCTGCTTCTGCTGCTATCCGGTGATCCAGAAATATGTCATCGATCCTTTCTACAGTGAACGCGGTGAAAAGAATCCGGAAAAATCATATAATGAATCTGAAGATGATGAAGAAATACTTTTCGAAGATATGGGCGGAAAGGAACAGGCGGTTGTTCCGAAAGCCGGCAGCGGAAAGGGTAAAGTGATCTCATGATCTTTTAAGGAAAGGCTGATTTATTCATAAATCAGCGCTGGGCTCCGGGGCGAAGCTCCGCAAATCCCACCTTCGGAAATCCGGCAAAGCCGGATTCCGGTTTGATCAGTGTTTCCTTAACTTGCTGGTGAAAACTATGTAAAGGAGTTTTTATATGGAAATTAACAGAATTCTTGAAAAAGTAAATGAGATTCTCCCGCCGGAACCGGCAGTCAGGTTTTCTTTCGTTAAGGAAAAGACAGGACTGTTTGACAGCAAGGTAGGAGGAACACCGTATTTTCCGAAGAATATGGAATATCCGTGCGGAAAAAGCGGTTCTTTTAAAGATCAGCCCCTTATACTGCTTGCACAGCTTAATTTTGAGCAGATACCTCACATACCTGATTTTCCTGAAAAGGGAATACTTCAGTTTTTTATCGCCGGAGATGACCTTTACGGAATGGCATCCGAGTGTTTTGGTGAAGCTCTTGCTGTTCAGAATAATTTCCGTGTTATATATCATGAAAACATTATTTCTGATGAAACAGAACTTCTTTCAGCCGATGAAATACCGGTTTACAGCGGTGAGGAAAAGATATATCTGCCGTTTTCAGGAGAGTACAGACTTGTACCGGGTAAACCTGAGAATGTGACAGTTACGTATCAGGATTTTCGTTTTGAAGATGCATTTGTAAAATGCTTCAATGAAGTTTCAGATGAAAAAATAGAAAACCTGTACGATCTTGATGACGATGTATTCGAAGAACTGCATGAAAATATCACATACTCGACACTGACCGGCGGATATCCGGCATTTACCCAGGAAGATCCGCGAAGCAGCAGTCTTGGTGATTGCAGTGTGCTTTTATTTGAACTTGACAGTGCATTAGGAAACGACAGCAGCATAGACATTATGTGGGGCGATTCAGGCACCGGAACATTTTTCATTCCGCGTGAGAACCTGAAAAATCTTGATTTTTCAAGAGTTGTATATAATTACGACTGTTACTGATAATTATTAATTTATGATAAAGGGGGATGCTGCATGGATTATCAGTCGTGGCTTGAAGGAATCAGCGGACTGGCTAGCCTTTATTCCTTTGATATTCTTCCTGACGGAAGCTACAGCGAAATACGCCTTATGGGCGTAAACAGACAGAATGAAGGTATGCTTCATTTCAGTCCGGATGCGCCGGAGTTCTATCCGGGTATTCCTTACAGAAAATACTGGATGGATCTGAACTTTGAAAGGTATATTTACAGGAGCGGCAGTACGAATAAATCGCTTTATTCGTATGTTAATGCCCGCGGATTCTGGCTCAAGGGATTCTACATTCCGGTAACAAATTTTGACAAAGAGCCTGATGACGGTACGAAAACGGTTTACTGTCTCTACATACTCGAATATGAAAATGATCTGGAAACAGAATCAATGTCACAGCATCCGGCCGATGTTTCCGCAGCCGTAACTAATATAAGCATCAGGCTTCACGAAGTGCAGGATTTCTGGCAGGCGCTTACTTCAGTTACCTCCGAGATCAAACAGTTCTGCGGTGCTGATAAGTGTTCTGTTTATCCGGTAGATATAAGCAGCCGGAAGTGCGTATGTGTTACCGATTCGGGAGTTCATAACGAAATACTGGAAGAGATCGCCGGAGATCTGGGATGCACTCCGTTTGAAGCAGTTGAACGTTGGGAAAAGATCCTTGAAATGAGTGACTGTCTGATCCTTGAGGATCTCAGCGTTATTGAGGAACGTGATCCCGACTGGTACCGTTCGCTCTGCAGTCATGACGTCAAAAATATAGTTCTTTATGAGATACGATGCAAACATACGCTTGTAGGTTTCATCTGGGCCGCAAACTTTGATGTGTCAAAAACCATGAAGATCAAAAGTGTGCTTGAACTTTCGTCGTTTGTACTTGCTGCTGTTATTCAGAACCACTATCTTATTTCGAACCTGGAGATTAAGAGCACAGTTGACGGGCTCACACAGGTGTACAACCGCAATGCGATGAACGACCGTGTTGAAAAAATTGTTTCCGGCGAAGTGAAGGCTCCGGAAAAGCTGGGCATTGCCTTTGCGGACCTTAACGGACTCAAGACAGTCAATGATAAAGAAGGGCATGAAGCAGGCGACAGGCTTCTTTCGAGAGCAGCATCGCTTTTAAAGGTCGCTTTCGGTGATTATGAAGTCTACCGTGCCGGCGGCGATGAATTCGTTGTTTTCTGTCCGGACATTACAGAGGAAAAACTTGCAGACCTTGCAGCTCAGCTCCGTACTCTCACTGATACTACTGCTGATGTGCGTTTTGCGGTCGGAACCGTTTTTGTTACGGGTGAGTACGATATATGCAAAGCAATGCAGACAGCGGACGAAAGAATGTATAAAGACAAGGAAGAATACTACCGTCTGCATCCTGAAAAAGACAGACGTAACCGGATCAAATAACATAAAAAAACGACTGCACCATGAATGCAGTCGTTTTTTTGTTTCTATTTACCGATTATAGCGGTCAGCCTGTCATATATTCTCTCCGCTGCAGTCAGCTTGTACATCAGTCTGTCCGGCTGCGGTGGGATCTCCGTACAGAAGGCTTCAGTTTTTCCTCTGAAGAATACAGCGAAAAAGACCTTCCCCGGAACGGAATTTTCCGGATTTACAGGATCGGTGTTTCCCATGGTCCCGGTCACGCCTATTCCTATGTCGGCGCCGTATGTCTTCGCACAGGCCTTTGCCATTGCCGCTGCGGTTTCCTTTGAATATACCGTGTGTTTTTCTATCGTTTCCGCCGGTACACCCTGCATGATCTTGGCTTCGTTGCAGTAGGTGACAAATGCTCCTTTAAGTACCGACGATGATCCTTCCGTGTCGGTTATCAGCGATGCTATCTGCCCTCCCGTCGCACTTTCCATAGTTGTTACCGTAAATCCTTTTTCTATAAGCAGTTTTGTAAGCAGTGTGTATTTTTCCCTTATGCGTTTCTCGTCCCGGTAATGATCAGGATACTTTCCCGGAACGGTTTCTGTGTTTTTTACGAATGTCATTTTTCTTCCCCTTCGTTCAGTATACTGTCAACAAGTGCAATGGCTTTTTCATATCTTTCGGCATAGCTTCCTGAGATGCGTACGCAGCTGAACCCGAAACGTCTGTACAGTTCTTCTATTCTGTCACTGTACATCTGTCTGTTTGCCGCGATCTCCTCGCTCCGGTCGCCGTCCTGCACCCATGCAACATCCGGTTCGGCATGCAGTATCAGATCGTAGTGATTGAGTTTTGCTATACTTTCAGCGAGCACACAGTTGTCCGGACTGCCGTTTTCGAGAAAGTCCATGAAAAAACGTGTTATCAGGCAGTCAGTGTCTTCAAAAAGCACTTTGTTGCTGTGCTCGGCCAGACGCATTTCCTTCGCCTTGTGTTCGAGAAGAATCCGTGTGTAGTCACTTTCGAGCATCATCAGATCGGTGCCTGAAAGCTCTGAAAGATCACGTCCCACCTCTTCGAGATAGTTTGTATGGTAGTGATGTGCAAGATTTATCGTGAGTACACTTTTTCCGCAGCTTTCCGAACCGATGATAAGTACTTTCTTTACATAGTACGGTCTCACAAACAGAGGCAGCCAGTCCCAGTGTCTGTAAACATTTCCGCGTACAGCTGTTGAATTGTATTTGTCACGCGGGAAGATCACAAGTTCACTTTCCGGATAGCATACGTTCCAGAAACTGTTTTCATCGTAGTCACTGCCGCAGAAGACCACATCGATCTTTTTTCCGACGGCGGCTTTTACTTTTCTGCAGTCTTCGTCCCAGTATTCGCTGGTGTAGTCAGATTTCTTTTTTGTCCTGTCTTCGAGCGTGATTATTTTTACGTTGCCGATGTGACAGGTGAGCGTGTATACCCAGCGGTATTTCACCTTTACGTCCACGTCTGAATCATCGTTTCTGTATGAGATCACAACGTACAGCTGCTCGCACATTGAGGCTGCTTTCAGTATGCATTCCATGTGTCCGTTGTGCATCGGATTGAATGATCCTCCGTACATTCCGACATGATATTTCATGCCGGCCTTTATTTCGTTACTCATTTGTTTCTCCTTTCTTCTTCCTGTACAGTCTGCTCGGCCTGTGTGCCTGACCGGTAAGCATGTTCCCGGTCTCCTCCACCATCGGCGCGATCATTTTCCTGAAATTAGCCTTGTAGAGTTTTTCACCGAGAAGTATCTCGTAGACTTTCTGAAGCTGCGGAAGGGTGAATTCTTCCGGAACAAATTCAAATGCTATTCCTCCTGAATTCACTTTTTCCCTCAGCATTTCCCTGCCGTGTGCGGTCATTTCCCGGTGGTCAAAAGCGAGAGGCAGTTCTCCCGAGAGTATTCCGCTTACAGGATAAAGCCCGGCACTTCCGGAAATGCCGGAATCTTTCAGCCTGCGGTAACTGGTGACCGCACAGTAGGCGATCGAAATGGTTCTGCTCCGCGGATCGCGGTCAACCCTTCCGAAGGTGTGAAGCTGCTCGAGAAAAATATTTCTTATGCCGGTTCTTTCAAGTACCGAACGTTCGGCGGCCTCTTCAGGTGTCTCGGATTCACGGAGCGATACACCCGGCAGCGCGAATACACCTTCAAAAGGAGGCGCTTCACGTTTTGCAAGCACGATTTTCAGCTTTTCGTCTTCTATAGTAAATATCAGGACATCAACCGCGACGGAAATCTTCTGATGTATGATCTGTTCCTTCATCTGCCGTTACTCCTGTACGGTCTTCTTTACAGGATTTTCTGTCTTTTCCTCTGCCGATTCCCTGTACCACTTGATAAACATGATAACGGCATTGAGCAGGAAGATTATCCACATAAGCAGAACGGCAACGCTGTCGCCTTCGTTCATGAAGGCCACCACCCACATGATGACCGATACAGCATCGACGAGTATCCAGACGATCCACTGTTCGGTAAATCTTTTTATCATGAGTATCTGTGCGACAACGGAAAGAACTGTGCTCATGCTGTCCACAAGCGGAAGATTGCCGCCTAAAAGCTTAAGGACCCAGCTGTATCCGAATATTCCGGCAGCGCTCAGGACTGCGACCGCAATGTCCTGTCTGACGGTCATTCGCTTTTTCTGTACTACCTGGGTTTCAGTGTCGATGTTCTTTTTCCACATGAACCATCCGAGAATGTTGGTAGGGAAGTAGTAGGCAAGATTCAGCATTACATCACCGTAGTACTTTGCTTTCCATGCGACGCAGGCATAAAGAAGAACGTTGACGGTACCGAAGATGTAGTTGGACATTTTTCCTTTTCCGACAAGTATGACGCATGTTACGCCGGTGAGTGATGCAAGTATGCTGACGGGCGTGTCATGGAGATACAGCGATATGGCAAGCAGAGCAGCGTTTGCGAATATCAGCCAGAAGATCTCTCCTGCTTTCCAGCCTTTAAGTTCGTTTCTGATAAACTCCGTAAATTTTGCTGCGGCAGTTGCATTTGTGTTTTCGTTCATTCTGATTTCCTCCTTTTTTAATATGACCTTAAGAATGCTGATCTGTTTACAGATACGAGGAGGTTCCGGGGCGGTGCCCGGCAGTTTCTCCGGCGGATATCCGGTCTGATCAGTATTCTTAGTAGCTTTTATATACTAAGTATAGTATAAAATTGCTACTAAGTCAAGAGAAAATTTTCTGCTTGATAAAATTAAAAAAATATGATAAAATAAAATAAATTATACTTTATTTCTTGCTTTATACTCAGCGCAGGGTTCTTATGAAGCAGAAACTGCTTTATTCAGCGCTGATCTGTAAAGGAACGGATTATGATAAGGGGACAACTGGAAAACGGGGGTGAGGCTTATGGCAGAAAAAAAGAATAAAGATAAAGACAAAAAACATAAAGAAAAAAGAAGCCTGAAAAGCATTCTTCTGCCAAGACAGTTCAGCTATCTTATTGGAACCGCGACAGTACTGGCGAGTCTGCTTGTTCTTTCGCTCTGGTTTGCTTACTGGATGTACAGTGTAACACAGCGTTCCTGCTACGATGATCTTAAGCTTGAAACCAGGGATGCTGTTTCAGCTCTTGAATCAAATCTCAGGAATGACCGCAGAATGCTGCGTGTTATCGCAGGCCTGATAAAAGATTCGGAAGACATGGAATCACTTGATCTTAACGGATATCTCTCCAATTATGATATAAACAGTCAGGTAACTCAGATCTACATGCTCCTTCCGGGCGATGAGCTTATATCATCAAAAGGCCGGCGAAACAACATTGACAAGGAACTTGACTTTGAAAAGCAGGTAAATCTAAAGGACCATATAAGCGCGGTAAAACCTGAGCAGAGTACTTCCGGAAACTCGAAAATACGTAATTTTGTTCAGATACGCCCGGACGGATACTGCATTGGTTTTCTCTTCAGTGAGGGAAGTTCATCAGGTGTGGCACAGGCATGGCTTCCGTCCGTTTATGACGATAAAGGATACCTTTACGTTGTAGACAGGAAGACAGGGGAGGTTATCATTGATACTTCGCCTTCTCCGATCGACAATATAAATGACATTGCGTTCAGGCAGGTTGACTCAGCTTATACAAGGGACGCAACACTTGAAAGGATCCTTGCCGGCAAGTCGGGATATTCTGTTTTTTCATCAAGAGCGGTAAGTGAAACACTTTACATGCGATACGATCCGATCGGCATCGAGGACTGGGAAATGGTCGTTGTCGTTCCGGAAAGCGCTGCGTTTTCGGCGGTTGCACCGGTACGAACCAGACTTTATATGCTGATCGCGGCTATTCTTGTTATACTTCTTTTATATACAGCGTGGCTGGTTCACGAATTCAGGGCATCCATTTCGTTTGCGGAAGAAAAGGCGAATACCGATGTGCTTACCGGACTTCACAACCGTAACAGCTACGAAAACTACATCGGCAAAACTGATGCTTTAAAGGAAAAGCTTACCTGTATCTATATCGATGCAAACGGACTTCACGAGCTCAACAACAGCAAGGGACATTTTGCCGGTGATCAGATGCTCAGATTTATAGCCGATACGCTTAAGGTGCAGTTCGGCGGTGAAAATATATTCCGCATAGGCGGCGACGAATTTGTTGTTTTCCAGTCCGGAAAGACAGATGATGAACTGGAAAGAAGCCTTGAAGGATTCAACGATGCCCTTGCCAGAAATGACTATCATGCAGCTCTGGGCATAGGAAAATGTGAAGAAGGACAGAACATGGATCAGCTTATAAGAAATGCTGAAACAAAGATGTATGAAGCAAAGCGTGTCTACTACAAGCAGATAGGCAAAGACATGAGGGTTTAGGATTTGAAGGGGGAATATTACATGAAGAAAAGATCTTTACGCATGATTGCAGCAGTTCTCGCTTCTGCGGTTATAATGAGCGGATGCTCAAAATCACTTCCGCCTCCGAATGATGATGACAATAATGATCAGACTGATCTGAATGTGTATGACATGATCTATTTCGGCGAGGTCTCCACACTTAATTATCTGGAAACTGATACTGAAGTTGACTATGCGCTCTGTTCAAATCTGGTTGACAGCCTTGTCGATTACGACAAATACGGAAAGCCTGTAAAGGGACTTGCTGAAGACTGGTCTTCGAACGAGGACATGACAGAATGGACCTTTAAGATCCGTAAAGGCGTTAAGTGGGTGGACTGTGACGGCAGGGAAGTTGCTGAAGTCAAGGCGGATGACTGGGTGGCTGCAGCGCAGTATGTAAACGACGCTGCCAGGGAAGCCGGAAATCAGTATATTTATGATACCGGCGGCGTGGTCCATAATGCACAGAAATACTATGACTATACTGAGTACATGATCGTTTCTGACGGCGGAAAGCGCAAGGTCGATGAAAACGGTGAAAAGATAGAACCGGTTTCTGAGGTCAAACCTGAAGATATCGGCGTTGAAGCTGTCGATGACTACACACTGGTATACAAACTTGACCAGCCTTGTCCGTTCTTCCTGAGCTGCCTGTCCTATTCCGCGTACATGCCGGTAAACAGGGAGTTCCTTAACAAATGCGGCGATCTGTTCGGACGAAGCAAGGAAAACATACTTTACAACGGTGCTTTCCGTCTTTCTGAATTTATTCCGCAGGAAAAACGTGTTCTTGTAAAAAATGAAACTTACTGGGACAAGGACAACGTACATATTGATGTAATAAATGCCACGTTCAAAAAAGACGTGAACGAAGTGGGCTTTGACGAATTCCTTTCCGGTGAGGTTGATATGGTACCGGTAAGCGTGGCTGCCATGGACAAGTGGCAGAGCAATCCGGAAGCTGCATCGCAGGTACACAGTATGCGTCCTGACATAGCTTACAGTTATTTCTACGGATTTAATTTCAAACCGGAGTTTGCATCCAAGTATGAGCCGGAAAACTGGGCAAAGGCCGTAGTAAATGAAGATTTCAGAAAGTCGATAATGTATTCGCTTGACCGAAGGTCGCTTGCTGAGGTGTACGAGCCGTACAATCCTGATATTCTTCTTCAGAAGACCATCACACCGGCGACATTTGTTTCGGCAAACGGAAAGGACTATACCGACTTCGAACCTTTCAGCAATATAATGACGCGCGATCCTTATGACAGGAACCAGGCTGTGATCTGCAGAAACAATGCGCGTACCGCACTTGAAGCCGAGGGAGTAAAATTCCCGGTAAAGGTGCTTCTGCCGTATAATCCGTCGCTCATCAACTGGGTCGATGAATGCGGACTTGTCAAACAGCAGCTTGAGGAGACTCTCGGCAGTGACTACGTTGAAGTAATAATCGAACGCGGTCCGGATACAGGATTCCTGTCTGCTGTAAGAAGAAGCGGAAACTACGCTCTCCTGTTATGTAATTACGGTGCCGATTTTGCCGATCCTGCAACATATGCGGAACCGTTCACTGAAGGAAACACATACAGTTTCTGGGACCAGTGTGAGGATGAAAATATCCGTGCTCTCTACAAGCAGTATTCGGAACTTGTCGACAAGGCAATAAAAACCTTTAATGATGACGAAAAAAGATACGAGCTTTTTGCACAGGCAGAAGCGCTTCTGATCGATCACGCCATCGTTTGTCCGAGCCGTGTAAGCAACGGTGACGGATATTTCGCTGACCGTTTAAGCCAGTTCGACGGCCAGTTCGCTCCTTACGGCGTTGCAAGATCACGCTATAAGGGAATGGTCATCCACGAAAAATCAATGAGCATGGACGAGTTCAACATAGCCTACGAAAAGTGGGAGAACGAACGCCTTCAGAATACGAAATAAATTTTATGCTGCCCTGCATGCGGTAAACGAAACGCATGCAGGGCAGTGCTGTATTATTTTTCGCAAACCCCTTTACAAGAAGACGTACTTGTGATATAATAAACAAGTACCGTGTACTTGGAACATGGATTTTGCCCGAAACGGGAGTTTTTACCTTCCTTGTTCTATGTTGCGGCCTTAAATATTTTCAAAGAGGTGAAAAAACAATGTTACTTAAAGAAGAAAAGACAGCTGTTATCGAAGCTAACAGAACTCACGAAAAGGATACCGGTTCACCGGAAGTTCAGATCGCAATCCTTACAAAGAGAATCAATGATCTTAACGAACACCTTAAGGTTCACAAGAAGGACCACCACTCAAGAAGAGGTCTTCTCAAGATGGTAGGTCACAGACGTAACCTTCTCAACTACCTTCAGAAGAAGGACGTTGAAAGATACCGTGCTGTTATCAGCAAGCTCGGATTACGTAAGTAATAATTTAAAGGCAGTCTGGAGCAATCCGTCTGCCTTTTCAACGTTTTAGCACTATTTTCTAAGACAGTTGTCATCTGGCACCAATAAGGCAGTAATCATTTAGCATTAAACAGTGAAACTGAATGTATTGAATAAAGTACGGCGCTCTCCAGACTCTGTACTGCAGTTTACCCCTCGTCCGCAGGATGAAATCACGCGGGTTCGGTTTTTCTGTTTATTGCTGAATTTACTGCCTTAAGAAAAATAATTTTCGGAGGCGAAAAAAATGTTTGAGAATTACAGAAAGTTTGAAACAACATTTGCGGGCAGACCGCTGGTTGTAGAAACAGGAAAGACATGTGGTTTATCCAACGGTTCATGCTGGGTAAGATACGGCGAAACAGTAGTAATGGCTAACGTAACAGCAAGCGTTAAGCCAAGAGAAGGCGTTGATTTCTTCCCTCTCTCAGTTGACTACGAAGAAAGACTTTATTCAGTGGGCAGAATACCAGGCTCATTTACAAAGAGAGAAGGCAAGCCTTCAGAAAAGGCTATCCTTACTTCACGAGTTGTAGACCGTCCGATCAGACCACTTTTCCCTAAGGATATGAGAAATGACGTTTCAGTTGTTATGACAGTTCTCGCAGTGGAACCTGACAACCTCCCTGAAATCGTCGGCATGATCGCAACATCAGTTGCCATCTCTATCTCAGACATCCCGTGGAACGGACCTGTTGCCGGCGTAAGCGTTGGTCTTGTTGACGGCGAACTCGTTCTCAACCCTACACTTGAACAGAGAGCGCACAACGACCTCAACCTTACAGTTGCAGGTTCTATGGAAAAGATCGTAATGATCGAAGCTGGTGCAAACGAAGTACCAGAAGACAAGATGCTCGAAGCTATCGAATTCGGTCACGCAGAGATCAAGAAGATGGTAGCTTTCATCAGCGACATCCAGAAGCAGATCGGCAAGAAGAAGTTCGAATTCGAATCAATGGAAGTTGACCATGACCTCTTCGACGCTATCGCTGAACTCGCAGAAGAAAGAGTTAAGGTTGCTCTCGACACTGATGACAAGAACATCAGAGAAGAAAGACTCCAGCCTATCAAGGATGAAATACACGAAAAGTTCGATGAACAGTATCCTGAGCAGATCGCAATGATCGACGAATGTATCTACAAACTCCAGAAGAAGATCGTAAGAAACTGGCTCTACGAAGGCAAGCGTGTTGACGGCAGAGGCATCGATGAAATCAGACCTCTTGCAGCTGAAGTAGGACTTCTTCCAAGAGTTCACGGTTCAGGTCTCTTCACAAGAGGTCAGACACAGGTACTCACAGTTGCAACACTCGGTCCTGTAAGTGACTCACAGAAGATCGACGGTCTTGACGAAGAAGATACAAAGAGATATATGCACCAGTATAACTTCCCTTCATACTCAGTTGGTGAGACAAAGCCAAGCAGAGGTCCGGGAAGACGTGAGATCGGTCACGGCGCTCTTGCTGAAAGAGCTCTTGAACCAGTTATCCCGCCGGTTGAAGAATTCCCTTACGCATTCAGACTCGTTTCTGAAGTCCTTTCTTCAAACGGTTCAACATCACAGGGTTCTATCTGTGGTTCAACACTCGCACTCATGGATGCAGGTGTTCCGATCAAGGCTCCTGTAGCTGGTATCTCATGCGGCCTTATCACAAAGCCTGATTCAGACGACTTCATGACAATGGTTGATATCCAGGGTCTCGAAGACTTCTTCGGCGACATGGACTTCAAGGTTGGCGGTACTCACAAGGGTATCACAGCTATCCAGGTAGATATCAAGGTTGACGGTCTTACAATGCCGATCATCAGGGAAGCATTTGAAAAGACAAGAAAGGCACGTATCTACATCCTCGACGAGATCATGCTCAAGGCTATTCCTGCACCAAGAGAGACTGTAAATGAATACGCACCTAAGATGGTACAGACAAAGATCCCTGTAGACAAGATCCGTGAAGTAATCGGACAGGGCGGTAAGGTAATCCAGAAGATCTCAGCTGAATGCGAAGTTAAGATCGACATTTCAGATGACGGTTCAGTATTCATCTCAGGTATCGACAAGAACAAGGTAGACAAGGCTCTCCAGATCGTAAGAACAATCGCTATGGACCCTGAAGTAGGTGCTATCTACAAGGGCAAGGTAGTAAGAATAATGCAGTTCGGTGCTTTCGTTGAGATCGCTCCGGGCAAGGACGGACTCGTTCACATCTCAAAGCTCGACAAGCAGAGAGTTGAAAAGGTGGAAGACGTTGTTTCCATCGGTGACGAAGTTGTTGTAAAGGTAATGGAAATTGACAGCCAGGGCAGAATCAACCTTTCAAGAAAGGATGCTCTTGCAGATATTGAGGCAAAGAATAACAAATAAAAATGAAGATCAGAATAAAACTTCTTCCTGTACTGATGACGGCTGCACTTGCTTTTGCAGGTACAGCGTGCCAGTCTGACGGATCAGACGACAGCACAGGAAGCGGGATAGTTCAGAACGGGGAAAGCATTGCATCTCCCGGTGAAGGAGATACATCAGAGGGGTTTGAGACATTAAACGACATCCGCGAGATCCCGTCCGGAGCAGGGGCTGCTTCGGAGAACGGGGAATTCGCTGATAACAAATGGGCAGCATTTCTTGTAAGTCCTGCACTTCCGGCTTACGATACAGCCGAAAAGGGAGAGGCGATACTTAAGGTGCTCAGCACTGACAGTGTCATAGGCAGTGTGGCTCTTGCATCACTGAATGCACCTGCACCGGCTCCGACAACGGCATACGGTGCCGATGTTATAACAGCCGGCGGTCCTGTGGCAGAAGCATCGCTTGCTCACGGAAGATTATCCGAAGTACCTGAGTCGTTCCTTAACGCACTTTCAGCAGACATGAAGGGTGCTATCGGTCTTGAGTACGGCGATCACGACGGCGGTGCCGGAATGGGTTACAGAACATTCTATCAGGCATCATACGATGTTGCAACAGGCGGTCTGCAGGTAAATCAGGAGAACGGATACTGGGCACGTACACTCGGTGCCTATTCCGAACACTGTGCAGGTCTGGCAGTTGACTTCAACATCTCATACAACAGCAGTGAGTTTATTGAATCGACAGGTGCAGTAAACCGAGAGGGAACAGCACCGGCAAACAAAGAATTTACCTGGCTTGCCGATAATGCCCACAAGTACGGATTTATCTGGCGCTACAAGATCGACGGAGACACAACTTCCGCAACCGGACAGCGTACCGGTACAATCTACGAAGGCTGGCACTGGAGATTCGTAGGCGTGTACAACGCAACAAAGTTCTGGGAAAAATGTGCAGCCGACACTGACGGCGACGGAGTCCTCGACAAAGGTTACATGACAAATGACAACTATGTCTGGGAAGATTACTATAACGAATTTATAGCAAACGATCCGTCCTATCCGCACAGCGAATATGAAGCTCTGACAAGTTTCTACAATTCCGAAGCAGGTAATAAGTGTACTCACGAAGAATATATTTTCAGATAACATTAAAAACGGCACATGATCATACATCCTGTGCCGTTTTTCTATTGCCGGAATTACACAATTAAAAAAATACACAAAAAAGTATTGATTTCTGATCGGTTTTATGGTATAATTTTAAAGACAATTTTTTACAGACTAAAAGATGCCCCATCACAGCATCTTTTTCGGGAAGGAATGAGTAAACCAATGAAAATCGATCTGCACTGTCATACGACTTTATCTGACGGATCGCTTGGAATCGAAGAAGTAATCGCACAGGCAAAGAAAACAGGGATAGACGTGCTTTCAATAACTGACCACGACACCCTTTCATCATATTCAAGAGCAGCAGTACTTGCTGAAAGATACGGCGTAAAGATAATTCAGGGCGTTGAAATGTCAGCATGGGACAAACAGAGAAACCAGAAGGTTCATATTCTCTGCTATGCGCCGAAGAAGCCGGACAGACTTGAAGGTCTCTGCCTCAAGTGCTGTGAGATAAGAAAATCATGTTCAAAGGAAATGATCGAAAAAGTCAGAGAGCTTTATCCTATAAGCGAGGAAAGTGTTCTCAAGCATGCCACAGGCAGCAAGAGTATTTTCAAGCAGCACATCATGCGTGCGCTTATCGAATACGGCTATGCACTCGAATTCTACGGTGCACTCAACGATGAACTCTTTAATCTCAAAAACGGCACCTGCCTTGTTGAACGTGAATATCCGGACGTTAAGTTCGTTCTTGAACTTATCCGTGCAGCCCGCGGTGTTTCAGTAATGGCACATCCGGTACAGTACAACAATATTGAACTTCTCGAAGAGCTTGCTGCCGACGGCAAGATCGACGGTGTTGAGATAGGGCACTACACAGCAGATGAAGCTGCAAGAAGCAGAATGCAGGAGATCGCCGATAAATACGATCTGATCGTAACAGGCGGTTCCGACTTCCACGGCCTTTACAACGCACAGCCTACATACCTCGGAAGCAACCTGACGACAAAGGAGAATTTCGACAGGATCATAAGACTTTCAAACAAGAGAGCATCTGAGGACAAGACGCCGGCTGCACCGAAAGCCGAAGAAAAAACAGCTGCACCTGCAAAAGGAGAGTAATTATCATGAACGTAAATTTCACACCTAAGGGCGTGTGCTCAAGAAATATGAACTTCGACATTGAAGACGGAATTATAAGAAACCTTAAAGTAACAGGAGGATGCAACGGTAATCTCAAGGGTATTGCAAGCCTCGTCGAAGGCATGAAGATCGAAGATGTTGTCGCAAGACTCGAAGGCATCGACTGTAACGGCAAGGGCACATCATGTCCTGACCAGCTCGCTAAGGCTGTAAAAGCATATTTATGATCAGACGGGGGGGAACACTGATCTGCGGACAGACCGGTGAACTCTTTTTGAAAAGATAAACTATCGGACCGGTGCAGTCATTTTGCTGTACCGGTTTCTTTCGGAATAACAGTAAAAACCTAAGGAAAAAAATGTACTATTCAATACAGCTGATTTTCAGAGACAGAGTCTGTGAGCGTATTCTGTCACTTGATGACGGGAATGAAAATTTCATAGATATTTCTGATCTGACGAAAAAGAAAGACTGCGTGATTTCCTTTGAAAAGTCCGGAGGAAAGTGGCGCATAAAAAATGACGGCAGCATCCTGGTTACAGGTGATGACGTGATACGTGACGGACACTGCAATGAAATAGAGATAAAAGGCACTGTACTCACCGGTGCCCTGTTTGTGTCTTCGCTTGACGAAAAATCCGTCTGCTTTGAAAGTTTCTGTCCTGAAAGATCTCTGACAGTCGGAAGCGGGGACGACTGCGATATTGTCGTAAAAGGCGATTACATCAGCCGCAGACATGCTGAGATAAGCTGCGACGGCGGTGTGTTCAGCATTAAGGACCTCAGTGAGAACGGCGTGTTTGTAAACGGAAAAAAGACCGGGGGAAAACGCCAGCTTGATCCCTTCGATATGATCTGGATATTCGGTGCAAAGATCGTTTTCGCCGGAGATTCCATAGCAGTACAGAAAAACAGTTATTTCGCAGGGCACAGACTCGTAAAGGCCGGTACCGGTTACGAAACTTCGGCCGGAAGAAAGAGCACTGCAGTTAAGAAGGAAAGTCTGCGCAGTTTTTCACTTTCTGAAAAGGACTGTGAAGCTGAACTCGAACTTCCTGCAGCATTGGCGACCGGACAAAAGAAACACGGCGTTTCTGAAATAATGAAGACAGCAGTCCCGGCATCAGCGGTCCTTTCTGCTGCGGCGGCCTTCAGGGGTGCTCTGACTGTACTGCAGACCCTTGCGGCTTTTGCGGCCGGTACGGCAGCAGTTACAGGCATCTGGCTTGGCGCCGAACGTGTTTCCGGGATGATAACGGCTAAGCGCGACAGTTCAGACCGTCAGGACGAACTGAAAAAATATGAGCAGCTGCTTGCAGAAAAGCAGGAAAACTACCGTCTGATGATGAACGAACACTTTCCTGATGCAAGAGAAGCGGCTCATATGTTTGCTGAAGGAAGAAGGAGGATCGTTCCGCCGTCTGACGAGGATTTCCTTAAGGTGCGTGTCGGTACGGGAAAAGCCTCTTTTGAAAGGTTTATAAAGACCGGCGGAAATCCGGACAAGCATATCGCGGAGCTTGCAAGAAAATACCGTTATGCCGACGGTGTTCCGGCAGAAGCTGACCTTAAAACGGGAAAGGTCTTTCATGTCACCGGAAAACGTGAAGCGCTGACGGAATTTATACGCGGCATGGCGGTGAAGATATCCGCGTCATTCGATCCTGAGAACGTAAAGATGATGTTCGTTTTACCGGGCGATGACACTGACGGCGTGTCTTTTGTAAAGTGGCTGCCGCACACTTTTTCAGCTGACAGAAAGGTGCGTTTCACCGGATTTGATGACCTTTCAGCCAGACACATGGAAGAGATCATCTCATCGTATTTGAAGCGTGAGACCATCAGTCATTATCTGATCGTTTTCTCTGAGGATGAATCTCTTCTTTCATCTCCTGAAGTGAAAAAATATCTTAATTCCGACAGGGAAGGAAAGGTAGTTTTCATTATCTGCAGATATTCAGATGATGAGAGTCCCGTTTTTTCAGGACCTGAAAAAACAGTCGTAACGGACAGGCGTGAAAGCATCAGCCCTGAAAGTGCCCTTTCATATGCAAGGCTGATGGCAGGTTCCGGTACCGGTGACGAAGGCGGAGAACGTCTGCCCGACACCCTTTCCTTTACCGGAATGTATGAAAATTCGGATGCGGATATACATGATATCAGGGGAAACTACAGAAGAAACAGATCGTACGAAAGCATCAGGGCACTCATAGGCACCGACAGTTCCGGAAAGCCGTATTTCCTTGATCTTCACGAAACAGGCCACGGTCCTCACGGCCTTATTGCCGGTACTACCGGTTCGGGAAAATCGGAGCTTATCCAGACCCTCATTCTTTCGCTGGCTCTGGGATACAGTCCTGACCAGGTGGCTTTCGTCCTTATCGATTATAAAGGCGGCGGTATGTCACGTGTGTTTGAAGGACTTCCCCATGTGGCCGGTATCCTTACAAATCTTTCTGACAAAAGAAATGAGACCGGAAGAATCCTCGTGTCGCTTTCAGGCGAAATAAGAAAACGTCAGGTAATTTTTAAAAAGTATGATGTGAGCCATATCGACGCCTATCTTAAGCTGTATGAAAACGGAAAGGCGGAGGAGGCTCTGCCTCATCTTGTGATAATCTGCGATGAGTTTGCGGAACTAAAAAAGGAACAGCCTGATTTTATAAGCGAGCTTGTGAGTATCTCACGTGTGGGCCGAAGCCTCGGAATACACCTTCTGCTTGCAACACAGCGTCCTTCCGGCGTTGTCGATGACGAGATCCGAAGTAACTCCGGTTTCAGGATCTGTCTGAAGGTCAGGGACAGGGAAGACAGTATAAGTCTTATCGAAAAGCCGGATGCGGCTTTCATTGAAAACGCCGGACGCGCTCTTGTTCGGTGCGGAAATTCAGAGGGCATGACCCTTGTTCAGACAGGCTACTCAGGTGCGCGGTATTCTCCGGAAGGAGAGAAGCTTACTGCTTTTATGATCCGTCATGACGGTACTCCTGTAAATGACCGTGAAGAAAAATGTGAAGAAGACGGAATTACGGAACTCGATGTTCTTACTGAAATAACAGAAAGATACTGCGCGGAAAACGGTATTGCTCCGGCACGTCAGGTGTGGCGCGAGGCTCCGGGAACGCTCATTCCGTCAGAAGATATCGGCAAATACGGAAATATACCGCTTGATGACGGCCTCGTTTTTGCAGCCGGCGTTACCGATGATCCGGAAAATCAGGCAGTCTTCCCGACAGTGTTCGATCTTTACACGACTGGAAATATTCTGGTTTCCGGCGTGGCAGGAAGCGGAAAGACCATGTTCCTCGCTTCCGCATTAAGCTTCCTTGCGGAGAATTATCCGCCGGAAAGAATAGTGATAAAGACTGTCGACTTTACTGCAGGAGTAATATCAGTTTTCGGCAGGCTCAGACATTCGGCGGCAGCTATTTCATCGCCTGATGAAAGGGAACTTACCGGCCTTCTTGATGAGATACGCGGGGAAGTCGAGAGAAGAAAAAGAAAATTTTCCGCGTTCCATGTTTCCGATTACAGTGAATACATGGAGATAAGTGATGATCTGTGCCTTGAACTTGTGGTGATCGACGGCTACGGGGTCCTTAAGGATCTTTATCCGGCTGCGGAGGAACAGGCGGCAAGGCTTGCAGGTGAATGCGTCCGGTATGGGATCATATTTGTCATTACCGTTAAGCAGGCTGCGGACATAAGACTTAAGACCCGTCAGAATTATAAGACGGTCATAACCTTTGAACAGAATGACAGATCTGATTACACTGATCTTCTCGGAGTACGCCCTGAAGGAAATCTTCCTTTCTGTCCGGGACGCGGACTTTATCTTTCCGACCGGAGGGTGCTTTCATTCCAGGGAACGGTCTGCTGTACGGGAAAGGGCAGGGAGAAATATTCATCACTGCTTGCTTTCTGCGACAGGGTCAACGCTTCATACGCCGGCGCGGTCATTGTAAAGGACACTTTCTGCATAAAGGAAAATGTTTCTGACCACGCAGGATATACCGGACTGGTAAACAGGTATTCTGCAGAAGGAAGAGTGCTTTTCTGGTCAGAAGACAGTTCCGGGGCAGAGGGCGCTGAATGTTTCAAAGGCCGTGACGGAGCCTATGACCTGCTTCTGAAACTAAAGGATATTTTTTCGGAGCGTGCGACTGCGCGAAGGATATCAGGAAGCTTTGACGGCGAAGATGTTTATGTCATAACAGAAGATCCGGACAGTTTCTGTAAATGCATTTATGCAGAAGGAAACGAAGACATGGCACTTATCACTGAAAAGTTCCTTAAAGGCGGAAGCGGCTTCGGTGTGACCTTCATCACAGGAAATGTGTCCGGTTCGGAATATGCGAACAGCGTATTTATAAAAGCGTTTGAAAAAGGAGGTGCGGTATGCTGAATCTTTACGGATACAACAGTAATGAGCTGAACGGAAGGCGGCTGCATAAACGGTGCTTAAGTCAGATAAAAGAGAAGCGTCTCAGCATATTTGACGGCGGCTGCTGTTCCGATGAGGAACAGTTTTCAGTTATCATTTCCGGAGCCGACGGATCATCTCTTTTCGTGATAAAGAATGACGACAGATTTGAGAATATCAGAAAACGGATCGATGACGCCGAAGGGAACAGTTACACTGTACTGGTACTTGATTCCTTCGAGGATATGTACGGTATAGTCCGGCCTTCATTCAGACCGTCGGGCATACTTCTTGAAAATGCAGATGAAGAACATATCGGTTCACTGCTGCGTGACATTTACGAGGATTATACAAGATATATCAGTTCCATTTCCGTAAGCAGCACTCCCGTTCAGACTCCTGTTCCGAGCTACCGGTTCAGGATAAGGTTCGAAGACTTTACCGAAAGCTTTGACAACATATACATGATCGAGGTCCAGAGCAAGAGGATAACTTTCCACACTGTATCACAGTCATATGAGTTTTATGATTCGCTGGATGCGATAATGAAAGAGGCGCCGGAGTATTTTGTCCGTGTTCACCGCAGCTATGTTATCAACGTCCGCTTCATAAAATCGATAGACTATCACGAGAGAGTAATTTTGATGAACGACGGAAGCGAGGTCTTTTTCTCGCGTAACTACAGTTCGGACTTGAAAAAGTGTTATGTAAGTAACCTTTACGGGGGAGAATCTTCATGAGTATATCATACAGACTGAAAAAGAAGGAACTTGTTCTTCTGCTTGATCTTTTCGGCGATGCCGGAAGTCTTGAACAGAAATTCGGCGACATTTTCATAAGTCGTGAGGAATATGACGAGACTGCGGAAACACTGCATAAAAAGGGATTTGTAAACGCAGGAACTGATACTGTATCGCCTGAAAACGGAATGGCACTTATGATGAAACACATCTACGCAGCACCGCTGGCTCTTGCTGATACTGGCTCCGGAGTATGGGTCTACTGTTCGGCTGATCTGATCGTGATGCTTAAACTGAATACGGCCTTCGGGATGGAGTACAGCCTCTGCGCGGCAGCATCTGACGAGGAAAGGACAGAACTCGGCACAGAGCTTAAGGCTTATGATCTTAAGGTCATAAGAGGCGGAAAAGACGTATATGATGAGCTTGCCGGATTCTTAAAGGAGCCTTGCCATGAGTGAAAGAAGGGTGAATACCGAAGTGGTCTGCCCGGTGGTTTCGGGACGGTTCGATTTTGTTGTCGATACCGGTCTTACCGCAGGAGAAGCAGCACTGAAGATAGCCGGCGAAGTGCGGAAAGCGCTGAAGACGGATGTCATACTTAATGATGAAGGGCTTCTTCTCTATGCGTCGGGATCAAGGCTTCCTCTTGATCCTGAGGAAAGGCTTGAAAAATACGGAGTAACAAACGGCAGCATACTTATGCTGATACAGGAGCAGAAAAATGACACGCAGAATTAATGAACTGTCGGAAAGGATAGACGACAGACTCGCTGAGCTTCGGAATATAAGAGAGATACTGGCTGACTTCGGTGAAGCAGAAGGCTACGACCTGCTTTTGAAAAGTGCGGACAGAATGTATTCGAAGCTTTCGGAACTCAGTGAAGAAATAAAATCAGGGAACGGAGAAGCATAAATGGATAGAATAAAGGTATCTCCTGAAGCTCTGAAAAATGCCGCATCCGTTCTTGCGAAAAACAGCCGGGAATGGCTTGCCGAAACCGAAACTATGGAAAACGGTGAGTGCAGAAAATTCCTTGAGGAGTGCGGGAAGATAATAGCCGGATACGCAGAGCTGCTTGAAAAAGCGGGAGAAGAGTATGAAGATGCCGGCGGTAAGTTCGTTTCAGGTGCAGGAGACATATATGACGAAGTACGAAAAATTTGACAGACTGATACGTGAACTTGAGATCACCGGAAGTGAACTCAGAAAGAACTGGGATTCCGATGCTTCGGCCGTATTCTGTTCATCGCTCGATGATTCGGTTCACTACATAAGAAAAATGACAGAAAAATTCCGTGACGATCCGGCAATGAAGACGGAAGAAAAGAAAAGCGCACTGTCGGATTTTTCATTTTAGGAAATGCTGATATATTCGAAAGGATACTATGAAAAAGATAATTGTAAGTCTTCCGGACATGGAAGACTGTATTTCGGCTTTTAACAGATTTGCCGGAAATCTTCGTGACGACGCGGAATTTGTACGCACTGCCTGCCTTGCAGGTGATCTTCCGGAGGAGGCAGGAAACAGGATCGGCAGGCTCTTCTCTGCCGAAGCCGAAGCAGCTGAAAATGCGGCATCAGTGCTTTCAGCCATGACTGATAACATTGAATGTGCCGAGGAAAAAATAAGTGCACTCGTGAAGAAAACAGTTTTTGAACAGAGCGGGCGCGTTGTTGTTGAAAAGTCAAAGAAAGCAGTTTCGTCTGCACTTCTGTGCGGAAAGAGCGTTAAGCACAGTGATGCACTTGAAGCACTTGTTTTCAGAAACAGTCAGGAGAATTAAGATGAAAAGAAAACTTGCGGCTTTTGCGTCAGCACTTTTACTTTTGTTCTGTGCTGTTCCGGTGAAGGCAGCCGGTGAGGGGATAGTGGACGGCAGCTATGAGGACGGTATTTATTCTGCCGTGGTAAAACTGCCGGACGAAAGTATGGAGATAAGATCCGTAACAGCTGACGGAAGGAAGCTTAAAATAACCGCAGTCGTTTCCGCAGAGGACATGAAAATGATGCTTCCGGAGGACGAGCAGGATTCCGGAAGCGAGGTCATGTGTCTTGTAAAAGCAAAGCTTGACGGAAAGGCAGTCGGCGAAGGCGGAGTCAAAAAAATAGCAATGACTTTCGGAAACGGCGAAAACGAGGTTACGTACGAATCCGAGGTGGATACCGGAGACCAGCGCTATGCTGCTGCGGAACGTTCGCTTGCGAGAACGAGAATCATTCTTGTAGCAGTAATTGTCATGATGCTGCTCGGCGGAGCATTCTTTTTCATAAATTCACGCCGGAGGAAAAAAGCACCGTCATCAGCAGGGGATGAGGGCGAACCGGAAAGGAACTATACGGTACCTCTTGCAAGGAAAAGGGAAGGAAATGCCGGAACGGTCCTTAATTCAATGTCAACAAGGATACTTTTCAGAGAAAGTGCTGAAAAGAAGATCATTCTTACAAACACCGCCGACAAGGATCATGTTATCGAAATATCTTCGCTGAAGCCGTCTGTCATTGGTCGAAACCAGTCGCTTGCTGATGCAGTCATATACAACGAAAGAAGCGTTTCACAGAAACACTGCCGTATTTTCTGCAGAAATTCAAAGGTATACGTCGAGGATCTTGATTCGCTCAACCACACATTTGTTGACGGCGAGCAGATAACCGAGGAGACGGAACTGTTCAGCGGTTCGGTACTGAAAATAGGCAGGATTTCATTCAGTGTCAGAATAGAAAATGTATAATGCCGGAACGGACGGCAAGCAGATGCCCAGTATCCCGGAACGCCGGCATTTTACATGTGCTGTTTTAAGCAGGACGAATATCGTTGACAAATCACGGCCGTGTGATATAATAGTTATTATGAAAATAAGGAAAACGGAGGATCAGAATGAATAACAAGGAACTTACATATAAAGAGATCAAAAAAAAACGAAGCTATAAACACCTACATAAAGAAAGCCGATGAATCACTCAAGGCTATGGGGTATACCGAACACTGTTTCGAACATGTTACGCTTGTTGCAGAAAAGGCAGGATATATTCTCGAAACACTCGGCTATGATGAAAGAACAGTTGAGCTTGTAAAAATTGCAGGCTACCTTCATGATATAGGAAACCTTGTAAACCGCGATGATCACAGCCAGAGCGGCGCGATAATGGCTTTCCGCATTCTCACCGAACTCGGCTTCCCGCCTGAGGAGATCGCGACCATCACAACTGCCATCGGCAACCATGACGAAAAGACCGGTCAGCCGGTAAATGACGTTGCCGCAGCCCTCATAATCGCCGACAAGTCTGATGTGCGCCGCGGAAGAGTGCGCAACACTGACAGCTCAACATTCGATATCCACGACCGTGTAAACTACTCGGTAAAGAAAGCGGAACTCAAGATCAACGAAGCACACACCATCATCAAGCTCAAGCTCTCCGTTGACACCAAGTTCGGCTCTGTTATGGACTACTTCGAGATCTTCCTCGACAGAATGCAGCTCTGTAAAAAGACAGCGAAGACCCTTGGCCTTGACTTCAAGCTCATGATCAACGAAACACAGCTGATGTAAGAAATACATTGCGGATGAACCTGCAGATTTCCCCTGACCCGGAAAACACATCCGGCCCCGGAGAGGTTCTGCAGAATCCGTCTTATAAACAAAAAATAACCGGACAGCCCCGTAAACTGTCCGGTCATTTTTTTATGAAAATAGAATTTTTATTTATTTATTTTTTTGTATCTGGAAAAATGAAGGATCGTGTTTTTCTACAGCCCCCTTTCGCTTATGGTTTATACGGGTAACGTTTTCTCTGTTGTTTACGATTATAATATGTAATTATGTTTTATATGTGGCTATTGCGTAAAATTTTCGGGGTATAAAAATCCGCATATTTACGTCACTTTTATTTTTGAAATATGCTTTGATGTAAAATATTCTGACTCTCAATTGTAGAACTTTGTTTACTTGTGTGCGGTGATGTAAGTGTGTGAAAAAATTTATGATGTCAAAATGATGTCATTGCAGAGAACGCAGAATCAAGCTTTGACGCCTCTGTCTTACGTCGTGCTGCTGTCAAATGCGTATATATATCCAAAGTAACTTTCAGGCTTTTATGCCCTAACCTTTGCTGCACATACTGCATATTAATACCGCTATCAATAAGCTTAGTACAATGTGTATGTCTAAGATCATGAGGTTTAAACGCTGGATAGCCTTTTTTCTTCAGCAGTTCCACTCTTTTGATTACATATCTCTTACAGATAATCTTACCGTGCCAATTGGTAACAACAAAAACTAAAATCATTTCCCTCTGAAATACTTCTATCAGGATTTAATTTATATTTCTGTGCCTTCGTTTGTGCTTGCTTTAATTCAAAAAGGAAGTCACATAATATTGTTGGTATCTCAATCTGTCTTACACTGTTATACTTTGGCGGTGCAAAGTAGAAGGTTTTTAATTGTTCGTTGTGCTCCATCTGTTTATTAACTGTCATGATCTTGTTTTCAAAATCAATATCGTCCCATGTAAGAGCACAAGTTTCTGAAATTCTAAGTCCGGCATAATATCCAATCATAAGAACTGCTTCTAATTTATCACCTTTGTAAGCTTTAAACAATTGATTAATGTAATCATCACTGTATGCTTGGTGTGGTCTGCCTTTATTAACTAAGCTGTTATCAGGTGCAGTTACGCCTTTAAAGGGATTGTCAACAGCTATCTTATGTTGTTTTGCTACCTCAAAGCACTTTGAACCTACACAAATATACAATCTGATAGTGCTTTTTGACAAGCCTCTGTTGTGAAGTTTATTAACAAACTGGTTAACAATGGATCTGTTGATATTAATTAGTTTGTATCCGCCTAACTCAGGGATTAAACAAGCGTTAAGTGCAGCTTTGTAGCTTGTTATTGTTGCAAGTGTATACCTGTTTTCAGAAAGCTCCTTAACGAAAATTTTTGAAAAATCAGCAAAACTAATATCATTGTTTAAGGGTACAAAACCGCCATTATTATATTTTGCTATTGCTTCTGCTCTTGCTGCCTCGGCTTCTTTTTGCGTTTTAAATCCTGACCTGTATACTGTTTGACGTTTGCCGTCAATGCTGGCTTTGTCAAAGTAATATTGCCACGTGTTACCTCTCTTTCTTACTCCTGTTGGCTTTTTCGGCATTAATTAGTCACTCCTTTTTTTAGAATGACTGTATAACTCTTGCCTCTGAGTATATCACAATCATTCTTTGCAGTCAATTGTTGTCGGTAGATTTTTTAAAAAATCGTCTAAGTCATTTGCTCGGACTCTTAGGCTTGTTTTCTTTGTACCTGTATCAATTGTAAAGGCTTTTAATCTGCCTTGCTTGATAAGATCATAAACAATGTGTACATCACAATGCCATGCTTTGGCTATTTCCTTAATCGTGTAAATTTCCATTAAAAAATAATCCTTTCTTCATAAATCATCAAAGGGGCGTATATTACATTGCAGCTTGTCTGTGTGCGTGTTGTGTATCGCCTGTGTGTTTGCTGTCGATAGTCCCCCTCTCCGATACTCTTAAACGCTTCTGTACTGCTCTGTATGCCTGTATAAGCTGTTACATACTAAGCTAATAATACAATCCTTTCTGTGCTTTGTATGCGCTCTTGGGCTTGTGTAGCAGTCCTCAATAAGCGGTATAACGAATATAGCGTTTAGTAATCTCTTATCAGCTTTAATATCCTGTGCTGGCATCGACAAATCAAGATACTCGCTTACTGCCTGTATAAGTTGATCGTCAGTTATATCCCTTGTGAGATAATCAAGTAAGTTCATATTTTCTTAATCTCCTTTGTGTTGTGTTTCGTCAATCATTCGCAAATTTTCGTAGAGAAATTTGCTCAAAAATAATTCTTGTTCTTTTTCTTCTTCCTCAAAATTATAAGTAAGTGTAATTCCTTAGTTTAAGTGTGTGTCAACTTTAAAAAGTCTATTAAGCATAAATCTAAAAATAACACACACATTAATTCAGAAGGAAATAACAAAAGAAAAAATGTATCTTATCTCCTTGGTAAAGGGGACTGTACTACACTTCTGACACATACCAAAGATTAACTGCATTTTTATTCCCGTTTATTCTTTGGCGTTTTTCAGAAATAATAAACGGGATCTGTAATTGTTTTAGCCTTTGGTTTATGTTAGTTAGTTGTCGTGCTGGTCTGCCTATATCAGCTAATAGGGATTTGACATAATCCTTATCAATATACTTATTGCTTCCTGAATAGTGCTGTAAATAGGTCTGTAGCGTATTTATCTTGTTGTCTGCATCAAGATTAATACTTGTGTGCTTTAATCGCTCGTATATTGTTTGTGTCGCTCCTTTGTCAAGAAATAATTGAAGGTCTTTAACAATCGTCTGATATTGATATTTATTTAATTGGCTTTTGCTTTCAGCTGCTTGATATTGTTTTTCCTTGATCCATTTTTTTCACGTTTATTTGGTTAGGCTCATTAATATATACGGTTAGCGGTGTTTTTGTTCTCTTTCTGCCTATAGCCTGTATTATCGTTTCCGGTTCGGTTAAATCAATAATAACGTGTTTCAATGCATCGTCAAATATATCGATACCGTTATCAATTATCTTAGTTGTTAAAATGCATCTGCAATTCATTTGTTTATCGTCCGTAAATGCTTGGTTATCTTCTGAAGGTAAAGAAGGCTTTTTACGGTTGTTCGGGCTGTAACATAGTCTTATATCATCGGGCTTGTATCTCTCTTTCAGCTCTTTTGCTATAGCATCTAATTTTAAAGAGTCATTAAGATAATACATTACTTTATCACTGGTATTGTCGAGCTTATCACAAATCAATTTAACAATTTCCTTGTGGTTTTTTGGTGTTGTCTTTAATTGATTTAAGCGTGATATTACTGTAATCCTGAAATATACTTACTGTGTTTTGCTCCGTTATCTTCTTATCAGAAATAAGATTGACAAAATCAATTACATTGTCCCCGGTAGCTGACATAAAAAAGGTTGTTGCCTTGAATTTAAGAATTGTGTTTAGTGTTTGCTCCGTTGTTTTGTTCCAAAAATCACTTAAAAAGTAATGACATTCGTCTAAGATAAATACAAAATCATCACCGCTAAATACTTCACAATCTAAGTCAATTTCAATATTTCTTTTTTTGATATATATATCATGAAACGCCTGATAAGTCATTATGCTATATCGTTCACTTACAAAATAGCCGTTCATTTCGTAAAATTCATAGTTTATATCAAGTGTTTTAGCTGCTTTCCTGTGTTGTTTGGTTAATAATTTTCTATTGCTAAGTATAAATATATGTTTGTGGGTATTCCACAAAATATGAGGTATCAGCTTTTCAAATATATATGTGCTTTTTCCTGTGCCGGTATCACCGTTTAAATACACAAAATCATTGTTTTTAATCCATCTCTCGTTGTCTGCATCTTCTATCTTATCAGAGTAATACATGGGTTTTACTCCTTATCAACAATTACTATTTGTGCAATATATCTCGTTGTTCCGCCTTTCAAACTGAGCGGAAAACCGCATATATCAAGGTATGTTTTTATCTTGTCTTTTGTGTCTACTTCTTCAGGTGGTGCGTTATGAACTAATCTATGTTGTTTGTGAGTCAACCATATTAAGTTTACAGCTCTGTTATCAGCTTTATTATGATTAATGTGATGTACTAATAGCTTTGGCTTATCTGCATAAAGATATTTTTTGCAGAATAGCTCTGCAATGATTGAATGTATATCTTTCTTTTGGCTCTTACCGTTATAGCATAATTGTATAGTTGAATAGTCCGGCTTTCCGTTTTTATCAAAATTTAATTGTGGTTTTAAAAACTTGTCATTGTCTTGGTTATATACTCCGCCTTGATCGCTAAAATAGTATGAATTTTTATACCAAATCCAATTAAAACCCGTTTCTGCTTTAAGTCTTTCTTCGACTTTATATGTTTCAGGTACAAAATGCCTTTTGTTCCTTTGTCCCATAAAATACCCCCGTTTCTTAAATATATTAATGAAATAAAATAGAAGGCGTGAAATAAATAAAAAAAACACAAGCTTATAAAAAAGAGCATACCAATAAAAGCGAAAATAAACGCTTTGATTTCCGTATTATTATGGTAAACTCCTTTTATAGCCTGTGCCTTCTATTATTTATTTCAACATCTGTATTATATCACATACATTTTCAAATGTCAACACATATTTTTCTGTAATATCATTCAATAAGTAAACATAGTTCTATAATTTGCTTAGAACTTTGATATTGATTTTAAACTGATGATTGATAGAGGTAACATATAACCGCCTTTTCAAATCTAACCGCTGCCGGAAATGTAAATACAGTCCTGTACCGCTGTGTAACCAACTACACAAGGCATAAACAAGCCTGTTAATCTGATCATGATACTTGTGTGTATATGCTTATACTGGTTGCTGTCGTGCTGTGTAGACGTAAAAAAGCCGACTGTATTAATTTACAATCGGCTGTAATCATTTATTATTGGTCTTGCTCTGCCTGAAGTTCTGCAATAAGTTCTTTTTTGTATTTGTAATAAGTATTTCTTGCAATTTTGCACTTTTCTTTTTCAAGCTTGGCAATTGTTTCTTCATCGTTCTTTTTTCCATTAAAAGTATTTGAGTATTTTTGTATAAGTTCCTTTGCTTTAACAGACTTCTTCGTTGTAAGCTTCTTTCCGCTGACTCCGCCTATTTGTTTTCCTTTTAATCGAGCTGTTTCAATTCCTTCTTTAGTACGCTGCTGAAGGTCTTTTACTTCTTTTTCTGACTGCTCAAATGCTATTCTAATTTGTTTTTCAGCAAGCTTTCTGAAGTAATTATTTATTCCTTTGAAGATCTCGTCCTCAATCGTTCCTGTAAGCTGTATTCTGTCGTTTAACATTTCTGCGTAAACTGATGTATCAATGTAATGTTCTTTGAGAAATACTAATTCTATGCCATTATCAAAGAGCTGCATATACAGTTTAATTCCGTCCTCTGCGTTTCTGCTCATTCGGCTTACACTGTCAAAAACTATAGTATCGCCTTTCTTTACTGCCTTAATAAGCTTTGTAAACTCTTTTCTGCCGGTGATCTTAGTACCTGTGAAAGCTTCTTCAATTATGAGTGCATCAGGGTAAACCGCTTTAATGTTTCGCTTCTGTCTTTCAATGTTCTGTAGTTTGGTGCTAATTCTGCAATATCCGTATGTCATAGTAACAACCCCTTTTTAAGTTATAAGTATCAATACGAATGAACATTAATTTCTATACATTTCTATACTCTAATTATATCGACAAATCAAGTAAATGTCAATAACTTTTGATACTTTTTCATCAGACCTCGGTTTTGATACTATAGTTTTGATACTATCTTTAGGTATATGCGATAGCCCTAAGATAACTTAGGCGTTGCCGTGCTATTATTTCGACACTTTGCCGCTCCGATAGTATCTTTAAATATGCCTCGCTCCAATAGTAAGATGTCTTAGGGGTTGCGGACTGGTTGCTATTCCTTACACGGATATTTGAAAAATACATACTGATTAGCTTTATATTAGCACTTAAAAATATATCAATCGGCTGTAAAAGTGCATTTAATCTTTGTCAAGTTCCTTGATTACTGCCTGTAAATCTGCTATATCCTGTTTGAGCTGTTCAGGATCATAATTGAGATAATGTGCAAGGATCTCTATTACACGTTTATCATCGCTGTATCTGTCAAGTGTTTGTGCTAATCTTTTAACGTTTGCTTTTGTCTTGCTGTTCATGTTAATTCGCTCCTTATATTGATACTATTTATAAATGATATGCCATTACTGACACCCGTTTAATATTATGCTGTCATTATGCTGTCAATTTTAAAAATAAGAGTTATACAGTCACGGTTTTACGTGGTTTGTGAATTCATATGTTTTATATGTGGCTAATGCGTAAAATTTTCTTGGAGCGGGAACAGATTTGTACGCTTTATTACGTACTTGTCTTCCGGAAACAAAGCAGATAACATACAGATCACAGAATCAGCTGCTTCCTGCAGGTGTTTTTGCGGGAAAGTCCATTTTTTTTAAAATTATTTTAAGGTTTCCGCAGTATAATAAAAGTAAATAAAGCGGAAGTCAGAGTTTTTCCGGCTTCAGCGAAAATACTGAAGGGAAGAATCAATATGGCAAATGTACTTATCGCCGATGACAGTGTCGAGATGAGTTCGATCTTATCCGAATACATAAAAAAGGAAGGCTATAATGTTCTTGTAGCGGCTGACGGCAGGGAAGCGCTTGATATTTTTTCTAAAAACGAACTGGACATGGTCTTCCTTGACGTTACAATGCCTGTACTGAACGGATACGATGTGTGCAGGGAAATAAGAAAGACTTCGAACGTGCCTGTAATAATGATCACAAGTCACGGTGACGATTACGAAAAAATAATGGGTCTGGGCATCGGGGCTGATGACTACATTGTAAAACCGTGTTCACCGAATGAAGTCGTTGCAAGAATGAGAGCGCTTCTCCGCAGGATCTATTTTGAACACAGCGGAAATGATAACAAGACTCAGTTCAGATACGATAATCTTATTATTGATATGGACAATTTCCGTGTCTGCATAGATGAAAAACAGGTGCCGCTGACCAAGAAGGAACTCGAGATACTCTGGACACTGGCAGACAACAGGGACAAGGTGTTTACAAGGGAAAATCTTTTGAACAGCCTGTGGGGATATGATTACTATGGCGACTGCCGCACGGTCGATTCACATATCAAGCGCCTTCGTGCAAAGCTTGACGAATATCCTCATGACAAGTGGAATATAAAAACAGTATGGGGAATGGGGTACAAATTTGAGGTGGCAGAAAACAATGAAAGCTGAAGAAGAATCTCTTCTTGAAAGCCGTCTTGCGGAGGCTGAAGCAAAGGCCGCGGCGGAAAAGGAAGCAAGCAGGAACTTTGTTTCATCTGTTGCCCATGAACTCAGGACACCTGTTGCCGTAATACGCGGTTCGCTTGAAGCGCTCTGCGACGGCATCATCTGTGAGCGTGAACAGGTGAAGGAATATCACCGTCAGATGCTGAATGAAAGCATCTACCTGCAGCGCCTTGTAACTGATCTTCTTGAATTTTCAAGACTTCAGAGCGCGTCATTCAGCATTATACGTGAGCCTGTAAACATCGCGGATGTAGTGTCTGATGTGTGCCGCAGTCTGAAAAAGATCGCTGAGGAAAAAGGCGTTTCACTTGAAACGGGTGATGAATCACCGGTGTTCATAGTGAACGGAGACTACGCAAGGCTCCGGCAGATGCTCATTGTCATCCTTGACAACGCAGTAAAATTCACAGACAAAGGCGGCAGAGTAACTGTGTCACAGCATATGGAAAACGAAAAACTGTACCTTACTGTAAGTGACACCGGATGCGGTATTGCGGAAGATGAACTTCCTCTTATTTTCGTAAAATTTCACCGTACCGTGACCGGCCAGAATCGTAACGGCACCGGTCTCGGACTCGCCATTGCCAGAGAGATAGCATCACGCCACGGTGCAGAGATAACCGCCGAAAGCAAAGTAGGTGAAGGAACGACATTCACTTTCTGCTTCTCCGAAAAGATGACCGAAGAGGAACTCGAAGCGTACAGCTGAGTCACAAAATAAAAAACAAACACGCCGCAGCAGAATACAAAACTGCTGCGGCATTTCTGTCTTCTGATCCTGATAAGTTTTCCGTCATGCTCAGTTTTTACCTTAAAAAATGTATATATTATACCGGCATTCAGATTCAGCGGCGGATGCTTTTGTAATTTCGGATAAATTTTATTTCAGGCGGTAAAAAATCTATTGACAAACGGCGTATTTGTGGTATAATGGATAAGTGTGATGCTCTATCACATATTAAATATTTTAAGAAGGAGGAAAAATAATGCCTACGTTTAACCAGTTAGTACGTAAGGGAAGAGATGTTCTGGAGGTTAAGTCTACTGCTCCTGCTCTTCAGAAGGGCTACAACGCTAAGAAGAAGATCACAACAGACGTTAGCTCACCACAGAAGCGCGGTGTTTGTACTGCAGTAAGAACAGCTACACCTAAGAAGCCTAACTCAGCTATGAGAAAGATCGCCAGAGTAAGACTTACAAACGGATACGAAGTAACAGCTTACATTCCGGGTATCGGTCACAACCTTCAGGAACACAGCGTTGTTCTCATCAGAGGCGGACGTGTAAAGGACCTTCCTGGTGTACGTTACCACATCATCAGAGGTACTCTTGATGCACAGGGCGTTGCAAAGAGAATGCAGGCTCGTTCAAAGTACGGTGCTAAGAGACCTAAGGCTGGCGCAGCTAAGTAATTTATTACTTAAAACGCAGTTATTCATTCACTAAAATAGGATTCAACTACCACAAAGATTTAATGTGGAGATTATATAGATAATATATACCTCTCTGCATGGTCTTGACGGGTGATCAATTAAGATCAAACGAGTACCTATGATTTCATTCACAATTATATGAAGGAGGGAAGCGAAAATGCCAAGAAGAGGTAATATCGCAAAGCGTGATGTATTACAGGATCCGCTTTACAATTCTAAGCTGGTAACACGCTTAATCAACAACATAATGCTTGATGGTAAAAAGGGTGTTGCTCAGAAGATCGTTTACGAAGCATTTGAAATCGTCGCTGAAAAGACAGGTGAAAATGCTCTGGAGGTTTTCGAGAAGGCAATGGAAAACATTATGCCGGTTCTCGAAGTTAAGGCACGCAGAATGGGTGGTGCTACTTACCAGGTACCAATGGAAGTTCGTCCTGAAAGACGTCAGACATTAGGTTTAAGATGGATCACAAAGTATTCAAGACTCAGAAACGAAAAGACAATGAAGGAAAAGCTTGCAGGCGAGATCCTTGATGCTCTTAACGGTACTGGCGGTTCTTGCAAGAAGCGTGAAGACACACACAAGATGGCTGAAGCAAACAAGGCATTTGCACATTACCGCTGGTAATTCTGTAAATAAGATTACGGAGGTTTTAGAATGTCAAGAGATTGTTCACTTGAGAATACAAGAAACATTGGTATCATGGCCCACATTGATGCTGGTAAGACAACCACAACTGAGCGTATCCTTTTCTACACTGGTATAAACCACAAGATCGGTGAAACTCATGAAGGTTCAGCAACAATGGACTGGATGGAGCAGGAGCAGGAAAGAGGTATCACAATTACTTCTGCTGCTACAACAGCTTACTGGTCAGGTCACAGAATCAATATCATCGACACACCTGGTCACGTTGACTTTACAGTTGAAGTTGAGCGTTCATTACGAGTTCTCGACGGTTCTGTAACAGTTTTCTGTGCTAAGGGCGGCGTTGAACCACAGTCTGAAACTGTATGGCGTCAGGCTGATAAATATCAGGTACCTAGAATGGCTTATGTAAATAAGATGGACATTATGGGTGCTGACTTCTACCGCGTTGTTGACATGATGAAGGACAGATTACACTGTAATGCTGTTCCGATCCAGCTTCCAATCGGTGCAGAAGAAACATTCAAGGGCATCATCGACTTAGTTGAGATGAAGGCTTACGTTTACTATGATGACCTCGGAAAGGACATCAGAGTAGAAGAAATTCCTGCTGACATGGCTGACAAGGCACAGGAATACCATGAAGCTCTCCTCGAGCACGTTGCTGAACAGGACGAAGAACTCATGGAAAAATACTTTGCTGGTGAAACACTCACTATCGAAGAAATCAAGAAGTGCATCAGAAAGTCTACAATAGCTAACCAGATGGTTCCTGTTGTATGCGGTACTTCATACAAGAACAAGGGTGTACAGAAACTCCTCGACGCAGTAGTTGACTACATGCCTTCACCTCTTGACGTACCTGCAATCAAGGGTATCAACCCTGACACAGACGAAGAATGTGAACGTCCTTCATCAGATGACGCACCATTCTCAGCACTTGCATTCAAGATCGCTACTGACCCGTTCGTTGGTAAGCTCTGCTTCTTCAGAGTTTATTCAGGTACAATCACAACTGGTTCTTCAGTACTCAACGCTACTAAGGACAACAAGGAAAGAATTGGTCGTATCCTTCAGATGCACTCAAACCACAGAAAAGATATCGAAACAGTTTATGCTGGTGATATCGCAGCTGCTGTTGGTCTCAAGAACACAACAACAGGTGATACACTCTGTGATGAAAAGCACCCGGTTATTCTCGAATCAATGGAATTCCCTGAACCGGTTATCAACCTCGCTATCGAACCTAAGACTAAGGCAGGCCAGGAAAAGATGGGTATCGCTCTTTCAAAGCTTGCTGAAGAAGACCCTACATTCAAGACATGGACAGATGAAGAAACAGGCCAGACTATCATCGCTGGTATGGGTGAACTTCACCTCGACATCATCGTTGACAGACTTCTCCGTGAATTCAAGGTTGAAGCTAACGTAGGTGCTCCACAGGTTTCATATAAGGAAACAATCAAGAACTCTGCTGATGTTGACATGAAGTATGCACGTCAGTCAGGTGGTAAGGGTCAGTACGGACACGTTAAGATCAAGGTTGAACCTAACGAGTCAGGTAAGGGCTACGAATTCAAGAACTCAGTTGTCGGCGGTTCTATTCCTAAGGAATACATTCCTGCTGTTGACGCTGGTATCCAGGGCGCTATGCAGTCCGGTGTTCTTGCAGGCTACCAGGTAGTTGACGTTAAGGTTGACCTCTACGACGGTTCATACCACGAAGTTGACTCATCTGAAATGGCATTCAAGATCGCTGGTTCTATGGCTTTCAAGGAAGCTATGAGAAAGGCTAACCCTGTAATTCTTGAACCTATCATGAAGGTTTCAGTAATTGTTCCTGATGATTACCTCGGAACAGTTATCGGCGACCTCAACTCAAGAAGAGGCCAGATCCTCGGTCAGGAAACAAGACCAGGTACTGTACAGGTTGACTGTCTTGTTCCGCTTTCAGAAATGTTCGGTTACTCAAACGACCTCCGTTCAAAGACACAGGGTCGTGGACAGTACTCAATGGAACCACACAGCTACATTGAAGTTCCGAAGTCAATCGCTGAAAAGATCATCAGCAAGAGAAGCAAGGCTGAATAATTCTGCTTTTCTTAAAGGAATATTTTAAAAATATTCCGAAAACACTTGAATTTATATCTGATATCTGTTAAAATTGATATCATAGTATAAAGCTATTCTATAATTTTTATTGAGGAGGAAAAATCCAATGGCAAAGGAAAAATTTGAACGTAACAAACCACATGTAAATATCGGTACTATCGGTCACGTTGACCACGGTAAGACAACTCTTACAGCAGCTATCACAAAGACACTCGCTCTTCAGGGCCTTGCAGAAAAGAAGGACTACGCTAACATCGACTCTGCTCCGGAAGAAAGAGAAAGAGGTATCACAATCAACACAGCTCACGTTGAGTACGAGACAAAGAATCGTCACTACGCTCACGTTGACTGCCCAGGCCACGCTGACTATGTTAAGAACATGATCACTGGTGCTGCTCAGATGGACGGTGCTATCCTCGTTGTTGCTGCTTCAGACGGCCCTATGGCTCAGACAAAGGAACATCTCCTTCTTGCTCGTCAGGTTGGCGTTCCGGCAATCGTTGTATTCATGAACAAGGCTGATCAGGTTGACGACGAAGAACTTCTCGAACTCGTTGAAATGGACATTCGTGAAACACTCGACAAGTATGAATTCCCTGGCGATGACACACCGATCATCAAGGGTTCAGCTCTTAAGGCTCTCGAAGCTCCGGATGATATCAATGACCCAGCTTACGCTCCGATCATTGAACTCATGGATGCTGTTGACTCATACATCCCAACACCTGAAAGAAAGGCAGATCTCCCATTCCTTATGCCAGTAGAAGACGTATTCACAATCACAGGTCGTGGTACAGTTGCTACAGGTAGAGTTGAAAGAGGTCAGCTCAACATGTCTGACGAAGTTGAAATCGTTGGTCTCAAGGAAGAAAAGATGAAGACTGTTGTAACAGGTATCGAAATGTTCAGAAAGCTTCTTGACTACGCTGAAGCTGGTGACAACATCGGTGCTCTTCTCCGTGGTGTTCAGAGAACAGATATCGAAAGAGGTCAGGTTCTTTGTAAGCCAGGCTCAATCCACCCACACAAGAAGTTCCACGGTCAGGTTTACGTTCTTAAGAAGGAAGAAGGCGGCCGTCATACTCCATTCTTCAACAACTACAGACCACAGTTCTACTTCAGAACAACAGACGTTACTGGTATAGTTTCACTTCCTGCTGACAAGGAAATGTGCATGCCTGGTGATAACGTTGAAATGGACGTTGAACTCATCACACCAATCGCTATCGAAGCTGGTCTCCGTTTCGCTATCCGTGAAGGTGGACGTACAGTTGGTTCAGGCGTTGTTACAGCTATCAACGAATAATTGAATCTTACCATAGTTAATATACATTGACTATATAACAGCAGATGCATTCGTGCATCTGCTGTTTCTTTTTTTACAATAAAATATAAAGGAGTGTAAACGTTTAATCAAATTTGTTTAAACCGCATAAATCCTACGATTTTTTCTAAAAAGATATTTACAAACCAAAATTCTTGATGTATAATATTAAACAGGAAAATAAATTAAGCAATAATTAACTTAAACAAGCTTAAATTATTGAAAGGATGAATACCGATGAATACAATCAAAAAGGCTGGTGCAGTTACTACTGCACTGTTAATGACAATGCTTGCAGTTAATCCTGTAACATATGCTGCTGATTCAGCATCATCATATGATATGGGTGTTACAGTTAATCTCGCTGACAAGGGCAAGGCAATCAGCCCTTACATCTACGGAATCAACGAACACGGACTCGACAAGAATCTTCAGGTAAACTCTGTAAGACAGGGCGGTAACCGTTTCTCAGGCTACAACTGGGAAACAAACGCTTCCAACGCGGGTTCAGACTGGAAGCATTCTTCCGATACACACATTTCAGCAAGCTCAGATCCTGCTGACGGTGTACGTACACTTTCAAAGGAAGCGAAGAAGGGGAACATCGACTATAAGCTTGCTACTGTTCAGATGTGCGGATATGTATCAGCAGATACAAAAGGAACAGTAGAAGAAAGCGAAGCTGCTCCGAGCGCAAGATGGAATGAAGTAATCGCAGCAAAGGGCAAGGATCTTTCTCTTACACCTGATCTTACAGACGGCAAGGTTTACATGGACGAATATGTAAACTACGTTGTAAAGAACTTCGGTGACTCACAGTCAGAAACAGGTATCCAGGGCTGGAGCCTTGACAACGAACCTGGCTTATGGCACCACACACATTCAAGAATGCATAAGGACGAAGTTACTGCGGAAGAACTTGTTAAAAAGTCAGTTGACACAGCTAAGGCAGTTAAGTCAGTTGACCCTAAGGCTGAGATCTTCGGACCTGCACTCTTCGGTTATACAGCTTTTGTACAGCTCAGCGCCAAGGACGGTTCAACAGACTGGAAGACAGTAAACGCTGACGGAAAGTACGACTGGTTCATTTCATACTACCTTGAACAGATGAAGAAGGCTGAAGAAGAATCAGGCAAGAGACTTCTCGACGTACTCGATGTTCATTACTATACTGAAGCAAAGTGTCCTGAGTGTGATACACGTATGTGCGGCAACCCTGAACACAAGAAGGGTATCGATGAAATGACTCAGTCTTACAGAACACTCATCGAGAAGGATTACAAGGAAAACAGCTGGATAGGTGATTACTGTCAGCAGAACATTCCGATCCTTACAAAGATGAAGGAATCCATAGCCAAGTACTATCCTGGCACAAAACTCGCAGTTACAGAATATGACTTCGGCGGCGGCGATGCCATTGCCGGTGCTATCGCAGAAGTAGACGCACTCGGAACATTTGCAAAGAACGACGTTTACCTTGCTACTCTCTGGGCTGATGACGTACCGTACCAGTACAGCGCTATCAACCTTTTCACAAACTATGACGGTGAAGGATCATCATTCGGTAATACTCTTGTTGAATCAGAGACAGAGGATTACATCAAGTCAACCTGCTATGCTTCTATCAAGGACAATGACCAGGGTACAGTAAGCGTTATCCTTACAAACAAGGATCAGGAAAAGACAGAAAATGCAAAGATCGATCTCAAGGGATCAAAGACATCATACAAGAATGCCGCAGTTTATATTCTTTCAGGCGATTCAAAGGAGATCATCCACAAGGTAAGCCTTAACGATATCAAGGACAACAAGCTTACTGTTGAAGTTCCTCCGCTTTCAATTGCAGAAGTTATCGTTTCCGACGATGAAAAGGACTATAAGCCGGTAACACAGAAGACAGAACCTGTTTTCGAATACGTTGACGGTACAGTATCAAAGGGTACAGAACCGGGATACTTCGGTATCTCATTTGACGAAGCTATTGCCGGCAATCCTGTAGTTCTTGACATTGATCTCAAGGATACACAGTCAGCAATGGGATGCATCGACTTCAATGTTCAGGTTGACGGCACACCATACTGGGTACACTATGACTGGAACGCAAAAACATCAGGCAAGGTAGAACTTTCACTCGATGAACCAACAGGCGTAATGGATGTTTCCGGTACAGAAGGTGTTGAGATCAAGGACGAAGCAGTTATCGCCAAGGTAGCTGAAGCAGTTAAGAAGTCAAATGCAAAATCAACAAACTTCCAGACATGGTATGTTGCTGATGCTGCATGGGAAGATACAGATCACAGCCTCGTAACACTCAAGGGCGCTCAGATCAAGAAAGCTTCAGAAGCTGCAGTTCCTGCACAGAAGACAAAAGAGGTCGAAGGCAAAGTAACTGCTGACAAGGAAAAGGCAGGCAACTACGATATCTCCTTTCCTGAAAAAACTGAAGGCGGAAAGCTTATTGCTGATATCGATATTAAAAACAATACTTTCGCGAACGGCTGCGTAGACACAAGTGTCAAGTACAAGGGCGTTGACTACTGGGTACATTTCAACTGGGATATCAAGAAGTCAGGTACCGTTGAAATAGACCTTACAGATCCTGCTGTGCTCGATCTTAAAACTGAAAAGGATACAGAGGACGAGGATATAATCAAGGGTGTTGCTGAACTTCTTAAGGATCAGAAGAACTTCACATTCCAGACATGGTATGTAAACAACGGCGCAGGTGATCAGGTAGAAAACAGCGAAGTTACTCTTAAGGGAATCAAGCTTGTAAAGGCTGATTCAGGAGTATCTGCTGATCCGACTAAGCCGGCAGATCCTACAAAGGAACCAACTAAGGAACCTACAAAGGAACCGACTAAGGAACCTACAAAGGAACCGACTAAGGAACCTTCACAGGAACCAACAAATAAACCTTCGCAGGAACCAACAAATAAACCTGCCGGGGAATATAAAATCGGTGACATAGACGGCAGTGGTGTTATTGATGTAACAGATATCACAACATTAAGCCTTTACCTCCTCGGTGATACAAAACTCAGTAATGAATCACTTAAAGCAGCTGACGTAAACGCTGACGGCGATATTCGTCTTACAGACCTTGCTACTCTCAGACAGTATGTATCAAAAGTTCCAGGCGTTAAGCTCGGCTGATATTTACCTAAGGAAACGCTGATTTATTCATAAATCAGCGTGGGGCACGGGGCGAAGCCCCGCAATCTCCCCAACCGTAAATCCGGCGAAGCCGGATTTACGATTTAATCAGTGTTTCCTGAAGATTAATTGAATAATGTGAACACCGGATCTGTCGTACTGGCAGGTCCGGTGTTCTTTTGCTTTTTCATCTTTTTTATGGTATACTTTTATAAGTAAAACAGCAGATATCATTCAGGTACCGGCGCGACGGAACCAGTACGAAGGCAGTGACTCTTCATACCGGGCCGCGGCGATGTGCGTACTGTCACTGCTTTCAGAAAAAATAATGTCAGGCTTCCCTGAGCTTTTGACAGATAGGAGTTACTATGCTTTTAGTTGCTGATGTTGGAAATACAAGTACAGTTTTCGGGGTTTACGACGGTGACAGCCTCATTGACACTGTCAGAACAAAGACGGGTGACCACAAGGTAAAGGAACTTACAGAAAAATATTATCCTGTAAACATGGCGTTCATATCTTCTGTTGTTCCTTCTGTAAATGAACGTCTGAAGAAATATCTTGAATATCTGTATGAGTGTAATGTAAAATTCCTTGACAGTGAATGCGATACAGGACTGAAGATATGTACTGATGCTCCGGAAAAGACAGGTGCTGATCTTATATGCGGTGCAGCAGCTGCTTTTGACAGGTATAAAAAACCAGTAATAGTATTTGATCTTGGTACTGCCACAACAGTTTGTGCTGCAGACAGAAACGGAAACTATCTCGGACATGCAATATATCCGGGAGTGAAGACATCCTTCGACGCTCTTCACCGCGCAGCAGAACAGCTTCCGGAAATCAGTGACAGATTTGAAGATTTTGAACTGATAGGAAAGAATACAGTCTCATCGGTAAAGTCAGGAGTGATAGTCGGTGCAGCCTGCTTCATAGACGGTATGGCCGAAAGATACAGGAAAGAGGTCGGAGAGGATGCAGCCATAGTCGTTACCGGCGGTCTTGCTCCTGTAATACTTCCGTACTGTAACGGAAAGTATGACTACGATGAGTTTCTTCTGCTTGAAGGTCTTAAACTGATTTGCAACCGTACATACAACCGCATAAAATGAGTACAGGTTTAAAAAGCGGTTTGCTGAAAATTACGAAATAATTACAGAAAAGCTTCGCGAAGGTTACGACGTGGAGCTTTTCTGTTACCTGACTGTTACAATTATGAAATTTTTTATTACAAAAATCTATTGAGCTTAAAATTTCATTAATCTGATTAGTGCATTGTCACTATAAAAGTATACAAATTGATTTAACCATTTGGATTGAAGTTGCATTGACTTTATATTGCAATATATAGTATAATAATTATTATAGCAAGGAGTATATTCTCATGCTGAAAAAATCTGTAAAAAAAGAGAAATGAAATGAGGCTTTGGGAATAATGGATTTTGTTCATAAGTCCGTAATGCTTAGTGAATGCATTGAAAATCTTGCTGTAAAAAGTGACGGAATTTACGTTGACGGAACTGTAGGAGGTGCCGGTCATTCGACTGAGATAGCAAAAAGGCTCGGCGAAAACGGCAGACTTATAGCTTTTGACAGGGATCCCGATGCGATAAAGGCAGCCACGGAGAGACTTGCACCTTACAATGCAACTGTTGTAAAAAGCAATTTCTCAAGAATGAGAGAAGTACTTAACGAAATGAATATAGAAAAAGTCGACGGTATTCTTCTTGACCTTGGTGTTTCATCACACCAGCTTGACATCGGTGAACGCGGTTTTTCATATCACGCAGATGCACCGCTTGACATGCGTATGAGCAAAGAAGGCCTAAGTGCTGCCGACATAGTAAATACGTATTCAAAAGACGAACTTGCAAAGATCCTCTTTGAATACGGAGAAGAAAAATTTGCATGGCGCATAGCTGAAAAAATTGTCAGTGCGCGTGCGGAAAAGCCTGTTTTAACGACCGGTGAACTTGCCGAAATCGTTAAGCAGTCTGTTCCTGCAAAGGTAAGACGTGAAAAAAAATCCATGCAAAAAAACTTTTCAGGCTGTAAGGATCGCTGTGAACGGTGAGCTCGATCATCTTTCGAAAGGACTTGATGAAGCTTTTGAACTTCTTAAGCCGGGCGGAAGGATCGCAGTTATCACTTTTCATTCGCTCGAGGACAGAATGGTAAAACAGAAATTTGCCGCACTCTGCAAAGGATGTATCTGTGATCCGCGGCTTCCTCAGTGCATCTGTGGAAGGACTCCGCAGGCAAAGCTTGTAAACCGCAAGCCTATCGAAGCCAGTGCTGAAGAGCTTGAAGAGAATAACCGCAGCCGAAGCGCAAAGCTGAGGGTGCTTGAAAGGATATAGGTGGTCGATATGTCAGGGATAAATCTTGCATATGACAACGAAAATAACTACGACCTGAATAAATACCGTAATCTCAGCAACGATGATGCTGCAGCTGAAATAAAAACTCAGGAACAGATAATCATACAGCAGAAAAAAATCGAGAGAAGCAACACTCTCAAGATCATAGTTCTGGCTTTTGCTGCACTTGCACTTCTTTTCAGTGTTGTTTACGGAAAAGTTCAGGTAAGCGATATATACACCCAGATAAACGCAAAGAAAACCGAGCTTTCAGTTGCTGAAAGCGAAAACGCAAGACTTAAGGCGGAACTTGAGTCTTATACATCACTCAGAAACATTGAAGAATATGCTGAGGAAATAGGTCTGAAAAAACTTGACAAGGCTCAGATATGGTATGTTGACATCCAGCAGGATGACGTCGTAAAGATACCGGAAAAAGATGATAACTTTTTTGTAAAAGTCAAAAAGGCGCTTGTGAAGTTTGCCTACAGGTTTGAATAGGACACTATACAGGCAAATCAGCGTTTAACGAAACAGAATACACTTACTGAATGGTCAATCACGTTTAACGGGTTGACTATTTAGTTTGAATGAAGGTATTTAAGGAAAACAGGAGGATTAAGTTTTGTCTGATCAACCTTCTATCCGGATGAAAAGAAGAGCAAACATAGCTATTCTCACTGGTACATTTGCTTTTGCGACGATAATAACCCTTAATCTTTTCAAACTCATGGTCGCTGACGCAAAGACTTTTCAGAAAATAGCTGATGAGAATCAGTTTGGTGCACAGTCAATTCCGGCGAGCCGCGGTTCCATATACAGCTCGGACGGAAAAATACTTGCTCAGAGTGCTACTGCATATCAGATCATGATCGATCCGGAAACTTTCAGAAAAAATGATCTTGAAAATTCAAATATAATTGCATATTACGTCAGTTCAAAACTTGGTGTAAAGAAAGCAGATGCGGCGGAAGCAGTAAGAAAAAACAAAGTCATGGAATTTCTTGATGCCCTTCCGGAAACATATAATCTCAGTGAAGTCAGAAGTAAATTCAACGGTAAAAAAATTCCTGAGATAAACAAGGTTCTTTTTTCCGAGTTTCTGGCAGGTGCTATGAATATAGACAAAAGTGTGATCCGTGATGCAATGGAACAGGATTCAAGATGTATTTATCTTGCACAGAAGGCGGAAAAGCCTGTCAAGGACAAGATACAGGATTACATGTACGAAAACGGGATCACGTGTATGAAGCTTACGCCTAATCCGAAACGTTACTATCCGCAGGATAATCTCGCATCGTCTGTAGTAGGATTTCTTGACTATGAGGGAAAAGGTCAGTACGGTATCGAAAAACAGTACGACGAGTATCTCTCCGGAGTGGACGGAGTTATAATCACTGCACAGGATGCTTTTGATGAGCAGATGCCTTACCGTTACTCCAAGCTTTACGAAGCAAAGGACGGCAATTCAGTCAATCTTACAGTCGATTCCATGATCCAGTATTACTGTGAAACTTCACTCGACAAATACATCGAAAGTTCGCAGGCGGCAGAAAAAGGCTGTGCTATTGTCATGAACGCCAAGACCGGCGCAGTTCTCGGAATGTATTCAGCACCGGGATTCGACATAAATAACAAGGGTGTTCTTTCCGAAGCTGATCAGGCTCTTCTGAATTCGGACAGTACAATGATCACTTCTACCGAACTCCCTGAGATCAACGAAAAGGGAGAAATTGAAAAGATCAAGGAAGCGGATCTTCTTGAAAGAGTATGGAAAAACAAGGCGATTTCAGTTATCAATGAACCGGGATCTGTTTTCAAAGTATTTACAAGTGCTGCTGCGTTCGAGGAAAAGGTAGCCTCATTTGAGGACAAATACGTCTGCAACGGCTTTGAAATGATCAATAATTCCAGGATCAACTGCCACAAGGAATACGGTCACGGTGAACAGGACTTTAAAAAAGCCCTGCTCAATTCATGCAACCCGGCATTCATGCAGATAGGACTTAAACTAGGAGGAGAAAAATTCAGCTACTATGCTGATGCCTTCGGTCTCCGTGAACCTACCGGAATTGACCTTCCGGGGGAAGCTGACAGTGCTTTCCTCAGCGGAACTGTTTTAAGAAACAATGACTTTGACCTTGCCGAATCTGCGTTCGGTCAGGCAAACTGCCTTACTCCTATCCAGATAATTACAGGATATACTGCAGCAATAAACGGCGGCTATCTTTTAAGACCGCACATAGTTGGAAGTATTGTCGATTCGGACATGAACGAAGTTCTAAGGGTCGAACCTGAGATAAGACGTCAGGTAATATCAGAACAGACTTCAGCGCTGGTACGTGAGGCACTTCAGAACAACGTTGATGCCACTGAAACAGGAAACGCCAAGATAAACGGCTACAAGATAGGCGGTAAGAGCGGTACTGCGGAAAAGGAATCAAAGAAGGTTTCGGAAAACTACAAATACGAAAAACTTCTTGACAAATCTCCTGAAGCAGTAAAGATCTATCCGGCACCTTCTCTTCAGCACGTTGCATCATACTGTGCGTTTGCGCCTGCTGACGATCCTGAAATAGTCGTTTATGTAGCGGTTGACGAACCGCAGCAGGGATCAGTATACGGCGGTGTTATTGCTGCCCCGTGCGTGCGTGAGATCATGGAAAAGACTCTGCCGTACCTCGGATACTATCCGGAGTACACAGACGAAGAAGTTCTTACAATGGACAAGCGTGTTCCTGACGTTGACGAAATGTCAGCCGAGGAAGCAGCCGGTCTTATCAAGGATGCAGGATTCACACCGGTGCTCAGGGGCGAAGGCGACAATGTTGTTTCACAGTCACCGTCCTTTACAAGCAGTATGCCTGCGGGATGCAAGGTGTTCCTGTATACAGACCACGTTGCAGAGCCGAAGATCATAGTTATGCCTGATCTTTCAAACATGAAAATTGCCGAGGTCAAGGAACTTTTTGATACACTCGGACTTAATCTTAAAGCAAACGGTTCCCAGAATGATGAGGCAATTGTCCTCAGCCAGAGCGTTGAAGCGAGAACATCAGTAACTGAAGGTTCGATCGTTCAGGTACTTTTCGGTGTAAACAATCAGAACGGCTGACGGGAACAAAGGAGCGTTTCAGTTGAAATTATCAGAATTATTCGGAAGTACGTCATACAGCGGTGCAGTCACTTTTCCGGACTGTGAAGTTTCAGGCGTAACTGACAATTCGAAAAAAATAGAAAAAGGCTGTGTTTTTGTATGCGTAAAGGGAGGTTCCTTTGACGGACATACAAAGGCGGCGGAAGCGCTGGAACTCGGTGCTGCTGCTGTAGTTACAGAGCGCGATCTCGGACTTGAAAGGCAGATCATAGCCGACAGTTCAAGAAAGTGTTACGGTGAGCTCTGTGCTGCATGGTTTGGCCATCCGGAAAGAAAAATGAAGGTCATCGGTGTTACCGGTACAAACGGAAAAACGACCATGACAAATGTTATAAAAAAGATCCTTACCGAATGCGGATATAAAACGGGACTTATCGGTACAATACAGAATGAGATAGGTGACAGGGTGATCCATACCGATAACACAACACCTATGACTTACGATTACATGTCTCTTCTTCATCAGATGGCTGAGGAAAAATGTGATGCGGTCGTTATGGAAGTCTCATCATTCGGTCTGGTACAGCACCGTATAGGACCTACGCATTTTGATGTTTCGGTTTTTACAAATCTCACTCAGGATCATCTCGACTATCACGGAACAATGGAGGAATACTACAAGGCAAAAAAAATGCTTTTTGATGTATCCGATACTGCTGTGATAAACACTGATGATGAATACGGAAAAAGACTTTTTTCAGAAATAAACTGCCGTAAATTCAGCTGCAGCCTTAACGGAGCAGCGGACTTCATGGCTCACGGGATCTCACTCGGAGCTGACGGTACAGCTTTTACCCTTGAAAATAACGGGAAAAGCTTTGAAGTTAAAATGAAAATGACAGGCAAATTCAATGTTGAGAATGTTCTTGAAGCCTATGCTGCCTGCATTAATTTCGGCATTCCTTCTGAAAAGATACTGCCTGTTATTGCCGGACATCCGGGCGTAAAGGGAAGATGCGAGATCATTCCTACAGGACGTGATTTTACAGTTCTGTGTGATTACGCACATACGCCTGACGCTGTTGAAAATATTTTAAGCAGTGTAAGGGAATACTGTAAGGGCAGGCTGATCTGTCTGTTCGGATGCGGCGGCGACCGCGACAGTACCAAAAGACCTCTTATGGCAAAGGCTGCAGCGGCATATGCAGATCTGCTCATAGTGACATCAGACAATCCGCGCAGTGAAGAACCAGGTGATATTATCAGGGATATTCTTGCCGGGCTTGAAGGAACAGATACCGAATACGTTGTTGTCGAAGACAGACGCGAGGCGATCTGCAGAGCTCTTGAACTTGCACGGAGCGGAGATATAATCGTTCTTGCAGGCAAGGGACATGAGGATTATCAGATACTCAAGAACAATGTTCATATTCATTTTGACGAACGGGAAGTAGTAGCCGAGGGGCTTAAGCTTCTGAGCAGCCGCTGAACCGTTCATTAATCAGCAGGAGGAAAATAATAAAATGCCATTATCTTTAAGGATAGGAGTTTCGGTTGCGTCGGCTGTAATTGCTGCAGTTACCGGACTTGCCCTTATCCCATATCTAAAAAAAATTCATTTCGGACAGACTATTCTGGAAATCGGACCGGCCTGGCACAAGGATAAACAGGGAACTCCGATCATGGGCGGATTCATGTTCATTATTGCAAGCCTTGTGACTTCGGCAGTTGGTTACACCTGCTACAGACACTTCTATTTTGATGTGGACAGCAGCATAGCACTTAACGGTATGCTCAGGCTTGTTTCATGCATGTTGTTTTCAGTGCTGTTTTCAGCCATTGGTTTTGCAGATGACTACATAAAAGCCATAAAGAAGCAGAATCTCGGACTGAATGCAAAGCAGAAAATGATATTCCAGTTCATCGTGTGTTCAGCGTTTCTGGCTGCCATGCATTTCCTCGGCGATACATCCACTGAAATAAACCTCATGTTTCTCAGGTTCGATGCAGGATGGTTCTACTATCCTCTCATGATACTTGTCATGATCTATGTTTCAAACGCAGTCAATCTTACCGACGGTGTTGACGGACTGTGCGGATCGGTAACAGTCATTACCATGCTCGCCCTCACCACCATATGCATGATACTTTCACAGTATGAGGTATCTCTTTTCGCTATTGCGGTAGCAGGCGGATGTCTCGGTTTCCTCGTATGGAACTTCCATCCCGCAAAATGCTTCATGGGCGATACAGGTTCAATGTACCTCGGAGGTGCATTTGTAGCTGTCAGCATGATCACACACAATCACCTTCTCATGATACTTGTCGGAATTGTTTATATTCTTGAAGCACTCTCAGTTGTTATCCAGGTGAGCTATTTCAAGATAACAGCACATCAGCACTATAAAAAGACAGGTGAAAAGGGCAAGGGCAAAAGAATATTTAAAATGTCACCTATACATCATCATTTCGAGATGTGCGGCTATTCAGAATACAAAATAGTTGTTCTTTTCTCGGCAGCCGCACTTGCTGCAGGTATTCTTTCCGTAGTTATCTGCTATAATTTTGTTTAATACTCACAACCGGATACATATCGGTGCATCCGGTTATTTTATAAGGAGTTTGACCTGAATGGAAAATGATTCTATTAATATCAGGATTGAAGAGAATGAAGACAGACGCAGGAAGACAACTCAGAAAAAGCGTGAACCATTTTCCTTCAGAGGGCTGATCACGAGAATAAACCAGTGGCGTGTCCGTGACAGAAAGCTCGGGACTGTGGATCTTCCGTTTTTCTTTATTGTAACCATTCTGCTTGTAATGGGACTTATAATGATGTTCTCCGCAAGCTACGCATGGGCCATCAGCGAAGGCGAAAAAGGTATTTTCTACGCTGAAAAACAGATGAAATTTGCTTTGATGGGTCTTGTGGCAATGTTCTTTCTTTCCAAGACCGACTATCATTTCTGGAAAAAACGTGCACTTTCCTTCGGCATATACGGAGTCGGATTTCTGCTTCTTCTTCTTGTAAGATTCACCTCTCTCGGACGTTCACACAATGAAGCAAGAAGATGGCTGGGTATCGGCGGTTTTGAGTTCCAGCCTTCTGAGATCATGAAGTTCGCCATGGTCATTCTTTTTTCAACGCTTATTGTAAACAATCCTAAAAGGCTGAAAAAACTGAAAGGACTTCTGCCTTATCTGTTTCTTCTTGCGCCGGTAATTATCCTTCTCATGGTTCAGCCGCATCTTTCATGTTCGATCCTTATATGCCTGATCTGTTTTTCACTGATTTATGTAGGCGGTATAAGGCACATTCATCTCGCGCTTATCGGTGCGGGCAGTGCTGCTGTTATCACGGGCGCTGTTTTATGGAAAATGTATGTTGAAGGTTTCACTTACTTCTACAACCGTTTTCAGGCATGGCTCGATCCGTTTTCCGATATTACCGGTGTTACATGGCAGACATATCAGTCTCTTGTTGCCATCGGATCAGGCGGATTTTTCGGCATGGGACTCGGTAATTCAAGACAGAAATTTCAGTACCTGCCTGAGTCAAAAAACGACTTCGTTTTCTCAATAGTATGTGAGGAACTTGGATTTGTCGGTGCTGTTACAGTTATTCTCCTTTTTGCATTCTTTGTTTTCAGAGGCTTCTACATTGCTTCAAAGTCTCCTGACAAGTTCGGAATGCTCGTATGCATCGGTATTACACTTCAGGTAGGTTTCCAGGCATTTCTTAATATTGCCGTTGTAAGTAACCTCATACCTAATACCGGTATCAGTCTTCCGTTTTTCAGCTACGGCGGAACTTCGCTCATGATGCTTCTCGGCGAAGTCGGGATCGTGCTGAATATATCGCGGCATATTTCCGATTCTCCGGATGAGGAAACTTCCGTGAAGAGAGCCGGCGTTCCTAAAGCGCCGAAAAAACGCACCGGAAGAGTATCATCAAAATAAATCAACGAAAGGTGTACAGTAAATGAGAGCGCTTATCACAGGCGGCGGCACCGGCGGGCACATCAACCCGGCTCTTGCCATCGCTTCAATAATAAAGGAACATGAACCTGACTCACAGTTTCTTTTCGCCGGAACTCCGTTTGGAATGGAGGCAAGACTCATACCTGAAGCTGGTTATGATTTTGCTCCTATCAAAGTAAGGGGATTCCAGAGAAAGATCTCGCTTGAAAATATCAGAAGAAATGCCGAGGCAGCTGCATATCTTGTTACAGCAATGCCGAGGGCTAAACAGATAATAAAGGAATTCCGTCCGGATGTTGTCATAGGAACGGGCGGATATGTAAGCGGTCCTGTAGTCCATCAGGCGGCAAAGCTCGGAATACCGACAGTTATCCATGAGCAGAATGCATACCCGGGAGTGACCACAAGGATACTTACCAAAAAAGTTGACAAAGTCATGCTTACTGTAAAGGAAGCTCTGGATTATCTGGGAACAGATATTGACTATACGGTTACCGGACTTCCGGTCCGTGCTGAACTGTTCGACAAGACGAAGGAAGAGGCAAGAAAGGAACTCGGTTTTGACGACAGTTTTACAGTTCTTTCCTTCGGAGGCAGTCTCGGTGCCGGATGTATCAACGAAACTATGGCTGAGGTCATAAAGTACACAAGGGCAAATGATCTTAAGATAAACCACATTCACGGTTACGGCGGAATGGGAAAGGATACATTTCCTGCAGCAATGAAAAAATACGGTGTTCCGATGAAGTCTGACAGGACGAGGATCACTGAATACATAAACGATATGGATACCTGTATGGCAGCTGCAGATCTTGTTGTCTGCCGTTCGGGTGCAACGACACTCGCAGAACTGGAAGCCATGGGAAAGCCGGCTATTCTTATACCATCGCCTATAGTTGCCGGAAACCATCAGTTCCATAATGCCAATGTTCTCGGCAAAGCCGGTGCTGCAGTCGTTATTGAGCAGAAAAATGTCAGATGCGATGAAGTTATAAAAATAATTGAAGATCTTTACAACGATCCGGCGCGTGTAAGAGAAATGTCAGAATGCTCACGCGGACTCTGGATCGACGATACATCAGAAAAGATCTGGCAGACTATAGACAGTGTTGTAAAGAAATCATGATCCGGGGAATGCTGTTCAGCTTTTCCCTGACTGAAAGGTCTGAAAAATGCAGGACGTAAAAAAAGTAAATCTGGAAACCAATAATCATTTTAAACGTGACAGACGAAGAAGAAACAATATGACCGGATACTATATTCTGGTCATAGTGCTTTCACTGATGATAGCTGCGGTACTGTCAGTTACATTTGCCTTTAACGTTCATAACATCACTATAAATGTAAGCGGCTCCGGAACAATGATATATTCTGAAGAAGATATAATGAAAAGCTCCGGACTTACCGGCGGTGAAAACCTGGTCCGCATGGACACGGAAAAGATCAGAGAAAAAATGCTCGGCGATCTCCTGTGCATCGACGATGTGAAAATAAAGAAGAATTTTCCGAATACAGTTGAAATAGAAGTTGTTCCGAGTGTGCCTGCAGCATACGTTGAATGCAGGGGCGGCTACATGACAGTCAGTGAAAACTGGAGAATAATCGGTCATTCTGAAGAAACTGAAGATGAAAATCTTATAGTCGTGAAAGGTTTTGATCCGGAAAAAAAACACCGAAAAGACCTTCATGAAGTCAAAGGACAAGGATAAGGACGAAGCTTTAAAGACCATTCTTGATGAAATCAGTTCGCAGGGAATAAAGAATATTGTCGGTATCGATCTGAGTGACAAGTATGATATTGTTCTTAATTACGACAACAGGATAAAAATAAAAATCGAAAAAACCTGTTGACGTTGAGTACAAGCTTCAGTACGCCTACAAGATCGTCACAGAAGAAATCAGGGAAAACAAGAGCGGTTATCTGATATACAGAAACTCTCTCGGATATTCATATGTTTCCGACGAAGAGTACAGGAGAGTGAACGGAAGCATAAATTCCATGATCCCGAAAAGGCCGGAACTTCCGGGTACGGAAGCAGCCGGAGATCCTGACGGTAACGGTGTGATCCCGGATGAGGCGGAAGCGGACGAAGCTTCTGAGGAGGAAGATGAAGAAGTAACTTCAGTTCCTGAAGATGTTCCTCCTGTCGATGCGGAACCGCAGGCCGGATGGTGATCTATGTTTTTTTTAAATATTACTTGAAATCATAATGAAAATATGATAAACTAATAGTACATGTTTATCAGGGGTTATTATAACTTGGAAATTTAAACTGAATTTTAATTGGGTGCTTAAACCCGGTACGCATTTGACGCATGTATTTTACAGATGCGTAAAGCGATAAAAATCATTATTACAGTTAAAGCACACTCTGGTGTTTACTGTGATATCATTCGAGAGGAGTATTATAATGGCAGGTTTTGTTTTTGAAAGCGATGCTTACGATCCGGAAGTGAACATAAAGGTTATAGGCGTTGGCGGCGGCGGCGGAAACGCACTCAACTGTATGGCTGATTCAGGTATTTCAGACATTGAGTACATTGCAGTCAATACAGATGCAGCAGCGCTCAGAAACTCAAAGGCAACTTCAAAGATCCAGATCGGTTCAAAGCTTACACGCGGCAGAGGTGCAGGTAACAAGCCTGAAGTCGGTGAAAGATCGGCTGAGGAAAACAAGGAAGAGATCGCATCAGCACTTAAAGATGCTGACATGATATTCATAACAGCCGGAATGGGCGGCGGTACAGGTACAGGTGCTGCTCCGGTAGTTGCACAGATCGCTAAGGAAATGGACATACTCACTGTTGCTGTTGTAACAAAGCCTTTCCTTTTTGAAAGAGAACAGAAAATGCTCCAGGCAGAAAGAGGCATTGCCGAGCTCAGAAAATATGTTGATTCTCTTATTGTTATCCCTAACGAAAAGCTTCTCTGCGGCCTCGACAAACCGCTTACAATGAAGGAATCATTCTCACTTGCAGATGACATATTAAAGACAGGTGTAAGAAGTATTTCAGACCTCATCACAGATGACGGATTCATCAACCTTGACTTTGCTGACGTTTCAACGATCATGAAGGGTGCAGGCTATGCTCACATGGCTATCGGCCACGGTGAAGGCAAGGACAAGGCAACAGATGCTGCAAAGGCAGTTATCTCAAGCCCGCTTCTTGAAACATCAATTTCAGGCGCTAACAGACTTCTCATCAACATCGTAATGTCAGAAGATGTTCTTGCAGAAGACGTTGATACAGCTACAAAGATGATCACAGATACTGCAGCTGATGATGTTGAATTCATTTTTGGTACAGCATTCAAGGAAGACATGCAGGACGAAATGACCATCACAGTAATTGCTGCAGGATTCGGTGAACCAAAGAGCGTTATAAACGCAAGAGCTGACAAGCCGGTACAGGCAGCACCGGTCGCTGAGGAAGTTCCTCCTGTTATTCCGCAGCCAGTCAAGCCGGCTCCGAAGGCTTCTTCAGATGAAGATGACCTTGATGCTATCTTTAAGATACTTGACAATAAAAAATAATCATTACTGATATCATTACTCCGACGCACGATTGTATAATCGTGCGTTTTGCATTATTTGGAAAGTGTTTTTTGTGTAAAATAAACTATAATGATTAATAAAGCTTGGGAATAATTAGTAGTTGTAAAATCACCGTATTATATGGTATAATATAAATACCAGAATCAGATTTTAAAACAGACACTGACAGTAAATTGATATGTCCCGGATGTATCATAAAAACTTATCAGTAAATTAAGAATTGTGTGTTCAGATAACTATCTGGTATGTCTTATTTCAGGAGGAAAAGAATTATGGACGAAAAGAACGAATTAGGGATTTTAAGAGAAACGAGCGGTCTTCAGAAGGGTTATGTAAAAGACGACGTTGATAAATATACAAACCAGCTTACAGCAGAAATAAAAGGACTTAACGAAAAGGTAAAGACTCTTGAGTCACAGCTTGAAGAGGCTAACGATAAATTAAGAGATGCTGAAGAAGCACTTTCCGCAGCCAAGAGCAGCGGCGGTTCATCATCAGGAAGCGGCCGTGAAGCCGAACTTGAAGCTGAAGTAAAAACACTTACCAACAAGCTCAATTCAACAACAATCACACTTAGAAAACTCGAAGAAGCTCTTCAGTCAGAAAAGAAAGCACGTCAGAGTGAAAAGATGCTTTACGATGCTGAAAGAGGTTCCGAAGGACGTCCTGCGATCAGTGCCGATGCAGTTAAGGCAGCTGTTTCTGACAACAGCGCTGAAGTTGCTGAACTCAATACAAAGCTTTCAGAAAAGGATAAAGAGATCGAAGAACTCAAGGAAAGCCTTGCAAAGAAAGAAAAGGAGATCGCAGATCTTGATGACAAGCTCAAGAATGCAAAATCAGCTCCTGCAGCAGAACCTGAGTTCAAGAGCTCATTTGATATCGGAAATGTATTCATTGAAGCTCAGAACACTGCAAAGAAGATCACAGTAGAAGCTCAGACAGCTGCTGACAAGCTCGCTGAAGAAGCAAGAGAAACAGCTGACAAGACAATAAAGGAAGCCAAGGAAAAGGCTGAAGCTGCTGAAAAGGAAGCTAAGGAAAAGAGCGAAAAAATGATCGCTGACGCAGACAAAAAAGCTAAGGAACTCGTTGAGAAAGCTGAAAAGGATGCTGAAGAGATCGGCGTAAATGCAAGCAGTAAGGCTTCAGGACTTGACAAGATCTCTGAAGAGATCAGATCTTCATTCAAGAATGATCTTGACAAGCTCAAGGAAAACCTTAAAAACATTACAGATGCTATCAGCAAGGCTGAAGAGAACCTCAGCAAGACAGTCGGCGAGGCTGACAAAAAAATCACTGATTACAGCAAGACAATGTTTGACAAGAAGTCACTTGACGAGTATATCAAGAGCAATCCTGCTCCGAAGATCATAGTAAGGGAACAGAGCGGTAACGGCAAGTCTCAGGAAAAGCCGGCAACCGGCGGCAACAACTGGGCTATGGATGACCTTGAGGCTCTTACAAAACAGGTAGAGTCAGCCAACAGCGGCAAGAAGGAAAACAACGGCCAGAAGAATGAATCAGGAAACGGATCTTCACTCGGAAGCAATGCTGAAAAGTGGAAGAGCGATCTTGCAGCACTTGCAAAGGCTGCCGAAGTAGAAGGAATCTGATCATCTTTTAAGGGATTGTAATGAATGCAATTTTCTTATAAGTGTTCAATATAATTCCACGTCATAATCACTAAAAAAGACATTAAAATTTTATATTTCCAAAAAATCATAGCCTGTCAGAATGACAGGCTATGATTTTTATGTGTATAGGGTTCTGCCTTCTATTTTCTTCCGACCAAAAGTGACATATACTGCATTCAAATGGAACATAATGGCCTTGACAAAACTCTTAAGATATTGTATGATAGTAATCGCATGGTCAAGGCGTACACTATATCTTGTACCCACTGACCAATTACGACACTATATATTGAGGAGCAGTGCAGTTTATGAAGGTTCAGAAAAGAGACGGAAGAGTTACTGACTACGACCAGGGCAAGATCGTAAGGGCGATTAAAAAAGCAAATGCTGAAGTTCCTGAGCGTGAAAAGATCGGCAGCAATTCCATCGAAGACATTGTAAAGTACATTGAAAAGTTTGCAGAAAAAACTATTCTGAACGTTGAGAACATTCAGGATATGATCGAGTGCGAACTTGTACGTCAGGGAAAGTACACTCTTGCAAAAAAATATATCATATACCGTTACCAGAGAGCTCTTCTGAGAAAAGCCAATACAACTGATGAGTCTATCCTCAAGCTTATCAAGAACGAAAACAAGGAGCTTGCAGAGGAAAACTCCAACAAGAATACTATTCTTGCTTCCACACAGCGTGACTATATCGCCGGTGAAGTTTCACGCGATCTCACCAGAAGAATGCTTCTTCCGGAAAGCGTTTCCATGGCACATGACCAGGGCATCCTCCATTTCCATGATGCCGACTACTTCATTCAGCCGATTTTCAACTGCTGTCTTATTAACATCGGCGACATGCTCGACAACGGCACAGTCATGAACGGAAAGATGATCGAATCACCGAAGAGCTTTCAGGTTGCCTGTACAGTAATGACACAGATCATTTCCGCTGTTGCAAGTAACCAGTACGGCGGTCAGTCCGTTGACATGATCCATCTCGGAAAATACCTCAGAAAGAGCAGAGACAAATATCTCCGTGACATGCTGAATGAATTTAAGGACACTCTCGATGAGGAAACCATAAAGAAAGTCGTTGACTTAAGACTCCGCGACGAACTCAAGTCCGGTGTTCAGACTATCCAGTACCAGATCAACACTCTCATGACTACAAACGGACAGGCTCCGTTTGTAACACTTTTCCTTCACGTTGACGAGAACGATGAATACGCAGATGAAAATGCAATGATCATCGAGGAGATCCTCCGCCAGAGATACGAGGGCATCAAGAATGAAGCGGGCGTAAATGCTACACCTGCATTCCCGAAACTTATCTACGTTCTCGACGAGAACAACTGCTTCAAGGGCGGAAAGTATGATTATCTCACTGAACTCGCTGTAAAATGTTCAGCAAAGAGAATGTACCCTGACTACATTTCAGCAAAGAAGATGCGTGAAAACTATCAGGGCAACGTATTCAGCTGCATGGGATGCCGCAGCTTCCTTTCACCGTGGAAGGATGAAAACGGAAACTACAAGTTCGAGGGACGCTTCAACCAGGGTGTTGTAAGTATCAACCTTCCGCAGATCGGTATCGTTTCAGGCGGTAACGAAGAAGAATTCTGGAAGATCTTCGACGAAAGACTTGAACTCTGCTATGAAGCACTCATGTGCAGACACAAGGCACTTGAAGGTACACTTTCAGACGTAAGCCCTATCCACTGGCAGTACGGCGCTATCGCAAGACTGAAGAAGGGCGAAAAGATCGACAAGCTTCTTCACGGCGGCTACTCAACGATGTCACTCGGATACATCGGACTTTATGAGCTTACTAAGTTAATGAAGGGTGTAAGCCACACTGATCCTGCCGGCACGGAATTCGCTCTCCGTGTAATGCACCACATGAAGGAAACAACAGACCGCTGGAAGGAAAAGACCGGCATCGGCTTTGCTCTCTACGGCACACCGGCTGAAAGCCTGTGCTACCGTTTTGCCAAGATCGACAGACAGCGTTTCGGTGTAATAAAGGACGTTACCGACAAGGGCTACTACACAAACTCATATCACGTTGATGTTCGTGAAAAGATAGATGCCTTTGACAAATTCACATTTGAGAGTCAGTTCCAGAACATATCCACAGGCGGATGTATCTCATATGTTGAAATACCGAACATAACAGGAAACCTTGATGCTCTCAGGGATCTTGTTAAGTTTATCTACGACAACATCCAGTACGCTGAGTTCAATACCAAGTCAGATTTCTGCCACGTTTGCGGATATGACGGTGAGATCATCGTAAACGATGAGAACCAGTGGGAATGTCCTCAGTGTCACAACAAGGATCACGCACTGATGACAGTTACAAGAAGAACCTGCGGATATCTTGGTGAAAACTTCTGGAACCAGGGCAAGACAAAAGAGATCAAGGAAAGAGTGCTGCATCTGTAATGAATTACGCGATGCTGAAGAAAAGGGACGTTGCCGACGGCATCGGCGTCCGCGTATCACTTTTCGTGAGCGGATGTACCCATCACTGTAAAGGCTGCTTCAATGAAGAGACCTGGGACTTTAACTTCGGTTCACCTTTTGATGAAGCCGTCGAAAGAGAGATAACCGAAGCACTTGCCCCTGATTACATAAGAGGGCTTACAGTCCTCGGCGGTGAGCCTATGGAAAAAGTCAATCAGAGAGCGCTTCTCCCTTTTATAAAAAAGGTCAGAGAGACTTATCCTGAAAAGGACATCTGGTTTTACTCAGGCTATACCTTTGACACGGAACTCACAGGTGAGGGCAGGGCAGTATGCGAAGTTACCGCAGAGCTGCTTTCGTACATCGACGTCCTTGTGGACGGTGAGTTCATCGAGGAACAGAAAAACCTGAGACTGCGGTTCCGCGGTTCGGAAAACCAGAGAATAATCGATGTAAAAGCTTCGCTTTCATCGGGAAAAACAGTTCTTTATGAACTTCCGGAATAAAAAACAAGCCTGCGTACAGTATATGCTGCGCAGGCTTTTTCTTGTCACAGTGAAAAAAATATTGTCGAACAAACTAAAAGTCAAAATTCACGTAAAATAAGGGGAACACTGATCAGGTCATGATCCCGCAGGCTTATCAGACGACCGCTGCAAATGATCCGGATTTTCTGTCAAAGAAAAATACACTGTCAGAAAGAGTATCCTCCGGACCGAAGATCCTGTTTGTCTCAGTTACATTGCGTTTTATGCTTGCAGGATCTATTGAGCCCTTTTTGTGGATCATCGCTTCATGTATGCTGGTAAATGCAACATAGAAGCTGTCATCAAACATTTCCGCCAGTTTTTCCTTCACACCCGGATAGAACATTGCAATTGCTCCGTTGGTCTTTCTGCTTGTGGTGACAAGTGCCGTATTGTCCGGCTTTAGCCTGCGGGTTTTAAAGTCCTTTGACATGAAAGCGCTTTCCGGTTCCGGAGTGCGTTCAATGTCGAAAATGTTTGTGTACAGTCTCGGCAAAGCATAGCTGCTTGTGTTTTTCATTGTGATCTTCAGAAGCTCATCGAAGTCGATACCCCACTCCTCGAAAACGATATACGGAACTTTTATGGTGTTGAGAATACCGTTTTCACTGTCGTCAAGAACGATCGCATACAGGACAAGGGCAATGTCCTCGAATGTCCTGTAGACGCAGCCTTCAAGTTTCGTTCTGTTGCTTTTAAGGTTCAGAGGACGTATTATAAGTCTGTCCTTTATCTTTTCGTAGGAAAAGAGCGAGTCGGTAATACTGCCGGCAGAACTTTTTATGTACTGTGCGTATCGTATGTTCTCGGCGGCGATGCTGATGACCGCGTCCCAGCCTTTTTCCTCGTATACTTTTCTGAGGGATGCCACCTTCAGAATGATCGCACCGGTTCCGTTCCGGTCTTCACTTCCCAGGTCGAATACTGCAAAGTCTCCGAGCAGTGTTTCGTATTCGATACGGAAGTATTTCATGTTGGTTTCCCTGATAAACTGACGGGTTTTTGTGTCATCCGGTGCCGCCTTTTCACCTTTGCGGTGCATGGTGAGCACAGCGTGTGTTTCTCTGATCTCCTTTGATTCTCTCAGGTTTTCCTCAAGAGTACTTGTAAATATGTTACAGTTCATTCTAAAATCTCCTTGTAAATTACTGATTGATATGGGTTTGCAAATCCAGTAAATCCATAATAACACATAAAACAAATTTTGTCAACCATTTTCTGAAAAATAATTTCATAAAATCCCTTGCAAAAATAGCCTTGTAAATATTTCTTGTTGACAATGGGACTCTTAAACTCTATAATTATAAATAGAATCAACAGTAAAACAGGGGGAGCAAAAATGAGTAAAAAACACATTGATTTTATCTGGACAGACAAGAAAAGAACATTTCTCGGACTTCCGATATCATTTACAAGATATTTTCTTACAGACAAGAAGATAATATGCCGTACAGGTTTTTTCAATATAGCTGAAGATGAAATCAACATCTACAAGATAACTGATAAAAAGCTTACGCTTTCTTTAGGCGAAAGGTTATTCGGCTGCGGTACAATCACTGTTTTCTCACGTGATACCGATACTCCGAAAATGGAGATAAAGCACATCAAAAAGCCGTATGAAGTATCTGAGATGATTGATAAGGAGATCGACGAGGAACGTGACAAGTACGGTATCCGCGGCAGAGATATGATCCCGGGCCACTACTGTGACCACGGCGACGGTGATTTGGATCACGACGGTCTGAACGACTGAGACGAAAAGAGTAACTGATTTATGTAACCAGAGGGTGATAGAATTATCGCCCTTTTTTTTCGCGTTGAAAAAGAGCAGATCCGTTCAGGAACATTCCGGAGAGGAATAGTTTCCGGAACGGAAAAGCAGCAATGGAAAGAGGATAATATATGCTTTCATTTATTACAGAAAAGAGATCCTGCTGGCAGGCACTGAAAGAGGAAACAAGACCGCTGTATATCTACGGCATGGGAAACGGTGCGGAAAAGATAATGGCAGTGTTTGCGGAATACGGGATAGAGGTAAAGGGATTCTTTGCAAGCGATGAATTTGTAAGAGGCCATTCCTTTATGGGCTATAAGGTAAAAAAATATTCTGAGGTGTGTGCGGAAGAAGATGACTTCGTCATAGTGCTTGCCTTCGCAGCCGGATATGATTCGCTTATTGAAAAAATAGAAGGCATGGCTGAGGAGCACACGCTCTATGCTCCTGACGTGCCGATAGAAGGCGGCGGACTGTTTACTTACGAATACTGTCTTGAACATGCTGATGAGCTTGAAAGGGTATATGAGGCCCTTGCGGATGACCTTTCACGCAAAGTGTTTGCCGACGTGATAAATTTCAGAATAAGCGGAAAGACAGAGTACCTTAAGGGCATTACAACTCCGAAAAGTGAAGTGTATACCGGTATAATCCGCCCGTCCGGAAATGAAGTGTACGTTGATCTCGGAGCCTATACCGGTGACACTGTTTCCGAGCTTCTTGAGTTTACGGACGGAAAATATGAAAAGATCTATGCCCTCGAACCGGACAGAAGGAATTTTAAAAAACTCTCACTTTCAACAGAAGGAATGGAAAATGTGGAGATCTTCAACTGTGCGGTCTGGGACAGAGACACCGTGCTTATGTTTGCTGACAAATCAGGAAGGCAGTCAGCAGTAAGTCAGACGGGAAAGCCGAAGGAAGCACGTTCAGTTGACAGCATTCTTGCAGGAGGCAGGGCGGATATAATCAAAATGGACGTTGAGGGAGCCGAGGACGAAGCGATAAACGGAGCAGTGAACACCATAAAGACCTTCAGACCGAAACTCATGATCTCGCTTTACCACAGAAACAGGGACATTTTTTATCTTCCGCTGAAAGTCCTGAGCCTTCACCCTGACTATAAGCTCTACATAAGACACCAGCCGTATATTCCTGCATGGGAAACCAATCTCTATGCAATATGATGCGTTTTTAAATTTCAAAAGCCAAAAACCTGCAGAAAAGAGGATAATTAAAGAGGCGTTTATATATTATCTATAATTCAGATGCTTTAAAAGCATCCCTTATTATTGAAACATAAAGAATTTTTGCAGGAATATAAGAAATCACTTGCATTTTTCGCCGGTTTGTAATATTATATATATTAGGACTCCGGACTGCACCGGAGGAAAAGGAAGAAAATACATAATAATTGTCTGGGAGGACTCTTTAATGAAAAAATTAAGCGAAATGACACATGAAGAGCTTTTAGCATTTAAGAATGAGACTGAAAAGCAGTATCTTGATTTCAAGAGCCTTGATCTTCATCTTGACATGTCAAGAGGCAAGCCGGCTCCGGCACAGCTTGATCTCACAATGCCTATGTTAAACGTCCTTTCAGCTGACGATACACTTTCAACAGAAAAGGGACTTGACTGCAGAAACTACGGCGTACTCGACGGTATTCCGGAAGCAAAGCAGATGTTTGCTGATGTTCTCGGTGTAAAGCCTGAAAACATCATCGTTTACGGCAACTCAAGCCTCGCAATTATGTTCGATACAATCACAAGAGCATGGACACACGGACTTCTCGGAAGCACACCTTGGTCAAAGCTTGACAAGGTAAAGTTCCTCTGTCCTGTACCTGGCTACGACAGACACTTCGGGATCACACAGTACTACGGTATCGAAATGATCAACATCCCTACAGATGAAAACGGCCCTGACATGGACATGGTTGAAAAGCTCGTTTCAGAAGATGCTTCAATTAAGGGTATCTGGTGCGTTCCGCAGTACTCAAATCCTACAGGTGTAAGCTACTCAGATGAAGTAGTAAAGAGATTTGCAGCATTAAAGCCTAAGGCAGAAGACTTCAGAATTTTCTGGGACAATGCTTACTGCATCCACCATCTCACAGATTCACCTAAGTGCATACTCAATATTTTCGACGAATGTAAGAAGAACGGCACTGAAAACATGGTTTACGAATTCATGTCAACATCAAAGGTTTCATTCCCTGGTGCCGGCGTTGCAGTTTTAGCAGCAAGCGTTGAAAACGTAGAATACATCAAGAAGGGTCTCGGAGTTTCCACTATCGGTTTCGACAAGATCAACCAGCTCCGTCACATCAGATTCTTTAAGAACGCTGAAGGACTTAAGAACCACATGAAGCTTCACAAGAACATCATTGCTCCTAAGTTTGCAGTTGTTATCGACCAGCTCGAAAAGAACATTGCTCCGCTCGGTATCGCTTCATGGCACAATGCTGAAGGCGGTTACTTCATCTCATTCAATGCAATGAAGGGCTGTGCAAAGAGAATCGTTTCTCTCTGTAAGGAAGCAGGCGTTGTACTCACAGGTGCCGGTGCTACTTATCCTTACGGCAACGATCCTGATGACAGCAACATCAGAATCGCTCCTTCATATCCTACAGTTGAGGAACTCACAAAGGCAATGGAACTCTTCTGCATCTGCATAAAACTTGCTTCAGCAGAAAAGCTTCTTGAAAAATAATCAGTAAAGCTATTCGTATCCTCAGGAAACGCTGATCAGCGTTTCTCTCATAACAGGTAAAACGGTGATATGCTTCGGCTGTCACCGTTTTTCACTGTCTTAAAACAGGCTTAGTGTTGACATAACTCAATTAAAATGGTAGAATGTCTGTAGCCTCATAGTTAAACGACCGGCATTATCTGGTAGCTCATCAGTTTATAACCGGTTTGAAACTATCGAATTATCGGGAACGGAGTTTGAGTAAAATGGAAACTTTTGATGTATCTACTGATATAGATCTCAGTTACATGGAAGAAAAAATAGAGAAATCTCTTGCCATGAAGCAGGCTAAGTCAGAAATGAAAAAAACAATGAACCGTCCTCCTTTAAGACACAGAAATGAAAAAAGTTTAAAGGAGAAAACGACTTCATGAAATTTGACAGTCAGTTCTTTTCACTTTTTTCCGAATGTTTTCCGATGCTCGGAACAGCCGGCCGTGTAATGGAGGAAAAACTTGAAGGGACTGATCTGCTTGTCAGAAAAAGCGGCAGTGAGATCACAGGGTTTGCAGCTGTTGACGGAAATACAGTGCTTCTTGTCTGCGTTCATCCGGAACATCAGGGAAAAGGTATCGGTTCCTCACTTCTTGAGGAAGCAGAGGAGATCATAAGATCCCGCGGATATGACAGGGCGGTTCTCGGGAGAAGTGAGCGCGATATTTTCTGGGGCGCTGTTATTGATACCATGTCACACCGCTTTTTTTGAAAACCGCGGTTATACAGCCTTTAACGGAACGCTCAGCATGGTCCTGGATGCCGCGGACATTCCTTCTGACAGCTCGTCATGGAGCAGACCTCTTCCGGAGGGGTTAAGCTATACAGTTGTAAACGGCGGAGACCTTTCCGATGTGTATGAAGCGGTAATGCGTGTTGAGCCGAAGTGGCTCAGGTTTTATGAAAACAACAGTAAGTCAGCCGTTATAAAAGCCGTTCTGTCAGGCAGGACTGTGGGCTTTGCAATGGCCGATACTGATGCGGGAACAATTATTACGGGGAAAGACAGCAGAACCGGACTTTTAGGATATGTCGGTGTTGTGCCTGAGGAAAGAAACAGAGGCATAGGACTCGGCATGGTAGCCTTTGCAGCAGGATACATGAAATCAGCGGGATGTACTGAAGTTTACGTAAACTATACATCTCTTGATGAGTGGTACGCAAAGCTTGGATTTGCAGAAAATCTGTGGTACTGGATGGGCGAAAAAAAACTATAATCTGTTAGGGGAACATTTGATGCGAACATTCTTAAAAATACTTTTAACGGTCATTCTCATAGGCGGAGCAGCAGCGGTTGCAGCCGGATATTTTCTTATCTATTCGAGCAGACAGTCCGACGACGGAATCAGACCTACTCACTATGCAAATGCGGTTGAAGATGATGAATTTGAGGCAAAAGGCAAAACAGGTGAAACTCTTTTCAAGCTTAACAGAGAGAAGATTAAAAAGACAGGAAGCCATTATATTGACGGCTTTGAACTTCTCTGGCAGATGCCGGAGCTTCCTACAGGCTGTGAGGTAACTTCCCTTACCATGGTGCTTAATCACCTTGGTCTGGATGCCGACAAGGTGGATGTCGCAAGAAATTATCTTATCAAGGAAGATGTAAGATGCGATGAGGATGAGCACTATTTCGGACCTGATTTCCGAAATACTTTTGCAGGTGATCCGGAAGGCGATTCTTCCTACGGATGCATGGCTCCGTGTATTGTCAGGACCGCTCAGAGGTTTATAGACGACTGCGGCGGCGCATTTTCACCGGTCAATCTTTCCGGTGCTGAATTCGATGACCTTCTTGATTACGTTGAACACGACGTTCCTGTTATCATCTGGTCAACAATGGAACTTGTTGAGCCGGAATACAAATCAAGATGGAGAACACCTGAAGGCAAAGTGGTGATCTGGCCGTCAAACGAACACTGTGTAGTCCTACCGGCTACGATGCTGATGAAGGTACTGTACGTACACACGATCCGATGAACGGCGTTCTTACACTTGACATGGGAGCTGTCTGCACGCGCTATGAGCAGCTAGAACGCAATGCGGTCATAATAGTAAAAGGCAAAAACTGATAATAAAACAAAAAGGAACACATTTCAGCTTCAGCGTAACTGAAATGTGTTCCTTTTTTTACGGAGAGACTGCTCCGGCAGAAATGATCATTCGTTTGTTTCGTTCTTTCCGAATAATAAACGGAGCATTTTTGAAACGTATTTCTGTGTGAATGTTGTACATTCGCTCATCACGTAACCCATTCTTGAAAGCGGTGTGTTCATTTCACCGTTTTCGTCAACGAACGGCTTTGCACGCTTGAATGTTTCCTCTTCAGGCTCAGCAAGGATCTCCTGAGCGATCTTCTTTGAAAGGTCGCTTAACTTTTCTTCTGTAAGATCAAGGTTAATATCTGCGCCTTCTTCGTATACCTTTTTTCTGAGTTCATAGATCTCTCCGGACTGGTGCTTTACCATTCTTCTGAGCTCTGCGATCTCGTCAGCCTGCTTTTTGATCGTCTCTTCAAGGCTTTCGTTGATAAGCTCTTTAATATCATCTTCAGTGAAATTTTTCTTGAACATAAATGTATTCCTCCGTTGTTTTATTACGACCATGTTATTTAAATTATACCACATAATCAGCTATTTGTCTACTGAATTATGTGAAATATACCGTAACTCTCCGGATGCGGATCATACATCAGCTCAGGGCAGTGCTCCGGTTCCGTACGTCTATACATCCGTGTATGCTTATAAATATTTGCTATAACTGATGATAGGCTATTGATATTAGACACCATCTGAGAATAAGTGTATAATTAAAACACACTAATACGATAGGAGAGATATGCTTATGAAAGAGATACTCTGGCTCGGACGCGGCGGTGAGGGAGCATTTACTGCAGCAAGACTGCTCGGTGCGGCTTACACAATATCAGATGATGACAAATACGCTCTCGCTTTTCCGTCTTTCGGTCCGGAAAGAAGAGGTGCACCCGTAAGGGCGTTCACAAAGCTCGACAGTGAACCGGTGGCAGACAGAAGTCAGACCGAAAAGGCGGATTATATAGTTGTGCTTGACGAAACATTATACAGTCCTTTACTTAGGAATGAACTTAAAGAGGGCGGAAAAATAATTGTAAATTCAAAGAATGACATAGAAGGTGCTCACGCATTTGACGCTGAAAGCATTGCGGCAGAGTTTAAACTGCCTGTGGTAAATACAGTCATGCTCGGTCTGCTTGCCGGTATTTCAGGCGTTGTCACACCTGATGAAGCGGAGAAGGCAGTAAGGGGATACATGCCGGCGAAGATCGCGGAGCGCAATGCCGGTGCACTTCTGAAGGCCTTGCAGGAGGTATCTGAATGAAACCGTATATCAGAGAGAAAAAGGTGTTCGGATTTGACGACGTTCCGGAAAACACATGTTTTGAAGCGGGATATCTTGTTACGGTAAACAGCGGATGGAGGAGCATAAGACCTGTTGTTCACACTGAAAAATGTGTCGGCTGCGAGCAGTGCTATCTTTACTGTCCGGACGGGGTTATTTCAATACAGAATGGTAAAGCAGTGATCGACTATGATTTCTGCAAGGGCTGCGGTATCTGTGTGAAGATATGCAGACCGGGCGCGATAGAAACGGAGGCGGAGCGTAAATGAAAAAATTTCTTTCAGGAAATGAGGCATTTGCCGAGGGCATAAGACTTGCGCGTCCGGAGGTGATCTCGGCCTATCCTATAACACCGCAGACCATAGTTGTTGAACGTCTTTCCGAGATGGTGGAAAACGGAAGCCTGAAGTCAGAGTACGTTCATGTTGAATCGGAGCATTCAGCTCTGTCATGCGCCATGGGAGCAAGTGCCGCAGGTGCAAGAGCATTTACAGCTACATCCTCACAGGGACTGCTCTATATGGCGGAATGTCTCTACTACGCTTCGGGCGGACGTTTCCCGATAGTTATGATGAACGCTGACCGTTCCACAGCGCTTCCGTGGAATATCTACGGTGACCAGCGTGACAGCCTTTCACAGCTCGACAGCGGCTGGATACAGTCATACGCTGAAAACGCACAGGAGGCACTTGACCTTGCACTTATGAGCTACAGAATAGCTGAGGACAAGCGTGTTTCTACTCCGTACATGGCTAATCTGGACGGATTCGTTCTCACTCACACCTATGAAAAGGTTGATATCCCGACGGAAGAACAGGCTGACCGTTTCCTTCCTGCTTACGAGACTGACAACCGCATCGATTTTGACAGCCCTAAGAATATGGCCTTTTCAGCAGGTCCGGAAACGAACTACATCTTCAAGTACAGGGCGCATGAGGGAATGCTTGCAGCTTCGGATGTTATTAAGGAGACTGAAGATGAATTTGAGAAAATATTCGGACGCAGATACACCGGGCTTACCGAAAACTATCTGACTGATGATGCAGACTATATTATCGTTACTCTCGGAAGTATAGCCGGACTGTGCCGCAAAACAGCTGACAGGCTCCGTGAGCAGGGAATACGTGCAGGTGTTGTGCGCATACGCTACATGAGACCTTTCCCGAATGAAGAGATAGCAGAAGCTCTCAGCAGGGTAAAGGCATATGCAGTTCTCGAAAAGGATATCAGCTTCGGAAACGAGGGCACGGTTTTCACAAACGTAAATTCCGCTGTTAAAAAGGAAAACGGAAAGGCAGAAGGATATAACTTCATCGGCGGACTCGGCGGAAGAAACATTTCAGCGTCTGATATTGAAACCATATTTAAAAGCATAATAAAAGGCACGGACAGAGTAAACTTTATCGGGATAGGAGACGGAAACAATGGCTAATAAGGTCGCAGACAGCATTTCAAGGGAAGAATATTTTTACGGACACAAGGCATGTGCCGGATGCGGGGGAAGTCTTGCGGTAAGGGCTGCCCTTAAGGTACTCGGCAAAAATGCAGTTTCAGTTCTTCCGGCAGGCTGTATGTCCGCAGTAGGCTTCAATTTTCCGCAGCTCTGCTTCTCAAACAATTCCATAATATCAACCTTCGCAGGAACTGCTTCCATGCTTACAGGTATCGAGGCGGGACTCCGTGCAAAGGGCTATAAAGACTTTACAGCAGTAGGATTTGCAGGTGACGGCGGTACTGCCGACATCGGTATTCAGGCGCTTTCCGGAGCAATAGACCGTAACGACAATATTATCTACATCTGCTACGACAACGAAGCCTACATGAACACCGGCATCCAGAAAAGCGGTCTGACACCGTTCGGCGCAAGGACGACTACGACTCCGGCAGGAGCAAATGTTCACGGAAACATAAGACCGAAGAAAAATATGTTCGAGATAGTTGCGGCTCACGGCATCCCTTACGCTGCCACAGCAAGTGTGGGATATATAGGTGATTTCATAGCCAAGGTTCAGAAGGCATCGCAGATCCAGGGGACAAAGTACATTCATGTAATAGCTCCGTGTCCTACCGGCTGGGGCATTTCTGTTGATGAAACAGTTGAGATCGCAAAGGAAGTTGTGGACAGCGGTCTCTGGTATCTTGCCGAATATGAAAACGGTGAATACAGACTGACACACAGACCGAAGGAATTCACATCTGCTGAAGCTTATCTGAAGAGACAGGGACGTTTCAGACATCTTACCGAAGATGATATTAAGGTGATAACTGATTCAAGGGATGAAAAGTGGAAGTTTATTGAAAAGAATTTCATCGTATAATTTAAGCGGAAGGAGAATTAAATTTGAACTATATTGAAGAAAGTGTAAATGACATTGTCGGCCTGCTGCTTGATGATTATGAAAAGAAAAGGACGTCTGAGGAAGTCAAAATATTCAATCATCCGGACAGGGAAGCCATAGTTGATATTCTTACAAGCCTTCGCAAGATCATATTTCCGGGATATTTCAGGAACAGATCGATCAAGGTCTACACGCTCCGGAACAATCTTTCCATGCTTATTGAAGATGTCATCTACAAGCTTACCAAGCAGATGACCATAGTTTTCGACGGCGATGAAAGCACGGATGAGGATATTACGGAAAAAGCTGAAAACATCGCACTGGAGTTCATTAAAAAGCTTCCGAAAATAAAAGAATACATTGAAACCGATGTTCAGGCAGCCTATGACGGTGACCCGGCTGCGTTCAGCGAAGATGAGATCATTTATTCCTATCCGGGACTGTACGCTGTTCTTGTAAACAGGATAGCACACGAGCTGTTCCTTCTGGGTGTTCCGGTAATTCCGCGCATGATGACTGAATATGCACACAGCGTGACCGGTATCGACATTCATCCCGGTGCTACGATCGGAAAATACTTTTTCATTGATCACGGTACAGGTATAGTCATAGGTGAAACGACCGTTATCGGAAATAACGTGAAGATCTACCAGGGTGTTACACTCGGTGCTCTCTCAACACGAGGCGGACAGGCACTGAAAAACAAAAGAAGACATCCGACTATCGAAGACAATGTTACTATATATTCCGGCGCGTCTATTCTCGGAGGCGACACCGTGATCGGAAAAGATGTTGTCATAGGCGGCAACGCTTTCATAACGCGTTCAATTCCGGAAGGAGCCAAGGTAAGTGTCAAGAACCAGGAGCTAAGGTATAACTATGATGCTTCAAAGCCGGTCGAACGTGTTGACGTTGAAAATGAAGCTGCGTGGTTTTATATTATATGAAAAACCTATAACAGGAATGAATTGATGACACGGTTATAGGGAATATCTATATCTTGTAATAATAATTTGAGATTAAATTGATATTGATTCTATTTGTGATATATGCTATAATGGATTCATCGAATTTTATACATATAATATATATAAAAAAGATCTGAATGACAGGTTTTAAAAAAGGCAGGAATTATTTTATGGCTGTAACAGTTGTGATACCAACGACTCTGAGGCTTTTTACAGAGCACAGGTCTGAAATAGAACTTGAAGGAAAAACAGTAGGCGAAGTGCTTACTCTTTTGTCAGAAGAATATCCGGATACAAAAAAAGCACTTTTCGATGAAGAAGGAAAACTCCGTTCATTTGTCAATATTTTTGTGAATGATGAAAGTATAAGAGATCTTGACGGATTTGATACAGAAGTTAAAGACCATGACGAGATCATCCTCATTCCGGCGATCGCCGGCGGTTCCGGAAACGAAAGTGTTCTCGGTGACCGGAATGGCGAAAAGCTGACAAACGATGAGATAAACCGTTACAGCCGCCATCTTCTTCTGCAGGAGATTGGAGTAAAAGGCCAGAAAAGACTTAAGGCTGCAAAGGTGCTTATAGTCGGAGCCGGAGGACTCGGCACGCCGCTTGCTCAGTATCTGGCGGCAGCAGGTGTCGGAACTATCGGAATAATTGATGACGATGAAGTTGAGGAATCAAATCTTCAGCGTCAGGTCATCCACGGAACAAGAGACATAGGCAGACCGAAGGTTGCATCGGCAAAGGACAGCATAAAGCAGATAAATCCCTTTGTAAAGGTTGAGATCTACAACAAGCGTCTGACTGCCGAAAATGCAGAGGAGATCATTTCAGAATATGACGTTGTGGCAGATGCTTCGGACAACTATCCCACGCGTTATCTTGTAAGCGATGCATGTGCACTTCTGGGAAAACCTGATGTGTTCGGTGCCATGTATCAGTTTGAAGGGCAGGTCTCGGTCTATTATGCAAAAGAGGGTCCCTGCTTCAGATGTATGTATCCGGCACCGCCTCCGGCAGGACTTGTTCCCTCATGTGCTATGGGCGGTGTAGTCGGAGTGCTTCCCGGCGTTATAGGCACTCTTCAGGCAAATGAAGTAATAAAGCTCATAGTAGGCGGAGGAAAGAACCTCATCGGCAGGGTAGTAAGCTTCGATGCCTGGAACCTTAAATGGCGTGAGCTGAAAATACATAAAAATGACAGCTGTCCGGTATGCGGCAAAAAGAAGACCATTACTGAAATAGAGGAATTTGACTACGAAGACTTCTGCGGTATCACCAAACAGCGTGAGGAAGAAGCGGAAGTTGAAGGCATTGAGCCGAAGGAACTGAAGCGCCGTATCGATGAAGGAGAAAAGATAACTATCATCGATGTGCGCGAGCCTCATGAAAGAGCCATAGCGAAGTTTCCGGATGCAAAGGTGATCCCGATCGGTCAGCTTGAAAGAAGACAGAACGAACTTGACACTTCGGTCGATACTGTTTTTGTCTGCAAGGAAGGAAAGCGCAGCATTCTTGCTGTGAATACTCTGCGTGAAGCAGGCTACACAGGTCCGCTTTATAATCTCAAAGGCGGCACCAATGCATGGGCAAGGGAAGTTGATAAGGACTTTCCGGTTTACTGATATGGTAAAGAGAACGGGGTAAAACTCTTTATTATAAGGAAACGCTGATCAGTGTTTCCATAAATAATTATTATTTATCAGGAGGTAGACGTTATGTCTAAAGAAGTAAAAAATGACTCAATAGTTGCTCTTGGCAAAAAGGCAGCATATAATCTTGCTGACGTAAACAAGACAAGACCACAGTATGGTGCTCTTACTCCTAAGTGGGTTACCAAGGTTCTCGAATTCAAAGGCCTTGATTCCGGTATTTACAGAATAAACAGGGTAAAGGAAGGCGAGACTCCGCTTGACGTTCTCTGCAGCGTTGAAAAGAAGTCAGACATCATCCCTCAGGGTTACATCGAATACGAAGAAAACCCGAGAGAACACCAGCTCGCTTCCATTTCAACAATAATCAATGTAAATACAGCGATTGCTGACGTTTACAGCTCACCATACGATCAGGTAAAGGAACAGCTTGACCTTGCCATCGAAAGCCTTCGTGAGCGTCAGGAAAGCCAGCTCATCAACAACGATGACTACGGTCTTTTAAAGAACGTTGCTGATTCACAGAGAATCCAGACAAGAAACGGTGCACCTACACCTGATGATCTCGACGAACTCATCACAAAGGTATGGAAGGATCCTTCATTCTTCCTTGCTCACCCGAGAGCTATCGCAGCTTTTGAAAGAGAATGCACAAAGAGAGGCGTTCCTCCGGTTACTGTAAACATTGCAGGCGGTACATTCATTGCATGGCGCGGTATTCCGATCATTCCTACAGACAAGCTCCTTGTTGACGGACTTAAGAATCCAAAGAGCAAGAGCGGCAAGACAAACATTCTTCTCGTTCGTACAGGTGAAGCAAAGAGAGGCGTTATCGGTCTTTTCCAGCGTAATCTTAAGAACGAACAGTCAAGAGGTCTTTCAGTTCGTTTCAGAGGCATAGATGATAAGGGTGTTGCTTCCTATCTGCTTTCACTCTACTGCTCGGCAGCTATTCTTGCAGACGACGCTATCGCTGTTCTTGAAGATGTCGAGGTAGGTGAATACTATGACTACGACTAATTACGGAATCCCTTCCGAGACTGAGCTTGAGAATCTCGCAGGTTCCCTTTTCCCTGACTTTGAGCCTGAAGTCTGTGCTTCAGGTCTTGAAGGTCTCGCTGCAGGAGATACTTCCATATTAAACTATGCGGCATCAAAGGCAGCTTCATACGGTGGCGGTGTAAACTACGCCTCATATGCAGAAAACGCTTTTTCCAGTTACGGAAGTATTTCAGAATTCGAACAGATCGCAAACGAGTATAATGGTGGGGGCGGCGGATACGCTCCTGTTGTTCTTTCACAGGGCCAGGCAGATACTTATGTTCCGAAGCAGGCTTCCGGTGCGGTGGCAAAGGAAGTGCCGCAGTCAAGGGAAAACAGCAGTATCATAGTCGGAACCAAGACACTCGCTCAGATAAGAAATGATTTCCCTATACTAAGTGAAAAAATAAACGGCAATGATCTTGTGTGGCTTGACAACGGCGCAACAACACAGCGTCCGAAGCAGGTCATCGACAGACTTACTTACTACTATGAACACGAAAACTCAAATGTTCACAGAGGTGCCCACGAGCTTGCTGCACGTTCAACTGATGCATACGAAAATGCAAGACAGATAACTGCAGATTTCCTCGGTGCTCCTTCAAAGGACAATATCGTTTTTGTAAGAGGCACTACCGAGGCGATAAACCTTGTGGCTAACGCATATGTAAAGCCTCTGCTCAAGCCGGGCGATGAGATCATTCTCACAATGCTCGAACATCATGCAAACATCGTTCCGTGGCAGCTTGTCTGCGAGGAAACAGGAGCTGTTATAAAGGTTGTCCCTGTTGACAGGACCGGTCAGCTTATTATTTCCGAGTACGAAAAGCTCTTTACAAACAGAACGAAATTCGTTTCAGCAACACACGTTTCAAACGCACTCGGTACTGTAACACCTATCGAGGAGATTGTTGCGATCGCACATGCACACGGAGTACGCACACTCATTGACGGTGCACAGTCCGTGGCACACATTCCGGTAAACGTTACAGCACTCGATACAGACTTCTTCGTATTCTCGGGACACAAGATCTTTGCACCGACAGGTATCGGTGCGGTTTACGGAAAGTCAGACGTTCTTGAAGCTGCAAGACCGTATCACGGCGGCGGCAACATGATAAAGGACGTTACTTTTGAACGCACCATCTACAATCCGGCTCCGAACAAGTTTGAAGCAGGAACAGGAAGCATAGCTGATGCTGTAGGTCTTGGTGCCGCCCTTGAATATCTCAATTCAATAGGCATGGCGGAGGTAAACCGCCACGAGCACGAACTTCTTGTTTACGCAATGAAGGAAATGCAGAAGATAAACGGTCTTCACCTTATCGGTACGGCCACAAACAAGGCAAGTGTACTTTCATTTGTACTCGACGGAGTTGATAATGAAGCAGTAGGTCAGAGACTTAACGAACTCGGAATAGCAGTACGTACAGGTCATCACTGTGCACAGCCTATATTGCGTCATTTCGGACTTGAAGGAACGGTACGTCCTACACTTGCACTTTACAATTCATTCGGTGACATTGACAGACTTGTGCAGGGTATAAGAACCCTTGCGTAAATGGAATTTCAGGTGAAAGCGCACCTAAATCATTTCACAGTAGATTTCATGTACTGTACAGGATGGCTTTTTCTATGCCGTCCTGTACATTGTTTTAATTATTCTTTCAGAAAAGCGTGGTGGAAAAATGAAATTTAATACATCTCTGCTTCATGGCACGTCACAGAACGGCAGCGATCAGGGTTCAACTCTCCCTCCGGTTTATCAGGTAAGTGCCTTTGCATATGATTCAGCAGAGCAGCTTGAAAAGGTGTTCAATAACAGGGCTGCAGGTTTTTCCTATTCAAGAGTGGGAAATCCGACTGTAAGTGCTTTTGAAAACAGAATAGCCAGACTGGAAGGCGGTCTTGGTGCAGTAGCGTGTTCATCGGGAATGGCAGCTATTACAGCGGTCCTCCTTAATATTCTGAAGTCAGGAGACGAAGTCATAGTAAGCACGGGACTTTTCGGAGGAACGATCGATCTGTTTGATGATCTGAAGGCATTCGGCATAACAGCACGCTTTCTTGAGTCTATCACTTATGAAACAGTGAGCGAAGCGGTAACGGAAAATACCAGAGCGGTTTTTACAGAACTCATTGGGAATCCGAAACTGGATATCGTCGATCTTGACCGTGTTTCGGAAGCCTGCAGGGAAAACGGTATCCCCCTTATAGTTGACAGTACAACAGCAACACCTTATCTTGTAAATCCGATAAAACACGGTGCGGACATAGTTGTTCACTCATCTTCCAAGTACATAAACGGCGGCGGAAATGCCATAAGCGGCATTATAGTCGACAGCGGTAACTTTAAATGGACAAAGGAAAGATATCCGGGGTTTGAGTCATATCTTAAATTCGGACCTTTTGCGTTTCTTTCAAAACTCAGAAACGGAATATGGCGTAATACAGGAAGCTGCCTTGCACCGATGAATGCGTTTATGAATATTGTGGGACTCGATACACTGGGCTTAAGAATGGAACGCAGCTGTGAAAATGCACTTAAGCTTGCCGAATTTTTCGATTCACTGTATAATATAGAAGTGAACTATCCCGGACTTCCTTCATCTCCTTACTATGATCTGGTACAGAAAGAGCTTTCCGGTAAAGGCGGAGCTATAGTGACTATAAGAGCCGGAAGCAAGGAAAAGGCCTTTAAGCTGATGGACAGTATTAAATTTGCATCCATTGCCACCAACATAGGAGATGTACGCACACTTGTGATACATCCGGCGAGCACTATCTATACTCATAATACTGAGGAACAGTGCGTAAGTGCAGGAGTATATGACGACACCATACGTATCAGCGTGGGCATTGAAGACATCGATGACCTTATAGAAGATTTCAGACAGGCTGCAGAAAATTAACAGACCGGATATAACATGAAAGGAATTAACAATGGCTGATTTTAATATAACAGATTCTATTGATATTACAGATGTAACATGCCCGATAACCTTTGTAAAGACGAAGGTCGCTCTTGAGGAACTTGATGACGGTGATATACTGTCAGTAAAACTCAATGACGGTGAACCGGTGCAGAATGTGCCGAGAAGTGTCAGGGAGGAAGGTCATAAGGTACTTAGCCTGACAGACAACGGTGACGGTACATTTGAACTGATAATTCAGAAAGTCGGTGACTGATAATGCCGGCAAGAGTAAATAAAGAAAATTTTGATGCAGAAGTGCTTTCATCAGAAATACCGGTACTTGTGGATTTTTTCTCTGACAGCTGCGTTCCGTGCAAAAAGATCGCACTTGTACTAAGCAAACTTGAAAGTGAATATGCTGACAGGCTGAAAATAGTAAAGGTCAACGTAAACTTTGATGAGGAACTGGCCGTAAAGTATAACATTGAAGCAACACCGACACTGCTCCTTCTGAACAAAGGCGATGAAGTATCACGTCTCAAAGGTGCGGTAAGCAAAGATGAGATAGTATCTCTTACAGATAAAATAAAGTAAAAAGGAGCAGATATAAATGACAATAACTGTTGCAGGAGTAAAAAAGGAAGTAAACGACGGTCTTACCGTTTCACAGCTTGTAACCGATGAAAAAGTGGAAACACCGCAGTATGTTACTGTTACTGTAAACGATGATTTTGTTAAGAGCGGTCAGTTTGAGGAAACTGTTCTCAAGGACGGAGACAATGTCGAATTCCTGTATTTCATGGGAGGCGGCAGATAATGGGCTTTACGAATGAGCAGATCGAACGCTACTCAAGACACATAATCCTTAAGGAAGTCGGAGCAAAGGGACAGAAGAAACTTCTTAACGCAAAGGTCATGATAATCGGTGCCGGCGGTCTTGGTGCTCCGGTGGCAATGTATCTTGCGGCAGCCGGTGTTGGTACTATCGGTATTGCAGATGCTGATGAAGTTGATCTTTCCAATCTTCAGAGACAGATCATACACCAGACAAAGGATTTAGGTGTACCGAAGGTAGATTCTGCAAGAGAGACAATGGAAGCTATGAACCCTGACGTGAAGGTAAACACATATCACGAGTTCATTACAAGTGAAAATATTCTCGATATTATAAAGGATTACGATTTTGTTATTGATGCAACGGATAACTTTCCTGCAAAGTTCCTTATAAACGACGCATGCGTTATGGCGAAGAAGCCGTTCTCACATGCTGGTATCATCCGTTTCCAGGGTCAGCTCATGACCTATGTTCCGGGTAAGGGACCGTGCTACCGCTGCGTATTTAAGGAACCACCGCCGAAGGACGCTGTTCCTACATGCAAACAGGCTGGTGTCATCGGCGCAATGGCCGGTGTTATAGGAAGCCTGCAGGCGATGGAAGCAGTTAAGTACATTATCGGTGTCGGCGATCTTCTTACAGGTTATCTCCTTACCTATGATGCACTTAAGATGCAGTTCCGCAAGGTAAAGCTGCCGTCTGACACTCATGACTGTGCAGTGTGCGGAGACCATCCGACTATTACTGAGCTCATCGATTACGAACAGGCAGAATGTGACGGTACAGGACTATGATAAAACTTAAAAAGAGTGATTACGACAGAATAGTTGAACATGCTAAAAAGGAAGCTCCGGTCGAAGCCTGCGGACTTATAGCAGGTGAGATCTCCGGCGAGGACAGGATAATAAAAAAAGTTTATATTCTTACGAATACAGATCATGCTGAAGAGCACTTTACTCTTGATCCGAAAGAACAGCTTGCTGCTGTAAAGGATATGAGAGCCGAAGGACTTGTTCCGCTGGGAAACTGGCATTCACATCCGGTTTCTCCTTCACGTCCTTCCGATGAAGACAAAAGACTTGCCTTCGACAGCAGTGCAAGTTATCTTATTCTTTCACTTATGGACGATGAGCCGGTGCTTAACTCCTTTCACATAGAAGGTGACACTGCTTATAAGGAAGAACTTATAATAGATCAGTGATGAAAAAGGTGCATTTCCGCCTGCATGGAATGACTGCGGTATACTGTTGTTTCCTTTAAACCCGCTATTGACAATATTGCCGTCAGATGGTATAATCATAGTGTTTCTATAGGAATTTTAGGCTATAGGAACACCCCTTAAAACACCATGATAAAGAGGTAACGCTATGACTTTACAGCAGCTTAGATATATTCTTGTGATCTCGGCTACCGGATCAATGAACAAGGCTTCGGAACAGCTCTATGTTTCACAGCCTTCACTTACTTCATCAGTACAGGAACTCGAAAAGGAAATAGGCATCAAGATCTTCAACAGGACCGGCCGCGGTGTCACTCTTACCAATGACGGTTCGGAGTTTATCCAGTACGCACGCCAGGTAGTAGGTCAGTTCGAGATTCTTTCCGAAAAGTACAGCACGAAAGGTGCGGTAAAGAAGAAATTCGGCGTGTCAACACAGCACTATTCGTTTGCTGTAAAGGCCTTCGTTGAAATGGTCAAGAAGTTCGATACGGCAGAATATGAATTTGCAGTACGTGAGACCAAGACAGCCGAGATAATAAGCGACGTTGCAGGCTTCCGCAGCGAGATAGGCATCATCTATCTCAACGATTTCAACAGAAAATCGCTTACCAAACTTCTGCATTCAAACGGAATAGTGTTCCATCCGCTTACAAAGTGCGCTGCATACGTTTATCTGTGGAAGGGACATCCGCTTGCAGGTCAGGAAAAGATCACCTTTGATGAACTTGCAGATTATCCGTGTCTGTCATTTGAACAGGGTGACAACAGTTCCTTCTACTTTGCCGAGGAAATCTTAAGTACCAATGACTATCAGCGTGTGATCAAGGCAAACGACCGTGCGACGATGCTCAACCTGATGATCGGCCTTAACGGCTACACTCTCTGCTCCGGCATCATCTGCGAGGAACTGAACGGCTCTGACTATATCGCCGTTCCGTTTGAAGATGAAACTACTGAAGAGGCAATGGAGATAGGGTATATAACTCTCAAAAACGTAATCCTTAGCGAAATGGCTGAGATCTATATTGAAGAACTGAAGAAGTATCTTGGTATAGAAGAGTAATTCAGTACATGTAAGAAAGCTCCCGGAGTGAAAGTATTCCGGGAGCCTTTCTGCGTATAAAAGGTACATCCTCTGAAGAGGATGTGCTATTAAATACCGGCTGCATCGCAGCCGGTAGCATTACGAAATAATGTGAATTTCCATAGGTTTAAGCAAAGAGACAACCATAGGCCGGGGGAGAACGATAAAAGCCCGCAAAAGCACGGCGTTTCTCCCCCGCCTAAGGTTTTCTCTCTGCACTCTCTTTCCTTCACCAGCCCCCACAATTTTATATTAACATTTGATCAGTGGAAGGTTATTTACGATACACTTGAACGTGACAAAGACGCATTCCATGAAGCGGTTATCAATGCATTTGTTCATAATATGTGGGCGAATGGTGATGCTCCTATGTTTACGGCATACGAAGATCGCATAGAGATTGTATCTCTTGGAACACTGCCTCCGAATCAGACAAAAGAAGGTTTCTTCAGTGGTGTGTCAATCCCGGTTAATCAGAAGCTTTCGGAAATACTGCTTCAGCTTCATATAAGTGAGAAAAGCGGACGAGGAGTTCCGAGAATTACTGCGGTATACGGCGAAGAAGTGTTTCAGTTTAAAGACAACGCAATATCGGTGACGATTCCGTTTGAACGACTTAACTTATGGAATTCGACTGGGGGAATTTCTTCAGCCATTCCCCCAGTTATTCCCCTAGTTAATCCCCAAGATGAAAGTGGCAGTATAGAAAGCAGAATTATAGCGTTTTGTAAAGAGCCGCATTCAGTTCTTGAAATTGCGGATATGCTTGGCTATAAAGATAAGAAAACAGTTCGTAAGTATTTAAAACCTCTTTGCGAACAAGGAAAAATAGTGAGAACAATACCAGATAAGCCGAATAGCAGAAATCAGAAATATATTTCAATTTATGAATAAAACCGATAACGGTTCTTTCTCTCCCTGAGGCAGCATGCAAATGTTGATGCTGCTTTCAGGGAGATTCTCATCTTGAAAAGATGGGTAAAACCGTGGACAGAAACAACTATGATCTTGTTTACAGCTGCAAAGTAAATCTCGTCGGAATCAGAAGTATGCCGGCATTCCTTGAATCTGTTTTTGAAAAGTTCAACATGCATTGTCCGAAGGATTTTGAAGGACATTCTCTCAGTGTCAGTGACGTTGTTGCAGTAAAGAAGGACGGACAGATATCAGCACATTTCGTTGACAGTATCGGATTTAAGGAACTGCCTCAGTTCGGTCAGATAGTACGTGACAATCCGCTGAAAGCTATCGAAGATGCGGTCGAACAGAACGATAATTCATTCGATGGTCTGATCAACAACCTTCCGCCAGATAATATTGCCGAAAAGGAAGTCAGAAGCGCAAAGATTGAAAAGAAATCAGAAAAAGCAACCGACGAAAAACGTTCGATCCGCAGTTTTCTCCATAAGGCCATAGATATGAAAAAACCTGAAAACAAGGAAGCTAAGAAGCAGAAAGAAATGGAAATATGATGGATTTTACTGTAGAAGAAATGAACTTTCTCTGTATCTTCAAAGGCGACTGCCGGGAGGACAGCATAAGAAATGTTCGCAAGATCATCCCGTTTATCGGTAACTACGACATGATCAAGATAGGAGAAAGCCTCCTCAGCAAGCTTGAACGCATGACCGAGGAGGCCTATAACGAGATCAGTTTTGATGAAACTTTTGAGGAGTAATCCTCACGCCCTGAAAAAAGGGCGGATACATATTGCAATTCTATAGTAATTATGATATAATTATATCAAATAATTCTTGTTTTTTTATCACTAACGCATAATTCGAAAGGGTGCTGAATATGGCTAACGAAAATGCATTATTAAATGATGAATACGAAGAAATTGATGATGAATCAATAGATTTAGATGACCTTGAAGAACAACTAAATAATCAGATAGAAGAAGATTTATCTGAACTTTCTTTTCTTGAAAAAGAAAAAGAAAAAATTACTGATCCAAATAGTTTAGGACAGATTGTAAAAGAGGTTGTATGGGAACAGTTCATTAACCAAATGGCAGCGACTGCTGGTGCTGATTTTATTAAAGAAAATAATGGTCTAACTTTAGATTTACGAAATGAAGCCCATATTCAGACAACCGAAAATTTTGCCAACGGAAAAATAGCAACGCATAACACAGAGATTAATTATCAGGAAAGATATGATGAATGGCAAGATAAATTTCAAAAAAACGAAGATGGCTCTATAAAAACAAAAAAAGATCGTATAACAGGAGAAGAAAAAGCAGTACTTAAACCTAACGCTCGTGAGGCATATGATAAAAATCGTGAAAACGGAAGTGCTACTGTTCATAATGATCATACTCTTCCAGTTGGAGAAATAATTAGAGATCCTGAAGCAGCAGCTCATATGACAACTGAAGAACAAATAGCATTTGCAAATAGTGAAAAAAATTTAGGCAAATTAGATGCTGCAGCCAATCAATCTAAAGGCGATAGTAAAATGTCTGATTGGCTCGATTCGGAAAGAGATGGGAAAAAACCGGCAGAAAGATTTAATATTGATGAGGAAGAATTACGAAAAAGAGATGCCGAAGCACGTGAAGAATATGAAAGGTTAAAGAAAGAGGCAGAAAAGCGATCAGTAGAAGCCGGAAAAAAGTCTCAGCGAGCAGAAGCTAAAAGAATAGGAGGGAAAGCTGTAAGAACTGTTTTAATGCGGTTGCTTGCTGATCTTGTTAAAGAGATAATATCTAAACTTGTTTCATGGTTTAAATCGACCAATAAAAAACTAAAAACACTAATTTCAAGCATAAAAGAAGCCATTACTTCTTTTGTGAAGAATTTAAAAAACAGTTTGATTGGAGCGTTGGATGCGACTGTAACTACTGTTGCATCAGCTATATTTGGTCCAATTGTCACAACAATTCGTAAGGCTATCACATTAATCAAACAAGGCTGGAGATCTTTAAAGGAAGCGATTGCTTATATTAAAGATCCGGCTAATAAGAATAAGTCTGTAGGACTATTATTACTTGAAGTTGGAAAAATTATTATCGCAGGAATCACTGCAGCTGGTGCTATAGTTTTAGGAGAAGTAATTGAAAAAGCTTTAATTGCTATACCTGGGGTGGGTGCATTTTTTGCATTTGAAATTCCTTTACTTGGTAGCTTGGCTAATATTCTTGGAATTTTCTTAGGTGCTGTTGTTGCCGGCATAATAGGCGCTATCGTTATAAAGAAAATCCAAAAACTTATTAACAAAAAGAAAATAAATGAACTTGACTCACAGATTATCAATAAAGGTAATAATATTTTAAACAATCAAACTGAAATAATAGCGATAAACAAATACAAAATGGTAAATAATAAAGAGCGTAGTTTAAATAATATTAAACAGAACCATGCTTATGCGTCAGAAATTATAAAAGATGCAAGTAATAAAATATTTAATGATGAAACTAATAATGATATTCAAAAGGATTTTGATAGTATGGATCAAGATCTTGAAAATTTGTTAAATTAATCACTTGTTCTTTTTGGGTTATTGGAGGATATGCAATATGAATAGTCCTGCACCATATGATTTCAATATCAATTTATCAAAACATAATTTTGATAATGCTAAAAATCAGCTCAAGGCTTTTTCTCAAAAGACAGATTTAAAAATTGATTTTCCAAAGGTTGATACCGAAGGTGGCTTTTTAAATTTAGGTAATCATCGAGTAACCGGATATGAATTGAATAAAGTAACCGAAGCAGTTCAGAAATATTTAACGTTTCTCAATAGTAATGATATATCTATAATAAAAGAATTTAATAATGTATATCAAACTTTTGAATACTTAGATCAAGAATATCTTTCGGGGATTATTCTTGGAATTAAGGCTGCAGAGAAAAATGCTGAAGAGATTAAATGTACACAAAATGGCTTGAAAAAAACTGTAGAAGAACAAAAGAAAATAATAGCTGTTTTGAAAAAACACAAAGAAAAACTTGAAAACATAGTACATCTTGAAGATATCGATGAGACATGGGGTAAAATATCCGGTTTTGGAATAAAACTGACAAACATTCAAGAAGATATATTGAAATTAGAGTTAAATATAAAAGAATTAGTTCAAGACATAGAAATAATAAATGAAAATATTCGGTTGATCGACGTAGAAGCAAAAGAACATACAGTCCTGGTAAATTCATTAGTTTATGATGTTAAAAAAAATAATGAGTCTATATTAAAAATTTTTAGCTTTATCGATAACCTAAAAAAAACAGATACATTTATATGATATTGATAAAACCTGGAATCAGGTAAATAATAATCTTAAAAACATCGATTTGCTCAAAAAAGAATTGCGTAATAATACTGATTTGATAATTAAGTCTCTTGATAAAAACAGCAAGGAAATCAGTGAAGTAACTGCGTTTATAGCTGAGCTATCTAATCAGAAGCATTTAAATGATATCGATGGAACCTGGAAAAAAGCTTTAAATAACGAGAAAGAAACCACTGAAGTAAAAAAAGCTGTTCATCAAAATTCAGAATCAATCAATGGCATAAACAAGCAGCTTGATGAACACAGCGAGGAAATCAGTGAAGCAACTGCATTTATAGCTGAACTATCAAATCAGAAGCATTTAAATGATATCGATGAATCATGGGAAAAAGCTTTAAATAACGAGAAAGAAATCACTGAAGTAAAAAAAGCCGTTCATCAAAATTCAGAATCAATCAATGGCATAAACAAGCAGCTTGATGAACACAGCGAGGAAATCAGTGAAGCAACTGCATTTATAGCTGAACTATCAAATCAGAAGCATTTAAATGATATCGATGAATCATGGGAAAAAGCTTTAAATAACGAGAAAGAAATCACTGAAGTAAAAAAAGCCGTTCATCAAAATTCAGAATCAATCAATGGCATAAACAAGCAGCTTGATGAACACAGCGAGGAAATCAGTAAATCAACAGCGTTTATAGCTGAACTATTAAATCAGAAGCATTTAAATGATATCGATGGAACCTGGAAAAAAGCTTTAAATAACGAGAAAGAAACCACTGAAGTAAAAAAAGCTGTTCATCAAAATTCAGAATCAATCAATGGCATAAACAAGCAGCTTGATGAACACAGCAAGGAAATCAGTGAAGCAACTGCATTTATAGCTGAACTATCAAATCAGAAGCATTTAAATGATATCGATGAATCATGGGAAAAAGCTTTAAATAACGAGAAAGAAATCACTGAAGTAAAAAAAGCCGTTCATCAAAATTCAGAATCAATCAATGGCATAAACAAGCAGCTTGATGAACACAGCAAGGAAATCAGTGAAGCAACTGCATTTATAGCTGAACTATCAAATCAGAAGCATTTAAATGATATCGATGAATCATGGGAAAAAGCTTTAAATAACGAGAAAGAAATCACTGAAGTAAAAAAAGCCGTTCATCAAAATTCAGAATCAATCAATGGCATAAACAAGCAGCTTGATGAACATAGCGAGGAAATCAGTGAAGCAACAGCGTTTATAGCTGAACTATCAAATCAGAAGCATTTAAATGATATTGACGAATCATGGGAAATTATCGAAAGAAATAGCGGAGTAATATCACAATTACAAAACGATATTTCCTCACAAAACTTAAGAATGACTGAATATGAACAGCGAATAGAGAATCTTCAGAAAGAATTGAGCGAATATAAAAATGTTTTTTCGAGAAAACTTGTGATTTCGATTTCAATTGCATCTATAGCTTTAGCAGGAGTAATAGGTGAACTATTATGGATAATAATGAGGTGATCGTTTGAGTATACAGTCCGATACCTTGCTAAAGACAGCAGTAAAATTTGACGCTGTACTTGATGGCAAAGGTACTATTTCAAAATATGCACAATCAATAATAGATGATAACAGTAGAGATGCTACATTAAAAATTTTAAACAAGATAAAAAGCGTAACAGAGAATTCAAATTATTCAAAGGAAATCAGGTTAGGGGCAGAAACATTAAAAAAAAGTTTGTATGAATATTATGGATATAAAACAATTAGTGAAATATGCTCTTCTAATAATTATGATGAAGATTCAAGAACATTAGATGAATTATTGGAAGAGTTAAATGGACTTGTAGGATTAAAAAACGTTAAGAAAAAAGTAAATGATCTGATTACATATCAGCAAGTTCAGCAACTAAGAAAATCTCAAAATTTACATACAAGCAAAAGTACACTGCATCTTGCTTTTACAGGTAATCCTGGCACTGGTAAAACGACCGTAGCAAGAATAGTCGGAAGAATATATAAGCAGATAGGACTGCTATCAAAAGGGCATTTTATTGAAGTCTCAAGAACTGATTTGATTGCTGGGTACCAAGGTCAGACAGCACTGAAAGTGAAAAAAGTTATTGAAAGAGCTAAAGGTGGTGTGCTCTTTATTGATGAAGCTTATAGTATTACTGAAAATGAAAATAGCGATTCCTATGGACGGGAATGTCTAACTGAATTAACAAAAGCCCTTGAAGATTATCGTGAAGATTTAGTCGTAATCGTTGCGGGATATACCGAACCAATGAAAACTTTCTTTAATTCCAATCCGGGATTAAAATCACGATTCAATACTTTTATTGAATTTGATGACTATAATTATTATGAATTATTTGAAATACTAACGATGATGTGCAAAAAAAATGATTATATATTAAGTCCTGAAGTATGTCGGGAGATAAAAGATGCATTGAAAGATTATTGCAATTGTAAAAAAGATGAAAATTTCGCTAATGGAAGATTAGTGAGAAATGTTTTTGATAATTTAGTGATGAATCATGCACGTAGAGTTATACGAATAGAATCTCCGAGCAAAGAAGATTTGTCATTAATACTTCCGTATGATTTTGAGTACAGTTTACTGTGATTTTTAAGCACTGAAAAGTTTACACAGCAGTCTCTCCGGAGGCTGCTTTTTTCATGCCCAAACGAAAAAACTATTGACTTTAATGCTTTAATGTGATACTATGTGAAAGGAGAAGAAAAATGCCTGGAAAACTTCAAAACGTACAGGAGCTTATGGAAGAACGTATTTCTGCGCTCTGGAAGAATCCGGAGGATTATGTTTCCTTCCTTGAAACGGCTTCTCGTCTGTACAAGTACAGTTTCAAAGATCAGATCCTTATTCATGCACAGCGTCCGGATGCCGTTGCCTGTGCGGAGTATGATACCTGGGGTCGTGAAGATATTACGAACAGATATGTTAAGCGAGGTAGCAAGGGAATCGCTCTTATCAAAGAGGGAAACGGCAGAGCAAAGCTCAGATATGTATTTGATTTTGCCGATACAGCGGCAAAGGACGAACGTTCGAGGACGCCTTTCTTCTGGAAGGTAACTGATGAAAAATTCAATGCTTATGAATAGATTTAATTACGAGCATTGAGATTGTGACAACAGTGTTGTCACAATTCATGCCAATTATATCCTTCTGCATTTTTGCAGATTACAGATTAGAGTTATCGCCCAAATGTCTTGAATTCGGGCTTTACAATATTCATTTATAATTATATTAAATGTAAATGCTTAAATAAGATTGTGACAACACTGTTGTCACAAATCAGCTGGTCGAATCACCTAAATTAATTATAGTGAACGTAAAAATCTTTTTTGCGTTCACTATAATTATGGCGAATTCGCCATAATTAAAAGTCAATCAGGATTAAACAGTTTTAAAATCAGTGTTAAAGAATTTGTAGCAAAGACAAATGCAATAAGGATACTATCTTTTAATACCGGAAAAAAACCAGCAAGTCCGTTCAGAACATGAAAACTGAACGGACTTGCTGTTTGTATTAATGAAACTGTATTCCCGGAGCTGCCGGGAATGCTGTAGAGGAGAGCGGGGATCAGCCGGCGTATTTTGTGACCTTGCGTACTGCTTTTTTCAGTGCTTCTGCTTTGTCGGTGCGTTCCCAGGTGAAATCTGCGTCTGGTCTTCCGAAGTGGCCGTATGCTGATGTTGCTGCGAATACCGGCTTTCTGAGATCAAGGGCACGGATTATGCCGCCAGGGGTAAAGTCGAATATTTCAGTAACTGCAGCCTGGATCTCTTCGTCGGTTACCACACCTGTACCGAATGTGTTTACGTAAACTGATACCGGAGCGGCAACGCCGATGGCGTATGCAAGCTGGATCTCTGCGCGTTTTGCAAGTCCGGTAGCTACGATGTTCATATAACGAGATTAGTTTTGATGAAACTTTTGAGGAGTGATCCTCACGCCCTGTTTCATGGCGGTACATATTGCGTTTATATACGTTATGTGTTATAATATAGGCATTAAAAAAAGAGGTTAAATCTTTTCGTAGGGGCTACGCCTCACCACTAAAGTTACACCTCTTAATATTCATAGTATTATCCTTTTTCTTATATTATACTATGAATAAATTGCTTTGTCAATAGGAGATCTGGAAAATGATAAAAAAGGATTTAAATGCTGATTTATTGTATAAAGAAGTTGAGCCCAGATATGTTTTCTTTGTACAGCTTTGGCATGAACTTTTGAACAATCGAACATTGGATACATACCAATATAAACTTTTAAATTCATATACTGCGCTTTGTGAATTAATTACGGTTATAGATAAAACAATTTCCGGGATTTTTACGAGCCCGCATAATATATTGGATTGCGTAGCTGAGTGTGCACTAATCATAAAAAATGATGAAATATTAAAAAAGAACAATTTGATGCTATGGAATGTACTTATTTCAAATTTGAACAAACCGATAAACGGAAAAAGCCGTCAACTTGCTCTAAAGTTTCAAATTGAATATGCCGTATCAGAAATGAAAAATCATTATTCTGAGTGGATTTATAATGAATTGAATAATGCTATATCAACTGATGAAAAAGAAAGCATAATAAAATGTACTAAGGCTTTGATTAGTCAAAATTTACATAATGGTTGGTCAACGCAAAGCTTATATCAATCCGATCGTTTCTTTTACGGAAAAAGTTCTGACTATGATTCTATGCTTAATTTTTCAGAATATTTGTCATCAGATGATAAAGATTTTTGTGTTTATATAAGTGTTTCAGATTTCACTCGCAAATCATCTTCAAATCCAAAAGATGAATTAAAAAAGCTTAATTTTATAATAAAAAAATACATCAGATATACTTCCAAAGTATAAAGGCAAAAATAATGAATTAATTACTTTTTTTGATAGTACCAAAGAGTATATCTGTATAGATATTAAAGCGAAAGATATTTATTCTGCCGCTTATAAAGCGGTTCAAGTATTATCTTCTCGAATAAATATGCTAAGCTTTTACAATATTATAGATACATGGGATATAGGAAACATTAAAATGATTTCTGTAGACAATAGCAGTTTTTACGGAAAATCATTGAGAAGTTTGGATTTATTTAAAACCTATGATTATATTGATACTTCGGGGTTCATATTCGAGAATACTGTAAAAATAATGGAAAGCCCCAATTTAAAGGAAATCATTGATAAACTGCTTCCTTCATTCAGTTATGCTAATATAAGCAGAGCTTCTCTTTTCCAGCAGGAAAAGTATATGACATTATGGATTGCATTAGAATCACTTTCAAGAACAGAAATGTATGATGATATAATTTCAAATGTGAAAACTACTGTTCCGGCAGCTTTATCAATAAGATATCTTTTCAGAATTATTCGAAATTTTGCTGAAGATCTGATCAGATGTAATGTTGACTTGGTTTTCAAAGATGGAATAAGTTATGATGTAAAAGACACATCAAAAGCTAAAGTTGTTGAAAATCTGATTTTCATTTTTAAAGATGATGATCTTTATTCTCAACTTGAGGATAAATGTAATTATTCTGATTTACTGTTATACAGAGTAAAAGATATAAAGAAAATATTTACCGATTATAAATATGCAATCCAAAAAATTACGAATTATCATCAGCATATTACCTGGCAGATTCAACGTTTATATAGGATTAGAAATGAAATCGCTCATTCAGCAACTATTGACAAAAACAATCTGACAATATACACTGAACATTTGTTTGATTACTTGTCAACCTTTGTTTCAGAGATAGTATCGTGTACAGAAAAGAGTGATTTTAAAAATATAGGTGAAATATATTGCAAGATACAAGATAATTACGCTGCATTTCAGGAGATAATTAAAAATCCTGATAAAATCACAGTAACGGATAAAAAAATATTGGATGATACATTGTTTAAAACAGGAATTCTTAGCTTTATATAATGCTCTTAAGCAGTCTCTCCGGAGGCTGCTTTTTTCATGCCCAAACGAAAAAACTATTGGCTTTAACACTCTAATGTGATACTATGTGAAAGGAGAAGAAAATCCCTGCAAAACTTCAAAACGTACAGGAGCTTATGGATGAACGTTCGAGGACGCCATTCTTCTGGAAGGTAACGCATGAGAACGAAAATGCAGTTATAAAGAGGCTCTTCCCTGATGCTGGTTATCTTGGAGAAGCAGTCAGGGACAAGGCAGAAGAACTGATTAAGATTCATTCAGAGTAATATCTCCCCGGATTACTTGAAGAAAAGGATAATACTTTTCTTGCCGGACTTGACGACATGAACATACAGTACAGATTTGAAAATCTGCTGAAAACAAGTGTTCCCTATGCCGTTCTTGCAAGATGCGGATATGAAGCAGACGCCTTGACTGACCTCGAAAGCTTAAGAGGACTGTATGAATTCAACAGCATAAAGGCAATGACTGTTCTGGGGGATGCAGTCAGCAGTATCTCAGAGCAGATATTAAGAAATATCGAGAAAACACTCAGAATCGAAAGGAGTAAGAATTATGTGCTGCACTGCTCACGGCAATACTCAGAGAAGACTGTAAATGTTGCGGAACATTGATCAGAAGAATTAATAACGGTCAGGTTTCCATGCTCCTGAACAAGATGATCGAACTGCTGATAAAGATGTAATTTGCTATCCGAGATATACAGTGATTTGTCCAAACATGATTATGAAATTCAATGCTTATGAATAGATTTAATTACGAGCATTGAGATTGTGACAACAGTGTTGTCACAATTCAGAAAGCTGAAAAACTATTTTGATAATTAATGAATAACGCTATTGCTTTTTAATTTGATTTATAGGGATATGAGAATAAGCAGTATTTCTTGTTTTTACAATAAACCAGCAAGTCCGTTCAGAACATGAAAACTGAACGGACTTGCTGGTTTTAGTTATATGTGGAGCAGCATTCACCGGGCTATCGGGAATGCTGTAGAGGAGAGCGGGGATCAGCCGGCGTATTTTGTGACTTTGCGTACTGCTTTTTTCAGTGCTTCTGCTTTGTCGGTGCGTTCCCAGGTGAAATCTGCGTCCGGTCTTCCGAAGTGGCCGTATGCTGATGTTGCGGCGAATACCGGTTTTCTAAGATCAAGGGCACGAATTATGCCGCCAGGGGTAAAGTCGAATATTTCAGTAACTGATGCCTGGATCTCTTCGTCGGTTATCACACCTGTTCCGAATGTGTTTACGTAAACTGATACCGGAGCGGCAACGCCGATGGCGTATGCGAGCTGGATCTCGGCGCGTTTTGCAAGTCCGGCAGCTACGATGTTCTTTGCTGCCCATCTTGCTGCGTAGGCAGCACTTCTGTCCACCTTTGTGGAATCCTTGCCGCTGAATGCACCGCCGCCGTGGTGAGCGGCACCGCCGTATGTGTCAACGATGATTTTGCGTCCGGTAAGACCGCTGTCGCCGACAGGTCCGCCTATTACGAAACGACCTGTTGGGTTTACAAGAATGCGAATATCAGCGGTCAGCCACTTCTTCGGGATGACCGGTACAATAACGTTCTTTATAAGATCAGCACGGAGTTTGTCCTGTGAAACGTCCTCATCGTGCTGTGTTGAAACGAGGATAGTGTCTATTCCAACCGCATTTCCGTCTTCGTAAATAACTGACACCTGAGTTTTTCCGTCCGGGCGGAGATAAGGAAGTGTTCCGTTTTTTCTTACCTCTGCAAGACGGTATGAAAGTCTGTGAGCCAGTGAGATCGGAAGAGGAAGAAGCTCCGGTGTTTCGTTTACGGCATAGCCGAAAATGATGCCCTGGTCTCCGGCACCGATCTCGTCACCGTTTTCTTCTCTTACTTCAAGTGCGGAGTCAACGCCCTGTGCAATGTCAGGTGACTGACGGTCGAGGAGGTTGATTATCTCTGCGGAATGGCCGTCGAAACCGAGTTCTTCGCTGTTGTATCCTATGTCGTTAATGGCGTCACGTACTACCTTTTCCGTGTCGATCTCAGCAGATGAGCTTATCTCGCCTGCGAGTATTACTGTGTTGTTCTTGATAACTGTTTCGGCTGCAACTCTTGCTGCCGGATCCTTTGCAAGATAAGCGTCAAGGATGGAATCGGAGATCCTGTCTGCTACCTTGTCCGGATGTCCTTCTGTTACTGATTCTGATGTGAAAATGTATCTGCTCATTGTAAGTTACCTCTTTCAGATAAAATTAAAAAGGGACGCAGATATTTTTCTGCATCCCCGTGATCTTTAAAGTTTAAGCCGTATACGGCGCGATCATTCTGCGAAAGCAGTGTTTCCCCGATAATCCGTAAATCTTTCTGAAATTAAGCGACAACAGTGACAACATATTTTCATCGTGAAACAACTCCTTCCTTTTTGAAAACACTGATAAACCAGCGCTTTCTTATTACAGTCATTATTGTATCATAACTTTGAAAGGCTGTCTAATTCATAAAAGCTATTACAGACTATAGATTTAACCGATAAACCTATAGGTCACATAGGATATAAGGAATATTAATAACTGGCTATGGTTTTTATGAATTGGACAACACTTAACAGTAAGCTTATAATAGAATCATAGAAGAAAATAACATTCAAAAACCAGTGTATTACCTCCATTAAAAATACACCAGAGATCATGACAGCTTCTTACGGTAACGGAGAAGCTGTTGTTTTGTATGAGAAGGAGCATGTATGACTTTACAGCAGATAAACTACCTGCTTACCATTGCAGAGTGCAGTTCAATGAATAAGGCGGCGGAAAAGCTTTTTATCGCGCAGCCGACTCTGACAGGTGCGGTAAGGGAAGTGGAAAAGGAGATAGGGATATCTGTATTTCACAGAACCCACAGGGGAGTAACTCCTACTGTGGAAGGGGAGGAATTTCTTCTTCGTATAAGAAGAGTATACCAGCAGTACGAAGAGGTCATGGAAAGCTACGGCGACGAAGTAAAATGCCGGAGAAAATTTGCGGTTTCCATGCAGCATTATTCTTTTGCTGTAAACGCTTTTATACGTATGGCAAAGCACTACGACTCGAATCAGTTTGATCTGGCACTTCGCGAGACAAAGACCATTGACGTAATAAATGACGTAAGCACACTCAAAAGCGAGATAGGTATAATATACATCTGCGAGACGAACCAGAGAGTAATAACGAAGCTTTTAAAGGAGCATGAACTTGATTTTACTCCTATCATCGAATGTCCTGCAAGTGTTTATCTTGCAAGATCACATCCGCTTGCGGGTGAAAAGGAGCTGAGCTTTGATCAGCTGGATCCTTATCCCTGTCTTTCATTCGAGCAGGGCGGTGAGACCGATATCTATTTTGCCGAGGAGATCATGATCGAGCACGCATATCAGAAGACGGTCAAGGCGACCGACCGTGCAACGATGATGAACCTTATGGAGGGACTTAACGGTTATACGCTCTGTTCCAGTATTTATTCGGAAAAACTAAGCGGTGACCAGTTTCTTGTCATCCCGTTTAAGTCAGATGAAGACGCACTGAGTACCATGACTATCGGTTATATAACCAAGAAGAACTGGGAACTCAGCAGCATGGGAAGACAGTTTCTTGACGAGATCGAAGCTGTGCTTGGTGAAAGCAGGGAGCTTCACGGCGATACCGTTCAGAGGAGAATATCATAGTTATATAATAAACAGCCGCTCCGGCATGACCGGAGCGGCTGTTTTGCTGACAGTGCGCCGGCGGTATTATACTGCCGGCGGTTTTTGTACCTATAAGTGGTTATAATAAAACCTGATAATTATTGGAAATGATGATAACACTTTCTTGAAAACCTGTATTGGACAGTCTGCGTTTCACGGGTTATAATAGGCTCATACCAAAAAAACAAACACATTACAACACACCGGAGGTCAAACAATGAAATTCAGAAATTTATTCAGAAAAAGCACAGCTTTATTAGCTGCTGCAGTTGTAAGCTCTCTGTTTCTGGCTGGATGTTCCGGGGAAACAGAGATAAACACTGAAACACAGAAATTTAATTCGGGCAGTAAAGAAACTGCGAAAACAGCAAAGAGTGAGCTTGTACCTTTCAAACTCGGCTATCTTCCGTCAACAGGTCATCTGCTTTACTTTGTTGCAAAGGAAGAAGGATTTTTCGAGGAGGAAGGACTTGATGTTTCACTTTCCAATTTTGACGGAAACACTGAAATCGTCATGTCGGTGGAATCAGGAAAACTTGATGCAGCTGCGATAGGCAGTACCTCATGTATAAATTACATTGCACAGGGTGCAAAGCTTCAGATAATAGGCGGGATCATGAAGGAAGGACATGCACTGGTGGTCAAGCCGGAACTTGTCGAAGGCGTTGATCCGAAGGACTACAGTCTTGAACTTCTCAGAGGCAAAACCATTGCCAACGTAAATCTCGGTATTACTGATATTGTTTACAGAAATGTTTTCGAGAATATGGGCTGGGAAATAGGAAAGGACGTTTACTTTGAAAACCTTGAAAGTGCCGGCCTTGAATCACTTCTCAACAACAGTATCGATGCAGTTTCAGTTTACACGCCGTTCCGTGCACTGGCAGAAAAGAAGGGCTACGTGATCATAAACTATTCAGGTCAGAATGAACCGTTCGGCGATCATCCGTGCTGCCGCAATCTTGCTTCGACAGAACTTATTGAACAGCATCCTGAGCGGTATGTTGCCTACCTGAAAGCACTTATAAAGGCGTATAAATTCTATCAGGAAAACGAAGATGAAACGTGTGAGGACATTGCGAAATACTGCGATACTGACATTGATCTGATACGCAGCGAAACATACGGAAAATACATCAGCTCCACTCCAGACCCTGAACTCAAGGCGATCTGGATTTGGTATGACGCACTGCTTAACGGCGGATACATTGAGGAATTTGACCTTGCTGCATCAGTAAACACTGATCTTTACCTTCAGGCTCTGAAGGAGATCTCGGAAGCTGAACCGGACGAGCAGTTCTGGAAAGACCTTCTCAAACATTTTGATGAATTCAATGTTAATTACACACGTGAAGACTATTTCGATATATATGATGATAACTGGAAATTTACCGGAGGTGCAAAATCATGAGCAGAATAAACATAAGAGATCTTTCCGTTGAATACGGAACGAAAAACAAAAGCTTCAAAGCCGTTGACCGCGTAAATCTTGACATTAAAGAAGGCGAGTTTGTCAGCCTTCTCGGTGCGAGCGGATGCGGTAAAAGTACACTCATTTCGACAATAGACGGTCTGCGCAGACCGTCCGGAGGAACTATTTTCATAGACGGTGAACCGATATCAGGAACAGGAAAGGACAGAAGTATAGTTTTTCAGAATTACTCGCTGTTCCCGTGGATGACTGTAAAGAAAAATGTTGAATTCGGTCTGAGACAGCTTCGTCCGGAACTATCGAAAAAGGAAAGAAATGATATTGCTCTGGAATTCGTAGAAAAAGTGGGACTTTCAGAATTCAAAAACAAATATCCGCTAAAACTTTCAGGAGGTCAGCAGCAGCGTGTGGCGATCGCGAGAGCGCTTGCAGTGAATACGCCTATCCTGCTTATGGATGAACCTTTCGGTGCACTTGATACCAAAACAAGAGCATCGCTTCAGGATCTTCTGCTTTCTCTCTGGAGAAGTGAAGAAAAGAAAAAGACAGTCATTTTTGTAACACATGACGTTGATGAGGCCATCTTCCTTTCAGACAGGATAGTGATCATGCAGCCGAATCCGGGACGTATCTACAAGGAGGTAAGTGTTCCGTTTTCAAGACCGCGTATCCGCGAAAACATTACAGATACTGAAGAATATAAGATCTTCAGAAACGAGATCATAAATGCATTCTATGAAGCAGAAAAGGAGGTGGCGTACCATGACACTGAGAAAAAGATTTCTGCGGGTAACTCACCTGTTGTTCGCAGTTTTAATTCTGGTACAGTTTCTGCCGTCGCGGGCGGAAGATAATGAGCATAAGTTTTATCTGATAGCTGCAGCGTCGGCTGCCGAACTTGTATTTCTTGTTCTCTCGGCATTTTCTTCAAAAAAGGATTTCCTCCGTGACTTCGGAAACATTCTTTCAGTCATATTTTTTGTTTTTACTGCATGGACTATACTCGCACCGAAGACACTCATACTCGATCCGCTGATCTTTCCGGCACCGGGTGAAGTGCTGTGGCAGTTCACCGCCGACATAGACAAACTTTCGCAGGGTGCTGCAAGCTCTTTAAAAACAGTTTTCTCGGGATACATTTACGCACTTGTTCTCGGAATACCAATGGGTGTTATACTCGGATCATTTAAAAATATCAGGTCATCAGCCACATACGTAGTGAATTTTGCAGGAGCGATACCTCCTATAGTATTTGTTCCCTATTCAATTGCGCTTCTTCCTTCATTTGATGTTGTATCAAAATTCATTATTTTTCTTTCGGCGTACTGGCCGATAATGAAAGGTACAATTGCAGGAGTATCCAGTGTGGAAAAGGGAATACTGGATACTGCAAGGTCGCTGAGTGTCAGAACGGGCTCGCTGCTTCTGAATGTAATTATTCCTTCTGCACTTCCGAACATTTTTGCAGGTGCTGCACAGGGACTGGGCGTATCTTTCCTGATGCTGACTTCTGCTGAAATGATAGGCGGTCAGTCAGGAATAGGCTACTACGTTCAGTATTATGCGAAATTTGCTGACTACCCGAGAGTTATCCTCGGAATTATAATTCTCGGCATCATCATATGCCTTATATCAGTGCTTTCAGCCGGACTGCAGAAATATTTCCTCAGGTGGAGAAATACCTGACACTGGTAAAAGGCTGATCTGCTCATAAATCAGCAGGGGCACTGTGCTGAAACCGCACAGTCTTCCCGTCTGAAATTCATTATGAAATATAAAAGGTGGTTAAAGTTTTATGTCAACCCGAAAAATAAATTTGTCAATGTCCGAATGCAGCAACCGTGAAATGAGACTCGGTACAATAACATCATGGGACGGTTCTGCTTCTGAACTTCTGAAGGCTTCTGACTATGAAGACAGAAGCGCAAAGAAAACAGATAAATGCTGCGGAAAGCGCGGAAGAGCCTGTCAGCTGTGTGAACTGAACATGCCTTTCAGCCAGGAAACTACCTGTGCACATGCCATGGTAGCATGTCAGATAGGAAATCTCACTGACTGTATTCTTGTTGAACATTCTCCGATAGGATGTTCAGCCCAGCAGCATGGACTCAATGTTTCAATGAATATAGGACTTGCCCGACGACATAAACAGCCGCAGACAATTAGCATTCTCAGCACCAATCTTCTTGAAAATGACATGGTGTTCGGTGCAAGCAATAAACTCAGACAGACTATCCGCGACGCTTACTACAGATACTCGCCGAAAGCGATATTTATTTCGATGGCGTGCTCAACTGCGATCATCGGTGAAGATATCGACAGTATAGCTGATGAACTGCAGAATGAACTCGGAATTGAAGTTATTCCTCTTCACTGTGAGGGCTTCCGTTCAAAGCACTGGAGCACGGGATTTGATATTTCACAGCACGGAATCCTGCGAAGCATAGTTGAGAAAAATCCGAAGAAAAAACAGAAGGACCTTATAAACATAGTTCAGCTCTGGGGAACGGATTACTTCAGCGACATTTTAAAACCGCTCGGACTTCGTGTGAATTATCTCGTTGACATGGCAAGCTACGATGAACTTAAACAGGCAAGTGAAGCCCTGGCGACAACGACTTTCTGCCATACACTTGGTTCCTATATGGCGACTGCACTTGAAGAACATTTCGGTGTTCCTCAGATAAACGCACCTCAGCCATACGGGATAGCAGCAACGGACGAATGGCTGCGTGCGATAGCAAAGGTGGCCGGCAAAGAGGACATCGTTGAGGAATATATAGAAAGCGAGCACCGGAGAATACAGCCGGAACTCGATGCACTGCGTGAAAAACTGAAAGGCCTGTACGGTTTCGTTATGACCGGTTCAGCCTATGCACACGGTCTTACTTCAGTTCTCAAGGAACTCGGAGTGGGTGTTGACGGTTCCATAGTATTTCACCACGATCCTGTTTATGACAGCGGAAATGAACATCAGAACACACTGAAATTCTTAGTCGACAATTACGGCGACATTCCTTACTTCACCGTCAGCAAGACACAGCCTTTCCAGCTCCCGGCCATACTGAAGCGTTCGAAGGCAGACTTTGTTATCATCCGTCACGGCGGTCTGGCCACAATAGCAGCAAAGCTCGGCATACCGTCGCTTGCTATGGGCGATGAAAGCATTCCGATCGGTTATGACGGAATCATCAGAACCGGAAAGATCATTCTTAATATTATCGCAAGAAAACGTTTTGACAGAATACTTGCACGGCATACGGAACTGGGATATACAGACTGGTGGTTAAGTCAGGAAGATCCTTTTATCCTTGCAAGGCATCCTGAATTACTTGATGAAGAAGATAAAGCGGTGATCCATACGGAAAAAGAAAACAAATCAGTGATCCATACAGAAAATAAAGCAGAAGGAGAAAAAGAAGTTGGCTGACAATATCAAAAGAACAAACACAATAACACATCCGCGTTACGGCTGTGCGATAGGAGCGGTATTTTCCGTTGCTGCTATACCGGGAGCAGTTCCGATAGCAAACTGCGGTCCGGGCTGTGTCGGAAAACAGGCCGGTATCATTACGACCGCTTCACAGGGATCAGTGTATCCCGCAGCAGGGAATATTCCAAGTGTGAACCTCGGAGAAAATGAGGTGGTGTTCGGAGGAGCTAAAAAGCTTGACACACTTGTAAAATCCACGCTGAAGATCATGAAAGGTGATCTGTTTGTAATACTGACCGGATGTTCAGGTGAACTTGTCGGCGATGATGTTGATTCCGTAGTGCGTAAATACAGGAATAAGGGCTATAACATCGTAAATGCTTCGACAGCAGGGTTCAAGGGTAATAATCTTTACGGACATGAACAGATCTCGATAGCGATCATAGATCAGTTTGTGGGAGACTTTAAGGGCAGGAAACGTAAAAAGCTTATTAATCTCTGGTTCGAGACACCGTATTTCGATCCGTTCTGGAGAGGTGATTATTCTGAGATAAAGCGTGTTCTTGAAGGTGCAGGATTTGAAGTCAATATTCTTTTCGGATCGCTCAGCAAGGGAAGTGAAAGCTGGAAGAACATCCCGAAGGCGGCTTTCAATCTGCTGATTTCTCCGTGGGTCGGACTTAAAACAGTTAAACATCTCGAAAAGAAATACGGTCAGAAATATCTGCACATTCCGGTCATCCCGATTGGTGAGGAAGCAACAACTGAATTTCTGCGCAAGGTGGTGGAATTCGCCGGCATCGAAAAATCAAAGTCGGAGAACTTCATTAAAGAGGAAGCAAAGCAGTATTATGATTTCATTGAACATTTTTCAGCTTTCTTCTCGCAGTACTGGTTCGGACTTCCGTCGAAGTTTGCGGTTGTAGGTGACAGTACATACAATACGGCACTTACAAAGTTCCTTTCTGACCAGCTCGGACTTGTGCCGCTAAAGAACATAATTACTGATAACCCTCCGGAAAAGTACCGTGAAAGCATACGCGATGTATATCATAATCTTACGGAAGACGGTTTGTCGGTCGAGCCGGATTTTGAAACGGACGGCTACTGGATCGAAAAACAGCTGAAGGAAACTGATTTCGGAACAGAGATAGGTGTGATCTTCGGAAGCTCCTGGGAGAAGCAGCTTGCTAAAGATAAGGGACTCACTCTTATCGAAACCTCAGCTCCTTCAGCAAATGAAGTTGTACTGAACAGAAGCTATGTCGGCTACCGTGGTGCACTGACACTTATCGAAAAAGTCTATACTGCGGCAATGGGCAGCAGATGATCAATAAAAATAAACCGTCACCGTAACGTAAACGGTGACGGTCCTTTGATATCTATACATAAATATCAGCCGGTATGCAGGATGCAGACATGATCTGCTGATTCCTGAGACTATGTAAAAGATCATATAGCAGATGTAAAAAAACAGCTCTGCAAATGAGCAGAGCTGCATATATTTATATTAACCTCTGACAACTTCAGAGTATATTTTTTCAAGCAGTGTAAGAGCACCGCGATATCCGTAGTAAGTACGGTTGAGAACAACTTCAAAGTTGTTCGGTGTTCCGACCGGAACGAAAAGACCGTTATGTTTTCTTACCACGTCAAGGTCCCAGCTTGTTGCAAGGAAGAGCGGCTTGCCGAAACCGTAGTCGGCTTCGTCGAATTCCTTTTCTATTGTGTATCCGTCCTCGATGAAATCAACGTCAATGCTCGTGTCATTGGAAATGTTTCTAAACTCCTCAGCGATCGCTTCGCGGTATTTCTGAGGGGTATTGTCCGAAATGATCACCTTTGCAGGAATAAGACCTATCTGATCTGTCAGGAACTTTGAGATGCCGAGTGTGGTCTGGGCATCTGCAGCAATGAGAAAACGAGCCGGCAGGCCGAACCAGTATTCTGAAATGAATTCGGAAATATGTTCGTAGTAGTAGTAATAATCAGCAGTTTCCTTTGCAATGAATTTTTCAGCCTTTTTATTGTCGATTCCCGCAAATTCAACTACCTTTCTTATGAAAGCAGTCGTTTCCTTTTCACCGACCGGTACTACAGGAATGTGGAGGTACGGCTGGCCGTATTTTTCTTCAAGGAGTTCGGCAGTACTTAAACCTACCCATGGTGAGACTACCAGGTTGAACTGTGCTTTCGGGATCTTCTTCCAGCTCTTTACACCTTCGGAATCTGTTCCGAAAAGAACGTTGACCTTTAATCCGGCACCTTCGAGTATTCTTTTAAGCTCGCTGTAATTGCCTTTCCAGTTCGTATCGAAGTACGGAATGTCGGCCCACAGGTTTACAAGTCCTTTTGTTTTTTCGGTTTTTACATCCCCGACATACTGCTCGATGATAGCTTTTACAACTGATTCGTGACCTATAAGATTGTTGCCGCGGAATCCGGCAGCGTCGGCGAATACGACCGGATAGCCTTCCTTTTTGTATTTTCTTACTATTGCTCCTACGTCATCACCGATAAGTGAAGGTGCACATCCGGTGAGTACTACGAAAAGATCACCGTCCATTATTTTGAATGCGGATTTCAGTGTCGATTCAAGTTTTTTGCTTCCGCCGAAAACTATTTCATTTTCACCGGTGTTTACACTCGGCACTGCACCGCCGCCGGCGTAGTCAGCGCCCTGGAATCCGTTGCTGAAGGAAAGTGTGATAAACTGCTTGTCAGCACATCCCGGTCCGCAGTTTGCGATCGGTATCGCACGCCTGATCGCGTTTACTGTATTTACTGCACCAATGGCACAGCCGTATCTTGCATGAGTTATACTTGATGATTTCTTCTTTTTATTTTCAGCCATTTTTCTTTCCACTCCGTTTTTTCTTTTTTGCCGTGAATCTGTCCGGTGCTTCGTCGATTATTTCAGGATGCTTTGCAATTATGAAAGGATCCTCCTGTGAAAGCCACCAGTCAGTGTAAGGAAGTTTTACGTGTTCCTTAAGAGCTTTACCGAATTTCTTTCTTGAAAGAATTTCAAGGATCGCTTCACCGAGTCTTATCATTCCGTCGTAGCCGACTGTCATGTGTTCGTCGCCGACAGGAAGTGACGGAATTCCCATTCTTATAGCCACCGGTGCGATCGCGTTGTGTCTTATAACTATAAAGTCAGGCTGCACACGCTTTAAAAGTCCGAAAAGCTGGAACTGCTGAGTTTTGCTGACAGTGTAGTCCGGTATTTCACCGTATGTGTCGTTTATATGTTTGAGTGAGTTTTCATTCGGGTCACCGCTGTCGTAAACAGGGTCATGATGGAAAACAAGCGAACCGTCGATTTGTATTCCGAGTTCTCTCAGAACCGAGATAACAGCATGAGCGTAAGCTGAACCTGTTGCAACATATCCCTTGAGGCCTTTCAGTTTTTCACGGAGTTCGTTTATTTTCGGTAGAACTCTTTCGTGTTCCGATTTTATGTAGTCTTCGATGATGTCTTCCCTGCCTGTAACTCTGGCAACTGCCCTGAGCCATTCGTCCGTACCCTTGAATCCGTACGGCATTGGTGCGTGGATCTGCGGAACACCGAATTTTTCTTCAAGTACTGTTGCAAAATATGAGCCGAGTGTGTGGCAGAATGTCGTTGTAGCTGCTGCTTCTGAACTCTGTGCTATTCCGTCATAGTCTGCACCGTCGATTATGTAGTTGACTCTGAGTCCCAGAGGCTTTAACAGAGGAGTGAAATAATCGGAGCCGTAGAGAGCGAAAATATTGATAAGATCCTTCTGCTTCTTTTCCGGCTTTTTCTTTACAATGCTTCTGAGTACTGCATGCTGTGCAATGTCGAAGCCAGTGCTCCAGTGCTTGCTGCGGAAGCCTTCACATTCGAGCGGGATCACCGGTATTCCGAGTTCTTCCTGAAGTTCGGAAGAAGTACTTACAATGTCCTCACCGATGATCGCCGTTGTACAGGCAAGTGCGACGAAGATTGCTTTCGGCGAGTAGCGTTCATATGCCTCACGGATGGTTTTCTTAAGTTTTGCTGTTGCACCGAAAACCATGTCGTTTTCCTGAAGATTTGTGCTTAAAACTCTTATTGTCTGAGGTTCCTTGCCTCGTCTTGCAAGAGTCTGGTTGTAGGTGATGTTTATTCTCGGAAGACGTGCTGAACATCCGATAGGGGAGTGTTCAACAAGTACGCAGTCCGTAATGTTTGAAACCTGTGTCTCTATTATTGCGTGGCAGCACATTGTCTGCTGTGTAAAAGGAAGATTCAGTTCGCAGAGCTTACATCCTTCACCCTTTTTTCCGCAGCAGCCGCCTTTTCCGGAGTTCTTTTCACTTCTTCCTTCGTAGTCTGATTCTTTGAGAAGGTCGCCTGTTGTACCGTTCCATGAAATGATAGTACCAAGTCTCAGTTCGCGGTTTTTCCACCGAAGGGAGATCAAGGTTGATTCTTTTGGTAGCCATAATGATTTTCCTTTCATATTAGTTTAACCTATAACACTTATATATTTTATAGTATTACCTGATGTTTGTCCAATATTGAATTATTAGTAAAGGGTATAGGGAAAACTAAGTACTTAGTGAAGCGCTGATTTATTCTTAAATCAGCGCAGGGGTACGGGGCGAAGCCGGATTTGCGATTAAATCAATGTTCCCTTAGCAGAACAAAAAACAGGCACGCTGTTTCGTAAATAAAACGGCATGCCTGTTTTCTTTATTGCTTTTTCATTACTGGTATTTATCAAAATGTTCCTTAAGTGATTTGTAAATGGCATCATCAGGATTTTCCTTCAGAATGCTGCTTAGTGCTTCGTCATATATTTCAGTATTTATGTGTGATTCTATGTCAAAATCCTTGTAAATGCCGACGTCAACTGCGCGGTCCTTTACGTTTATCGTTGCAAGGCGGTCCGGGTCAGGATTGGATGAACTGAATCCGCCGTAAACTTCAACTTTAATGTCGTCTTCTTCAATGTTGATGTACTTCTTTACGTCTTCAATTGTTTCAGCTTCGTTTTCCTGATAGAACTTATACGCTTTTATCATAGCTCTTTCAAACGCAACATAAGTGTCCTTGTCGTTTTTAAGATCTTCCGTTTTTGCAGTCTGACGGCAGCACGGAATGTTTTCGAAAATGTCAAAGTCCACATCGTAGTAGACCAGCGAATATCCCTGGCGCTGTCCGAGAGATGCATACGGTGAGTAAACGTGTGTTGCGTCAATATTGTCGTTGAGAAGTGCGGCGTATGAGTCTTTCTGTGAATCAAAGTAGATTATGTTCACCTTGTCAGGACCTTCACCGATCTCAATTCCTTTGTCCTTCAGAAGAATCTGGAGTTCAAGATCGTCCGTGGAGTTCTTTGTTACGGCAACGTTTTTGCCCTTCAGCATATTTACGTCTCCGCGTTCAAATCCCTTTGCCTTTTCCGGTTTGATGATGTAGCCGTGGCCGTTTGTCATGGCACCGCCGAAGTATGTTATGTCGTGCCCGCTGCTCTGAAAGGCCATTCCGCCGAATGCACCGAGCAGTATTGCATCGAGCTTGTCTGATTCAAGGCTGTTTACCAGTTCTGTCGAACTTGTCAGCTGTGTAAGTGTTACGTCGAGTCCCTCTTCGTCGAAGAAGCCTTCCTCCTTTGCGACGAATCCGAGAAGATGTGCTGTGGAGTTAAGATGTCCCAGATTGAACTTTTTCTTCTCCGTGTTCTGCTCTGCTGCATTTTCTGAAGATGAAGAACATCCGGTGAAGGCTGTCAGAGCGACTGTCAGTGCAAGGGCACCGGAGAGTATTTTTTCTGTAATTTTCAATTTTATCAGTTCCTTTTTATATTTTTGATCCGGATCATGTTTCTATTTTAACTGCTTGTATTTTGTTTGTCCAATACCAAATTGATATTAAGCATTATAGATTTTTCCGAGATGCAGCACTGTTTTGCCCCGAAATGCTGATCTGTTCAGATACAGCTTCATGATCTTCGGGCAGATCCGGTATTCTGATCAAACTGTCACAGGTCTGCAGCGAGGGCAGTAATATAGTATAGAAATAAGAAAGACAGACAGCTATCGGCTTTTCCTAGAACACTATCTCGGAAACCTGTATTGGACAAAACCTATAGGCTTAGTGTATAATCAAACCATACCAATCAAAAAGGAGCGATATAATGACATACAGGTTAGCAATTGCCTCATCGGACGGCAAGGTCGTAAACCAGCATTTTGGTCATGCTGACAGGTTTTACATAGTTGACCTTGATACGGAAAACAACACCTGTAATTATGTTGATACGCGAAATTCAGAACGCGTATGTGAAGGACAGTTCCACCGCGAATCTTCATTTGACAGGGTGGCAGATGTACTTAAGGATGTTCAGGCAATACTTGTTGCAAAGATAGGCGAGGGAGCATCAGCTCAGATGGAAAGCCGCGGATTTACAGTATATGAATCTCCGTTTCTCATTGAGCCGCTTCTGGAAAAGATATTAAGTGACAGACTGTGGGAGGTGGACAGATGGCGATCCCCTACGAAGAGCTGACAACAAAACACCCCTGCTACGCAAGGGGAAAGAAAGGATCCACAGGAAGAATACATCTTCCGGTCTGTCCTACATGTAATATAGAATGCCGTTTCTGTGACAGACGTATAAATGACTACGAACAGCGTCCCGGAGTTGCTTCGGCGGTGATCACACCGGATGAGGCGGTGGAGGCAGTAAGTAAATCACTGGAACTCTGTCCGGAAATAAAGGTCGCAGGCATTGCCGGACCGGGTGATACTCTGGCTTCAGACTACGCACTTGAAACCTTCAGACTTATAGGAAACAGATTTCCCGGACTTGTAAAGTGCATGAGCACAAACGGCCTTCTGCTTTCTGAAAGAGCGGATGACGTAATAAGTGCCGGTGTGGATTCACTTACAGTCACAGTAAATGCGGTCGATCCTGAGATCAGTGCAAAACTCAACAGGGGAATACTCTGGCACGGCAGGCACTACACGGGAACGGAAGCAGCTGAGATCCTCATAAAAAATCAGCTTGAAGGCATAAGGAAAATCAGTGTTGCGGGCATAACGGTCAAGGTAAACACGGTGCTTGTCATCGGGATAAACGATGAACACATTGAAGACATCGCCCGCACAGTGAAAGAAGCGGGAGCATCCATTTACAATATAATCCCGCTCATTCCTCAGTATGAACTTAAGGATTATCCTGAACCGTCCTGTGTTCAGATAGATGCTGCAAGAACGAAGGCACAGAAATATATTGATGTATTCCGTCACTGCCAGCGCTGCCGCGCGGATGCAATAGGCGTTCCCGGCGAAAAGGATTTCGGTGACCAGATATATCTCAAACGTATAGCCCATAAGGATACGTTCTCACACGGATAAAGTCATCTCCGTTAAGCAGGGACAGATCCCTGCAGCTGTGCCGCCGCATACTCTGCTCGCGGCGGTACAGTATCTTTTTAATGAGCAGACAGGAAACAGTGTCAGCGGTGAATTCCCTGCACTGATAACGTGAAAAATCAGTTTTACGAAACGATAAATAATGAAAGGTGAAATAATACAATGGCTAAAGAAATAAGACAGATCGCTATCTACGGTAAAGGCGGTATCGGCAAATCAACAACTACACAGAACCTTACAGCAGGACTCGTCGAAAGAGGCAACAAGGTAATGGTGGTGGGATGTGACCCGAAGGCCGACTCCACACGACTTCTTCTCGGCGGACTTGCGCAGAAGACGGTTCTCGATACACTCCGTGAAAACGGTGATGACATAGAACTTGAAGATATCATCAAGGAAGGCTACGGCGGAACGCTCTGCGTTGAATCAGGCGGACCGGAACCGGGTGTAGGATGTGCAGGACGAGGCATCATTACATCAATAGGACTTCTCGAAAGCCTCGGAGCTTACACTGATGATCTTGACTATGTTTTCTATGACGTTCTCGGTGACGTTGTCTGTGGAGGCTTCGCAATGCCGATCCGTGAGGGCAAGGCCAAGGAGATCTACATAGTAGCCAGCGGTGAGATGATGGCGCTTTATGCAGCGAACAATATCTCAAAGGGTATTGCACGCTATGCGACACAGGGCGGAGTACGTCTTGGCGGTATCATATGCAACAGCCGTAACGTTGACCGTGAACGTGAGCTTGTTGAAGCATTCGCAAAGGAACTCGGAACGCAGCTCATCCACTTCGTACCGCGTGACAACGAAGTACAGCGCGCCGAGATCCACAGAAAGACCGTTATTGATCATAATCCGAAGGCAAAGCAGGCTGACGAGTACCGTGAACTTGCACGCAGAATAGAGGAAAACACAAGCTTTGTCATTCCGAAACCGCTTTCAGCCGAACGCCTGGAGGAGATTCTCTTTGAATACGGACTGATGGATAATATCAAGGACAACTACGTAATCTGATCAAGGCAATTTCCATAAATGCAAATCATATAGATCAAAGAAACAGTCCCGGACTCATAAACACATGTGTCCGGGACCGTTTCTGTCTGGTCGCTGAAAGACGAATGCCATCTCAGAATGAAATGAGATGGCATTTTAAAAGGTTCAGCTTTCTTTGAAGGAACGGACTGTATTATGCGGAGAAGCTGCTCTGTATTTGCGACATCGGTAGCATATCTCTTTCCGTCTTTAGGTGACTTTAATTTCAGTTGGTTACAGTTTGTAACCGACTCGTTACCAGCCTCCTTCGCCGCAAAAAGGTAATGGCACCTGCCGTCTGATAACAGTATTTCTAATAGTTTTAATCTATAGGTAACAATAGTCATTACGTATTGGACAAATACCTATAAAGATGATATGATAAGTATGCAATAAGAAATAACAAACATTAATCAGTTAAATGAAAGGTGATCTATATGAAATTTTCAGACAGTAAAGTAAAAGCAATCGCATTCCTTGCAGCAGCTTCAATGTTTACATTCACAGGCTGCGGAGCTTTAAATAACAGCCAGAACGACGCACAGCCTGCTTCAGGTCAGCAGTCACCGGCTGCAACTGAAAGTGCAGACGACAAGACAGCTGAAAACAGCGAGGAAAGTGTGGCAGATGACAACGCTGAAGCACCAGCTGCAGCAGTTCCTGAAAAGACAAACATAAATATCGGATACCTCAACTCAACAGCTCATCTTCTTGCATTCGTTGCTTCTGAGGAAGGTTATTTCAAGGACGAAGGTCTTAACGTAACACTTACACAGTTCTCCAGTGCGTCTGAACTTGTGAACGGTCTTGAATCAGACAAGCTCGACATTGCTTTCATCGGTTCAGTTCCGTCTCTCACATTCCAGAGCCAGGGCCACGATGTTACAATCTTCGGCGGTGCAATGTCAAACGGTCACGGTTACGTTATCAAGTCAGAATTCGCTGACAAGGATGAACTCGGTGTTCAGATCCTCAAAGGCAGAAACGTAGCTTCAGTTAAGAACAGCGTTCAGGATGCCGAGTTACAGATCCTTCTTAAGGATGCAGGCATTGAGATCGGTGAAGGCGAAGATAAGGTAAACATTGTTTACTTCGACAGCCAGAAGGATGCCTATGCTGCACTCCTCAACAATAACATCGACGCAGCTTCAGTTTACTCACCTTATGCGTCACTCGCAAAGTCACAGGGCTACAAAGTAGTTTACTACTGCGCACATGAAAAGGCACTTGAAAACCAGCCATGCTGCCGTCAGGTTGCCAAGACTTCAGCACTTAATGATAATCCTAACACCTACACTGCTGTTGAACGTGCTTTCATCAAGGCATACCATTTCACACAGACAGACAAGGATAAGACGATCGCTGATGTTCAGAAATACATCGACATTGACAAGGATTTCATAGAAACAGAAGTCTACGGCGGATACAGCGTTTCAAGTCCTGACCCTGACAAGAAGGGAACACTTACACTTAAGGATACTATTGTTGAACTCGGATATACAGAAGATTACGATATCGAACCATTATACAACACTGCTATCTACAAGAAGGCACTTGACAGTATTTTAGCCGAAGACTCCGATGAAATTTACAAATCGTTGGAGGAGCATTTCAATGACTACGAATAAGATTGAGATAAAAGACCTTACAGTTAATTATACAGAAAACAAACGCAGTTTCAACGCACTTACAAACGTTTCATTCAACGTGGCAGACGGTGAATTCGTAAGCGTTATTGGTGCCAGCGGATGCGGTAAATCCACACTTTTAAGCGTGCTTGAAGGACTTTATGCTCCTGCAGGCGGTTCAGTAAAAATAGACGGCGAAGAACTTCACGGAACAGGAAGCGAACGCGGGGTAGTGTTCCAGCACTACTCGCTGTTCCCGTGGATGACTACCAAGAAGAATATTGAATTCGGTATCAAGCAGGCCCGTCACGACATCAAAAGAAGCGAACGCAGCAAAATTGCTGACGAGTTCTTAAGCAAGGTAGGCCTCGGCGAATTCGGAAGAAAATATCCTTCACAGCTTTCCGGCGGTATGCAGCAGCGTGCAGCTATTGCCAGAGCGCTTGCAATGGATACACAGATCCTTCTCATGGATGAACCGTTCAGTGCTATCGATGCAAAGAACCGTGTTATCCTTCAGGAGCTTCTTCTTGAGCTCTGGGAAGGCGACGGTACTGAAAAAAGAAAGACAGTTGTTTTTGTAACTCATGACATTGATGAAGCTATACTTCTTTCAGACAAAATAGTAGTACTGACAGCTCATCCGGGTACGGTAAACGAGATCGTAAATGTTCCGTTTGAACGTCCACGCCGCCGTGAGGAACTTGTTAAGACAGATGAATATGGAAAGTTCAGAAGCAGACTTCTGGCGCTTCTCTATAACGATATTGCTGAGCGTATCGGCGGAGAGGAAGTGGTACTGTGAATTTCGCAAAAAGATATCTCCGCGTCACACATCTGCTTTTTGCAGTGCTTCTTCTTATACAGCTTCTTCCTGACAAATCAGTAAAGGAAGTACACACTGGATCACTTATTGCAGCCGCTGTCGGTATAGAAGTTATTACACTTGCAGCATCTGCTTTAATAAAAAAGGAAAAGTCACTTGCACTTCTCCTTGACATTGTGGGATTTGTTTATGCCGTTCTGTCGGTCTGGTCACTTGCCACAGCGAAGTTCAATATTCTTAATGACCTTCTTTTTCCTGCTCCGGGAACTGTTATCCATCAGTTCGTGGAAGACAGAAGCAAGATAGGCATAAATGTTCTCAGTTCACTCGGAACGACTATACAGGGATTTCTGATCGCAGTTGTGGTCGCAGTACCTCTGGGACTGTTTATCGGATGGAGTGCCCGTGTAGGCGGAGCAGCCACATACATTACAAAGTTCTTCAGTTCTATACCTCCTATAGTGTACATACCTTACGGTATTGCACTCCTGCCGACTTTCAGGTCAGTATCAGTTTTTGTAATTTTCCTTGCAACGTTCTGGCCTGTGTTTGCAGGAACAATGAGCGGTGTGCTTGGTGTTGACAAGAGGATAATCGATTCAGCGAAGGTTCTTAACGTAGGAAAGGCCGAAACACTTTTCCGTGTTATTCTCCCGGCGGCTCTTTCACAGATCTTCTTAGGATGCAACCAGGGACTCAGCGTTTCATTCATCCTTCTTACATCAGCGGAAATGATCGGCGCCCGTGACGGAATGGGCTATTACGTTAAATACTATTCCGACTTCGGTGACTACACAAGGACCATTACCGGACTGCTTGTTATAGGTTTTGTTGTTATCGCAGTAACATTCCTGTTCAACAAACTTCAGAATTATCTTCTCCGCTGGAAGAGATAATTGAAAATATAGAAAAAACCTATTGACAAATCATATAAGTAATGTTATAATAACATAGTAATCTGATAGGATTAATAAGAAAGAGCTGATTTACTAAAAATCAGCGCGGGGACCGGGGCGAAGCTCCGCAGATTCCTCTTCCTCAGGTCCGGCTTGCCGGATCTGAGGTGCGGAAATAAAAAATTAAAACAAGGAGTGCTAAACATGAAAAGCTGTAGAAGAATATGTTGTTGTATCATGAATAAATCAGATCATCATATTCCCCGTGTTCTTATGAAGCGATGCTGCACTTTCGTGTTGCCGACAGAATAAATATGGTCGAATGACCTTACAAGCGTGGAATGTGATATGCATTTCACGCTATTTTTATGGCTTCAGAAAGATTAACCGGAGGTATTTATGGTCGATAAAAGAGAAAGCGTAACGGCTAAGATATGCGCTTTTGTCAGAGCATGGCATTCGAACAGATCACGTGAGAAGATCTACGATGATTATCTCGCCTACGACATGCTCGGTAAAGATGAATATGACAAAACAGGAGAGCTGATAAATAAAATAGCAGGTCTTCCTGAAGGGACGACGGGGGAAGAAAAAAGCGGATTCATTGATGAATACTTTTCACCGATACCGCTTACAAGAATACATTTTACGGAGAAAAGACTTGCAGAGTTTGCAGAGGAAAACGGAAAGATCCAGTACGTCATATGCGGTTCCGGCCTTGATACATTCGGTTTCAGAAACGACAATGACAACATTGAGGTCTTCGAAATCGATCATCCGGACACGCAGCGTTACAAACTTGAGAAGATAAAGAAACTCGGATGGATATTAAGAAAGAACGTTCACTACGTTCCGGTGGATTTCGAAAAGGAAAAGATGAGCGACAGGCTTTTGGATTCCGGTTTTGATCCTTCCAGAAAAACTTTTTTCAGCATACTGGGGGTATCATATTATCTTACGTTGGATGTTTTCACTGATACACTGAAACAGATGGCTGAGCTTTCAGCTTTAGGCAGTGAACTCGCCTTTGACTATCCTGTGAAGACGGGAACATTTCCTGACAGGGTGGCAAAGCTTGAAAAAATAACAAGGGATCTCGGCGAGGTAATGCGCGGAGGTTTTGACTACAATGAAGTGTCCCGTGCACTCTATTCGCTGGGTTTCCAGATAGACAGATACATGCCGCCTGAAAAGGTCCAGAGCGAATATTTCGACGGACGTGAAGACGGGTTAAAGGCTTTTGAAAACGTAAGCCTTATTTCAGCAAGATACACAGCCGGATACGATTATGAGTAAATCAGTGCCGGAGTTCCGATAAGAAAATTATTTAATTTAAGGAGAAATTACAATGAGCAGTAAATATACAAACGCAGAAACAGCAGTTATCCACGGCGGAATTTCAATCGACGAAACAACAGGTGCGGTAAACATACCGATCTATCAGACATCAACATACAAGCAGGACGGTCTCGGAAAAATGAGAGGCTACGAATATTCACGTACAGGAAATCCGACACGTGAGGCACTTGAAAAACTTATCGCAGATCTTGAAGGCGGTTATGCGGGATTCGCGTTCGCTTCAGGAATGGCTGCTCTTACAGCAGTTTTAAGCCTTCTTCACAGCGGTGACAACGTACTTATTTCAAGTAATGTATACGGCGGTACATTCCGTCTTTTAAGCAAAGTGTTCGATCATTTCGACATAAGCTATACCATTGCCGACACAACAGATCTTTCAGTTTATGAAAGCCAGATCAGCGAAAACACAAAGGCTGTCATCATTGAAAGCCCGGCAAATCCGCTTATGACAGTCACTGATATAAAGGCAGTTGCAGAAGTATCACATAAGCATGATCTTCTCGTTATCGTGGACAATACATTCATGACACCATACCTTCAGAAGCCGCTTGAACTCGGAGCAGATATCGTTGTTCACAGTGCAACAAAGTACCTCGGCGGACACAGTGACGTTGTTTCTGGACTTGCAGTGGTAAACTCAAAGGAGCTGGCTGAAAAGATCGCCTTTATCCAGAACTCAACAGGCGGTGTGCTCGGACCTTTTGACTCATTCCTTCTTATCCGCGGAATCAAAACTCTTGCAGTACGTATGGACAGACACGTTGAAAATGCTGAAAAGGCAGCAAAGTTCCTTCTCGAACACAAGGCGGTAAAGAAAGTTTACTATCCGGGTCTTGAAAACGCGCAGGGCTATGACATCAACCGCAGACAGGCAAAGAACGGCGGTGTAATGATCTCATTCGAACTTCACGAAAACTATGACATAAACAAATTCTTCGAAAGTCTTGAACTCATCTCACTGGCTGAAAGCCTCGGCGGTGTTGAGTCACTGGTATGCCATCCGTCAACTATGACACACGCATCCATCCCTGCAGATATACGCAAGAAGGTCGGTATAACCGACGGTCTCATCCGCCTTTCAACCGGTATTGAAAAGATAGATGACATTCTTGCAGATCTTGCACAGGCAATCGAAAAGGCGGAGGTATGAGTCATGAATTACTATGATTCCATGCAGGCGCTGATAGGTAACACTCCTCTTGTAAGACTTGGTAATATAGTAAACGAAAACGGTGTAAATGTGTTTGCGAAGCTTGAACTCTGGAACCCGTCCGGAAGTGTCAAGGACCGTACCGGACTTTACATGATAAACGATGCTGAACGCAGGGGAGTTCTGAAAAAAGGCGGCACGATAGTTGAAGCCACTGCCGGCAACACCGGACTCGGAATTGCATTTTCCGCACTTAACCGCGGTTACCGCATTATTTTTGTAGTGCCTACGAAGTTTTCAGCAGAAAAACAGGCTCTTCTCCGTGCTCTCGGTGCGGAAGTTGTAAACACTCCGCGTGAACTCGGAATGCTTGGCGCAGTAGCAAAAGCGGAGGAGATCAAGGCACAGATACCGGGATCTATTTCACTCGAACAGTTCAAAAACCAGAGCAATCCTCTTGCCCACTACGAAACAACAGGCCGTGAGATCTTTGAGTCCCTTGACGGTAAGATAGATTATGTAGTTGCCGGCGCAGGCAGCGGCGGAACATATTCCGGCATACTGCGGTATATTAAGGAACACGTTCCTTCCGCAAAAGGTATACTTGCCGATCCGGTAGGTTCCACAATGGGCGGCGGAGAGCACGCCGACTACAATATTGAAGGCATAGGAAACGACTTTATTGCAGACACAATGGACATGTCCCTTGTGGACGACGTAATAAAGGTAACCGATAACGAAGCATTCGAAACATCAAGACGCCTCGCCCGCACAGAAGGCATCTTCGCCGGCTCATCATCCGGGGCCGCCATGGCAGCAGTTCTGAAACTCATAAAAAGCGGAGCAAAGGGAAACATAGTAACAGTCTTCCCCGACCGCGGCGACAGATATTTCAGCACCGGACTTTACGAGTGAGATGATTTGTTATGGAAACTTACTCTGACTTAATTGATAATATTGAATCAAAACTTGATGAATCTGATTATGAAGCAAGGACTACTGAAAGAAGATTAACTCATAATGAAGTTTTTTCGGAGGTACGTAAAGCAATAGAAAAATAAAAAGGTAATGGCACCTCGTTCGAGGTGCCATAATTATTAATAGTGCGCCGCAGGCGCTCATTTTTGCAAACTGTATTGCATTGGTATAAAGAAAGCTTTCTATGTCAGAATTTAGAATTTCGGCTGTTCCATCTTCGTTTGTTTTTGCACAGGAAAATGAAGATATAACTTTTCTGACTATTTCCTCGTTTCCAGTTGCTATCATTTCTTTTATGTTGTATATTATCATTTGTTTATTTTACCCCAGTTTTCAATATTTCGAAGTAAAATATCACGAATAGCATCCGGATCTGAATCTTCTTTGTGTATTGGTGATGAAGCAAAAATAACGGGTTCAGATTCCGATTTTTCAAGCGCTTCAGCGTATGCTTCAAGTAATTTAGGATTATTAACTCTGAGAGTTTCTGTGATGCTTGAAGTAGCCATATGTTTTTCCTCCTTTGCTAAAATAGTAACGATTATTCTTTGTTATATTATAACCGATTTTACCATATAAATCAAGTGCTTTTCTACCATAATACGTCACAATACAAAATGGTATGCCTCCGGCATACTATTGAAAACGAGCACCGCTTGGTGCCCGTTGTAACAAGTTGACTTTTGGTTGCTATTTGTTATTTTGAGTTTCTGTAAGCTGGCCAATAAACAGTTCAGTTTTACCCTTGTTTCGTTCTGTAAGATTGCGAAATTTTGAAAGTAGAGCTGCTTCATCTTCCAATAGTGACCATGCTAATATTTTTATTGACGTGACGATAAAATTATGATAAAATTATGATAAAAGGATAAGCCTTAAACTGATAAAATTTAGAGGTGATTATTTATGATCGATATTCGTCCGGTATCTGATTTACGTAATAAATATACAGAAATTGAAGCCGTTGTGAACGAGGGAAAACCTGTGTATCTGACTAAAAACGGATATGGAACCATGGTTGTCATGAGCATTGAAACTTACTCTGACTTAATTGATAATATTGAATCAAAACTTGATGAATCTGATTATGAAGCAAGGACTACTGAAAGAAGATTAACTCATGATGAAGTCTTTTCGGAGGTACGTAAAGCAATTGGAAAATAGAAGATACACTTTACGTTACCTGCCGGGCTTTCAGGAAGATTTGATGGAGTGTGTGCGTTACATTTCAAATAATCTTCAGAATCCTGCAGCAGCTGAAAAACTGATAAATGATGTTGAAGCTGTGATTCTTGAGCGCCTTGAATGTCCGCTTGCATTTAAAGCCTATCCTTCATCCAGAAACAGAGAACTGGATTACTATAGAATCAATATCCGAAACTATTCAGTTTTTTATGTTGTAATCGATGATATAATGGAAGTAAGACGGTTTATCTATAATCGACGTGATTTAACGAAAATGCTTTGATAAAAAAGGTTATGGCACCTCGTTCGAGGTGCCATAATTATTAATAGTGCGCCGAAGGCGCTCATTTGATATTCTGATTCACCTTTCTGAAGTCGAAATTGTGTAATTCTGTTTTGAACATACTCTTCAGTCATTATCAATCACCTCTATTGTCTATTATGCGCATTAAGGCGAAAATACTCAAAAAATACATGATGTTTCTATTGAAAAAGCTAGATAAATGTGTTATGATTATAATATATTAAACAAAACTGTGATGAACAACTATGAAAAATAGTGTGATAACATCGATTTTTTGTTTGCTAAAATTGGATAATAATATTTGATGAATTAAGCTAATGTATAGGGGGATTTGTTATGTTTATGTCATTGAGGAGATTTATAGGCGGATTTACAGCGTTGTTACTTGGATTCGTTTATACAGGAAATTCTATAGGTGTGAGTGAAAATAAGATTTTGCATGTGAATGCAGAAGCAGTAGAGATAAATGAGTGGGATGGAAACTTTGATACAAGCTGGTATGATAGTGAAGAAACCACGTTCCATATTTCTGACGCAAGTGAACTTCTCGGATTGGCTGAAATCGTTAATTCAGGCAATACAATGAAAGGCAGGACGATAGTGTTAGAAGATGATATTGTTTTCAATGATGTTTCACTGTTTGAAGAATGGAACCAAAAACCTCCTGCACATTGCTGGAGTAGTATGAAATTATTCGAAGGAACTATCGAAGGCGATAATCATTGTATCATAGGTATGTATACAACTGATTCTTTTATAAAATCTGTTTCTGAAGCGAAAATAATGAATTTGAAATTTCAAGATTTATTTGTGAATTGTGAAAATTCATCTTGTTTAGGCGGAATAGTTGGAGTAGGTAATAATTCAGAAATTAATAATTGTATTGTAGAAGGTAGTATAATAGTTACTGGGAAAATCTCATCTAATTTTACTTTAGCTGGGGTTATAGGGGTAGCAAATGCAACGAAGATATGTAATTGTCAGAACAAAGCGAATATAACTAATCGTGGTGAAATTCAGATTCCTGATTGGTCAATTATTCAAGCTTCAGCGAAGTGTACAAATGTTCAGACGGTTCCAGGTGGAACGATGATGACATATGAGAAGGAAGATAGTTCATTGTTGTTTTTTGGAGGTATCTGCGGTCAACTCGATTTTAGATCATCAATTGCAAATTGTATCAATTCAGGTGTTTTATCGTCATATCAGTCAAACACTGGCAGGTCAATGGTAATGGAAAGAAATGGTAGCGGCGTGCAAAAGAATTATAATTATCTTAATTATTTAACAGCATGTTTTGGAGGAATAACAAGTTCATCGAGCGGAAGTATTGTTAATTGTAAAAATGAAAATGAAGTTATAAATTCAGGTGTACTTTACTCAATCCAAATGGGTGGTATATGTGGCAGTAATGTTGGAAATATAAAGAATGTATATAATGTCGCAACCATTCAATCGAAAAGTGGAAATCCTGGAGGACTGTTGGGGTATAATTCAGGAAGTCTTATTTCCGCTTATAATGTAGGTAAGACAAGTTTAGCTGCACTGATAGGTGAACAAGATTCAAGAAAAAACAATATACTTGATAAGCTATACTATTTAAGTGGAAATAATATAAGAGGAGTAATGGGAGATTCTAATTATGATGGAATTGCCAAAAATATAAGTAATATGAAGAAAGAGCCTTTTGCCGAAAGTTTAGGTGATGGATTTTACTATGTTGAAGATGATTTTCCAAAACTTCAGTTTGAAAATGGTGAAAATGATTTTTTTATGTTATTGAATAAAACTAAAATTGATTTTAAAAAATATGGTGAGTCACAAACGCTTTTACTGACAACTAGTTGTTCAAAAGAGCCCATTTGGAGATCAAGTGATGAATCTGTTGCTACTGTTAATGAAAGTGGTAAAGTTAGAGCGGAAGGTGCTGGAAGTGCAATTATTACAGTAGATTGTGACGGAAAAACAGAATCATGCGTTATTTCAGTTGTTTACAATTTTTATTTTAGCAAAACTGAATTGGAATTAAGGGAGAAAAGAAAGGCAGAACTAAAAGTATATTCATCCGAAGATGATTCTTTGATAGAGAATACTAGGATTAAATGGAGTTCTTCAGATGATAAAATAGCATCAGTTGATAATAATGGAAATGTAACTACTGTAAAGTCAGGACGTGCAATTATAAGAGCTAGTATTGAAGGCGTTGACATTTTCTGTAATGTTGTGGTTTTGAATTCTACAGGTGGTGTAGATGGTATCAAAGGAGATATTATTGAGAATGGTACAATTGACAGTTTAGACGTATTAAAACTTATACAGTATATGAACGGAAAAAGTGGTTCTGAAATAAAGAACATTAAACTGGCAGATTTAAATGATGATAATATTATAAATATTCTTGATTTAATACTTATTAAAGATAAAGTGTTGAATTAAATAATAAATGCAGTGAATCGTTGAGGCGCTGGCTATAACTGATAATAGATTTTAAGATTTAAAATATTAGCAAGCCGTATGTATGAATAAAATCGTACATACGGCTTGCTTTATGATAGTACGCCGTAAGGCGTTTCTTTAACATGATGGTGTTTTCGTACGATAAAAAGCACCTGTGTTTTTTATACAGTTGATACCATTGAAGTTTTGAATTATTCTTTTTAAATGAAAAGGATCAGTTCATTTCATTTATTGTTTTAGGTAAGTGAGCCAAGGCATAAATGGGCGCAGTCGCACATTTTTATGTCGTGAAATCAGAAACACAAAGCTGGCTTATTCTTTTATAAACGCTATAGCCATAATTTATAACTGACAATAAGAATGGCGTATTGGACAAGCAGGGCAGACGGGTGTATAATAAAAACATACCAAACAGATATAATTACTCAGATAAATAAAAAAACGGAGGAATAAAAAATGAGCAGAGATATAAACAATAAATTCTGGAATGAGGAACTTGAAACACTCCCTCGTGAAGAACTTGAAAAAAGACAGCTTGAAGACCTTAAGGAGATCGTAAAATTCGCTTACGACAATGCGCCTTACTACAAGCGTTCATTCGATGAAGCCGGGGTTAAGCCTGAAGATATAAAGACACTTAAGGACATTCAGAAGTTCCCGTTCATCAACAAGAAAACACAGCGTGACACACAGGGCGTTGGTTCATTCCTCGGTGAACTTGCTGCTGTTCCGGAAGATGATGTAGTATTCATTTCAACTTCATCAGGTTCAACAGGCGTACCGACAATGAGCCCGTTTACAAAGAAGGACTTCGATGAATTCCAGGACACAGAAAGCCGCTGGTTCTGGCAGATCGGTATGAGACCAAATGACCGTTATGTTCACGCCCTCAACTTCTCACTCTACGTTGGCGGTCCTGACGTAATCGGCGCACAGAATCTCGGTGCTTTATGTATCTGGGGTGGTACACTTCCAAGTGAAAGACTCCTCTTCATACTCAAGACATACAAGCCTACAATAATCTGGACATCTCCATCATATGCATGGCAGCTCGGTGAAAAGGCACTCAAGGCAGGATATGATCCGAAGAAGGACTTTAACATAAAGAAGATCATCGTTGCAGGTGAGCTCGGCGGATCGATCGACGCAACAAGAAAGGCTATCGAGGAGATCTGGGGAGCTGAAGTATTCGACTTCTACGGACTTTCAGATATTTTCGGTGCCTGCGCAGCACAGTGCGAATACCACGACGGTCTTCACATTGCAGAAAACCACATTCTCGTTGAAACAGTTGACATTCACACAGGTGAAGTACTTGAACCTGGTCAGACAGGTGAGCTTGTATTCACAACACTCCGCAAGCATGCACGTCCTCTTATCCGTTTCAAGACAGGCGACATCGGCCGCATAGATACAACAAAGTGCCGCTGCGGACGTACTCACGGAAGAATCAGCATCCTCGGCAGAAAGGACGACATGTTCATAGTTTCAGCCGTTAATGTGTTCCCGAGCGATATTGAGGCTGTTATCCGTGAACAGAGCGGCATCACAGGTGAATATCTCATTCGTATCTTCGAGAAGGACTTCACAAACAAGTATGCTGTTGAAATCGAAAAGAATGCTGACAACGCAAAGAGCGATGAAGAAGTTGCAGAACAGGTAAGTGCAGCACTCAAGGCACGTATCGGTGTTAAGCCTGCAAAGGTAGTCGTTCATCCGGACGGCGGACTCAACACTCGTTCAGAACACAAGTCAAAGAGAATTATCGACGAAAGAAACCTTGACTACAATATCTGATTTCAGTATAATAAATATCAGTGATTGACGGGGGATGCGGACTTTGTTCCGGTCCCCGCACTGATTTCATAATGCACTGCGGATCAGACAGGTTACGTCTGCTCCCTGCATACAGATAAGCATTACGTAAAAAAGATAACTGGTGTACCGGATCATTCCGATACACCATATTTATAGACGGAGGTTTTTATGCCAGAACTTTCAAAAAGAACAGTTGGTTTTACCGATTCTGTCATCAGACGTATGACAAGAGTCTCGAATAAATACGGTGCGGTGAATCTTTCACAGGGTTTCCCGGATTTTGAACCGCCGAAGGCTATACTTGACCGCCTTGCAGAGGTCACAAAGGAAGACTTTCACCAGTACTCGATCACATGGGGAGCTCAGAATTTCCGTGAGGCGCTCGCTGAAAAACAGACACGTTTCATGGGCAGAACAATAGACCCGAACGGTGAGATAGTTGTCACCTGCGGAAGCACAGAAGCCATGATGGCCGCAATGATGAGTGTTACCGATCCTGGCGACAGGGTAATAGTTTTCTCTCCTTTCTACGAAAACTACGGCGCTGACACCATTCTTTCCGGAGCTGAACCTATCTATGTTCCGCTCGTTCCGCCGGCTTTCAGTTTCGATCCTGAGGTGCTTGAAGATGCATTCAGACAGCACCCGAAAGCTCTCATACTCTGCAATCCGTCAAATCCGTGCGGCAAGGTGTTTACTTACGACGAGCTGAAGATCATAGCTGATCTTGCAGAGAAATATGATACATTCGTAATTACAGATGAAGTGTACGAACACATCGTTTACGCACCGCATAAGCACGTATATTTTGCCAGCCTTCCGGGTATGTGGGAAAGAACCATATCATGCTCGTCACTTTCGAAGACATATTCGATAACCGGCTGGAGACTCGGCTATGTAATAGCTCCTGCGCATATCATCGACAGAGTAAAGAAAGTTCACGACTTCCTTACAGTAGGAGCAGCCGCACCGCTTCAGGAAGCTGCGGTAACAGGACTTCGATTCGGTGATGACTACTATAAATGGCTCGAAGACAAGTACACTGAAAAACGTAACCTTTTCCTTAAGGGGCTCGATGACATCGGTATCAGCCATACCGTTCCGGAAGGTGCTTACTACATTCTCCTTGACATTTCAGAATTCGGCTACGAAAGTGACCTTGATTTCTGCGAAAAGCTCGCCGAGTATGTAGGTGTAGGAGCGGTACCGGGTTCAAGTTTCTTTAAGGAACCCGAAAACAGATACATCAGACTCCACTACGCAAAGAAAAACGAGACACTGATAAATGCACTTGAACGTCTGAACGACATAAGAAAGAAAATGCCGGTTTGATCCGGCTGATCAGGAAACAGCAGAAATTCAATACGTCCGGCAATGCACCTGTTCCGCTGCGTATAGCATACGGTATGGCGGAATATGATCCTGATGACAGTGATCCGGAATCAGCCGAACAGCTTGCCGATAAAAGAATGTACGAAAGAAAAAAGCAGATGAAGTCCGGTGATCAGTCGGATCTCACATAAAATATACTAAAACAGCGGTTTTGTACCGGCTCACCGAAGGCCTGAACGTGGCTTTCAGTGAGCCGGTACTTTTGCTTTCATCATCTGCTGTGCAGACAGCGGCTCCTGTACCATTGTAAAAATCTGTGGACATTTAAGCATTTCTGTGGTATAATTAATACTTGATCAGACTCGTTTAAATGAACAGAAATGGTGGTAAACAGATGCTTTTAAGCATGACAAATGTAAATAAGTTTTACAACGGAAATCAGATACTTAAGGACATAAACCTTACAATAGATGAAAATGACCGCATAGGACTTATCGGCGTAAACGGATGCGGCAAGACTACTCTTCTGCGCCTTATAACCGGAAAGGAAGATCCGGACAGATTTACCGAAGAAGACGGGATCATTTCTTTTGCTTCGAAGACGAACATAGGCTACCTCGAACAGATGGGTGCTCTCGACAATGAAAACACTGTCATTGAAGAAATGAAAGGTGTATTTTCTGAACTTTACGCAGTTTCCGACCGCATGAAGGAACTTGAAAAGCTCATGGCTGAAAATCCGGTGGACTATGAAAAGCTTTCAGGGGAGTACGCACAGAAGTCATCCTACTATGAGGCAAATGACGGATACAATATAAAGGTAAAAATAAAAACCATCCTCAACGGTATGGGATTTACCGAGGACCTTTTTGACAGAGTGATCTCCAGCTTCTCAGGCGGTGAAAAGACAAGACTGGCGATTGCAAAGCTCCTTCTGGAAAATCCGAATATTCTCATCCTCGACGAGCCGACGAACCATCTTGATTTCAGAACGGTAATGTGGCTTGAAGATTACCTGAAGGACTATAAGGGTGCACTGCTTATCGTATCCCATGACCGTTACTTCCTTGACAAGACCGTAACATCCATCTGTGAGATTGAAAACACCGTGCTTACAAGATACAAGGGCAATTACACGAATTTCACAAAACTCAAGGCTGAGGCTGTTACCCGTCAGCAGAAGGAGTACGAGCTCCAGCAGAAGGAAATAGCGAAGATGGAGGACTATGTTGCCAGAAATATGGCACGTGCTTCAACTTCGAAGAGTGCCAAGAGCAGAGTCAAAGCCCTTGACAAGATGGAACGAATAGAAAAGCCGAACACTTATCACAAGGCAGCAAAGCTCGAATTTACTTTTGCGATGGATCCGCCGCAGGAGGTCCTAAAGGTAAAGGATATCGACGTTTCAGTAGGCTTCGGCGATGACCGCAGGACTCTGGTCGACGGTCTTTCATTTGAAGTAAGACGCGGTGAAAAACTCGCCGTCATAGGTGACAACGGAATAGGAAAGTCCTCGCTTCTGAAAGTCATTCAGGAAAAGCTTCCCCACAAAGGCAAGGTGATATGGGCGGCAAATGTAAAGATATCCTACTTCGATCAGGAAGCAGCTAACATAAACAGAATGAACACTGTCTTCGAGGAGATACACAGCCGCTATCCGCTTCTTTCCGACCTTGAAGTGCGTAATCTTCTCGGCAGGGTAAGACTTGTCGGCGAAAATGTCTTCAAGCAGGCAGGCGTTGTAAGCGGCGGCGAGAGGTGCAAGCTCTGCTTTGCCATCATGATGATGGAACACGGAAATGTGCTTATCCTCGACGAACCGACCAACCATCTCGACCTTCAGACCAAGGAAGTCCTTGAAGATGCTCTTGAAAGATTTGAGGGAACCATTATATATGTCTCCCACGACCGTTATCTTTTAAACAGGATATCCACACGTATTCTCGAGATCACCGCAAACGGCACTGAAAGTTATGCCGGCGGTTTCGACGACTACATGAAAGCAAAGAATGCACGTGAACAGGCTGCTGCCGAAGCTGTCACTGCTGCAAAACAGGAGCAGCTGAGAAAAGAGTATGCCGAGAAAAAGGAAAAGGCATTCAAAACCAAGGAACAGCGTAACATCGACGCGAAGAACAGACAGCGCATACGTGACATTGAAAAACAGATGGAAGAACTTCAGAAAGAGCAGGAAACTCTTGAATCCGAACTCACAGATGAAAAAGTTCTTGCCGATTATAACCTGATGAATGAAAAATGCATGAGGATAAATGAGATCAAGGAACTCTCGAATGAGCTGTTTGATGAGTGGGCTGAACTTTCGGAAACACTGCAGTAAACGACCGGGATAAATGACATTTCCGGAGAGGCTTAAAATAAACAAGGAAATACAGGAGGAAATACAATGGATATAAACCAGGTGCTTGCGGAGGAATTCAAGCTCCGCCGGGAACAGATCGACAACACTATTGCACTTTTCGATGACGGAAAAACTATCCCGTTCGTTGCACGATACAGAAAGGAAGCTACCGGTTCACTTGATGACCAGATACTTCGTGAGATCTTCGACCGCATGACTTATCTGCGCAATCTTGAAAAGAGAAAGGAAGAGATAATCGGACTTATCGACGAGCAGGGCAAGCTTACTGACGAACTCCGTCAGACCATCAGCAATGCGCGTACTCTCGTTGAAGCCGAGGACCTTTACCGTCCGTACAAGCCGAAGAGAAAAACAAGAGCCGGCATTGCGAAGGAAAAGGGACTGGAACCTCTGGCTGAGTTTATCATGGCTCAGAACAAGGGCGCCGACCCGAATGCCGAGGCTGCAAAATACGTTGACGCCGAAAAGGGCGTTGAAACTGCCGAAGATGCACTTGCAGGTGCTTCAGATATCATTGCTGAAAACATTTCAGACGATGCTGAACTCAGAAAGACGCTCCGTGCATATTTTCTTAAGAACGGTATCATAGTTTCAAAGGCAGCTGACGAAAATGCTGAAAGCGTATACGAAAACTACTACGATTTCTCAGAACCTGTTGCAAAGACTGCAAACCACAGAATACTTGCACTTGACCGCGGTGAAAAGGAAGATTTCCTTAAGGTGAGCATAACAGCACCGGATGACACACCTGCTGCAATGTGCGCAAACAGGTATGTAAAGAACCAGAGTGCTTCCGCTTCAATAGTTGAAGCAGCTGCCGATGACAGTTACAAGAGACTTATTTTCCCGTCAATCGAACGTGAAATAAGATCAGTCCTTTCGGAAAATGCGCAGGAGCAGGCTATCAAGGTATTTGCCGAAAACTTAAGACAGCTCCTTCTCCAGCCGCCGATCAAGAACACAGTCACACTCGGACTTGACCCTGGTTTCAGAACGGGATGCAAGGTGGCAGTTGTTGACCATACCGGAAAGGTGCTCTACACAGACGTAGTTCACATCTCAATGGGTTCTGCAGACAGGATCGAAAAGGAAAAGCAGAAGCTTAAGAGAATAATCATAAACCAGAAGGTAAATACCATTGCCATAGGTAACGGTACTGCTTCAAGAGAATCGGAAGCTGCAGTTGCCGATATAATCAAGGACCTTGACCAGAAGGTAAGCTATATGGTCGTAAGTGAGGCAGGAGCTTCGGTTTACTCAGCTTCAAAGCTTGCAGCCGAAGAATTTCCTGACTACGACGTTTCACTCAGAAGTGCGGTATCTATCGCAAGAAGACTTCAGGATCCGCTTGCTGAACTTGTAAAGATCGAACCGAAGGCTATCGGGGTAGGTCAGTATCAGCATGACATGCCGAAGGCAAGACTTAACGAAGCGCTCGGCGGCGTGGTTGAATCATGTGTAAACTCAGTCGGCGTTGATCTCAACACATCTTCACACTCGCTTCTTTCATACGTTGCCGGTATCAATGCATCCATCGCAAAGAACATAGTATCATACCGTGAGGAAAACGGTGAGTTCACCGACAGAAAGCAGCTTCTTAAAGTTCCGAAACTCGGCCAGAAGGCCTTTGAGCAGTGCGCCGGATTTTTAAGAGTACGTAACGGAAAAAATCCGCTTGACAACACGGCTGTTCATCCGGAAAGCTACGACGCAGCTATGAAACTTATTGAGGAATGCGGCTTCAGTCTTGCTGATATAAAGGACGGAAAAGCAGGGGATATAAAGTCACGTGCTGATAAAATAGGTATTCCTGCAATAAGCAAAAAGCTTGACATCGGTGTTCCTACACTGAAGGATATCGTATCAGAACTTCAGAAACCGGGACGTGACCTTCGTGATGAACTTCCGCCACCGCTTATGAGAAGCGGTGACATAATGGAGATCACCGACCTTAAGGAAGGCATGGAGTTCATGGGTACAGTAAGAAATGTTATCGACTTCGGTGTTTTCGTGGATATCGGTGTTCACGAAGACGGTCTTGTACACATCTCCCAGATCTGTGACCGCTACATAAAGCACCCGCTGGAAGCCGTAAAAGTAGGTGAAGTCGTCAAGGTAAGAGTTCTTGGCGTAGATGTCAAAAAGAAACGCATAAGTCTTACAATGAGACTTGGTAAATGACGTTGACAAAGGATTTTATACGTGATATAATTTTTTATAGAGGGGGCCTCTGACAGAATCAGGTTCTGTCAGGGTTCGTAAAACAGAAAAACAACAGATCGGGAGACATGAGAAATGTTCAGAAGAAATATAGCAATAGCTCTTCTTGTTCTTATGGTCATTGCAGTTTTTACAGTGGCAATATGGTTTATTCTTCCGCATAACAACAAGAAAGATAATCAGAATACAGGTAATAATTCTTCACAGCCGATGATGAAAGTATCGGATATAATCGGTGAAGCAGTTTACATGGGTTCCTACAGCACAGATACAGAAATATACGCTGAAGAGCCTTTTGCAGCAAAAGATACGCTTCGCAGAGCACTGGCGAAGTCTTCCGGACTTCCGGACAATGCGTCAGTGATGATCGAAGCTCACAATTTTGATGATTTAAGTGTCGTTTTCGATGACGGACGCACGATGCGCACACTTGAACAGCCTGGTATAGGCAATGTCATGATAGTTGCCTCAATACCTAAGCCGAACGGTGATACGTTCTATGCTTATAATGTCCAGATAACCGTTAAGGAATCACGCATTCCTAAAAATACAGAATCACCTGACGTAACTGAAGGTATTGTTACTTCAGTCGGGCTGACAGCAGCACCGTCATGGGAATGGAAAAAGGATGAAGCGGAAGAAACTGAAGCGGTTACAACCAAAAAGATATGGACTGCGCCAAAAACAACAACGGCAGCAGCAAAAGCTTCATCAAAACCGTCAGCAACAGCAAAGGTAACAGAAGCGGCTGCCGTACCGGTAACAGAAGCTCCGTCGGTAAATCCGGTAACAGAAGCACCGTCGCCTCAGGCAGAGCCTGATCCGCCGTCTGTTCCGCCGTCAGTCGAAGAGCCTGCACCGCAGCCTCAGGTTCCTGAACCGCAGGAACCGGATCCGCCGCAGCAGCAGGAACCTGAGCCGGAGCCTGAACCGCAGCCGGAAGCAGCTGCACCGGAGGCAGCACAGGAGTAAAAAGGGTTTTTTGTGATCAAGGAGGGGAACTTAATTATGGAAAAGGATTTTTTATCAGATGTTACTCTTGATTTTCTTGAGGAGCAGGACGATATGATCGACATCAGGAATGACGAACAGTTCCGTTATTCGCAGATGCAGAAGAGAATCGACAGAATGGTGGATCAGAACAGACGGCTCAGTTCCATCATCAGAAACACCGACCTTAATTTTCGGTGACAAATCATAAGGCAGTCAGGACTGCCGCTTAAAGTGTAAGAAGAAATAGTCATTATACCGTGATCAGATGGGTACTGGTCACGGTATTATTTTTATGTTGAAATCTATGAATGCTTATGATATAATTTGTATGTATGGTTTTCATTCAATTAATATGGAAACACCGGGTTATCTGTATGTCATTCCTGAAGAAGAACTGCACAGCGGCTTGTTAAAAAGCTGTCCGGACACAGAAACCTGTCGGTGTTTTCCGAAAAGAGGAGGAGACAATAATGTCGCTGGAAGTGAAAAATCTGTCTAAAAAATACGGAGAAAAGACAGTGGTTGACAATCTGTCATTTGTAATGAAAGATCCGGGTGTATATGCGCTTCTCGGAACAAACGGTGCCGGAAAAACAACATCTATCAGAATGATGCTCGGCATGCTCGCACACGACACAGGCGAGGTGCTCTGGAAAGGCAAACCGCTTGATTCAGTTACCTGCAACGTCGGCTATCTGGCCGAGGAACGAGGACTGTATCCTAAGTATTCACTTATGGATCAGCTTCTTTACTTTGCTTCTTTACGTAACGTGCCGAAGGGCGAAGCACAGAAAAGAATAAAATACTGGGCTGAACGTTTTGAAGTTGAAGAATACATCTATCCGGGAAAGTCGGCCAAGGGAAAGAAGATACCACCGAAGAAGCCTGAACAGCTCTCAAAGGGCAACCAGCAGAAAATACAGCTTATCTCAGCTCTTATTTCCGATCCTGAGCTTCTCATACTTGACGAACCTTTAAGCGGTCTTGACCCTGTGAATACCGACCTCTTCAAGTCAGTTATCCACGAACAGATCGCAAAGGAAAAATATCTTATCATGTCGAGTCACCAGATGCCTACAATTGAGGAATTCTGCACTGACATAACCATCCTGAACAGGAGTAAAACAGTTCTTCAGGGCAATCTCAATGATATCAAGAAAAGCTACGGACGAGTAAATCTTTTTGTAAAGTGTGAGGGCGACATTATTCCGCTTGCCGAAGAGTGCGGAGTAAAACTCGTAAGTCAGAAGGAAACCGAATACCAGTTTAAGGTCACAGGCGACGATCAGGCGAATGAGCTTCTCTCGAAAATTATAGCTAACAGGATCGTTGTGGTGAAATTTGAACTCCGCGAACCTTCGCTTCACGAGATCTTTATTGAAAAGGTTGGTGCCGTCAATGAAGAAAAGTGATCTTACGGGATGGCAGAAGGTCTGTGCCTTCACCATAGCCCAGAATTACAAAAGCAAAGGAACGGTCATAGGACTTGTGATTGTCTGCACGTTCATATTGCTGGCAGGTCCGCTTCTTTCACTTGCCGGAGGAAGCAAGATCGAAGAAGTCGCCCACGATCTGGGCAGCTGTAAAATAGAGAATTTCTATGTTCTCAACGACACGGACATTCCTTTTGATGAGAAGAAATTCACAGAGGAACATGCGCAGTATGAAAAGGTAAATTTCATCACTTCTGAAACAGATGAAGAATCGGTCATCAGCAAAATGGAAAACGAAGCTACAAAAGACGTTTTCATGCACATTCACGAAAAGCAGAAGGCCGAAGGGGAAGATGAGGAAAAGTACAGAATAGCACTTTTCAGATCAAAGGACAGCGAGATAAGTTCCATGGAAATGGAGTCGCTTTCGGACTCTGTAAGAGACTTTTTCTTTGAAAGCCGCCTTGAAAAAAGCGGAATGACTGAAGATCAGATAAGCATGATGGATTCTGACATTTATACGCAGACTATCGATGCGAAAGATATATCGGAAGACAAGGACGACGACTTTGACGCATTTACGATGTCAGCTGTAATATTCTACTCCATGATCGTAATGATGATCGTTCTTGTTTCCAGCCAGAAGATCGCTGTAAGTCTTGTTACGGAAAAATCCTCAAAGGTAATTGAGACACTTCTTCTTACAGTCCGCCCGCTTGCGATAATTACAGGCAAGATCGTCGGAACAATGGTAGTGCTTATCCTGAATGCGGCAATAATGCTTTTCTGCGGTATGATCTCAGGTATCATTACCACTGCAATAACAGCAAAGAAGTTTTCAAGTGTTTTAACTGAAGGATTAATGAACATTCAGAATTCCGGAGACGGAGTGGAGATAGACGCAGAAGCTGTCAGCAGCTTAAACTTTGATCCTGTCAGAATAATTGCCGGTATCGGAATTATAATAATCACTACAGTACTTGCATTTGTGTTCTATTCGATCATTTCCGGTATTACAGGCGCGTCATGCAGCAGCATGGATGACCTTTCAAACGCAAGTTCATTTATCGCACTTTCATCAGTTGCAGGCGTTTATCTTGCAATGGGCGCTGCAATGGCAAACAATCCTGTGCTTACTGAGGTGTCCTATCTGTTCCCGTTTTCGGGAATATACACGGTTCCGGTACATTTCATGTTCGGAAAGGCAGGCTTCAGCGATGTGCTGATCCTGTGGGGAGAACTTATACTTCTTACAGTATTCCTGTTCCGCTTTGCGGCAAAGATATATCATGTTCTTGTTTATCATAACGGAGAACGACTGAAACTCAGGAATCTTCTGGAGATATCAAAGTCTCAGAAAGGAACGGTGTGATATTATGGGAAAGATCATGAAATTTACATTTCTCCGTCATACCGAGACTGCTTCCTACAGACTTTCAACTCTTATCGTAGCTGTTATTCTCTTTGCTCTCGGAGTCTGCGGATTCATGTTTGCTGATAAACTGGACGAGAGCAGCGATATGCCGACTACAGTCAAAAAGGTTTATGTCTGCGATTCAAGTGCGCTTAAGGGTGCTTCCTATGACAGACTCTGTCAGTCGGACAATGAGTTTTACAAGGACGTTGTTTTTGAAAATCTTGACTGTACGGCAGAAGAGGCAGTGGAAAAAGCTGCGGCCGACGGAGATCATACTCTTGTGCTCGAAGTTAAGGATGACGAAAACGGAGAAGATTTCCGTGCCAGAATTATAAAGCCTGAAAACTTTGATGATTCAGACAAGCAGGCAAAGCGCTTTGCCACTTTTGTTGATAATAACATCGGATATGTACTGAGTAATGCGGCCGGTCTTACGGAAGCGCAGAATACAGAATACTTTACAGATACAAAAATCGAAACAAGTGTTGTCGGTGAGGATGAAAGTTCGTTTGCCGATCATATGATAAAGAACGTTATTCCGCTGCTTTCCGGTATCATTCTCTACATGATGCTCTGTATCTACGGTCAGGGTGTTGCAAGATGCATCGTAGTTGAAAAAGACTCGAAGATGATGGAGTCACTGCTGGTATTTACAAAGCCGTATGACCTGATCTTCGGAAAGATACTCGGCATGTATTTTGCAGCCATTCTTCAGTTTTTCGTCTGGATCGCAGCAGCTGTTGCAGGTGTGGCTGCCGGAGTATCCGGTTCAGCTTCGGCAGGAAAGGCGATAGGCAAACTGCTTGATAAGTTCTCGGCTCAGGGAGGATTTACAGTTCCTGCTGTATTGGCCGGCATTATTGCGATAGCCATAGGCTTCCTGCTCTATATCGCTCTTGCGGCCTTCACAGGTTCATTTGCGTCAAAAACTGAAGAGATAAGCAATTATTTCGGAATATATACTATGGCAGTTGTTGCCTGCTGGATGTTCCCGTATTTCAATCAGTTAAACGGTAACGACCATATGCTGAAGATCCTCCGTTACGTTCCGTTCACAGCGCCGTTTACCGTTCCTGCCGATATTATAGTCGGAAATATAACGATGCCGACAGCACTGATCAGCATCGTGCTTATGGTGATCGCCACTGCTGCAGTGGTTTTCCTTGCAGCGAAAGTATACAAGCTCCTCGTCCTTTACCGCGGAGAACCGGTTAAGATAAAGGACGTAATAAAGATGCTCCGCAATGCAAATAAGAGCAAAGCGTAAGTACTGATCAAACAGGAAATCAGGCTCCGCCGTATTTGCTGAGGCGGGAATTGCGTGGTTTCGCCCCGGAACACTGGTTTGTTCCGGATAAATCAGTATTTCCTGAAAAAGAAAAGCTTCGTACCGTAAAAGGTGCGAAGCTTTTTTATGCTGTGAATGAATTATTTCAGATCAGTGTGAAGTATGTGCTGAATACAGGAAAGTTAATGAGTTGAGACTTTCAGATCACCTGTGCTGAAAACCTTCTCAGTTTTTGCACGGTGTGTTTCTGCATCTTCTGTCTGATGTGTTCCTTCCACTGAAAATACTATGTCATCAATATCTTCGACAGAGTCAATTCTGATCGTTTTCAGTTTTTCTTCAGATAACCAGAAGTCAAAGATACCTTTTGATTCCGGATATAATACTGTATGCTGGTACGGTTTAATATCCTTGCCGTTGATCTGAAATGAATCCAGATCAAAGTCGATTATTTTATCTGTATTGTTTTCAAAATAAACTTCAACATTCATGGAGTTATCGTAGCGGCTTGAATATTCTGTTCCGTAGTAGCCGATCCTTACACCGTCATGATCGAATAATATTGTATCCGGTACAAAAGGCTCGTTGTCAGCAGTGTTTTTCGTTTCAACTGTGATCTTGTCCGATGTTTCGACCACGTTGTAGTCCTGTTTGTTCTCTGTTTTAAACCACAGGTCAATATTGTTTATGTTTTCAATATTCAGTTTTTCAAGTATATCAAGGTCAATGTAAACAGAGTCAGTGACTGTACTTTTTTTGGAAACGGACTCATAAACGGATGCGTTAACATCATAACCGTTTATGAGAACTTTATCAGTTCTTACAAGAATATCGTTATCGGATTTGTTTTCAATCTGAAGCTGAAGTTTTGCGCTGGAGGAGAAACTGCTGTCGTGGATGATGTTCAGAGTGGAGACCTTCACAGTGTCCGTTTCCCAGATGACCTCAGGTTCCTTTATGTTGTTCAATGGGTTGAAAGTGTATTCCTTAGGCGTATAGTTATCACTGTAGCTGTGGTTTCGCGGAGAAGCTCCGCGTCCAATTTGCTGACCGATTTTAGCGCCAGCTATGGTGATACCGGCTATTGCTGCGATCATTACGGCTATTCCGGCAGCTACGATATGCCCCGTCTTTTTATTATTTTTCATGCCGTTAATGTTAGTGTTATTTATGCTGCTGTTCATATCCGGTGCAGGTGTTCCTGAATTTACAAAGCCTACAGCATTGGCGTTTTCAGCTGTATATACCGGAGGAACACTGTTCTGTGCGGCATTTGCCTGTGCGTTCGGGACAGGATCATCAGCATATGGTGATATAGTCTGACCGTAACTCTGAGGTGTCACGCCCTGTGCTTTGTTCTGGGCAAAGCTCTGGTTATTCATAGGATTCGGATCGTAATTCTGGCCACCGTTATAACCGGATGGAGGAGGGTTTATACCGGGAGTATACGGATCATAATCAAAATTCGGGTTCTGGGAACCGCATCCTGAGCAGAAACGGGTCTTGCTGTCAAGCGGCTTGCCGCATTTCATACAGAATAAATAATCCGGATTGCTTTTTCCGCAGGCCGGACAGAAACGGTCGTCATTATCAAGAAATTTACCGCATTTAACACAATACATTTATTCAGAACTCCTTTTTAATAAGTGTTAAAAATATTTTATCATATAATATACAATTAATCAATGATTATTTTGTTGTTTTAGTATATAAAATACGTTGACAGGGACGCTGTTAAGTGGTAAAATCTATATAGTCCGCTTTTGGACGTGACGTACATAATAATATATATAAAGGATGATCTGTAATTGAGTAAGTTCAGAAAACAGCACATGAAGATCCAGTGGCACGAGCTCCTCGATGAGGAAAATGAGGAACTGGCAGCCGAAAATGCGTCGCTTAAGGAAAAGGCTACTCTGGTCGGCCGTGTCGGACTTATGATGCTTGCATCCGGTACCGGAGCGTGGAGAGTGCGCGCGTCGATGAACAAGATATCCCGTGCTCTCGGCATCGTCTGCAACGCCGACATAGGTCTGCTTTCCATTTCATACACCTGCGTGGAAAACGGTGAAACCTACACCAATGCTATATCGATAAACACAACCGGTGTAAATACTGACCGGCTGAATGCCATCGAGTTTTTTGCCGACAGCTTTACGGAGCGGGCAGGAAAGTATTCGGTAAAAACAGTTCCACAGGATCCTCGACAAGATCGAAAGTATGCCGGCCAACTATAAGGCATGGAATCTTTCACTTGCTGCTGCGTTTGCGTGCTGTGCGTTTACGTTCCTTCTCGGCGGCGGTCCTGCTGAAATGCTGTTTGCGTTTTTCGGAGCGGGAGTAGGGCAGTTCGTGCGCAAGAAACTCATTGAACATCATATAACCCTGCTGGCCAATGTTGCCTGCGCAGTGGCATCTTCGTGCTGTACCTACGTTATTCTTATAAAACTTGCCGAGATGTTTTTCGGCATTTCCGAGGCACATCAGTCCGGATACATCTGCTCGATGCTTTTTGTGATACCGGGATTTCCTCTTATCACCGGCGGCATCGACCTTGCAAAGCTTGATCTTCGTTCGGGTCTTGAACGTCTCACCTATGCCTTCCTTATTATAATCACGGCAACACTGACCGGATGGCTGGCGGCCTTTACTTTCAGGTTTACACCTGCAGATTTTCCTGAGCTTTCGATTGATCCTGTGCTGAAACTCGTTTTCAGGATGGCTGCAAGCTTTGTGGGTGTGTACGGATTCTCTTTCCTTTTCAACAGCAAAAGAAAGATGGCTCTCACAGCCGGAATGATAGGCATGATCGCCAACACTCTTCGTCTTGAACTTGTTGATTTCACATCCGTTCCGGTAAGTGCGGCGGCTTTCATCGGCGCTTTTTCAGCCGGAATAATGGCTTCACTTATCAAGGCGAAAATCGGATATCCGCGAATCACACTTACAGTTCCGTCGATAGTTATCATGGTTCCGGGAATGTTCCTCTACAAGGGTATCTACTACCTGGGACTCAACGATGTAAATACAGGCATCATGTGGCTTTCAAAGGCAATAATGCTAATAGCCGCACTTCCTCTCGGACTTATAGCTGCCAGAATTCTTACCGATAAAAACTTCAGAAAGAGCAGCTGATCATATACTTAGGAAACACTGATTTAATCGGAAATCCGGCTTCGCCGGATTTCCGGAGATGGGATTTGCGGGGCTTCGCCCCGAAGCCCCACGCTGATTTATGAATAAATCAGCGTTTCCCTTACTTATAAATGCGAAAGCAGCGTCATTCGGGAATGACGCTGCTTTTTACGGTATTACAGTATTTCTTTGTGATTAGCGCTCTCGCACGGAGAGTGCTAATTTTTCATCTGTTGTTCACAATTCTGTCATAATCGGGGTGTAATATAATAATCACCGAAAGGAAATAAAGAACATGAAAGAGGCGGTTCCAATGGAATCATTAAAAAAGATCATATCAGAAAAAGAAGCAGAAAAATCTGCCGGCGGTTTCAGATACTAACGAGGACGCATATCCTCCGTAAACTGCTGACAGAACAGTGTGTACAATTACAAGGAGGAATAATTTATGTTTGGACTTACACCGTTTGAAAGAAAAGGTTACGATATCTTTAATCCGTTTGATGATTTCGAAAAAGAATTCTTCGGCAACAGAATGATGCCTATGCACAGACCTGAACAGGAATTCAGAACAGATATTCAGGAGTCAGATACTGATTATGTTCTTGAAGCAGATCTTCCGGGATTTAAAAAGGAAGATATAAGCATAGATATTTCAAAGGATCTTCTGACTATCTCCGCTAAACATGAAGAGAAAAAGGAAGAAAAGAATGAGGACGGAAAGTTCATCAGGAAAGAAAGATATTCCGGCATGTACAGCAGAAGCTTCGGCATTGCAGGTATCGATTCCGATAACATTTCCGCAGAATACAATGACGGCGTTCTGAAGGTAACAATGCCGAAATTGACTCAGTCACAGGAAAAGAGAAGACTTGAGATCAAATAATCCCGAGTTTCCTCATAAGCTCCTTTGAGTTCTGTGACGGAATGCCTGTCATCCTGAAATATTCACCGTTTATCTCATAGCTGCTCTTTCTGGCTGCAGGATTTATATACATCTCCATATGCTCAGAATACCTGTCAGTCAGCTGGATGACACGCTGATTTGACGAGCCGCGCAGTCCTTTGTCATCATCAAGCTCCTGCACGTAAGCTCCGTCGATGAGTATGTCGGTGAGTTTCAGAAGCTCCTTTACAGGCTTCTCATCCGAGAAACTCAGCTCCTCATAAGTATATCCGGTATAGACGATCAGCCCGTAATCAGGACGGCTCTTTCTTATCTCTCCTGTGAGCCGGCAGATCCTGTCCGCCTGGTGAAATGGCTCACCGCCCGAAACGGTCATGCCTTCCGTTTCAGCTGCCCCCGCAAACTCCTTCGCGATCTCAGCTATTCTGACTGTTTTACCTCCGTCAGGCGAATGAGTGTGAGCTGCAATACACCCCGGACAGTTCCGGCTGCATCCCTGTACCCATAATACAGATCTTAAAAACGGACCTAACAGGTCCGTTTTTTTTGTGTACCACGAGATCCTTATATGATCCGCGTCTGCGTAATTCTTTATTATTCCCATTTTGATCCCTCTTATCACTGCTGTCACTGCCGGTCCGTACAGCCGGTCAGGCTGTTCCGGATACGGTATTAAAATTATCGTTATCAATATTATAACCCGAAAAACACCTTCCGGTCAATCGGTAAAAAACCATCTGATCACCGCTTCAGAAAAATGAATACAAAAATCCTCTTTTTTGCACAGTGAAATCTGTCAGATGTGTATGCGAAAAAACTGTTGACACAGGACTGCGAAAGTGGTATAATAGATAACGGTCGAGAACGCGGGATGGAGCAGCTCGGTAGCTCGTCGGGCTCATAACCCGAAGGTCGTTGGTTCAAATCCAGCTCCCGCAACCAAATCAGGCACCATGATTCTTTACAGAGTCATGGTGCTTTTATTTTTATCTGTAACTTCAAATTCATCATTTGTTCCTTTCAGCCACATTTGATCGGGTTTTATGAGTTCAGATCGCTTCGCCTTGTTTTTACACCTGATTCATGGTATACTAATTTAAGATGAAAACGAAAAGAATTCAGAAAGGAGAGTGCGAAAATGGGAAACTATATCAATCCGGGAAATCAGGCATTTAATGAGATAAACGATGAAGATTATGTTGATAAGACAATGCTTAAATCTGAACCCCAAACGCAGAAAGCGTATCTTAATCTGCTGCGTGGCTGGTTCAAAAACAGCAATGAGAGCGGTCTCGGCTATCATGAAGTAAAGAAATGGTATGACGGATACGATTTTCCGGATATCGGAGCGATTTATACTATGATTCGAAAACAGGGAAGCGCAGCTGTACGATTGAGAGATCTTGAAGGGGGAACCCGAACATGTTAAAGGAAATAGCAACCGGCACCTCTGATTTTTGCAAAATAAGAGAACGAAACAATTTTCTTGTTGATAAGACATTGTTTATCAAAGAGTGGTGGAACAAAGCAGATGAAGTAACACTCATCACACGTCCACGCCGCTTTGGCAAGACGCTGAACATGAGTATGCTCGAATGTTTTTTCAGCACTGATTATAAAAACCGTTCAGATCTTTTTGAAGGCTTAAAAATATCAGAATATCCTGAAATAATGAAATTTCAGGGAACGATTCCGGTTATCGCATTAAGTTTCTCAACGGTAAAAAACGACAAAGTTTTTGAAATGAAAAATAATATAGCTTCGATCATCAAAATTCATTATATTAGAAATAATGAGATCGTCCATGGCAGCGATAAGATCAGCGAAGACTATAAAAAAGAATACGACCGTATAAAAAATGGTTTTACTGTAAAAGAGCCGAAAGACTTTGATGAAAATCTTGTTGCCAAATCGGTTTTATTCTTATCTGAAGTACTGTCAATCGAATACGGTAAAAAGGTAATTATTCTTCTGGATGAATATGATACTCCGCTGCAGGAAGCCTGGACACAAGGTTCCTGGAATGAAATACTGTCATTTATGCGCCTGCTTTTTACTTCCACATTCAAAGATAATAAATTCATGGACCGGGCAGTAATGACCGGTATTACCAGAGTGAGCAAGGAATCATTGTTTTCAGGTATGAACAATCTTCTTATATGTTCGCTTTCGAATGAAATTTATCAGGATTATTTCGGATTTACTGAACAGGAAGTATTCGATGCAATGGATGAATACGGATACACGAACAAAGATGAGATCAAATTCTGGTACGATGGATTCAATATAGGAAGACTTACAGATATCTACAATCCTATGTCTGTAACGTTCTTCTTAAATTCCGGAAAGATAGATTCGTACTGGGCAAACTCCAGCTCAAACGATCTGGTAAGCAAACTGATACGTCAAGGCAGCAAAGATATTAAATCTGATTTTGAAAATCTTCTAAACGGCGGATCGGTTACCAAAAAACTTGATGAGCAGCTGGTGTTTAATAAACTTAGCACATCACAGAGTGCAATCTGGAGTTTGCTTGTAATGAGCGGTTACCTTAAAAGTAATCTGATCAGAGATAAACTTTATGAAATTCGGATCGTTAATCATGAGACTATGCTGCTGCTAAGAAATCTGATCGAAGGATGGTTTGATGAAACAGTTGTCGGTTATTACAGCGATTTTATAAAGTCATTCTTGAACTGCGATACAGATTCAATGAACGAATATATGAACAGAATAGTATTTTCATCAATCAGTACATTTGATTCTGCATATAATGAAGATGATTTTCTTGCGCCGGAAAAATTCTATCACGGACTTGTTCTCGGCATGCTGGTTGAGTTAAGAGAACGCTATGCTGTAAAATCGAACCGTGAAAGCGGATTCGGAAGATATGACATTATGCTCGTTCCACATGACAAGAAAGACAGGGCATTTATCATCGAATTCAAAGTAGTAAACAAAAATAAAAAAGAAACACTTGAAACCGCCTTGACAAATGCACTTGCTCAGATTGAAGAAAAGAAATATGAGCAGGAACTCCTTGATCTTGGGGCAACTGATGACAATATCATAAAGTACGGTTTTGCCTTTGAGGGAAAGAAAGTGCTTATCGGGCAGGGATGAGCGGAGCCAGGGATCATATTTACAAACATATAGACAAAGAGCTTGTACTTATGAAAAAATTGTCGTAATAATATTTTTAGCCGCAGGGCTTACGGTTAACTGACCGTAAACTCTGCGGCTCATAATTCCGGGCATGCTGATTTGCTTTCAAAGAAAGTTTCTTAACATTCCCTTTTCAAGATCTCTCAATCGTACAGCTGTGCTTTCCTGTTTTCGAATCATAGTTTATCCCGACGAGGAGCAGATTATCTTTAAGAGGTTTCAGCACGGTGTCGTACTTCTTTTTTCTAATCTGCTCAACTGCACCTCCGGATGATTTATTCCATTTTAACTCTATAAGCAGTGCAGGATGATCAGACATTGGTTTCGGAATATAAACCACATCAGCTATACCTTTACCGGACGGCAGCTCCTCTGTTTTTATGTAACTTCCTTCCGTACAGATATACGCATATTTTATGACAGCTCTCAATGCCTGCTCGTTGTTATAAAACTGCGGTGCGTAATGCTCATTGCGTATTTCTTCCATGATTTCAGCTACGGTATCTGCGTCTTCTTTCAGAGTGGCATCAAGAAGTTTCTTTGATCGCATGATAAGCTTCATCCATGCTTCACCTTCATTAACGGATGAAAGAAGCAGTCTGAACTCGCCGCGTACTTCATTATTTGGAATGCGGACCGTCCCGTCTTCTTCGTTATAAGTCAGATAGCCAAGATGTATAAGAAGTGTCAGCACATCGTCAGCCGTACTGAATGTCTCGAAATCATTCTGAAACTCATCGGCTTCCACGTGGATCTTTTCTCCTGCAATCAGGCAGGCGATTTTCTCCTGCAGTCCGTCAAAATTCATATTTATATATGTTTTCAGAGACTCGGCTGCCGTGGTCTTTTTCCAGTAAGATTTGCATTTTTTCTTTTCAGCAGCCTTCATCACTGAATACGGATTATAGATCGCTCCGATATCCGGAAAATCGTATCCGTCATACCATTCCTTTACTTCATGAAAATCGAGACCGCTCTCTTTACATTTCTTCTGTACTTCTTCTTCAGTAAACCCTGTAAATTCAGCAAAATCATCCGGTTCAAGGATCGGATATTCATCGAAATCCGAAATTGCGGACTGTGAACCGTCCTTTTTTATCGGCAGGATTCCGGTCATATACGCTGCAGCTACAACTTTCGGAGTAAAATTGCTGTTTTTGAACCAGCCGCGCAGCAAATTAAGATACGCTTCCTGTGTTTTTGGTTCATCCTTCGCTTCACGGATCAAAGCGTCCCATTCATCAATGATAAAGATAAACTGTTTACCGTTTAATTCATTGATGTATCTGCTTAATTCAGCATTTAATGACAGTTCTGCTGAAAGACCAGGATCAAGATATTTCAGTTCAGATTTAAGCGTTTCTATGATCATCTTAGGTACTTCACTCAAAGGTAAACTATTGCTTTTAGCATCTGAAATAAAGCTGGTTATATCAAGACTGATCACATTGTACTGATTCAGATGTTTCTCATAATTCCCCGTTTCAGTTATTTTCATTTCATCAAACAAACTATGAGAATCACAGGTACAGTCGTAGTAGGCGCTGAGCATTTTGGCAGCAAAAGACTTTCCGAACCGACGAGGTCTGCTTATACAGATAAGCTTATTCTTTTTTCGTATTCTTTCATTGACCAGTGAAATAAGCATTGTCTTATCAACATAATCTTCATCGTTTATCTCATTAAATGCCTGATTTCCCGGATTGATATAGTTTCCCATTTCCGCGCTCTCCTTTCTGAATTCTTTTCGTTTTCATCTTAAATAAGTATACCATGAATCAGGCGTAAAAACAAGGCGAAGCGTTATGGTGTAATCATACTTTATTGTTCTTCAGTAATTCTTCAGCTACTTCAACCACATCGTGTCGTTCTTCTTCTGTGTAAGTAAACATATCACTACTCATCCCGTTTTTTGAGAGAAGTGCCAGTAGATATGCTGCAGATAATATAAGTTGTTTATAATCAGTATCATTTGAACAATACTTCTTACTCACATCTCTGGATATTGTTAAATGATTTGTTCCGAGGATTTTCATTATTTCAACAACTGATTCATAATCAGCTAAATTATCATTAATGCCCGGAAGAACAATGTATTTCATCGTAATTTGTCCTGGCCTTGAAAGATGTGAATAATACTTTACCAGATTATCTGTAACCACATCAAAATTATCTACGCCCTTTACTTTAGCCCATGTTGCAGGTGTTCCTGCATCAATCGACAAATTAATAGCTGATTTCGAATTGTTCTGAAGATTGGTTGCTATTTCTTCATCGTAAATAAATGCATTCGTATAAAAGCATGCTGTTTTATTCTTAACCAATTTATAAATTCTATCTTTATAAGGATGAATTGTAATTTCACCTGAAGAAATCTGCCAGCAAGCATCAGGATCGATTAATCCAGTGCTTTCAGCTCTTTCAAGAAGTTCAAATATTTTTTCATAAGCAGATTTAACATCTGGATTATTAATCCATTTTTTATCTACACTGCAGTAACAGCATTTGCATTGACATGGAGCAGGATACATAGAAAGATTAACATAACCTATAAACGGATTAATACTCCAGTCTCCTTTTCGGTATTTAGAACATCCTGCACATCCGTAATCATTTTTTTCCGGAGTTCGTAATCCCTGAGCCAATAACATTGTTCTGAGCCCAACAAATCTTTCAAGAGTTTCATCAACATTATCTGTAAGAGTTACTCCCGGAGCAGATGAAATATTCTCGCAGCAAAGCGTTATCACCCTATCGCCTTTATCTATTCTACCATTTATATTCAAATACATATTTGAAATCAAATCACATGATAAATAAGCCATAAATTGTACCTCTCACAGTATTTTAGTTTTCTTTATCCAAAACAATTTGCTCGCTTGGTGCCATATAATTCAAGTCTTATAATTGTAGTTTTAAGCGCTAATAAACTACATTGACTGTTCAGAAACATACCGCTCAAACTTTTCAAGTATTTCATCATTAAATTCAGTTTTGTATTCTTTACAAGCTCGTTTTATATATTTTTCAGCTTCAAAACGATCATATGGAATTGAGGCTATTCCATAAATAACACTGAAATTTGAATGAATATCTTTTATAGACTCAAACTCATTTTTAATTTGATTAATACAATTTTTAGTTTTTTCATAATCATAAGTATCATCGTTGGATATTCGTAATACTTGACATGCCCTTGAAATCCATGAATTATCAGCTAAATAGTTGTTTAATTGCTCTTTACATACTTTCGGTTTCTCTGCTAATATTCTATCTATACAATTCTGAAAATCAGAAACAGTATTGGCGTGGTAGGTTATTAGTCTTCCTGTTCCTGTATCAGGCATATAAGTAGTAATCGTTGGTGTACCGCAACTAATATGTTCATGAATTTTTACAGGGTCACAAGACATGGACATTTTAGCATCATCAAAATATGGTATTATGCAAATATCCATATTACTATAATACTTATATAATTCTGAATGAGCTTTAGATCCCAAATAATACATATTAGGATAGAGCATCTCTACATAGTTATTCAATATACTTCCGACTATTACAAATGACTTATCCGGATTATTTCGAACTAATTCATAGAACAAATCACGATCAAATCTCTGATAGATACATCCTACATAGCCGATTCTCGGATGAGGGATATCTTTCAAATCATCTGGTTCATTATTGTCAGTGAAATTTTTCATTTCTAACGCTGACACAGCGTTATGTGATAAATAAACATTTGATTTATTTTGGAATATAGCTTTATTTAAAAACAATGAATAAGCCGTGCAAAGTATAGCATCTGAAAAATCAACAAGTAATTTTTCATTTTCATATAACTGTGCATTTGACCAAAACGCATTTTTATAATCGGAATTATCATCGGCACAATCAAATATTATTTTATTTTTTCCTTTTAATGGGATTAATGATTTCCATGCATTTACATTTGAAATTATAAAAACAGCATTGTTTTCTGAGCCAGCTATTTTTGAAACAATAGCATTATAAGAATGTACACCATAATTAGAAGCGCAAAAAGGTGTTATTACCTCTATGCCTTCAATATTATTAGAATGAGAAACACAATATTCCGCAAGTTCATCCTCACTTACCCTTTTCACAACATCAACATAAGCTTCTGGTGTAATATAAATTACTTTAATTCCTATCTGCGCATATGAGATTGCGAGATTTTGATATCTTTGCCTTTCTTTACCGAATCCGCATATGGATAAAAATACAATTGTACACTCATAGTTTTTTAAAACTGTTTCAAATATCTCTTTACAAGTTTTAGGTGCAGAATTAAATGAATTAACAATATCATTATAATCTGATATTTGATTTTGTTTTTTCATCTCTAACGCTGCTTTAGCATAATAAACACTTGCTAAAGCTAAATCCCCACCCTTTTCAAGTAAAACTGCGATTTCATAAAGCAATTCATAATCATTAGTTTTTGTGTCCAATTTCGGCAATACATTTCTTAATTCTTTGATTATATCTATATTTCTTTCTTTACAATAATCTTCAAAAGCGTCTTCTCCTTTAATTTCTTCATACTCCATAATTTCATTATAAAAATGTTCTATTTCAAAACAAGGCTTTAAGTCAATCTGCGCTTTCAATATTGCTAACTCTTCAAGTAAGCTATCATTAATACGCTTTTTGATTTCAATTAAAAGAGCTGTTAGTTCACCAGATTCATATAATCTATTATTAAAGTTCAAAATCGCATTATTTATAGAATTTACTAACCCGCCAATTGCTGTTCCGTTATTATCCACTACGTTCAATACTGAACTAAGTGACTGAACGCATATCTCACATAATTCGTCTGTATTTTTTTCCTTCATATATTCTGTCGCTTCTATAACAGAATCAAGTATTTCCAATATTTCTTTATACTGTGAAAATCTCATATTTGGCTCCTTTCCTAAATAAATACATGTATTCAAAGTGATGTAGCAACAATAAGAAATAGCGATTATTCCGTATAATGTACATTTTTTCCAAACAGCGCAGGTGGTTGATTTAATACAGCCATAAAATTAAAACACTAATGCAGAGTATAAAAATTTTTTGTACTCTGCTATTTTTTATTTTATTCCCATCTTTTGCTTAAAGCGCTCGAGCATAAATTCAACTATTTCCTTCATTGATTCACAATTCTGAAGAGCCTTTTTCATTCCTCTTACATATCCGACACTGTCACCATTCAAAAGTGCAGAATTTGCTTGAAGCATGTAATATCCAAACTTGTGAAGAGAAGGAAGCACCTGAATATCAGCCTCATCCTGAAGAAGTTCCGGATTATATATATTAGAGACATATTCACCTAACAAGTTAGTAAACATTAAATACATCTCATGTTTTCTGTTATCATCTAACATGAAGCTTCTGTAAGCAGCTTTTTCATACATTGAAGTTATCCATAGAAATCGCTTTATGTTTGACGTGAAGCTTTCCGGTACGCCATAACAAAGCACATATCCGGCAAAATCATCGTGATTAACCGCAATCATTTCAAGCTTTGATCTAAATTCTGATGCTATCATATTATCTACAACGCCACTTATATCAATACCATGTTTTACCGCCAGATAAATTGCTTCTGAATAGCCTTCTTTCCAGTCATCTACATTTTTTATGAATGTCAGTAAATCATCAGCAAATGATTTTTCATTCTGAGTGAGCACAAGCTTCATAAGATCACTGTACTTACCTTTTACACCAGTGTTAACAACATCTTTCGCAAATGCCATTCTGTTATCTTCACCTACAATCGAGTAGTAAGTACTTTCCATCATGTACAAAGAGAGTTCACACTTATTGTCATCATCGCAGTTTATAATTTTACCGTAATACTCCGCTAATGTAGAATATTGCTTTTTATCCTGACAAATCTCTCTTATAGACCCAAGCACATTTTTAAAATCTTCTCCATCAAGACTGACAATATCAAATTTGCTAAGCAACTGAAATGCTTCATCATATCTCTTAGATTTTTTTAAGTCAAGCGCTGCCATGCAAATGCATCTTATATACTCTGATTCTGTTACGCCATCTACAGGATGAGCTGAAGAATCAGTAAGAATCAATTCATCTTTTTTGTATCTTTCGTACAAATCAAAATATCTGCAAAACGCAAGATATGATTCATTATATCTTGCTAATGCTGATAATATCTTAGCTTCTGTCATAGCAACCGCTACAGTTGCAACGCAATTCTCAACTCCATCTAGAGTATCATAATATTCCCGGCAAAGCTCAAGACAATACTCAGGCCTAGAATTCTGTAAATTCTGTACTGCCTGCATATAAACGACATTTGAATACAAATGTCGTCTTTCTGCTTTGGCTATCACCAATGCCTCCGAAATATATTTTTCTTTCTCATTATTATCATTACCTGCGCCATCTATCAGATGGGAAAGCAGCCTGAGATCATTTGGATTTTTTTCATACTCTTCACGCATCAGCTGCATATTTCTGTTTTTCTTATTCATGCTTTGCTGTGCAGAAGAATAACAGTATCCAGTATGATGTAAGATGGTTGAAAAATAACCAAGTGGCTGACGAATCCAAATACTTTCGTGTATTTTCCCTATAAACTCCACCGGGTCTTTCGGATCATTTATTCTTTGAAATCTCGCCAAACAAGCATCTCTATAATTAGTTTTATTAACATCCATATAATTTCTTATCATTATTTCGAGTGTCTTGTATTTGAGATATAATTCTGGTATGCTAAAAAAATTAATTATTTCACTGACATCTTCATCCAGATATTCATCAGCATCAAGGAAGAAATACCATTTTCCTTTTGCCTTTTTAAGTGTTGAATTTCTTGCTGCTGCAAAATCATTTATCCATTCAAAGTAAAATACATTATCTGTATATTTCTTTGCTATTTCAACGGTCGAATCTGTCGAACCGGTATCTGCAATAATTAGTTCACTCGGTATAGCATTCATAAGAGGCTGGAGTGATTTAAGGCATCGTTCAAGAACCTTTTCCTCATTCTTGACTATCATACCTATTGAAAGAAGTATTTCCTTTTTTTCTGTAGTACGTACTTTCATATTTCCTTCTCCTTAAACAGTAAAGGGCTACGGTGGAAGCCACCATAGCCCTTTGTCCCCATAATCCTATATCAACTATTTACGTAGTTATAACAACTATAAGTTCAAATTATTTCAGCTATTAATTACTGAAGGAGTGACAGAACGTTCTGTGGCTGTGAATTAGCCTGTGCAAGCATAGACTGAGCAGCCTGAGCGATAACATTCTTAGATGTGTATTCCATCATTTCCTTAGCCATGTCTGTATCTAAGATACGTGACTTAGCTGCTGTTGTGTTTTCAGAAGCTGTTGTGAGAGTATTAACCGTGTGTTCAAGTCTATTTTGCTGAGCACCAAGTTTTCCTCTTTCGTCAGAAACGTAATTACTTACAAGACGGATAGCATCTGCTGCTGCTGAAGCTGAATCCTGACTGCTGATGTCAACAGTAATAGCTGAAGTATATGTTGAAACTCCTGTATTGCCTGTTGTAGCACCAGTAGCAACTATACCTGTGTTATCACTATCGTTCGACTTATTAATAAAGCCTGAAACACCAGAAAACAGCGTATCTGTATGGAAGCTATTGATCTGTACGTGTAATTTATCAGCCTGTGTAGATGTCTCACCAATCTGAAGTCTGATTCCAGATGCAGCATTGGCAGTAGGTGCAGTATAAGAATTGCCGCCAGTTGCTGTAGATGAAAGTGTTAAAGCTGCAGTTGAACCCTGTGAGCCATCAAGAAGTTTATGACCGTTAAAGTTCGCTGTAGTTGCAACTCTGTCTATTTCAGCACAAAGCTGGTTCATTTCATCCTGAAGAGCATCTCTGTCTTCCTGCTTAAGAACGCCGTTAGCTGACTTTTCAGCAAGTTCAGTCATTCTTGTAAGGATGTCATGAGTTTCCTTCATGTAGCCTTCAGCCGTCTGAATGAGGTTAGCACCATCTTCGCAGTTATCCTTAGCTGTATCAAGAGCCTTGATCTGATTCTTCATCTTCTCTGTAATAGCGAGACCTGAAGCGTCATCTGAAGCCTTGTTGATCTTAAGACCAGAAGCAAGTTTCTGCATTCCGTTCTGCTGAGCCTTTGAAGCGTTTGCTAATGAATTGTTGGCATTTATAGCTGCCATATTAGTTCTAACTACCATTCCCATAATAATACCTCCATGTATTTAGGTTGTGCTCCTTGCAAAAATTTCGTTCTCTGAATTCATTTTCTATCCCTGATATCGCTTTCAATCCCTGATGTTTTTAGCTGATTTACTTATAACCCCGAAACCAGATAAATTTGAATTTGATTGGTTTCCTTTATTCTATTGCTTGTTGATTGAAAAAATGGTATACTAAATATGTATATACAACATTTCAGAAAGAAGCAATCAATCGTGCGAAGAAGAATTGCTTCAGTAGAATCTGGAGGTGCTTAAACTGGACACATTAACATTAAATGCTTTAAATAATGCTATAGCTTCCACTCGAATGGAAGGATATGATTTTACGGATGAAACACTAAAAATCATTACTGATTATGCTGAAAAAAAGATTGATTTTAATGAATTGATAAAAATGATCACTGTAATTTGCAAGGAGTAAAACTGTGGCGGTCTATTCGTTAGACGGATGTAGTCAGGATTGTTATGAACATACTACCGTCCTTATTAACAAGTTTGATATAAGAAATCAGAAATTACTTGATAAAGCAGAGGCGACTATTGTAACAGCAAGAATAATGGATGCTGAAAAAAAACACTGAATTTAAAGATGTGGATTTTAGTTTTTACAAATTACTTCATAAAAGAATTTTCAGTGATCTTTATAGCTGGGCTGGAGAAATACGAACAATCAATCTTTCAAAAAAGGGATCTGTATTTTGTAATGTAAAAAATATTGAAAATGCAGGAATACTAAAATTCAAATATCTTAAAGATAATAATTATTTTTGTAGTTTAAGTAAAGAGCGGTTCATCGAGGAACTTACGGATTTTTATAACGACATGAATTATTTGCATCCTTTTCGAGAAGGGAATGGCCGGACACTTAGATTGTTTTTAGCTTTGCTGACCAATAATGCTGGTTACAATATAGATTTTCAAAAATGCGATGGTGACTTACTTACGTTAGCGACAATCAAGGCATTTCAGGGAGATGCATCTTTACTGCAAAATATATTTTCTGAAATAATAGATTAATAGTACTCACCACAGTGAACATCAATCCGCTTTTGATGTTCACTAAATTTTTCTTTACAGGAGTACTATTATTATGGCAAATGAAACATCAGAAATTACATCCGGCTGCGGCGATTTAACAGAGATCACGCTTCGCAGGCTTCTTGAACAGTGGGTGGATGAAGATCTGCTTCCGGGTAATTACAGTAACGGTACGGTAACAGCTTACAGTTCGGTTATTCGTCGTATAAATCAGGATGAGATCGCTGATTTAAAGATAAGTGAGATCGCACCTGATCTGCTGCAGAATTATTTCGATAAACTCTGCAACGGCGGCAAAAACGGATGTGCTCATGTTAGCACGGGATATATGCGGATTTTTGCAGCGGTTCTGCACAGCTCTTTTCGTTTTGCGGTGTTTCCTAAAAAATATATCGAATCAGATCCGATGCAGTATGTCCGCATCAGTCATCCGAGGGAACAGTCACTGGTACTGGATCCCGTTAATATCCGCAGAAATGAGAACATGATCATATCACACAGACAGTTCTGTACTATTATAAAGTATCTTGAAGAAAAGAAAAATGCCGCTTTGCTGCCGATACAGATCGCCTATTATACCGGACTAAGACTCGGTGAAGTATGCGCACTGCTCTGGCGGGATATAGATCTGGATGAACAGTGTATCACAGTCAGACGGAGTATGCGTTATAATACTGTGCGCCATAAGATAGAGATAGGACCGGCTAAAAGAAACAAAGTGCGTATAGTTGATTTCGGAAACAGGCTGGCTGAGATCCTTAAACGTGAAAAATCAAGACAGAAGGCTCTTGAAGAAAGTGAGCTTAAATACGCCAACTACTGCAGAAGAGTTTTTGAAAACGGTCGTGAGCACTATGAGATATATGCTCTTGAAAAAGGCGAAACGGTACCGGAAGATCATCAGAAACTGTCATTTGTCTGTATAAGGAACAACGGAAAATTCGAAAGTCCGGATACAGTTTCAATAATGTGCCGTTCAATAAGAAAACTTGACGATAAACTCTGCGGTTTTCATTTTCATATTCTGCGCCACACCTACACCTGCAACCTCCTCTCTGCCGGCGCAGCACCGAAAGATGTCCAGGAACTGCTCGGTCATTCAGACATCAGCACCACAATGAATATCTATGCCCATTCAACCAGAAAACATAAAAGAAAAACAGCAATGCTGCTGGATAAAATGAATTAAGCTGAATTACACTATTTGTTACGACATCCGGAACAACCTATTGCCAATCACCTTTCCAGATGATATAATATAAGCAGAAAAGGCCGGACATGATGGCTGTATATAAAAATAATAGAAATAAATTACATGGATTCTATTGACATTGTATCCTTGATATGATATAATTCAGGTGTAATATATTACAGATATATCATAATCAAGGAGATATGACTATGAATAGTCCAAACAAGATTTACGATCTGTCATTCAAAAGAATGATCCGGTTATCTGGTAAAATGCTTGTAAAATTTGTAAACAAGGTATTCGGCAAGCGCTTTCCGCTGGATTCGGAAATAACATTTCTGGATACAAACACGGTAAATAAAGACCTGAAAGTATACGAAAAAGACCTCTACTTTATAATATGCGGTGAACGCTTCCATCTTGAAGCCCAGGTATATTATGATGACATGCTCATCAGGCTCTTCAATTACGCTGTCAGTGACGAAGAAGGATACAAGCGAATCGACGATTCCCACGCAGTATTCAAAATGCCGCAGCAGGCTGTAGTATTTCTGAAAGATACAGATAAAAGCAAGGATAAACTGTACATAAAACTGATCCTGCCGGACGAGCAGGAAATCGAATACTCAGTACACGCAGTACGTTCACTCGGCTACACCCCGCAGGAACTGATCGCAAACGACATGGAGATCCTCCTGCCGTTCCAGATCCTGAGACTGTACAGCAGTGTAAAAAAGTACAGCAGCTTTTCTGAAGAACAGAAAAACGAATTTCTCGAAAAGTTTACATCTATGTGCAGGGATATAATCACGACTTTGCGCAGCTTAAAAGGAACAGGAAAAATAACAAATGATGAACACAGTACGATGATCACGATAATTCGGGATCTGGAGAAACATATATACAGTTCAATAGATGATATAGCTAATAAAGGAGCTGATTCTATGCTTAATGAAGAATTTTTATTTTCAGACGAAAGAGCCAGAGCGGAAGAAAGAGCAAAAGCGGAAGCTGAAGAAAAACAGAAAATCGCAGAACTCATGATTGAAGACGGCGAATGCGCAGAAAAGATCATCAGATACACCGGAATCGATGTATCCGTACTAAAAATCCATGGCTCAGTCACTCGGAAAAGCACTTATGCTTTGATTTAAACCATCTGAATCCCGGAATTGTGATGAAACGCTCTCATAATTCCGGGATTTAATTTTATAATAATTCGCTTCCGGCAACAGACAAAACTCTGAAAGTAAGATTACGGCTCAGAAGCACCGGAATAGCCAATAACAACCTATTGCCAATCACCTTTCCAGATGATATAATATAAGCAGAAAAGGCCAGTCCTGATGGCTGTATATAAAAATAATAGAAATAAATTACATGGATTCTATTGACATTGTATCCTTGATATGATATAATTCAGATGTAATATATTACAGATATATCATAATTGAGGAGATATGACTATGAATAGTCCAAATAAGATCTACGATCTGTCATTCAAAAGAATGATCCGGTTATCCGGTAAAATGCTTGTAAAATTCGTAAACAAGGTATTCGGCAAGCGCTTTCCGCTGGATTCGGAAATAACATTTCTGGATACAAACACGGTAAATAAAGACCTGAAGGTATATGAAAAAGACCTCTACTTTATAATATGCGGTGAACGCTTCCACCTTGAAGCCCAGGCGTATTATGATGACATGCTCATCAGGCTCTTCAACTACGCTGTCAGTGACGAAGAAGGATACAAGCGAATCGACGATTCCCACGCAGTATTCAAAATGCCGCAGCAGGCTGTAGTATTTCTGAAAGATACAGACAAAAGCAAGGATAAACTGTACATAAAACTGATCCTGCCGGACGAACAGGAAATCGAATACTCAGTACATGCAGTGCGTTCACTCGGCTATACACCGCAGGAACTGATCGCAAACGACATGGAGATCCTCCTGCCGTTCCAGATCCTGAGACTGTACGGCAGTGTAAAAAAGTACAGCAGTTTTTCTGAAGAACAGAAAAACGAATTTCTCGAAAAGTTTGCCCAGATGTGCAAAGATATAGCTGAAACACTTCATAAACTAAAGAAAGATAAGAACGTAACAACTGACGAATACTATGCAATGGTAGAAATCATACACGATCTTGAAGAATACATATATGGTATGGTTGACAATGATATAAAAGCAAAAGGAGCTGATTCTATGATCAATGATGAATTCTTATTCTGGAGCGAAAGAATGAAAGCTGAAAAAGACGCCGAAACTGCTAAGTTACTTAAAGAAAAAGATGATCAAACAGCTAGAATTCTTAAAGAAAAAGAAGATGAAAAAAATCGTTATTTCGCTGAAAAGATGATCATGAACGGTGAGTCAGCTGAAAAAATAGAGGAATACACTGGACTTCATCTTTCGGTTTTAAAATCCATGGCTCAGTCACTTGGAAAAGCACTTATGCTCTGATTTGAACATTCTTAATCCCGGAATTGTGAGAAACTTATTCACGTAATTTCGGGATTTAATTTCATGATAATTGGCTTCCACCTTGAAGCCCAGGTATATTATGATGACATGCTCATCAGGCTCTTCAATTACGCTGTCAGTGACGAAGAAGGATACAAGCGAATCGACGATTCCCACGCAGTATTCAAAATGCCGCAGCAGGCTGTAGTATTTCTGAAAGATACAGATAAAAGCAAGGATAAACTGTACATAAAACTGATCCTGCCGGACGAGCAGGAAATCGAATACTCAGTACACGCAGTACGTTCACTCGGCTACACCCCGCAGGAACTGATCGCCAACGACATGGAGATCCTCCTGCCGTTCCAGATTCTGAGACTGTACGGCAGTGTAAAAAAATACAGCAGCTTTTCTGAAGAACAGAAAAACAAATTTCTCGAAAAGTTTGCCCAAATGTGCAAAGATATAGCTGAAACACTTCATAAACTAAAGAAAGATAAGAACGTAACAACTGACGAATACTATGCAATGGTAGAAATCATACACGATCTTGAAGAATACATATATGGTATGGTTGACAATGATATAAAAGCAAAAGGAGCTGATTCTATGATCAATGATGAATTCTTATTCTGGAGCGAAAGAATGAAGGCTGAAAAAGACGCCGAAACTGCTAAGCTACTTAAAGAAAAAGAAGATGAGAAAAATCGTTATTTCGCTGAAAAGATGATCATGAACGGTGAGTCTGCTGAAAAAATAGAGGAATACACTGGACTTCATCTTTCGGTTTTAAAATCCATGGCTCAATCACTTGGAAAAGCACTTATGCTTTGATTTAAACCATCTGAATCCCAGAATTGTGAGAAACTTATTCACGTAATTTCGGGATTTAATTTCATGATAATTGGCTTCCACCTTGAATCTCAGGCGTATTACGATGACATGCTCATCAGGCTTTTCAACTACGCTGTCAGCGACGAAGAAGGATACAGGCGAATCGATGATTCCCACGCAGTATTCAAAATGCCGCAGCAGGCTGTAGTATTTCTGAAAGATACAGACAAAAGCAAGGATTAACTTTACATAAAACTGATCCTGCCGGATGAGCAGAAAATCGAATACTCAGTACATGCAGTGCGTTCACTCGGCTACACACCGCAGGAACTGATCGCAAACGACATGGAGATACTCCTGCCGTTCCAGATCCTGAGACTGTACGGCAGTGTAAAAAAGTACAGCAGCTTTTCTGAAGAACAGAAAAACGAGTTTCTAGAAAAGTTTTCAGTTATGTGCAGGGATATAATCACGACTTTGCGCAGCTTAAAAGAAACAGGAAAGATAACAAATGATGAACACAGTACGATGATCACGATAATTCGGGATCTGGAGAAACATATATACAGTTCAATAGATGATATAGCTAATAAAGGAGCTGATTCCATGCTTAATGAAGAATTTTTATTTTCAGACGAAAGAGCCAGAGCGGAAGAAAGAGCAAAAGCGGAAGCCGAAAAAGCAGAAATTGAAGCAAAAGCTAAAGCCGAAAAAGCGGAAATTGAAGCAAAAGCGGAAGCTGAAAAAGCAGAGATTAAAGCACAGGCGCAAGCTGAGATAGCTAAAGTGGAAAATGAAGAGAAACAGAAAATCGCAGAACTCATGATCGAAGACGGCGAATGTGCAGAAAAGATCATCAGATACACCGGAATCGATGTATCCGTACTAAAATCCATGGCCCAGTCACTCGGAAAAGCACTTATGCTCTGATTTAAACCATCTTAATCCCGGAATTGTGAGAAACTTATTCACGTAATTTCGGGATTTAATTTTATAATAATTCGCTTCCGGCAACAGATAAAGCTCTGAAAGCAAGATTACGGCTCCGAAGAACCGGACTAGCCAATAACAACCTATTGCCAATCACCTTTCCAGATGATATAATATAAGCAGAAAAGGCCGGACATGATGGCTGTATATAAAAATAATAGAAATAAATTACATGGATTCTATTGACATTGTATCCTTGATATGATATAATTCAGATGTAATATATTACAGATATATCATAATTGAGGAGATATGACTATGAATAGTCCAAATAAGATCTACGATCTGTCATTCAAAAGAATGATCCGGTTATCCGGTAAAATGCTTGTAAAATTCGTAAACAAGGTATTCGGCAAGCGCTTTCCGCTGGATTCGGAAATAACATTTCTGGATACAAACACGGTAAATAAAGACCTGAAGGTATATGAAAAAGACCTCTACTTTATAATATGCGGTGAACGCTTCCACCTTGAAGCCCAGGCGTATTACGATGACATGCTCATCAGGCTCTTCAATTACGCTGTCAGTGACGAAGAAGGATACAGGCGAATCGACGATTCCCACGCAGTATTCAAAATGCCGCAGCAGGCTGTAGTATTTCTGAAAGATACAGACAAAAGCAAGGATAAACTGTACATAAAACTGATCCTGCCGGACGAGCAGGAAATCGAATACTCAGTACATGCAGTGCGTTCACTCGGCTACACCCCGCAGGAACTGATCGCCAACGACATGGAGATCCTCCTGCCGTTCCAGATCCTGAGACTGTACGGGAGTGTAAAAAAGTACAGCAGTTTTTTCTGAAGAACAGAAAAACGAATTTCTCGAAAAGTTTACATCTATGTGCAGGGATATAATCACGACTTTGCGCAGCTTAAAAGAAACAGGAAAGATAACAAATGATGAACACAGTACGATGATCACGATAATTCGGGATCTGGAGAAACATATATACAGTTCAATAGATGATATAGCTAATAAAGGAGCTGATTCCATGCTTAATGAAGAATTCTTATTTTCAGACGAAAGAGCCAGAGCGGAAGCTGAAGCAGAAGAAAAACAGAAAATCGCAGAACTCATGATTGAAGACGGCGAATGCGCAGAAAAGATCATCAGATACACCGGAATCGATGTATCCGTACTAAAATCCATGGCTCAGTCACTCGGAAAAGCACTTATGCTTTGATTTAAACCATCTGAATCCCGGAATTGTGAGAAACTTATTCACGTAATTTCGGGATTTAATTTCATGATTATTGGCTTCCACCTTGAAGCCCAGGCGTATTACGATGACATGCTCATCAGGCTCTTCAATTACGCTGTCAGTGACGAAGAAGGATACAGGAGAATCGACGATTCCCACGCAGTATTCAAAATGCCGCAGCAGGCTGTAGTATTTCTGAAAGATACAGACAAAAGCAAGGATAAACTGTACATAAAACTGATCCTGCCGGATGAGCAGGAAATCGAATACTCAGTACACGCAGTGCGTTCACTCGGCTACACCCCGCAGGAACTGATCGCAAACGACATGGAGATCCTGCTGCCGTTCCAGATCCTGAGACTGTACGGCAGTGTAAAAAAATACAGCAGCTTTTCTGAAGAACAGAAAAACGAATTTCTCGAAAAGTTTACATCTATGTGCAGGGATATAATCACGACTTTGCGCAGCTTAAAAGAAACAGGAAAGATAACAAATGATGAACACAGTACGATGATCACGATAATTCGGGATCTGGAGAGACATATATACAGTTCAATAGATGATATAGCTAATAAAGGAGCTGATTCTATGCTTAATGAAGAATTTTTATTTTCAGACGAAAGAGCCAGAGCGGAAGAAAGAGCAAAAGCGGAAGCCGAAAAAGCAGAAATTGAAGCAAAAGCTAAAGCCGAAAAAGCAGAAATTGAAGCAAAAGCTAAAGCCGAAAAAGCGGAAATTGAAGCAAAAGCGGAAGCTGAAAAAGCAGAGATTAAAGCACAGGCGCAAGCTGAGATAGCTAAAGTAGAAAATGAAGAGAAACAGAAAATCGCAGAACTCATGATCGAAGACGGCGAATGTGCAGAAAAGATCATCAGATACACCGGAATCGATGTATCCGTACTAAAATCCATGGCCCAGTCACTCGGAAAAGCACTTATGCTTTGATTTAAACCATCTGAATCCCGGAATTGTGAGAAACTTATTCACGTAATTTCGGGATTTAATTTCATGATTATTGGCTTCCACCTTGAAGCCCAGGCATATTATGATGACATGCTCATCAGGCTCTTCAACTACGCTGTCAGTGACGAAGAAGGATACAAGCGAATCGACGATTCCCACGCAGTATTCAAAATGCCGCAGCAGGCTGTAGTATTTCTGAAAGATACAGACAAAAGCAAGGATAAACTGTACATAAAACTGATTCTTCCGGATGAGCAGGAAATCGAATACTCAGTACACGCAGTGCGTTCACTCGGCTACACACCGCAGGAACTGATCGCAAACGACATGGAGATCCTGCTGCCGTTCCAGATCCTGAGACTGTACGGCAGTGTAAAAAAGTACAGCAGCTTTTCTGAAGAACAGAAAAACGAATTTCTCGAAAAGTTTGCCCAGATGTGCAAAGATATAGCTGAAACACTTCATAAACTAAAGAAAGATAAGAACGTAACAACTGACGAATACTATGCAATGGTAGAAATCATACACGATCTTGAAGAATACATATATGGTATGGTTGACAATGATATAAAAGCAAAAGGAGCTGATTCTATGATCAATGATGAATTCTTATTCTGGAGCGAAAGAATGAAAGCTGAAAAAGACGCTGAAACAACCAAATTACTTAAAGAAAAAGATGCTGAAACAGCTAAACTACTTAAAGAAAAAGATGATCAAACAGCTAGAATTCTTAAAGAAAAAGAAGATGAAAAAAATCGTTATTTCGCTGAAAAGATGATCATGAACGGTGAGTCAGCTGAAAAAATAGAGGAATACACTGGACTTCATCTTTCGGTTTTAAAATCCATGGCTCAGTCACTTGGAAAAGCACTTATGCTCTGATTTAAACATTCTTAATCCCGGAATTGTGAGAAACTTATTCACGTAATTTCGGGATTTAATTTCATGATAATTGGCTTCCACCTTGAAGCCCAGGCGTATTACGATGACATGCTCATCAGGCTTTTCAACTACGCTGTCAGTGACGAAGAAGGATACAAGCGAATCGACGATTCCCACGCAGTATTCAAAATGCCGCAGCAGGCTGTAGTATTTCTGAAAGATACAGATAAAAGCAAGGATAAACTGTACATAAAACTGATCCTGCCGGATGAGCAGGAAATCGAATACTCAGTACACGCAGTACGTTCACTCGGCTACACCCCGCAGGAACTGATCGCAAACGACATGGAGATCCTCCTGCCGTTCCAGATCCTGAGACTGTACGGCAGTGTAAAAAAGTACAGCAGCTTTTCTGAAGAACAGAAAAACGAATTTCTCGAAAAGTTTACATCTATGTGCAGGGATATAATCACGACTTTGCGCAGCCTAAAAGAAACAGGTAAAATAACAAATGATGAACACAGTACGATGATCACGATAATTCGGGATCTGGAGAAACATATATACAGTTCAATAGATGATATAGCTAATAAAGGAGCTGATTCCATGCTTAATGAAGAATTCTTATTTTCAGACGAAAGAGCCAGAGCGGAAGCTGAAGCAGAAGAAAAACAGAAAATCGCAGAACTCATGATCGAAGACGGCGAATGCGCAGAAAAGATCATCAGATACACCGGAATCGATGTATCCGTACTAAAATCCATGGCCCAGTCACTTGGAAAAGCACTTATGCTTTGATTTAAACATTCTTAATCCCGGATTTTTGAGAAATCACTCACGAAATTCCGGGATTTATAGTTTTCAGCCGTTCAAACAGTCTTTAATTGTGCATCATGCACAGAAAAACACATTTTTAATTATGAAATGTTAACCCTTTAACTTTCTCTTTAACGGTCGATATATAAGATGTAAGCAAAAAACACACTGACAAACAGTTCAGAGGCTGAACGTAGGGCCCACGGGATGACGATGAACCGGATGTCAAACAAACCAAAACATACGCGAAGGAACATGGATGTTTCTTCAAAATCAAATCGTTCCTCAAAAATCGAAAGCTCTTGAGTGTTGGTTTTCAATAAAAGGAAACCAATCAAATTCAAATTTATCTGGTTTCGGGGTTTTAAGTAAATCAGCTAAAAACATCAGGGATTGAAAGCGATATCAGGGATAGAAAATGAATTCAGAGAACGAGATTTTTGCAAGGAGCACGACCTAAATACATGGAGGTATTATTATGGGAATGGTAGTTAGAACTAATATGGCAGCTATAAATGCCAACAATTCATTAGCAAACGCTTCAAAGGCTCAGCAGAGCGGCATGCAGAAACTCGCGTCCGGCTTTAGAATCAACGCAGCTAAGGATGATGCTTCAGGTCTCGCTATTACAGAGAAGATGAAGAATCAGATCAAGGCTCTTGATACAGCTAAGGATAACTGCGAAGACGGTGCTAACATGATTCAGACAGCTGAAGGTTACATGAAGGAAACTCATGACATTCTTACAAGAATGACTGAACTTGCTGAAAAGTCTGCTAACGGACTTCTTGAGGGCGAAGATAGAAAGGCTCTTCAGAATGAAATGGATGAGCTCTGTAGTGAAATCGATAGAATGGCGACTACAGCAAACTTTAATGGCAAGAAGCTTCTTAATGGAGATCTAGGATCAAACGGAAAAGTTCTTATTTCTAGTGATTCTACTGGTAACCATTATTCTGTTAGTGATGAAGCACCTAATGGCGCACCGAGATATAATGCGTCATCAGCAGCAATTAGTGGCTCAACAGCATTAGATCAGCTTAGTGGAAGCGCTAAGGATGAATTAACTGCTAAGATTAAAGCAGCAGCAGAAGCAGCAGCCGCTGCTTCCGGCTCAACAAATATGACTTCAGTAACTCTTGCGGTTAATAAGAATGGCGATATTATTGTCAACTCTTACAGTGCAACCGGAAGTATTACAGGCGATGATTTAGTGTCTAGTGCAGTAAACGCCGATAAATATGCTTCTAGCAATAATATTAATGGATACAGTGAAATCAACATTAATCTTACTTACTCAACATCTGGCAATTTAGCTAAAAATGAAGGAATTAAATTGCAGATTGGTGAATCTTCAACAGCAGCTGATAAGATGAATGTTCAGATTGGCAGTTTCCATACAGATACACTTCTTGCAGGTATCAACGGTTTCCAGAATAAAACTGCAGGTGCTACTGGTGAAACAGATACGAATGCTGTTGCCGCTACAAAGGCTAACGCTTCTGCTACATATGATAATGGTATCACAGTTGATATTTCAGATCAGAACAAGGCTTCTGCAGCCGCTGATGCTATCCGTCAGGTATCAAATTATGTATCTGACCAGAGAGGAAAAACTCGGTGCTCAGCAGAATCGTCTTGAACACACTGTAAATAACCTTACTACAGCTTCTGAAAACACAACAGCTTCTAAGTCACGTATCTTAGATACAGACATGGCTAAGGAAATGATGGAATATACAAGTAAGAACGTTATTGCTCAGGCTGCTCAGTCTATGCTCGCACAGGCTAATTCACAGCCTCAGAACGTACTTTCACTTCTTCAGTAATTCATCATTATGATTATAGCTGACAAGTAAAAGGAATATAAACTACGATTAAATAAATGATATAGGGTAAAGGGATACAGGGCTATGGTGCTTCGTCACTGTAGCCCTGTAAATTTTTTCGATAGGAGATATGAGAAATGAAAGTACATACTGAACCTAAAGAAAAACAGATTATTCTTTCCATAGGAATGATAGTAAAAAATGAAGAAAAAAGTGCTGGAAAGATGTCTGAAATCACTTCAGCCGTTAATGAATGCAATACCATGTGAGTTGATTGTTGCCGATACTGGCTCAACAGATTCTACAGTTGAAATCGCTAGAAAATATACTGATAATGTGTATCATTTTGAATGGATAAATGATTTTGCTGAAGCGAGAAATTCAACTATAAAAAAAGCTTCAGGTCAGTGGTATATGTATATTGATGCTGATGAATACTTGGATAATGATTGCTCAGAATTATTAAATTTCTTAAAAAATAAAGATAATCAAAAATATAGATCTGTGAACATCATTGTTCGTAATTATCAAAATCTAAAGCTGGATAATTATGCTGACTCTAGCTTAGCAAGGCTGCAAAAATTAGATGAGACATGTTTCTTTGAAGGAGCAATTCACGAAACTATACCCATAAGAAATCCGTTTTACAATATTTCAACCATTTTTCATCATACAGGTTATTGTTTTGAATCCAATCACCAAAAAGAGAAAAAAAGAATAAGAAATCTGAATCTTATGAGGATGGAATATGAGAAAAAATCCCAAAAATCTAAGGCTACTTAGCCATTTAATAGATGCTTCAGTTTCTGATGAAAGAGAGAAATATATATGTGAAGCATTGGATATTGTACGTCTTGATAGTGAGTTGTTTTATTCAAAAGTTATTTATATGCAGGCAATTTCGTATTATCAGACTGTTGACAGGAAACATGCATTGGATTTGTGCGAAGAGTATTATAATGTATTTATTGATGCGAATAGTAATATCGTTTCTGTAGCAATCGAATTCCTGAGAGCTAATATTCTGGGTACTCTTGATATGTACGAAGATGCATGTAGTGCATTTCAGCGTTATTTTAAGTTTTATGAAAAGTACAAAAACGGCGAGCTTAATGAATTTGAAATGTGTACACATCCGATTGCTGGTCTAACAAAATCAGATTTTGAGACTTGTACTTACAATTTAATAATGATTTATAAAAAGCTAAGCAAATATAGCGATGCTTTTGATATATTAGATCAGCTTGATTTTTCTACAATTGAAGGTTCGAAATTCACAGATGTTTATATCAGCGATAAAATTACTGTGTACAGAAAGCAAGGAATATAGTCGAATTGTATATTATCACGAAAAGATAATTGAATTAAATGATGACGAGAAATATTCAGTAATGTTATATGCTTTAGAAGCATTTTATAACTGGTTACAGGATGAAGAAAAAGAAAAGTTTGCAAGCGATATAGCCGAGAGTGGATTAGATGATAATTTTTCAAAATTAATGTATATGGTAAGTATACAAAATTATAACGACTTCAGTTCAAAACTAATTGAATTTATTGAACAAATAGAATCTTGGAATGGACATTACAGTGAAGTATTCTATCTAGCCATAAAACACAAAGTAGATATTAGCGTCGTTGTCAATAAAATAGATTTATCTGATTTGAGAAATAATCTACAGATTGTCTTGAATTGCCATGATGATTATGCACAGATAGTTCTTGATTATGGGATTCCTGAAAGCTTTACCAGTTCAATTAAAGGATTTCGGTTTATTACTGATATGTATGAACTGGCTTGCTATAAAAACCTTTGATTTGAATGATAATAAAAAAGAAGAATTATATATTCGCTTTATTTCGCTTTTAAGCGATTATGTTCTTAATATTTATAATTCTGAATTACTATTAGATGAAAATGATGTTGAAGTATTGCCTAATCTTCATCGTTTCGGTTACTATATGTACAGAGCTAATCAGGAACTTGAAAACAGCAATGCTGTAGCTTATATAAAAGAAATGAGAAAAGCGCTTAATTCTTGTGAAGCAATGAAAGATTTAGTCGAGTTTATGCTCGAACAGTTTAAGATAAAAATGAGGTTGACGTAAATTCTGTTAATTTAGATTACACTGTATTTGATATATAAGAAATATGAGGAAAAGCATATGAAAGTAGTAATTCTTGCTGGCGGGCTTGGTACGCGAATCAGTGAAGAAAGCCATCTGAAACCGAAGCCAATGATCGGTATTGGCGAACATCCAATAATTTGGCATATTATGAAGTATTATTCTGAGTTTGGGTTTAATGATTTTGTAATATGCTGTGGATACAAGAGTTTTGTTATCAAAGAATATTTTTCTGCATATTACATGTACAACTCAGACGTCACATTTGATTTTACTAATGAGAATTCTATGACTCTTCATAATTCAGAAGTTGAACCATGGAAAGTGACACTTGCTGAAACCGGTGTTATGACACAGACTGGTGGAAGAATAAAGAAGATACAAAAATATATTGGCAATGAAACATTCATGATGACATATGGTGATGGCGTATCAAATGTTGATTTGAACGCATTGTTAGATAGTCACAGGAAATCTGGTGCTACTGCAACAATGACTGCTATTCAGCCAGGTGGTCGTTTTGGTGTGTTAGAGATAGAGAATAATGGTTTAATCTCAAAATTCGCGGAAAAAGCCAAGGAAGATGGAGGCTGGATAAATGGCGGATTCATGGTGCTTGAACCTGAAATATTCAATTATCTGAACGATGATGATCAGCTTGTTTTTGAACGCAAACCACTTGAAAAACTTGCGAAAGACGGTAAGCTTAATGCTTATAAGCATCATGGGTACTGGCAGTGCATGGATACTATGAGAGATAAGGAATTTCTTGAACAGATATGGGCAAGCGGTAAGGCTCCGTGGAAAATATGGGAATGAAGAAATTAATAGATGCAGATTTCTGGAATGAAAAAAAAGTACTTGTAACAGGACATACTGGTTTTAAGGGAACATGGCTTTGTGAAATACTGTATTATTTCGGTGCTGAAGTCACAGGCTATGCACTTGATTCCCCTACTGATCCATCGGTTTTCAGTATATTAAAAACTGATGCAAGGATAAATTCAGTTATTGGTGATATACGTGATTTTGAAAAACTGTATCAGACGATTCAGGATAATAAACCCGAAATAGTTTTTCATCTGGCTGCACAGCCAATTGTTAAAATTTCATATGCAGAACCACGCTATACATATGAAACCAATGTTATGGGGACAGTAAATATTCTGGAAGCTGTAAGAAAAACTGATTCAGTGAAGTCTGTAGTAAATGTGACAACTGATAAGGTATATGAAAACAATGAATGGTGCTGGGGATACAGAGAAAACGACAGACTTGACGGATATGATCCATATTCAAACAGTAAATCATGTTCTGAACTGGTAACGGCAAGTTATGTGCGTTCATTCTTCGGAGAAAGCAATACAGCTGTTTCAACAGCAAGAGCGGGTAATGTCATAGGCGGCGGAGATTTTGCACCTAACAGAATCATTCCTGACTGCGCAAGAGCAGCTTCGCAGGGAAAAGAAATAACAGTAAGGAATCCTTATTCCATAAGACCGTATCAGCATGTTCTTGAACCGCTTTTTGCATATATGATGATCGCTGAAAAGCAGTACAGTAATAAAGAATATTCCGGTTGCTACAATATCGGACCGGAAATGAAAAGCTGTATTACTACCGGTGAGATTACAGATTTGTTCTGCAAATCATGGGGGAATGCTTCATGGAAGAATGTGTCAGAAGAAAACGCTCCGCATGAAGCGAATTTTCTTAAACTTGACTGTTCAAAAATATTGCAGACATTCAGCTGGAACCCTAAGTGGGATATTGAACAGTCAGTGAGCAAAACTGTTGAATGGTACCAAGCGTTTTATAACAAGGAAAATATGAATGAGAAAACTATTGATCAGATAAAGGAGTATCTGGACTAATGAGTGAAGAAATAATGAGAAAACAGATCCTTGATATGGTTAAGGATTACTGTAACACATATCACAAAAAAGAATATAAAGCTGGCGACAGAATAAATTACTCCGGACGTGTTTACGATTCCGATGAGATGGTGAATCTTGTTGACAGCGCTCTGGATTTCTGGCTTACAACCGGAAAGTATTCGGAGAAATTTGAAAAGAGATTTGCTGATAAACTCGGAGTGAAGAAATGCTTTCTTGTAAATTCCGGTTCATCGGCAAATCTGCTTGCGTTTATGACACTTACTTCTGATCTTCTCGGAGAGAGAAAAATCAGACGTGGTGATGAAGTAATTACAGTTGCAGCCGGATTTCCGACAACTGTTGCACCGATCATACAGTATGGTGCTGTACCGGTGTTTGTGGATGTCACCATTCCTTCTTACAATATTGACTGCACGCAGCTCGAAAATGCATTATCTGATAAAACAAAAGCAGTCATGATAGCACATACACTTGGAAATCCGTTCAATCTGAAAGCAGTTAAAGATTTTTGTGAAAAGCATAATCTTTGGCTTGTTGAAGACAACTGTGATGCGCTTGGATCAAAATATACACTGGATGGTAAAAAATATTTTACAGGTACAGTTGGTGATATAGGAACGTCAAGTTTCTACCCTCCTCATCACATTACTATGGGTGAAGGTGGTGCGGTCTATACAAATGATCCGCTTCTTGCAAAGATAATCCATTCAATGCGTGACTGGGGACGTGAATGTATCTGTCCTTCCGGAACAGATAATTTCTGTGGTCACAGATATGATGGTCAGTTTGGAGACCTGCCACAGGGATACGATCATAAATATGTTTATTCTCATTTAGGTTATAATTTGAAAGTTACCGATATGCAGGCGGCAGTGGGAGTGGCACAGCTTGAAAAGCTTGACAGATTTACTGAAGCACGAAAGAAGAATTTTAAGTTTCTGAGAGAGAGCCTGAACTGCCTTAAAGACAAGATCATTCTTCCGGAAGCGGAGGTTAATTCTGATCCAAGCTGGTTTGGATTTGCTATGACATTACCTGAAAATATTGAAAGAAAAAAAGTTCTTCAGTATCTTGAAGATCATAATATACAGACAAGACTTCTGTTTTCAGGAAATATAATCAAGCATCCGTGTTTTAACAGTATGAGAGAATCTGGTGAGGGCTATAGAGTTGTCGGTGATTTGATTAATACGGATATCATAATGAACAGAACATTTTGGGTAGGTGTTTATCCGGGAATGACTGAAGAGATGCTTGTAAGAATGTCTGATGAGTTAAAGAATATTATAGGGAAACTGATATGATTGATCTTCTGTATATAACTGCTCATATGGGTGGTGGCGCCGGAAAGGCTATAAGCGGAATAATTAAAAACACTTCAGATAAATGCAAAAATACTATTGTCCTTTTGGAAAAGCCAGTTGAAGAAAAATATAGTCAGGTATGCCAGACATGTGGTGCAGATTTAATTACTGAACCTTCTTGCGAAGAAATAATCAAACTTGCAGAAGATGCTGACGCGGTCATATTTAACTGGTGGGCACATCCTTTGACTGTGGATTTGATAAGGAAACTTGGAAAAGCCAAAACAAGACTTGTTTTGTGGTCTCATATAAACGGACTGCAGTATCCTGTTCTGACTCCGGAATTTCTTTTGCAGTTTGAAGGACTTTTGTTCACCTCACCGTGTTCAGCTAAAAACAGTTGCTTTTCAGATTCAGATAAAAACCTGATTTTAAAGAAAAGTGCTTTTGTATACGGAACAGGTGATTTCAGGCCTCTTAATTATTCTTTCAAAACAGACTATGAAACAAGAAAAGAAATTCGTATAGGCTATATAGGCACTTTGGATTTTGCAAAACTGAATTCACATTTTCCTCGAATTTGTTCTGAAATAAAACGAAGAGTTCCGAAAGTGCAATTCGTTTTATGCGGGAAATATTCAGAAGATTTCATAAATAATTTCTTTTCGGAATATCCTGATTTAAAGGGATGTATTGAATTTACCGGATATATAAATAATCCTGAAAAGTATCTTCTGTCATTTGATACTTTCTGTTATCCGCTTTCAGAAAATAATTATGCAACAACAGAAAACGCTTTGCTTGAAGCAATGGCCGCAGGACTTCCTGTAATAGTTCTTGATAATCCGCCTGAACGAGAGATAGTGGAAAATGATATGACGGGATTTGTTGCATCTGATGTGAATGATTTTATAGAAAAGTGCATTATTCTTTGCAATGATGCTGATAAGCGGAAAACGCTCGGAATGTCAGCACGCAGATCCGTTATTGATAAGTATGACGCAGATGTGAATGCAGATTCATTTATAACTGCAGTTGAAAATTCATTATCTTCAGATAAACGTGGACATGATTTTGAAAAATTAATCGGTTCGGATATTTTTGGAAATTTCCTGTATTTCACTGGTGAGGACAAAGAGAAAATATTACGATTATTTGCCGAAGCAGATGTACATTTACCTGAAATCTATTATAGTTTCAGTAAGAGTTCCCCGATGCATTACATTGATTATTTCAGAAATGATAAATTTGAAAAGCTGTGCAGATTACTGCATCCGAAAAAATTCATTGGTTCGGAGGATGGCAAATGAAAGTGATCGTAACAGGAGCATCCGGATTCCTTGGCAAAGTATTGTGTTCTGAACTTAAATCCAAAGGTCATGATGTAACAGCAATTGTCAGAAATAAAAATGTTTGTGTTGATGCGGATAAGATAATCTGCTGCGATTTGAATAATTATCATCAGCTTAACGAGATTATTACGGATCGCGGTTTTGATGTGCTGTATCATTTTGCATGGGCAGGAACTTCAGGGTCTGCACGTGGAGATTACAGTTTGCAGATTGATAATATAAAAGCTTCATGTATTCTTACGGAACAGTGTAAGCTTCTTGAATGCAGACGTATAGTGTATGCATCAAGCATAATGGAGTATGAGATATCTGCATTAATGGAAACAGAAACTGATCCGCCGGTTTCGTCAGTTTACTCTGCTGCTAAGATGACTTCTGACTACATGATGAAAGCTTTAGCGGTGTCAAATAAAACAGAGTACATAAGAGGAATAATTTCTAATGTTTATGGTCCAGGCGAAAACAGTCCGAGGCTTGTCAACACTACTATACGAAAGCTTCTGAAAAATGAACACTGTGCATTCTCACCTGGGGAACAGATGTATGATTTCATTTACATTGATGATGCAGTAAAAGCCTTTGCTGCGATAGGTGAAAAAGGAACAACAGGCCGGACATATTATATCGGAAGTGAAAGACCTCGAAAACTGAAAGAGTTTCTGATAAAATTAAAAGATATTGTTGCATATGATGCAATTATCGGAATCGGTGAAATACCTTTTAACGGTGTTTCAATTGATTATGAACAATTTGACAAAGAAGCTGTTTTAAGAGATACCGGTTTCAGAAATCAGATAACATTCAGTGAAGGCATAAAAAGAACGGCTGAATGGATCAGAAAGGAGATGTGAAACAAGTGTTTGAAATACAAGAAAAATTACTTGGTGATGCAGTTGTTATAAGCGGATTCTGTTCTGAAGATAACCGAGGCAGTTTTTTTAAGAACTTTGAGAAAGATATTTATCAGTCGATTGGTATTGATTTTAATGTGAATGAAACTTTTGTTTCATTATCAGCGAAAAATGTGATAAGAGGAATGCATTTTCAGCTTAACAACCCTCAGGCTAAACTTGTCAGTGTTATAAATGGCAGTGTTTATGACGTTATTGTTGATCTGAGAAAAGAAAGCAGTAATTACGGAAAATGGGCTGGAGTAGAATTAAGTTACCGTAATCATTTATCACTGTATGTTCCACGAGGATTTGCTCATGGATTTCTATCTCTTGAAGATGGTTCAACTGTTTTGTATCAGTGTGATGGCCGATATGATAAAGAAAGCGATACAGGAATAAGATTTGATGATCCAGATGTAGGAATAGACTGGAGAATTGATGATTTGGATAATGTCATTTGTTCGGAACGTGACAGAGGATTAATGACATTTAAGATATTTGAAGTGCTTAATGAGGTTTTCAAATGAAAATATTGTTTATTGGTGGAAACGGAAATATTAGCTGGCATTGTACAAAGAAAGCTATAGAACTTGGACATGAGGTGTACGAGCTTCACAGAGGTGTTACATATGCAACCAGACGTGAAGTTCATCCTGAAGCTAAGATAATAAAGTGTGATATACGTAATTATCAGGAAGCTCAAAAGGTATTGGAAGACTGTAGCTTTGATGTTGTTTGCGATTTTATTTGTTATAACGCAGAGCAGGCTCAAACAGCTATTAAGCTTTTTGAAGGTAAAACAAAACAGTATATCGTTATTAGTTCTGATGTGGTATATAAAAGAAATATCCAAAACATACCTTTTAATGAGCTTTCAGAAAAAAAAGATCCATACAATTCTTCAGAATATATAAGTGGAAAATTATTTGCAGAACAAGTGTTTATGAATGAATTTTATGAGAATAAGTTCCCAGTTACAATTGTTAGACCTGGATATACATATGATACAATTATTCCGGTTTCGATTGGCCATAATTGTTGGACAGCAATTGATAAAATTCTAAAAGGGAAGCCATTATTGATTGCCGGAGAAGGAAGCTATCTTTGGAATTATACTCATTCTAAAGAATTTGCTGAAATGTTCGTTTGTCTAATTGGTTGTACTGAAGCTATAGGTGAGGTGTTTGATATTTCAACAGATGAGATACTTACATGGAATGATGTATCTGAAATATTGTTATCTTCACTTGGTTTAAGTAAAGGTAATGTTTTTCATGTTCCTTATGATCGTGCATTAAAATTAACAGATTTTCAGCCTTTAGATATGATGTATGACAGAATGTGGCATAGTATAAGGGCGAATGCAAAAATAAAAACATTAATGAAAACTAAAAGTACGACAATTCATTTTGAAGATGGTATAAAAATGACTTTGGATTGGCTTGATGGAAATCCGGTCAGAAAGCGAATTGTATCTAGATACAGTGATATGTTAGATAAGCTTTATTGCGAATACGGATTGTAAAACTAAAAAAAGAGGTGATAATTTGAATATTCAAACACGTTTAAACAATAATAATCGAAATAATTTATCGGAGGTGCTTCCTTTAAAGAAACCATATGTTTTGCTTGTAGATCCATCAAGTTTGTGTAATCTTAGATGTAAATGGTGTCCAAGTGGTTATGATAATCTTATGGCTGAATATGGTAGAAACAATGGGGTTATGGAGTATAGCCTTTTTGAAAAAATTGTATCGGATTCATTGGAATTTGCTACCCCAATAAATGTGCTTAGGTTATATAAAGAAGGTGAACCTCTTGTTAATCCTAAATTCGTTGATATGGTGCGAATCGCTAAAAGGTCAGGTGCGTATAAAAAAATTGAAACAACTACTAATGGAATTCTCCTGAACAAAGAGTTAAATAGAAAACTTATTGATGCAGGAATAGATCAGATTAATATTTCTGTTAATGGTGTTTCAGAGGAACAAATCTATAAAAATACTTGCAGAAAAATTGATTTCAAAAAATATTGCGATAATATAACAGATTTGTGCAAAAACAGTGAAAATTGCATTGTATATGTAAAAAGTATTAAAGATGTATTAACAGAGGAAGAACAAAAATATTTCATGGATTTATTTGGAGAGTGGGCTGATAGAATATTTTTAGAACGTCTGTCACCAGCTTGGCCAGATTTTGATATCAAATTAAGCGGTTATAATTACGAAGATATAGGAAACTATGGCCAGCCATTGGAAAACAGGACAGTATGTCCATATATTTTTTATGTTATGGTTATAAACTCAGATGGAACTTGTGATACTTGTGTGGGCGATTGGAAACATAATCAAATTATTGGTGATGTAAATACGAATTCATTAAAAAATATTTGGTTAGGTGAACAACTAAAAGAAATACAGTTGTCACATCTTGATGGAATCAGAGAGAAAAATGAACTATGCAAATCATGTGAAGTAATAAAGTATGGTTGTTATGATAATATAGATGCAGATAGATGTGAAATAAAAAATAGAATTCTAAATCAAAACTATTTTGGAGAGCGATAAAGATGAATGCGGAATGGAAACCTAGAATTGATTTAAAAAACAGAACAAAACTCGAAACAGTTATTCCTTTGGAAACACCATTTATTATTTTTATAGATCCTTGCGATAAATGCAATTTTCAATGTAAATTCTGTCCGACTGGAAATAGAGAATTAATGAGGAACACTCCAGGAAGAAATTTTGGAGTGATGGAATGGGAACTTTATAAAAAAATAATAAATGATCTTGATGAATTTGAATCAGCCGTTAAAGTAATAAGATTATATAAAGATGGTGAACCTTTGCTGAATCCTAGATTTGTAGATATGGTTAAATACGCAAAAGATTCAAAAAAATGTTTGAGAGTAGATACAACTACAAATGCGTCACTACTTACAAAGAATATATCCGATGGTATAATCGAAGCAGGATTAGATAGAATAAATATTTCTATTGAAGGCGTGACAAACGAAAAATATAAAGAGTTTTCAGGATGTAATGTGGAATTTGATAAAATCGTTGAAAATATTAGGTATCTTTATGAAAATAAAAAAAATCTTGAAATGATCGTTAAAATAAATGGAGATATACTTTCAGAAGAAGAAAAAGCAAAGTTTATAGAGATATTTGGAAATATTGCTGATGGAATCTTTATAGAAAGCATAATGGATTGTTGGCCAGAATTCGAACAAACAAAAGTTAGCGTTAATTCACAAAGAGGAATTTATGGTCAGGCAATAAGCGAAGTTTTGGTTTGTCCGTATGTATTCTATTCTTTTGCTATTAATTCAAATGGAACCGCTAGTCTTTGCTTTTTAGATTGGCAACGCAATATGCTGATTGGAAATGTAAAAGATCATTCTTTGAAAGAGTTATGGAACAATGAAATTATACAAAAGTATAGAAAAGAGTTTCTTATGGGACAAAGGAAAAACATTAAAGTGTGCAGTAACTGTGGTCAGTTAAAGCAAGGACAACCAGATAATATTGATTTGTTTAGAGAAGATTTGTTGAGAAAAATTGAGGAGAATTCAAATGTATGAATTAATCGAAGTAAATACTAGTAAAGCAATAGGTAACGAAATCGATGGTTCAATTTATCAGGTTAGAGAACAAATCGCTAATTATAATCTTAAAGACTACGAAAGCGAAGTTACCATTCTTGTTCAAACCTATAACGGATTAAACAAAACAAAAAAATGTGTTGAAAGTATATTGAAAACAATATCTGGAATTGATTGCGATTTGTGGTTGATTGATAATGGTTCAACTGATGGAACGTTAGAGTATTTTAAAAATGTAGAATACGAAAAAAAAACATATTATTCGTATTAATGAAAATAGAGGCTCCACTTTACCATGGGACATTTTTAGCGCTCAAATGCTTTCAAAGTATGTTGTAATAGTTGCAGGTGATTTGGTGTTTACTGAAAATTGGTTATCAAATATGATAACCATTGCAAAATCTGATAATAAGATAGGAATGATAAATCCGGTTAGTTCAAATGTAAGTAATTTTCAGCAAATTGATTTTGAATTCAATGATGAAGATGAAATGCATAAAATAATAAAACGTTTTAATATTTCAAATCCTCAAAAATGGCAGGAAAGACTTAGAATCGTAACTCTTGGAACGCTATTCACCAAGGAATGTCTTTATGCTATTGGTATTCCTCTTCATGATGTTGGATTTATACATAATTTTGGCGATGATGATATTACATTTCGAGTACGTCGTGCTGGTTACAAAGCTATTCTGGCAGGGGACACTTGGATTCACCATGATCACGAAAAAAGAAATTGTACAATTGAACAGGCTCAGAAAATAAATAATGATCTTGCAATAGGTCGGCAGAACTTTCGTGAAAAATACTTCGGTATAGATGCATGGGATGATGTAAATAATTTCATTCCAGAAATTCTTCCGCTGATTAAACCGCCGGTTGATAAAGATAATTGTAATATTCTTGGTATTGATATACGGTGCGGTACTCCGATACTTGAAATAAAGAATCATCTTCGTCAGTATGATATTTTTGACGCTACATGCTGTGCAATTACTTCTGAAGGAAAATATTTCATCGATCTTCAGACGTTCTGTGGTACAGATAACGTATTCACATGTTCTCCGGCAGACGCATCAGACCATTTTAAGCAGGAAGTATTTGATTATATCATAATCGGAGAAAATATAAACGAATATCCTGAGCCGTTCAAAATTATCCGACATGTGTATTCGCTTCTGAAAAAAGGCGGTCAGATGTTTGTATATCTTAAAAACAATTATGATATTTATACTTTCTTGAATGTTATAGGACACAGACAGGTTCGATCATCAAAATATTCTTTGAATCTAACTATTGAACAGTTCCTTGAACAGCTTGCCGGTATGGATATCAAGTCAGAAGTTGTGGGAGTTGTTCATCATACAAATGTACCGGAAGAATACATTAATGAAGTAAATAACAGAACAGTTGCATTTGTTCAGAAAGAATGGAATGAAACGGCTGCACGACTTACTGCGGATAAATTTACTGTTAAAATTGAGAAAATATAAACCTAAATATAATACTAAAATAATATTTTGATGCAATAGTAATTATGAGCTTATAGTCAAATAAGAATGAGGTAGTTATGTATATAAAATTTCATTTTGAACCTTGTGAAATAAAAGAGTCAACTTATATTTTTACAAATGTTAATGATGATTTATTTCCTGCACTTTATATAGGTTTAGATTCATATATTGTAGATGCAACGGTAGAAACAGCGTTGAATTTTGAATATAATGATAAACTTTATAATTTACAAATTGGAAAATATTCATCTATTGCTGAGGAATTATTATTTTTGATTGATATGGATCATGATTACGAATCTGTTTATCAAGGGGTGATTAGAGAATTTTCACAAAATAAATTAAATCATAATAAGTTACGTAAAGGAGAAATTCTTATCGGAAACGATTGCTGGATAGGAAACGGCGCAACGATAATGAATGGTGTTACAATTCACGACGGAGCTGTTGTTGCGTCAAAATCAGTTGTAACCAAAACTGTTCCGCCTTACGCAATAGTAGGAGGAAATCCAGCTAAAATAATTAAAAAGAGATTTGATGATGAAACGATTAAAGCTTTAGAGATAATAAGATGGTGGAATTGGGACAGTAACCAATTGATTAAAAACAGGGAATACCTTGATGGTGATGTAAGAGAATTTATAAAACGATTCTATCCTGAAGCTAAGGAAGAACTAATTAAAAGTTCAGAAGTAAATCCATATTTCGATAAATTTATAGATGACGGAAAGGTATATGTATATATAGTGGATGATGACGCAACTGTTTCGTCATATGCTTATGTTATTAATCAGTTCTGTAATATGTTTCACAATATGGATTCGCAGCTTGTATTGTTTTTTCCAGATGCTTTACCAAATAAAGAACTATCTGTAAAATCAGTTATGCATGAACTAAATAAATATGAGGATTTTGACTGCTGTATTGATATTGTTACGGAGAGCTCTGTAACAATAGAATCGCTTATCAATCATAGTGATGCATATATCACCAGCAGAAGTTCTCAAAATATCCGTGCTGGATATTCCGGTCGCCCAGTGCACTCGTGACGGAAATTTAGAGCACCCCGTGACGATGAAATAGAGCAGCCAATGACGAAAATTCAGAGCATGTATTGACGGAAATCCAGTGCAGTCCCCATAATATATTTATACACATTGCAATGTGTAAATAAATACTTTATGGAGGACGATAATCATGGTAAATTATCGTGAAATCATCAAACTGAAAAGTGAAAATTTCAGTAACGCAGCAATAGCTGTTAACGTGGGAAGTTCAAGAAATACAGTAGCTGCTGTCATTAAGCTTGCTGAAACGCATGAACTGTCCTGGCCGCTTCCTGAAGATCTTTCAAATCACAAAATTGAAAGAATGTTCTATCCGGAACGTGGACATAATGAAGGGTATAAGCTCCCTGACTTTGAACACATTCACAATGAACTTGCAAAGCCTGGAGTTACACTTACTCTTCTTTGGGCTGAATACTGTGAAAAATGCGAACAAGAACACAGCATTCCGTACCAGAGAACACAGTTCTGCGATAAGTATCGCTCTTTCGCGGTCACAACTAAGGCAACTCTTCGTATTAAGCATAAACCTGGAGAAGTCCTTGAGGTTGACTGGGTTGGCGACACCATTCCTGTAATGGATGCAGCACTTGGAGTTGAAGTACCCGCATATGTTTTTGTAGCTACTCTGAGCTGTAGTATGTACAGCTATGTTGAAGCATTTCCGGATATGAAATCTCATAACTGGATAGAAGCGCACGTCCACGCCTACAATTTCTTCGGTGGTTCTACAAGAATTCTTGTTCCGGATAACCTTAAAACCGGAGTTATCAAGAATACAAGAAGCGAATTGATACTGAATCGCTCATATCATGAGATGGCTGAGCATTACGGAACAGCTGTAATCCCTGCACGTCCTGTTAAGCCCAAGGACAAACCAAGCGCAGAAGGCTCAGTAAAGGTCGTTGAAACCTGGATTCTGGCAGCACTCAGAAACAGAAAGTTTTTTTTCATTTGATGAACTTAATTATGCTATCAGAGAAAAACTTGCTGAATTCAATTCAAGAAATTTTCAAAAGAAAAAAGGAAGTCGTTTATCGGCATTTCTTGAAGAAGAAAAAGAATATCTTATCCCTCTTCCAAATGAACCATATGAAACAGCAGTATGGTCATCAGCAAAGATACAGCCGGATTACCTGATCACTGTAGGAAACTGCAAGTATTCAGTACCATATGAGTACATCTGGAAAAAGGTCGATATCAGATCAACTGAAAACTGTGTTGAAGTGTTCTATCAGGGAAACAGAATAGCTTCACACGTTCGAAGACGATATGAAAAAGATCCTGTATATATCCCTGAACATATGCCGGAAAATCATCGTAAATTTCTTGAATACAATTCAGAAAGCTTTATTAAGTGGGCCGAAAATATCGGTACCTGTACTCTTCTTGTGGTTAAGACATTCTTAACAATGCATAAAGAAGAAAAACAAGGTTACAAAGCATGTGCTTCGCTTATGAAGCTTGCAGACAAATATTCGACGCACAGACTGGAAAGCTCATGCGCAAAAGCTTTGTCATATACGCCTAAACCAAGTCTTAAAAATATTACAACCATTCTTAAAAATGGTCAGGATACAGTAAAAACTGAACAGCCTAAATCCAGAAAAGAAAGCAGTTCATATGGCATTACAAGAGGCGCCGCTTACTACAATGGAGGTGCAAAGTAATGGTTAAACAGGCTACTATCAGTAAACTGCGTGAGATTCGCCTTTCTGCAATGGCTGAGGCTTTCGAGAATCAGTGCGCAAATCCGGAACATTTTGAAGGACTTTCGTTTGAAGACAGATTGGGAATGTTAGTTGATAAAGAATGGGAAAAAAGAAGAAATACCAGGCTTGATAAACTCGTCCGCCACGCTGAATTCAGATATCCCAATGCATGCATTGAAGATATCGAATACCACGCTGACCGAAACCTCAACAAAGGTGAGATAATTGCACTTTCAACTTGCAGGTACATAACAGACAGTCACCACATAATCATAAAAGGTGCTTCTGGTAATGGAAAAACATATATTGCCTGTGCTTTAGGAATTGCTGCTTGCAGAAATTTTATTAAAGTCAGATACATCAGGCTTCCTGATTTGCTTAATGAACTTGCAGTTGCTCGTGGAGAAGGAACATACTCTAAGGTGATTAAGAACTATCAGAAGATAGATCTGCTCATACTTGATGAATTTCTTCTTACCCCTTTGACAACAAGTCAGGCAAGAGAATTGCTGGAGATCATCGAAGCCCGCAGTATTAAAGGTTCCGTAATTTTCTGTACACAGTTTGAACCTTCTGGCTGGTACTCCCGTATCGGTGATGAATGTGATGCAACCCTTTGCGAAGCTATCATTGACCGTATTGTTCATAATTCATATGAAATTATGATAGAAGGAGATGTATCCATGAGAGAACGTCATGGTTTAAAATCTTCTGCAAAGGAGGATTCAGAACATGAATGATTACTGTGCGTTCAGCAAGAATCATAAATGCCTCAAATGGATAGACTATCAGATTACTCGTCATGAACTTGAAGAAGCAGATGAGCTTTGCCATGGTAACTGGATCGAAATTCATAAACTCTATGACTACATTGAAGTTCTTACTAATCTTCTCAAAGAAAATGGTATTGACTATCCTGAAATTTAACTGAGTTGATTTACCTACTGCACTCTTGACCGGATTCACTTGCTCAGTGCTCCGGAAAAGGGTGCTCTAATTCATCGCCATCACCTGCTCTGAATTTCCGGTACAGGTGCACTCGCTAAGCGGAATATCCACGTGCAATTGGTGTCGCTGAATTATTTGGAAAAAATATAGTATCAGCTTTCAATTTACCAATGATATGGTGATATGTAAAGATTAAAAAATCTGAAAAAGCAGTGGCTTGTTGAGTGGGCAAAAGCATTTCGTGCAAGTTCCTGGGAAGAAGTAAACGATATTGATAATTCTGGTGTTAAGGAGGCGGCTAAGACTATGCAGTTAATTATGTCAAATCCAACAGAACGTGAAATGATCCGTATGCGACAGGATGCGCAGATAGACTGGAAAACAGTTGTTAATTCAGAAAGGCTTGATGAAAGGATCAGTACTCTTGCTGATTTAGTAAGAGACGGCCTTTTAACGATTGATGTTGCAGCCGAGAGGGCGAAAATGACTGCTCAGGAGTTTGCTGTTCGTGCGGGGATAAAACTGTAAACGAATCTAAATTATTATAATAAAAAAACAGCGACTGGAAAAGGCATTTAACCAGTTGCTGTTTAGAAGTCAAAACACTTTATCGATTTAAATCGGGAAGCCGGATGACACAAGCTTTAACCCGTGCCATCCGGCTGAGAAAATATTTTTATTTGATCCTGCAAGTACTTATCATGTTGAACTTATCAATATATTTTTTCGCTTCATTTTCTTTCAGATCATACTGTTCAGTAAGAGCCGCAATAATATCAGATTCACTTTCGTCTTTGAGTGAGATGATTGTCTGGAGAATTGCAAAAGCAAGTGCCTGTCCTTCTTCTATGCCCTTAGCTTCTGCCTCCTCAGTATAAAGTATAATTCTTTCATTTAACATACGATTAACGCCTTTTGATTAATATCATCTATATGATTCGGGCGTCAAAAGGGTAAGACCAATCTGAGCCAACAAAAGCATCTTGAAAATTTAATATTATTACAACAAATGAAAACGCGAAATATGGTACAATAGAAGTATCAAATTTCGGAGGAAAAAGAAATGTCATTCGTAGCAAACGATTTAAGGAATGAACAAATGTCAATGTTCGATTCCACGCTGAATTTAACAGAAAGAGAACGCAGATTTTTAGAAAAATCATGGGCAAAAGTATTTGCTGAAAAAGTATTTCCTGCAATAGATGAAACACCGTATGCGGTTCTTTACAGCGAAAAATTATCGCGTCCAAATACTCCGGTAAACGTTCTCGTAGGCGCAATATTCATTCAGCAGCTAACAGGACAGTCCGATGATGAATTTCTTGAATCATTGCTGTTTGACATAAGATATCAGTATGCACTTCACACAACATCATTTGATGAACAGCCCCTTAGTGACAGAAGTCTTGGAAGATTTCGTGAAAGATTAGCAATGTATGAAATTGAAACAGGAATAGATCTCATACAAAATACGGAAAAAGAAATAACAGATGTTATGGCGCTTGTTATGGGAATAGATCATCATCTTAAACGTATGGATAGCATGATGATATCTGCAAATGTGAAGAAAATGTCGCGTCTCGAACTGCTTTATACATGTGTTTCAAACCTTGTAAAAGAGATGAAACGCAGTAATGCAGAAGTGCCTTCGGAATACATGCATTATGCTGATGTAGATGACAGAAATAAAGTAGTATATCATAATCGTAGTGAATCTGTTGATAGCAAGATTGTAACTATTCTTGAAGATGCAAAAATTCTGATGAACCTGTGTGATGAAGATATTGAAGACAGCAGTGCATATAAATTGCTGGTACGCTTTCTCAATGAGCAGACTAACATATATCCTAACGGAATCCGTCAGCTTAAAGATGCAGACGATTCAAGTATGGATTCTTCAATACTTCAGAATCCTGCGGATCCGGAAGCAACATTTCGCCATAAAGCAGGTAAAAATCATATAGGATACGTTGCCAATTTAGTAGAATCATCAAATGAAAACGGTGATACGCTTGTAACTGATTTTCAGTTTGAAACAAACAATTACAGCGATAAGAAATTCATCAATGATGCAATGGAAAGAATGAATTCTCAGCCGGAAGACGACCGCACAGTAATAGTAGCTGACGGTGCATATACAGCTGATGAAGCATTAGCAAAATCAAAAAACATTGAAATTGTAAACACTAATCTTACTGGTAAAGAAACACCAGATATCAATGCTGATTTTGAATTCAGTGAAGACGGAACACAGATCTTAAAGTGTCCCGGAGGACATGAACCAATAAGCTGCAGCTACAATAAAAAGACAGGGCAGTGCGTAGCATCCTTCGATAAAGAAAAGTGCGAAAACTGTCCACACTTTAATGAATGTAAACCTAACTTGAGAGTAAAGGTTTGTAAGAAAACAGTCTCATTAAAAAGTAAAAACAGAGCTCAGCAACAGAGAAAACGTTCTACAAAAGAATTTAGTGACTTAACTAAATTCCGAAATGGTGTTGAATCACTTCCATCCATTCTTCGAAGAAAATATCATGTTGACAAAATACCGGCAAGAGGTATGATTCGAAAGAAATTATTCTTTGGAGCAAAAGTAACTGCTATGAACATCCAGAAGTTTTGCAAATTCATGCAAGGCTCGGCATGCCGCGCCCAAAATGCGGTAATAGCCTGAAAAATGAGTAAGGAAAGCTACTAAATATTGAGATTTACGTTTCGATATATCCATAATTTGTAATAATATTAAATTTTCAAGATTCTATTGGAATTTTGAAAAGTCAAAATCGCTGTTTTGACGCTCTAATCATCTATATTGTTGTAAATATGCTCTTTGATTTTACGGGTTATTTCCAGTATGAGTCTGTATTCTTCACTCGTTACTCTTTTATACTTTTTGTGCAAATCAAGAGTAGTGATGATATCATTGGTTATCGTTTCAATTCAGTGAGAAATCACTCAAGTAGTCATTCGAAATTTTCGCGAATATCATTATACTCTTCCGGAAAAAGAACACGGATATAATTTCTGCCTTTATACAGAATACGATGAATCTCAACCGCATCATTGCTGATCTTATAGAAGACAAGATAATTGCCGCTGATAATAAATCGGAAAGATGTTTCAACGTTTATCTTACGGTCGAGCGGGATACCGATTTCAGGTATATCTTTTAAAGCTTTATAACTGTTTATAATTCGTTTTACAACATTCGTTGCTGCAATTGGATTAGAAAGTTCTACTGAAATGTATTCTTTTATCTCTTTTAAATCGTCTTTTGCAGAAGGTGCGATAACAAGCTTCATAATAGCCCTAACTCCCGTTCAACATCTTCTGGTGAAAGCCAGCCCTGTTCAGCAGCAGACTTTTCGCCTTCGGCCAACTCGTTAAGGAGCTGAACTGCCGCTGTCTGCTTTTCTGATTCATTGACAAGAAACTGAATATATCTCATAACACTTCTCATAGCTTCATCGTCAAGGTTGCAAGTATTGATCATTGAACAAGCCATTTCCTTTGTACTCATAAAATCACCCTTTCCTTAGAAGTCTGCTTCTATAGTTATTATATCATTTTTTGAGGAGTTAGACAATAGAAATGAAACCGAACACTTGAAATAATCGGTGAATTGTGGTATTCTTAAATTAACAAGTGTATATAGTATCCGAATATTGTTAATAATGGGGAAGGACGGTGTGAATATGGGCGAAGCTAATTTAAACCTGGCTGTAAGAGATTACAGTAAGCCGATAGTACCTATTTTTCAGGGGAAGGAAGGCTTTCGTGCATATGTACAGATAGTCACAACTCCTCCAACTAAATTCGATGCTGATGCAGCAAAGCAAAAAGCAGCAGAAAACCTGAGAAAGCAGGGCCTGATTGTATGACGGAACGCTATGATGACGGTTGTAAATTCATGTATCAAGTAATCTGAAAAAAACAGGTACCTGTTGAGTAGGCAAAAGCGTTTCGTGCAAGTTCCTGGGAAGAAGTAAACGATATTGATAATTCCGGAGTGAAGGAGGCGGCTAAGACTATGCAGTTAATTATGTCAAATCCAACAGAACGTGAAATGATCCGTATGCGACAGGATGCGCAGATAGACTGGAAAACAGTTGTTAATTCAGAAAGGCTTGATGAAAGGGTCAGTACTCTTGCTGATTTAGTAAGGGACGGCTTCTTACCTTTAGATGTTGCTGCTCAGAGAGCACAAATGACTGTTCAGGAGTTTGCTGTTCGGGCAGGGATAAAACTGTAAACAAATCTAAATTATTATGAAAAAATAAAAACAGCGACCGGAAAAGGCGTATTACCAATTCCGGCCGCTGTTTAAAAAGCACTGTGCTTTAGTAATTTAAATCGTGGTATAATTTATTCTATTCCCGCTTTCTCTTTAAACTCACCGACAGTCACGCCAGCATCTTTCGCGACTTACCAGTTATTCCTTTGCATTTTCCTCCAGTTCCTGCAGATATCGGTCAAAGTCAGACACGAACAATCGGTCCTGAATTACGCGGTATTTTTCAAATTCTGTCTCAGCCTTTGCTTTAGCTATCTCTGCTGTGATTTTTCCTGCATCTTTAAGGATCTCTCTGTCATCTGCCATAAGGAATAAATCAAGCCTTTTAGACCAGTCTTCCATTGTCATCGGAATATGACGTTCCGCGCGGTCTTCCGCCAGATCCAGGTACGCAGAAACTATACGTTCCAGTGAACGCATTTCTTTTTCAGTAAGATAATTTTTTGCAACACTGACATCACTTTTTACAATTTTACCATTTGGCGCTGCTTCCCATGTAGTCAGTCCCATATTCGGCTTAGCAGCATCAGCTCTTTCATATATCAGTTCTGCTGCAGTATGTCCGTGCACAGCATAATGCATCTTATTCTGTACCTTTGCAAAGAACTGCTTCGTCGTTTTCGATGTACGGTCGTAATCAAGTGCTGTAGCATATATATCTGTTATCTTTTGATAGAATCTGCGTTCGGACAACCTGATTTCCCGAATCTGCTCCAGCAGCCGGTCGAAATATTCTTTTGTGAGTACGGATCCGCCGTTTTTCAGGCGTTCATCGTCGATAACCCAGCCTTTGATTGTATAATCCTTCACAATGCTGTTTGCCCATTTACGAAACTGTACAGCCCGCTCGTTATTTACTTTAAAGCCGACTGCAATGATCATCTGAAGGTTGTAATGAGCCACTTCTCTGTTTACCTGACGTGAACCTTCATTTTGAACTATTAAGTATTTCTTAATAGTTGATTCCGCTTCAAGTTCTGAATCCTCATAAATTCTTTTTATATGTTGGTTGATCGCAGCCACACTTACATCATACAATGCAGCCATCATTTTTTGTGTAAGCCATATATTTTCATCTTCATATCGCATTTCAATGCTGTCCTGCTGATTACCGGCAGATGCAGCGTAAGTCAGATATTCAGCTGCACTGGAGCGAATATTGATATGATCTTTTTTATTACTCAAACAGGTTTCCTCCAATTTTATTATTCAGCGTATTTGCCCGATATGATTTAACATATGTGTATCGATTGATATTATATCATTTTTTATAAATCGATTCAAGATTAGTATCACGATTCATAAAAGCAGCGGTCAAACCGTATAAAAACCCTTGATTTACCTCGCTGTTTATGGTATAATTGATGCATAGGGATGAAAAATATGGGGGAATACAGATTTTACAGGTGTGTCATATGGGACAGGTGTTTCTCCATGTGATGCATTTTTTGTTTTTGTAAAGGGGTAATCAGGTTATGGGAAAAACAGGTTCGGCTGCAGTGAAGGTCTTGTTTGTGATCTTAATTGTTCTGACTCTGGGGTTCGGGTGCTATGCCGGGTTCCGGCTGTTTGCAGGCGGGACAGAGTCTGATGTGCCGGAAAAGAATGTGAAACGAAACTATGTTGTACTTGCTGATCCTGCGGTGGTGCCGTCGGCTTCTGAGGCTGAGGTGAATGCTGCATCCAGCTACGACGTTAAAATGAATTCGGAGTGGACTTTCCGGAACGGAAAAGCTTATTCTGAGGATGCTTTTGTTGAAAATCCTCTTTCCAATATCAACAGCGTGTATTTCGATGTGAAAATAAACGGATACAGCGAACCGGTATACACCTCACCGGTTCTGCCGCCTGGAAGTCACCTTGAAAATATAACGCTTGACAGGGAACTTAAGGCCGGTACATACAAGGCTGTTCTTACCTATACGCTTCTTTCAAAGGATGAAAAGGAGAGTGTTGGCACACTGCAGATGGCAGTGAAGATAATTGTCGGTGGAAACTGATTCGCTGCGTGCATACGGATGTACACGTAAAGAAACAGTTTACATATAAAAGGAAACGCTGAAAATTCCGCTTGTTCAGGCGGGAAACGGAGCGATGCTCCCTGGCGTTTCAGGGAAGTAAATATAAATTCATTGGAAAGCTAAACGGAGGTATAGTCATGGATGACATTAAGCGTTTATCAGCATTTCTGATCGCATCGTCAATGCTTGCGGCAAATATGACGTGCGCACTTGTTTCGGCGGATGAGATTGCTTCTGCCGGAGAACCAGCTTCGGCGGTGGCTGAAGATCAGGTATCAGAGGACACGGAGGAACCGGAAACTGCAGAGAATGCGGCGGAGGATCAGGACGGTGAGTCTGAAGGTGAAGTCCGGGAAGATGAAAATGCTGATATCAGGGAAGAGAACGAACAGGGTACAGACGAAAATGAGGACGGTACTGCAGATACTTTCATTGAAGCAGCACGAAGCGGTGCCGGTGAGAACAATAAGGATGATGTAAATCTTACAATTGAGGAGATCCCGCAGGATCAGGCATCATCAGTTAACACGGGGAAAGGTGATATTGAGGGGCTTGTCAGCACAAAGGTATTTCAGGTGACACTGCCGGTGCAGAACGATACTCTTGATTATGTCGCTGATCCGCAGGGACTTATACGCAAAACGAATGCAGAAAAGCATCCGGACAGCGTTTATGCCGATAATGCCAATGTGTATTTCTGCAACGGTACCGCTTCTGACAGCGGAAAGAAAAGTTATTCAGGAACGAGTGATCCGCTTACGGTTATCAACAAGAGTTCGGCTTCTGTAACAGTGGTTGCAAGAGTGTCGGCTTACTATGAGCAGGATGCGAAAAATCCTGTTATGCTTGCCGGAAGCCGTGACTGGAGCGCAGACGGAAAGCCGGCTGTCTGCCTTTCAGTGATCAGAAGCGATGACGGTTCAGAGACCGTACTTTCACAGCGTGAAAAAGTTATAACGGCATCGGTCGGCGGATGTCCGGAAGCATACAAATACGTGTGTGAAGATGTGAACGGCGAGAAAAAGTACAGCTACAGAATGATGACCGATGAGGAAATGAAAAATGCCGATGTGAATTTCAAGACATTTTCTCTTCGTCTGACAGGTGAATGCAACGGCGACTGCGAGTGGGATCCGGATGCAAAGTACGATTTTCCTTCAACATCGATAGTCTGGAATGTTGGATTTGCCGTATCGGCGAAACCGTATGTAAATGAAGGAAACTATACTGTAGCACGTAATGCTGAAATACGTGTGCCATACAGTCTCGGATTATACGATGCAGCAGCGACGGGATTTACATCTGCTGAGCTTACCACACCTTCAGGTGAAAAGTTCCAGATCCTCGGAGCAGGTTCGTACATGGACTTTACGGATAACGAGATCGTTCTGAGCAAGGAATTTTCGGAATATGCAAGAGACCTCGGCGGAGGCGTATTAAGCTTCGTGTTCGATGATCCGGACAAAACATCTGCACAGATCACTCTTGACGACGGTTCGACACCTTATCTTGAAGAAACACATTTTGAGATCACGGCAGACACACAGGAGATCAAAATACCGTTCAGCTATGGTATAGGACCGAAGGCAGCAAAGAACATTTCTTCAGTAAAATTCGGAAACCAGGATTTCACATCCAAACTATACATGTCACTGAGCGGAAACGGATTTACGCTGAAGTCAACTGCACTCAGAAGGATAATTGAAAAAGGCAGCGGCAGTGTAAGCGTAACATTTGATGATCAGGCGCATACACGCTGCAGTTTCAGTGTTAAAGTCATAGATTAAGAAAACACGGATATACGGTGAAATCTGATTTCGGATTTAAAAAGATCAGCATAACCAGCCTGCGTAAAAAATAACCCCCTTAGTGTATACACGATTTTCGTTATTTCGAGTGTTTACTCTAAGGGGATTATATCAAAACGCCTGCGGGTTATGCTGATTTGTCGTTTATGTATCAGAATCCGAGCTTTGAATGGATGTACTCATTTCTCTTTATCATGAAATCGGCTATGAGCCAGCTCGGAACATCTATTAAATCTTCGATGAATTTGTAGTTGGTTGAAGTCACCTTGTTGATAGCATCCTTCAGATCGGCAATGTGTCTGAGCTCGTCATCCTTTCCGAATTTTACTTCAAAATTGTTGAGCTTCATTGATGATTGGAAGGTGCAGTCATATGAGTTTCCTACATCGGCCGCCTTGTAGAGTACGGAGTCGTCTGCAGTTTCCTGTTTACAGAGAGGGGAGCCACAGTGTATAATAGTTACTGGAACACTGATCAGAACGGAGATACCGGTGTGTTTTACGGAGCGGGAAGATGACCGGAAGTTTCAGTGGCCGCACAAACATGGAAACGGAGGATAAGTTTCTGTATTTACAGATAGGCTGAAAATACAGAAAGCTTTGAAATATATGAAAACAGACCGCAATACAGTTCTGCGTGCAGCGGAACTGAGCAAGCTGATTCTTACTGAAGATGAGACTGAGAAAATGGTGACTGAACTTGGAAAACTGGCGGAGATCATCGGAAATCTGGATATCGGTGATATTCCTGAAACCGGTTCAGAAGCGGCACAGCCGGTGTCTGAACCGCGTGAAGATGAAGTTAAGCCGTCGGCTGAACGGGATAAAATATTACAAAACGCACCGGAACACACTGAGGAATATTTCTGTGCTCCCGATACATTTGACAAGGGAGGGGACGAGTAATGACAGCTCTTGAAACGGGAAGGCTCATCCGTTCCGGAAAGCTCTCAGTTACGGAGGCGGTTTCAACGGCACTTGATGCAGCCGAAAGGGAAAACGGCAGAATAAATGCTTTCATAACCATCTGCCGGGAAAAAGCTCTGATGAGGGCGGCGGATGTACAGAAGCGTATTGATGACGGAACGCTGACTTCTCCGCTTGCAGGTGTGCCTGTGGCGGTAAAGGACAATATCTGTACGGAAGGAATACGCACTACATGTGCTTCAAAAATGCTTGAAAACTTTGTTCCGTTTTACAGTGCAGCGGCTGTGGAAAAGCTTGAAAATGCAGGGGCAGTCATCATCGGCAAGCTCAACATGGATGAGTTTGCAATGGGAAGCCTGTCGGAAACATCATATTTCGGACCTGTACGGAATCCGCATGGCACGGAAAGATCCGCAGGCGGTTCATCCGGCGGATGCGCTGCTGCCGTTGCAGCAGACATCATACCTGCGGCACTCGGATCAGATACCGGAGGTTCAGTAAGACAGCCCTCAGCGTACTGCGGAGTTACGGGGTTCAAACCGACTTACGGAGCTGTGTCGCGGTACGGACTTATCGCCTACGCCTCATCCTTTGATCAGATCGGTCCGGTCTGCCGCACTGCAGAGGACTGTGCAGCTGTAACCGACGTCATCTGCGGTGCCGATGAACGTGACAGCACATCACGAAGTATGTTTTCGTCTTCGCTTCTTTCCGGCCTTACAGGCGATGTAAAGGGACTGAGGATCGGTGTGCTGAAGGAAATCTTTGAAGCGGGGATGGCAGATGCCGGAACGGCGCAGAAAGTTCTGGATGCAGCAGAGGAACTGGATAAGGCGGGAGCTCGGGTGAAAGAAGTGAGCTTCCCGTATTTAAAGCAGGCTTTTTCCGCATACTACACCATCGCCATGGCTGAAGCAAGTTCGAACCTCGCAAGATTTGACGGTATAAAATACGGATACCGTGCAGAAAACCCCGAAGACCTTAACGACCTTTACTGCCGTTCGCGAAGTGAAGGATTCGGTACCGAGGTAAAGAAAAGGATACTCCTCGGAACCACCATTCTTTCAGGCGGATACTATGATGAATACTATCTGAAAGCGATGAAGATCAGAAATGCAGTCAGAAGTGAACTCGACAGAATATTTACCGGTACAGACCTTCTGCTGACGCCGACCGCACCGGGAACAGCTCCTCTTATCGGAAGCGGAGCGGCAGATCCGGTTTCGGTGTACTGTTCCGATGTTTTTACCGTTTTTGCAAATCTTGCGGGACTGCCTTCGGTGTCGTTTCCGTGCGGAACTGACGAAAACGGCATGCCGGTAGGCGCTCAGTTTACCGGACGTGCGGCAGATGACGGACTCGTGCTGAATGCAGCGCATGCATTTCAGATCCGCACGGACTGGCACATGCGCGGAAGCAGCCTGTCTGCGTACCGGGACAGCGTCACAGTACAAAGTCATGTTCCGGCCGGCGGGAAACTTCCGGATGAAAAGCGTACATTAGGAAAGTGAGGTGAGGAAAGCTATGAAATACGAAACAGTGATAGGACTTGAAGTCCATGTTGAACTTGCATCGAAGAGCAAGCTTTTCTGCTCGTGCACAACTGAGTTCGGCGGTGAGCCGAACACGCACTGCTGTCCGGTGTGCACCGGAATGCCGGGAACTCTGCCTGTGTTCAACAGGAAGGTCCTTGAATTTGCCGTAAAGGCAGGCCTTGCCCTCGGATGCGGGATCACGCGCGATTTTCGCTTTGACCGCAAGAATTATTTCTATCCGGATCTGCCGAAGGCATACCAGATTTCGCAGCTTTATGCGCCCGTTGCCGTGAACGGACATACTGAGATAAAAACAGCTGACGGGAACAAAAAAGTCATACGCATTCACGAGATGCACATGGAAGAGGATGCAGGCAAGATCGTTCACAGCCCGGACGGTAAAACAGCTTTCCTCGATTACAACAGATGCGGTGTTCCGCTCGTTGAGATAGTAACTGAACCTGATTTCAGGAACGCTGAAGAAGTGAATGCCTTTCTGTACCGCTTAAGGTCAGTTTTTAAGTATCTCGGAATATCCGACTGCAAAATGGAGGAAGGGTCGATGCGTGCTGATGTCAATCTTTCCGTTCGTCCTGAAGGAAGCGAAGAATTCGGCACCCGTACCGAGATGAAAAACATCAATTCCTTCCGTGCGATAGAAAGAGCGATAGCATACGAATCGGCAAGACAGATAAAGGTCGTGGAAAACGGCGGAACGATCATTCAGGAAACACGCCGCTGGGATAACGCATCAGGGCGTTCCTTCGCAATGCGTTCCAAGGAGGAGGCCAAGGACTACCGCTACTTCCCTGAACCAGATCTGCCCGCTTTTCATATAAGCGATGAGGAGATCAGACGCTGCAGGGATCTTATTCCCGAATTTGCAGATGAAAGGGCGGAACGTCTTGTCCGTGAGATGTCTCTGTCTGAGGAAGATGCGGCACTTATCACCGCTTCAAAGAATCTTGCCGATCTTTTTGAAAACACTGTCAGTCTTTGCGGAGCACCGGGAGAAGTGCGATTCTGGTTTACAGGCGGACTGCTTTCGTTTATCAACGAGACCGGTACTGATCCGGAAGATATAAATCTGTCTCCTGAAAAGTTTGCGGAATTTGCCGGACTTGTAGTGTCCGGTGAGCTTAAGCGTGAAGCCGGAAAAAAGGTTTTCCGTGCGATGCTTAAAAGCGACGGCAGTTTTGACATCCGCAGGTTTACTGAGGAAAACGGCCTTGGAACTCTTGACGACGAAGAGCTGATAGCAGAGACCGTGAAGAAAATAATAGCGGATAATCCAAAGCCTTTTGAGCAGTACAGAAACGGTGAAACAAAGGTCTTCGGCTTTTTCGTCGGCAGGGTAATGAAAGAACTGAAAGGCAGGGCAGATCCTTCAGCGGTAAACAGCACCGTTAAGAATATACTTGAAAACCACTCGTGAGTATGATATAATAATTTTATATATATTTCATTATGTTGAACCGGAAATTATGAGGGCCTGAAACTATGAACTACTCAATGATGGAAATGACAGAAAAGCTGAATGCTGAATTCGATGAACTTGTAAAGTGCTGTGCCGTTTCACGTGAATTTGACCCTGAATACTACAGAATATACGATGTCAAGCGCGGACTTCGTGATTCTGACGGGAAGGGTGTGCTTACGGGACTTACGGAGATAAGCGATGTCTGCGCGTACGAAACTGTGAACGGAGAAAAATACCCTGCTGAAGGAAAACTCTACTATCAGGGATACAATGTGTGCGATCTTCTGAAAAATACTGAAAGCAAAAGATTTCTTTTCGAGGAAATTACTTATCTTCTGCTTTTCGGTGAACTGCCGGATCCGAAGCAGTTCGAAAGCTTTCTTGCAATAATGAGCAGTCTCGAAGAGCTTACAGGCCAGTTCGTGCGTGACACGATACTCAAGGCACCTCCGGCAAATATTATGAACGCTCTTCAGAAAAGTGTCATCACACTTTATTCCTACGACACCAATCCGGATTCAGTTGAGATCGCGGATGTATTAAGACAGTCACTTCAGCTCATCTGCAAGATGCCGCTTATGGCTGTTTACGCATACTACGCTTATCAGCACATGGAACTGGGCAGAAGCCTGCTTATCCGCACTCCGAAAAAAAGATATTCGATAGCGGAAAATATTCTGTACATGCTTCGTGATGACGGATACTTTACAGACCTTGAAGCAAGGGTACTCGATACTGCCCTTGTGCTTCACGCAGAACACGGCGGCGGAAACAATTCAACATTTACAAATCATGTTGTTACATCATCAGGTACTGACACTTATTCCGCGACCGCAGCATCAATCTCATCACTCAAGGGACCGCGTCACGGCGGAGCCAATCTCAAGGTACTTGAAATGTTCGATGACATAAAGAAAAACGTTGCAGATACCGAAAACGATGAACAGATCAGAGATTATCTCAACAGCATACTTGACGGTGAAAGCTTTGACGGAAAAGGACTTATCTACGGTCTTGGACATGCAGTCTATACTGTTTCCGACCCGCGTGAGATAATTCTTAAGAATCTTGCAGGGCAGCTGGCTGCAGAAAAGGGACTTGAGAAGGAATTTGAGCTTTATGACCGCGTTGAAAAGATCGGCAAAGACTGCATCGCTCAGAAAAGAAAGCTTTTCAAGCCTGTCTGTGCAAACGTCGATTTCTACAGCGGACTTGTATATTCAATGCTGGGCATTCCGCGTGAACTCTTCACTCCTATCTTTGCGGTTTCAAGAATTTCAGGATGGAGTGCTCACCGCCTCGAGGAACTGATAAACAACGGAAAAATAATCCGTCCTGCGTACCGCTTCGTCGGAAAGCACCGTGAGTTTACTGATGAATTCAATAGACTCTGATCTCTCGTGAATCAGCTATGCAAGGAACACGTAAGGTATAGTTGCTTAAACAAAAGAAAAGGATATGCTTTTTGTAAAACGAAAGCATATCCTTTTTTCATAGTTTATATTACCATTTACCTGTTTCCTTTAAAAACGCAAAGCACCTTGGATACTTCTTCTCAAAGCCTTTCGTCAGTGGATTCTGTTTGACTTCTTCTATGGTATGGATACCAAGGAAAGCGAGAATATCAAGAACATCGGTCTGGTCTGTGATTCTCGGAACTAAGTGTTACCGACCACCCATAATGTCGTCCAATAGGCACTGTATCTTGTCACGCAGGCAACAGTTCTGTCAAGGGAAATGTACAAGATTCTGGAAAGTCAGTCCTGCAACTGCGGCCCAGACACGGAATGCTCACGGGAAAACCAACGCGATAAACCCATCCTTCGGGCACGCGGTAACAAATAATAGAAAACGGCATCGTTCCGATTCGAATTTCGGGATGATGCCGTCTGTGTTTTTATCTATAAAAATGATATAATAATTGTATTAACCTTTAGAAAGGAATAAACGATAGCTGTTTTGATCGTCATAACTCGCAATTATGACACAGCTATCGTCCCTCAACAATGAAAAGTATATCATTTTTTCGTGAAAAAGTCAAGGACGGAATCGTCGAAATTACAGGAACAAATTCACCTGTTTGTCCAATTTGCGGCAAACCAATGAAGTCACACGGAAGGTGCAGACGGTATCTGCGCGTATCCGGCGAAGAGCGAATCACTCTGTCTCTCAGAGTTTTCTACTGCCCGGAATGCGGACCGTTATCACCGCGAGCTTCCGGATTACGTTGCTCCTTACAAACATCTCAGTACTGAAATAATAGCTGAAATATATGATGGTCTTGACAACTATGATGTTGATGACAGCACGATAATACGCATCCGAAACTGGGTAAGAAAGTTCCTGAATTTTGGTTCTGCGACTGTCAGAAGACTTAAAATTGAGCATCCTGCACTGGTCGTCAGAAGCAGTTTTGAATCAACATTTGACACGCTCACCTATTTTGTCAGAATAGTCGTAAATTCCAATGAATGGAAGTTCATTAGTTCGCCTGTCATTTCAGTCTGACCTGTACTATGATAGAGATATCAACTACAAGGAGGTACCTCTATGGACATGAAAAATCAGAAACTGGCAAAAGAGATAGCTGAACAGCGTGTGATCATGATAGCGCCACTGCTTGATACCACTCTGTCTCAGGATGAGTATTACGGCAAGCGCTGGGAATTAGCTGATACGTTTGAAGTATCAACAAGAACACTCCAGCGCTATGTGGATGCGTATAACGGAAATGGAATCGACGGATTAAAACCCAAAGGGAAAGTACCGGAACAGAATACCGTGATCACTAAGGAGATCCTGGAAGAGGCAATCCGTCTGCGCCGTGAAGTTCCGTCACGAAGCGTCCCTACCATCATCCAGATACTTGAACTTGAAAACAAGGTCGAAGTTGGCATGCTGAAACGAACGACGCTTCAGCGTGCACTATCAAGGGCGGGTTATTCATCTCAGATGATGAAGACCTATCAGGATCATGGATACGGTTCACAGCGTTTTGCCAGAGTTCATCGCTGTGACTTGTGGCAGGGAGACCTGAAATACGGACCAACGCTGACTATCGACGGAAAGCCGCAGCCAACGTACATGTCGTGTCTGATTGACGATGCAACACGTTACATTGTTCATGCTGAGTTTTATGGAGATATGGAGCAGAGCATTGTTGAGGATACACTGAAGAAAGGCATTCAGAAATTTGGACTTCCCCGTCGTATCTACTTCGACAACGGTTCACAGTATCGTACCCAATGGATGAAGCGTGCATGCAGTCTTCTGAGTATTAAACTGCTGTATGCTAAACCGCGTAATCCTCAGGGTAAAGGAAAACAGGAACGCTTCAACCATACCGTTGACTCGTTCATTGAAGAGGTAAACCTGAACCGTCCTGACAGCATAGAAGAACTGAACAGACTGTTTAACGCCTGGCTCTCTGAATGTTACCACAGTAAAATACACAGTGCACTCGGAATAACCCCGGAACAGGCATTCAAATGCGATTCCATGCCATTACGCTATCCGGATGATGCAATACTCTCAACTGCTTTCCTGCACTGTGAAACCCGTAAAGTTAACAAGTCAGGATGTATCAGCTTCATGGGTAAAGATTATGATGTTGGCGTTCTTTATGCCGGACAGCAGGTGGATGTTGTTTATGATCCTCAGAATATTGCACGTGTAAGGATTGAAGCAAAGAATCATGAACCGTTTTACGCTGAACCGGCTAAGGTAGGTACACACGTTGCTAAAAAACCGAAACGTGCTGAAATTGAAAGTATCCCAGCGGATTCTTCAAGACTTCTTGATGCTGTTACAAAGAGCGCCGGGGAAAAGGAACGTCGAGCTATTATTTCGTATTCACAGGTATTGGAGGGTGCTGAAAATGTTTGAAATGTTTTATGGTATGCAGCATACACCGTTTACGCGCGGTATTCCATCTGATCAGCTGCACAGAACACATCAGAATACTGAAGTTTTCAGTCGTCTGATCATCACTGCACAGAAACAGTCATTCGCACTGCTGATTGGTGAACCAGGTACCGGCAAGACAAGTACACTTCGTCGTTTAAAGGATGAACTTCCTGAATCAGAGTACATGGTTCTGTACGTTTCTGATTCAAAACTGACTCCGCGAAGCTTCTACAACTATCTCCTGAACCAGCTCGGATGCAAATCCGAATTTCATCGCAATGCAGCGAGAAACGCTTTGCATAAGCAGATTGAAATAATGAGGAATATGCAGAAACGTAAAGTGGTCGTGATTCTTGACGAAGCACATCTGTTGCCAAAAGAAATGCTTGAAGAGGCCCGCTTTCTTCTGAATTACAAAATGGATTCCGAAAATCCAATGGCACTAATACTTTCGGGTCAGACTGAACTCTGGGACAAACTCCGTCTTTCCGCATACAGAGCCATTCTTGAAAGAGTAGATGTTGAATGCTTTCTTACTCCTATGGATTTTTCAGAAACCAAGCAGTACATTGAATCACAGCTTCATTATGCCGGACAGGAAAATCCTGTCTTCACTGAAGATGCAATGAAATCTATTTTTACTTTTTCAGGCGGAAATCCACGACTCGTAAACCGTGCCTGCAGTCAGTCACTTATCTATGGTGCACAGATGAAACAGACCTGTATCGACAGCAAATCTGTAGATATTGTACTTGAAAACGAAGTAACCGGAGCCGGTCACTGATTATCTGATGTTGCGGTTCAACTTGATTAACGGGCTTTTGCCCACAATGGAGGATAGGGCAACGCTGGGGAGCGACCTGAGCGCCATGTGGGATTTTGCCGAGAGCATAGCTCTCTAGATTGAAATTGACACCTCCGTGCTGGGGGTGTCAGTTTGTTTTTCCAATTCAGTTGACAAAATACTGTCCCTGCCCTGACAAAATACATTCACTTTTGGATGACAGGATAGGTGGGCGCTAACACTAAGCCTGCAAAGTGAACAGCGCGGACTTTAAGCAGAAGCAGACTTTCTATTTTTGCGATATACAGCATGATATTTGAATAGCTGTCATCTATTATCCATTCCAACTTGCCGATAATATCCATTACCTCAGGCAGACCGTATGAATCGTTGTTGATCCAGTCTTCGTCAAGTCCCTTTTCCTCTGCAATCTCACGGATAAGTGCCTGGACTCCTTCTGTCATATCCTTTGTTGCTGTATCTACATCCATTGTATAGCCGCCGGTTCGGAGCTTGTTATAAAGCATCGCAAAACCACCGATAGCCCTGATCTCAATGGTGATATGATGAGCTTTCAACTTTTCATTTAGTGCTTCAAGTGCGTCCTTGAAATCATCAAGCGTACATTCAATTCCAATCATTGCCACCTCAGAACATCACATTCATTTTATAGTAAACATTTTCTTCTTTCAGCCCGTGATTGCTCAGAACAAGAGGTTCTGAAAGCGGCTGGCATTCTGTAAGTTTCTGCAAGTTAGAAAGCTCAAACAGCTTTTCAAGGTGATAATAGCTGATGATACAGTACAGCAGAACCCTGGTCTTATCGGACATTTGTTGTACATCGAGCTGTTCAATCTCGTCCTTTTTGCGGTCAGCGTGAGTAACAAGCCTGTGCAGATACCTGTGCAGACTGTAATAATCGTCACTGCTCCAACCATTCTGAGGAGCATAGTAAGGTTTTGTTTTTAGTATAATTCTCACCCTTTCTGTATGATGTATCTTTTGCCGAAAGCTTTGTTGATCGACGTCAGAACGAACTTGCTGCAATCGTTGATAACAGACTGGAAGACTTCGCTCATTCTTCTTTTTTAGTATAACATATCCGGCGTAGTTATACAATGAAAATTATTTACTGTAATGGCTTGGCTGCACAATGCTGGGCGGTCGCCTCGCCCTCGGTATCATCCGTCTCTTGCGAGCCGGATGATGCTATAGAAAAATGGCTGCATATTTCCATATGCAGCCATTTGGTTCGGACAGATTAGTATGAAGCAAAGTACATATTTTGTTCAGAAGACCAAATCATTTCTTCCCGCTTTTCTTCACGGCTGATGCGCCGAGGAAAAGAAGTATAAGTGCGCTGCCTGTAAGTGCCGGGACTGCGGGAGAGTTTCGGCCTGTTTCCGGAAGAGGACTTCTGTTTTGGGAAGATACTGCTTCGGTTTCTTTTTTGCTTTCTGAAGTTTGCACATCAGAAGATGCGGCTGTTGTCTCGTTTTCTGAAACTGCCGGAGCGGTCACTGCGGGCTCCGTTACTGTATCGGCGGCAGAGGTTTCTGTCGTCGCCGCCTGTTCAGTTATCAGTGGCGCAGTTTCTGCGGGAGCGGTTGTTTCTGTGGACTTTACGGAAGCAGTGTATCTGTCTGCAAAACTTGTGTGGCGTACGGTGTTGTCATAGGTTCTTATAAGATCAAAACTGTATCCGTCGTCGTCTTTATAAACAAAACTGAAGTTTGAATCAGCAGAGCCTATTACGGTTGAAAGATATCCCGAATGGGCGTATGTAAACTTAAGCGGAAGTGTTCCGTAAGTCTGTTCAGTGTAGCTTTTCGCACTGGTAATATCGTTCCCTTCGGTCAGAATAAGTTCCGTTTCCTGTCTTGAATGGTCGTGACCGAAAAGGTATATAATATTCATGTCGTATTTTTCGGCATAGCTGTTTATAAGCGAAGCAAGATCATAGGAACGGTCAATGTTGTAGGCGTTTTCACCGATCCACTGTGAGATCCGACCGCCGGACGGATTTACTGACGCAGGCTCCATACCGAGTACGTGCAGTCCGGAATGAGCGGAAATAAGGATCAGTTCTCCGTTATAATCTTTTGATGCGTTTTCAAGAAATTTTTCCGTGCTTTCGATCACACCGTCGTAGGAATAGTACCGGTAATCGTGGGTGTTTCTGTGTATCGCAGCCTCGTAGTTGATGCTGAATACCGGCCTTTCGTCGTTTATAGTGGGTAGACCATGAAAGCCACTTGCTAAAATTCATATAATGGAGTATCATTTAAAGTACCAGTAAATAAAGGAAGGTACATACAATTGTTTGATAATACAGCTTTATTCACAGCAGCACTTCAGCTCGAATATCCATGGAAAGTCACCAAGGTAGAACTTAAACCAGAAAAAGAAGGTTCATCGAAAATGGAACTTCATATAGACGTAGACTTTGAACGAGGAGCAAGGTTCATATTCTATTTTGATGATGGAAAGCAGTGGGTAGATGCAGATGGAAAACCAATTGAGAAGAGCGCCCACGACACCGTAAAAAGAACATGGCAACATCTGAATTTCTTTCAGTACAAAACATATATACACGCCAGAGTGCCTAAAGTAAGTGACGGAGAAGGCCATTGTCCAACAGCTCGTGTACCGTGGGCAAGAAAGAATTCAGGATTCACGCTGCTGTTTGAAGCTATGGTGATGGAATATGCAAAACATATGTCCGTATCATCAATTGCTAAGCTTCTGGAAGTGAACGATAAAAGACTTTGGCGAGTAATCAAGCATTACGTTGATGACGCACGTAAGCTTGAAGACTATTCATCAGTCAGAAACTTAGGAATTGATGAAACAAGCCGTAAAGGACATAACTACATAAGTGTCATGGTTGATCTGGACGAACGCAAAGTAATCTATACAACAGAAGGAAAAGATCATACAACAGTAGATAAGTTTGTAACTGACTTCAAGGAACACAAAGGAGTTCCTGACAATATAGATATTGTTACATGTGATATGTCCCTTGGATTCAAGAAAGGAATAACTGAAAACTTTAAAAACAGCAAAACAGTAGCTGACAAATTTCATGTAATTAAACACGCTAATGAAGCAGTTGATAAAGTACGGAAAAAAGAGAGTAAGTATGAGTCAGAGCTTAAAGGAAGCAAATATCTTTGGCTGAAAAACGAAGGCAATCTGACAGACAAACAACTCGAATGGAAACAGAAAATCCTTAAGTCTGCAAAGCATTTAAAGACTGCAAGAGCATATGCTATCAGAGTGGAACTACAGGATATTTATGAGCAGTGCATAGATAGACAAAGTGCAGAACCAAGACTAAAAAAGCTATGTTCCTGGATGATGCATTCACGCCTTGATGACATTAAAGGGTTCTGCAAACTCGTTAAAAGTCACTGGACTGAAATACTTAACTACTTTGATTACAGATATACAAATGCTATTCTTGAAGGCGTAAACTGCATAATACAAAATGTTAAGTGCAGAGCACGTGGTTTTAGAAATATGGAGTATTTCAAAACAATGATATATCTGAACTGCGGAAAGCTTGATATTGACACTGCTGTTAATAATGCTATTAAAACATTCGCTTTGGTATAACTGAGCTTTTATGCCGCGAAAGCCACTTGATAATGAGAAGGCAGTGTGATAGGCTGTTTGCCAGGCAGCACAGCCTTTAGGCGGCGCCTGCCTCGGCGGACAGAATATCATGCTGACAGAGGCTCATTGTCAAGTGGATCGTGGAATAAATGCGTACCTGAAGATAGGCCTTACCCACTACAAATGACGAATCACCTGAATACCTTTATGTTTCCGTCCGCAAGACTACTCGTTCCGTTTGCTTTCACCGCATCTGATCTGCCGTCAAAAATAAGCCCGCCTGATGCTGAAAGATCCTTCGCAGCACCCAGATCAGCCTTTACTGACATTTCTGAAGCCGCCTTTCCAGGATCGTGGTTTCCCGAAACAAATACTGTGTCGATGCCGCCGAGCTGCGGTTTTATAAGCGGATAGTATTTCTCCAGCATATAGTCGCTGTCCGGTGTCGGTCCGTTTACAAGGTCGCCGGTACATACTATAAGGCCCGGAATATATCCGCCGGTACGATTCATCGTAGTCTCTATCGCATTTCCGATAAGAATATATTCCTCGTGTACGTCAGAGAAAGATATGAACGAATCCGGAATAACGCCTTTGGCAATTACGAAAAGTGCATCAGATGATTTTTCACGGTAGATTATCCCGTCTTCATCATGACCTTCGATAAAGCAGCATACCCTGTGTACACCAGCCTCTTTTCCTGCAAGCTCATCCGCTCTGAAAGTCAGTGTATCTGTATCGTAGTTTGAACCGTCAACGTTCCATGTTATGTTGTCGGTGATTATCCCGTCATCGGAAAGAGTTACTGAAAACTCAGGGGCGGCATATCCGCTTCCTTCAGTGACATAATTTTCAGAGCAGGGCTCAGTTTTTATGCATCGTTCCAGAGTATCTCCGTTTGTGTAGACACTGACTTCAGCAGCTTCATTCCGGTCTGCAGTCATCGAAAACGGTGATTCCGCAGTTTCATCGTATTTCAGGTAATATGCATCTCCGTTTTCCGTGTAGGTGAGCACATTTCCATCCGTCGACCAGAAAAGATCACTTACAACGCTTTCCCTGTAACTGAATGAAATCTTACCGTCGATACAGGAGAGATTATGCGACGTTGTTGAAAGGTATGAGAACTTTGAATAGGTACTCGGAACCATTGTTCTTCTGTAATAGTGCCAGATATATTCATTTTCCTCACCGCCTCCGGTGAACAATACCTCAGTACCGTCGGTTTTCTTTACGCTGATAACATAGCTTTTATTGTCATCGAAGCTTTTTACCCGGTACCATTTCTGACCGTCAGCAGTGGTGATCGTGCTGCCGTCAGATTCCACTAGTGCGGATATTGTATTGGTTTCTTCCTCAGCATATAATTTCTGATTTACATATGTCGTCGCACTCAGAAGTGATACGGCGGCACAGATAAAAACAAGTAAGTGTTTTGGTTTCATTGATTTTCCCCGTTTTCCTTAAGTATAAAAGGTATTCCGGATCGCTCCGGAATACCCGATTTGTGATTATTCATCGTAACTGTAGGCATCGTCTTCGTAACTGTAGTCGTAATCCTCGTAGTAGGCACTGTTTGCCTGTTCTTCGCGGGCGCGCTGCTGCTCCTCGTGAGCCTTTTTCTTTGCATTGTATCCGATAAATGCCGGTACAAAGATTGCGACGAGAACGCCCAGCACGGCAAGTCCTATGAAAATACCAAAGACTATTAAAATGACCTTTATTGCCTTGTTTTCAGATTCCTTGTTCCTTTCGGCACGGAACTGTTCGTATTCACGCTGCTGTCTTACTTCATTTTCGAAATTTCTTATATCAGCATCGTCGAATCTGTTTCCGCATTTTTCGCAGATAACTCCTCCGGTGTACGGTGCACCGCATTTTTTACAGTTTAGCATCATTTGTTGTTTCCTCCCTTACAAGTTTTTCTGCGTCTTCCGGCGGCAGAGGTTTTCCCCAGCAGAACCCCTGAATGAGATCACATCCGATACTTCTCAGAGCTTCCACCTGTTCTTCTTCTTCTACACCCTCCGAAATTACGTCAAGTCCCATGATATGTCCCATTGATATCATTGCGGCAACGTACTGTCTGGAGGATTCGCTTGCGTTTATTCTGTCTATAAATGATTTATCGATCTTCAGAAGGTCAGCCGGTATCTTGTTCAGATAGCTGAGTGAAGAATAGCCGGTTCCGAAGTCGTCGATAGCAAGTTTTATACCCATGGATTTGAGATCATTGATACACTGAATTGCCTTGTTGACTGAATCCATGAGTATTGATTCCGTGATCTCGATCTCCAGCTGTTCCGGCGAGAGACCGCTCTTTTCGATCAGTTCGTTTATTTCATCGATGAACCCGCTTTTCATAATATGTCTTACCGATGCGTTAAGACTTAAAGTGAGTTTTTTACCGGTATCCTTAACAAGGTCACTGAAAAAGGCAGTCGCCTTTCTGAAAACCATTCCGTCTACCTTGTCGATAAGACCGACTTTTTCTGCGACCGGTATGAATTCATCAGGTCTTATGAGATTGCCGTCGCTGTCTTTCATACGGGCAAGGGCTTCAAATCCGCGCAGTTTATGTTCCATATTGTACTGCGGCTGAAGGCAGAAGAATACCGAGTCGTTTTCAAGTGCAGTTCTTATCTTGTTTTCGATTTCGAGTATCCGTTCATTCTGCGAAATTTCCGGGCTGTACCGGAGAATGTTATCGCTGCTGGCGGCCTTCTTTATTTCGCTCATTGCCGTGTTTGCACGTGAAACGAGCATGTCAACTGTACCGCCGTGTGCCGGATATTCGGTAAACCCGAAGCTTGCACTTATGTATATTTCACAGCCTTCGATGATGAACGGTTCGCTTAAGGCGTCGGAATATTTCGTGATGATCTTTGTGAGTTCTTCCGTGGTCTGGTATCCGCATATAACGAGCATGAACTCGTCACCGCTTACACGGGCTACGAATTCAGAAACATCGGAACTCTGCTTTTCACGTACCGTCTTCCAGCGGTCGGCTATTCCGGTGATCGCCTGATTTCCGGCTTCAACGCCAAGCGTGTGGTTTATGCTTTTGAAATGATTAAGGTCTATAGAAACCACGGCAAATTTTCTCTGGTTTCTGATAAGACGGGAAATATTGTCCCTGCACGCCATATTGTTAGGAAGTCCTGTCATCATGTCCGTATAACTCATACGTTCAAGGTTTTCTATAACGTTGTAGCGTGCGATGTGGGATGAAATAAAGAATGTTGTAAGCTCAAGAGTTTCCTTGATCCTGAGCGTGTTTTCCGTATCAAAGTTGGTCGCCCAGATAAAGCCGAGCAGATCAGTACCCTGAATGAGAGGGAAGAGAACAAGGCTTTTTACGCCTGCTTCGACAAGCGTCTGGTACCACGGGTTGTTTACCTGACGGATATATTCCATGTCGGACTGGTTCTGAATGATGATACAGTCGCCTTCTTCACCAATCATGCCTTTCCATGAGGACGCGATCTGGTAGTAATCAGGGAAGCTTGTTACACGTCTCAGCTTACTTCCGGGAGCGAAATCAGTGGCGACGATCGAATATTTTTCTTCTGCTTCGTTTATACGCAGAACAGTACAGCCTTCAGCTTTGCATATCTGGCGTATTTCCGAGATGACACTTTCCATCGCATCTCTGAGGTTGTCAGCCTTATGGAGTTTTATGCAGGCCGCAAGGACGTCTCCTGACGCCTGTATGTTACTGTTGCGGCTTAAGACTGATTCAGCTCTCTTTATAAGTGTCGAAGTATATGTACAGTAAAATATATTTCCGTTTTCAATATCAAGCGGCAGAACATGTACGTCAAACCAGAGGTCCATAACACTGAGATGAACGTAAGTCTGAATTTCCTCCTTCAGTACTGCAGAACGGAAGCATGCATCTTCAAAACCGCGGCTGAGCGGAAAATAGTCGCTGTAAAGTGTATCCGGTATAAAGGAAGAATGCTTCACCGGTCCGTAACATCCGGATTCATTTCTTATCCTCGCATCGATCATTTCATTGTACTTTTTATTGACCGATACGATGCGGATCTCCCCGTATCCGCCATCATCTTTCTTTTCAACTGATACTATGCAGGTCGGAGAATAAAAGGTATCAACAAATTGCTGAAAATCCATGATAACTCCTTTCCGGGTTTATCCCCAATAAACTTTAAGAGTTTACTATAATTTTATCATAATGAACGTAAGGTGTCAACGGATTGAACGATAATGTTTGTTTTGTTTGTGAAAATAAAAAGCATTATGTATTGCTGAGAGATACGGTGAGGTCGCACCGCCGAAATGGGATAGCTATATTGGCAACAAAATATGTGTTGACACATATGAAAGAACATATTATACTTATGAGTGTGAAAATATAATGTTTAAGACTGGTTATAAGTGTTATTGTAATATGAATAATCCGCTGAGTTTAAACATCTTATAGTTAGTGATTTATTAAAGTGATAAATTGATTGAACTGTCTTAAATTATGAATTTCAACGTTCGCCGAACGGCGGACGTTTTCAATAGAACGCCGAAGGCGTACCATTTAGCGGAGCGGTTGATGCAAAGCATCAACTGGGATCAGAAATGAATGTGGGCTTTTAATACTAAGGAAGTGATCAAAAATGAATAATACATCAAAAATAATATCTGTACTTCTCTGCGGTCTTGTTATGGCAGGCTGTGCAGCAAATAAAACTGCAGAAACAGATAACAGTGAAACAGAGGTGACATCTTTTGTTGAGACGACACCTGTCGAAACAACTGCTGCAGTAACTTCTGTGACAACCGAAACACCGGTTACGACAGTGACTGAAGATAAAAACAAGGTGATTTTCACCAACCCCAAGGAACCAGAGAAACCGATCGAATTTAAAGGCGAAGGAAAGAAGTTTCTGGTGTACAAAAACGGTCAGAAAATGGCGGAAGTGACTTCTGAACATGAAGTTGAAAGTGAACCGGAAGGAAGATATGAAGATTTTAATTTTGACGGTCACGAAGATCTGTTTCTGTACGATACTCCGTCAGAATTCAGACACTACGGCGGCGAATGCTGGCTGTGGGACGGGAATAAAGGAGAGTTTGTAAAGACGGACAAACTTGACGGACTGTTTGGATTTGGTATCGATACTGAGTTTTCTGATAAAAAAATAAAACTGACTTACACCGAGCATTATAATTACGCTTCATCATATGTCTGCAAAGCGGAATTTAAATGGGAGAAAGATAATATCATACCTGTTTCTCTCGAAAAAACAGCTGACTGTACCGAGCAGACTGACAGAAAAACAGAAAAGGGCGTACGGTACAGCGAATTTGAAATAGACGAGGTCTATGAGTTTGATCAGAAGAACCGGCCGGTATTAAAAAGCAGGACGCACGCTGAGAAACGCGGTGGCCGTGGAAATGAGGAGGAAAATGAGGCTGATCTGCGTTATTTCCGTATCACATCTGATTCTGTTCAGTGTATGAACGGCGATTCTGTGGTTCAGAACATTCCCCTGAAAAATGCACCGGAACTGATCGCACAGTACAGAATGAGAAAATTCAGAAGCTCTGATTATCCGCTTTATTTTAATGATCTTGTCTTTTCCGTGGATTATGACTATGACGGCTATAAAGATCTTTGCGTTACTTCAGGTGTAAATGAATACGGTATGGCTGATAAATTCATCTACTATCATTATGATCCTAACACAGGCATGTTTGATGAGTGGGATGAACTTAATAATGTGTTCGAGGGAAAATGGATCTGTTCCGAAGAATCCCACAGATTTAAGCCGGCTGATAAGTACTATAATTATAAGCCAAGAGAAGAATATTCAAAATTGTCGTGTGATAACTATGCTCCAACCGGAAGCGGTGAATTTCTTGAGACAAGCTGGTATGTATGGAATAACGGTAAACTTGAACCGGATAATACAGATGTTTCAGCCAACCCGTTAAGTATTGCAAATTCATATTTCATGTTCAACGCACCTGCGGACGGAACCAGCCCGGGACCCAAAAGCAGCCCTACGATGGCTACCGGTGACGGCGGTGATTTAGTGATTTATAATGAACCAGTCGGTTTGTTTTCGGCTAAGCCAGCAGATAACGGGAAAACAATGTCCGTATCTGATAATAAGAGTTTTTCTGCCGGAGGAGCAATTGCTGAAATGACATATATCCCTTCCGGATACAGTCATGAGATATCAGACGGAAAACTGATTGTTAAAACACCGCAGTCATCTCAGACGATAACTGATGAAAAGTTCGGAGATCAGGACAGACTGGTTTATGCCGATTTTAATTTTGATGGTTATGCTGATTTTTATATCTGTGATAAGTACCGTACCGATGGATATTATTATTTACGGAATCCTGAAACAGGTTTGTTTGAACGCAGCAAAGAACTGGAGTTCTACGGAGAACCGGGGAGTACCGAAAGATATTTTCTGGAACCGGATTATGAAAGCAGGACGCTGAAAGCATATTTTCCAGGAGATGATTATGATAAAGAATCAATTACATTAAGATGGGAAGACGGTAAACTTGTTCCGGTATCCGCTGTATTTATTCAGTACAGCAGAGTGGAAGGCCATATTATAGCTAAGAAGTGTCATTATAAATACGACAGTAATCATGACATGATACTTACCGGAACAGAAGAGACTGTATATGAAGTATGCAGAGGAACCGAAAGGATTACTCTGGTTTACAGAAAAAAAGATTATGAAGAAGGCAGTAATGAAAAATATCTGCGGTTCACTGACAGCGCACTTCAGCTTATGAAGGGAAGCAGTATTATACAGTTGATGAGTTACAGCGATATTTTCGGTATGGAACCTGAGCATGAATTTGAAAATGTTATTCCGGGAGATAAAATATCGGGACGCCATGTTGATTATGCAGAATGGGACATTGATTTTGACGGAACAGATGATCTTTGCATTCGTGCTTCTGTGGAACGACCGGATAATAAAGGCTGGAAAACGTTTTATTCTTATTATGTGTTTGATAAGAGCACAGAAATGTACAGAAAATGGAATTCTATCTCGGAAAAAGGATATCTGTATCTTCCGGATTATAAGGAAAAAATACTTTACTATAAAACTGTGCTGTCACACGATGAAGAGACTGTAACTTACAACTATCATAAATGGGAGAATGAGCAGGATGTGATCTATAAACAGGAAACAACCGACTGACCAAACGTGTTTTTGCAGGTCCGAATGCATAATGAAATTTGACTTTCATATGGTGATATGATACACTTATGAAAGAAATGAAAACTTTTGGGGGGAGTTGAATATGGAATACAATACAATGTATGATGTCTACATGGATCTGTGTACAAGATTTCCGGAATTACAGCCTGCTTACGACAACACCAGGGACAGTGTTTCGGTTTCTGCAGGAAATTATCAGGTAACTGCCTATTCGAATTATGACAAGGCGGTGCTTATGATAAGTGATCCTTTTACCGATCCTTCTGCACAGTATAAGCTTGATCTGGGGTCCTTCGGTGATGCAGCAAAATTTCTTTCAGATTTTATTACCGGAGTTGTTCAGTTCACTCAGACACATTTCGGAAAGAAAAAGCGTCTGAAAATAGACGGATGGGATTCAATAAAGACAGAGGTGAAAAAAGAAGTCACAGGAAAACTTGCCATGGCTGCAGGTATAATTTCAATGGCCATAGGCGGACTTGTCACTGCGGCAGGTACGCTTATTTCGTTCGATGACGGTTTCGATGCGGAAGATCTCATGGTCATTCAGATGTTTCTGGGACTCTTCATTTTCGGACTTTATCTTGTAACTCACAGTTCAAAGGTAAAGTTTGCTGATGCACTGGGGTATTTTGCAGGAGTTTCTGTTACGACAATACCTGTGGCGGTCGTACTGGAATCCCTGCATGAAAAAGAGATTGCCTGGCCGGTGGCTGCACTTCTCTCTGCTGCCTTTTTCGCTATCGGGCACATCGTCAGAAAGAGTTTTGTAAAAAAGATCGATACCAACGACGATGTTTATCTTGAATGCCTTCCGGGACCGGTCTATCCGGGTAACGGACAGAATATGCAGTAACTGAAAAGACCATCATATCTTACGCGGATTTCCTGTAAGATATGATGGCCTTTTTGTTTTGGCTGATCTTTAACGTACACTGTGTTTGATGCGTTTTTCTTCGTACATTCTCCGGTCCATTTCCTTAAAGAAACTGTCAGGTTCCGAATAACCGGAAAAACTGCTGAGTCCCAGTGAGAAGGAAAGCCTGTACGGTTTTATACCGCTTGAATTGAACCGGCTTTCATTGTTCCTTATGTTTCTGACGGCGTTTTCCGCCTTTTCTTTGTCATCTCCCGGAATAAGGAGCATGAACTCGTCGCCGGCGAAACGTATCGGCACTGAACCGTCAGGAGCGGCATTTCTGATAAGCTGTGCTGCTTCGGTAAGCGCCTCGTCTCCGGTGCTGTGACCGAATGTGTCGTTTATCATCTTGAAATCATCCATGTCCATCATGATTCCCTGGACACTTGAATGTGTGGATGAAAACTGCTTCATGATGTTGTTCAGGTAATTTCTGTTGTAAAGCTGAGTAAGCGGATCCAGATAGGTAAGTTCATTCTGAAGACTGATGTGCATGCACACAAGTCCGACCGCTACTGAACACCACGCCAGTGACACGCCGTAAAACAGAAACTGTGCCGCTGTGCATATTATGATAGGGCATAGGAACATTTTTATAGGTATGAATGTCATTTTAGCCACATCTTTTTTGCTGTTCCTGTAAATGATGTATCCGGTAAACAGATAGAAGAACGTGAGTGCGAAGTAGTAATTGGCAAACGGCAGACGGCTGTAAACATTGCTGTCATCGACTGTAAAGATGAACGGATAAAACAGATTAATTACAAGTCCGGCAATGCCGGCTGCGCCCGGAAGCGAGATCTGCTTCAGAGTTCTTAACATATGTTTTTTACTGCCGTTAAGTCTGACGTCAACGTAAAGGCACCACAGAGCCGATACTATAATATTATTAAGATAAGTGACCGTGTCGAAAAAGTACAGGATGACATGCATTGCTTTTCCCTGTATTCCTTCAAGGCCGAAACCAAGCGAATCAGCTGCGCATGAGAATACTGTCAGCACACATGTGAGCGTGAACAGCATATCACCGAGCTCGCGCCGCATACGCACAAGCCGGCTGCTTACAAGCAGTACCCCGAGTACAAGCACACCAATCGCATTTGCAACTATTACAGACTGCAGATCCAACTGATCTCCCTCCCCCTTATATTTTTAATTTTCACTATTATATCAGAACAGATTCTAAATGTCAATGCACATAAACTGAATTTTTGATGACAATTCGGGAACAAGGCACAGCTTTTCTTAAGAGTTCCATATTCTTTTTTAATCGTTTTTTAATTTTTCTTATATTTTATTTTAAAACAGGGAAGGTACAATATAGACAGTGGAAAGAGAGAACCACAAAAACAAAACGATATAAACCCACAGAAAACAAAATCTTAAAGAACTAAGGAAACACTGATTAAATCGGAAATCCGGCTTCGCCGGATTTCCGGGGATGGGATTTGCGGGGCTTCGCCCCGGAGCCCCATGCTGATTTATGAATAAATCAGCGTTTCCCTAAAGAAAGGAACATCATTATGGAAAACGTTGAAATGATCGAAGAACTCAGAAAGAACGCAGACATCAGCTACAAGACAGCTTCAGAAGTACTCGAAGGTACAGGATGGAATCTGGATGAGGCAAAGACAGCACTTAAAAAGGAAGGCATTTACAGAGAGGAGACATTAGCTATGACAACAACAAACAACAACGACTACACAAAGACAAACACAAACAGATACACAAAGGAATCATTCAAGAGCGCACTGAAAAAGTTTGCAGACTGGTCAAAGGACAAGATCACAAGAGGCCTCAGAAACGACTTCTGTGTTGAGACAAAGGGTGGCAAGAGATTCACAATGCCTGTAACAATAATGGTGATCCTTTCGATCCTCCTTATCGAATTCGTACCGATCCTCTTCATCATCGGTTTCTTCATGGGCTGCCGCTTCACCTTCGAAGGCCCGGACCTCAGCGGAACAAAGTTCAGCGAAGAAGTATCAAAGATCAGATTCGACTGTGAGAACAGAAATTAATATATCTCCCCTCCCCGCTGGGAGTGAAATTATTCAGAGATAACACTGAAAGATTCCCCCCCCCTCCCCGTTGGGGAGGGGGGCAGGGGGGTAGGGCGAAAATCCCCTGACTTAAAAAGCAGAGATAAAAGAGAAAATAAATAAGAACAAAAGAAAAAAGACAACATAATCCCCCGAAAGGAGAATCACTATGGATAACCTTGAAATGATAGAAAAACTCATGGAAAAAGCCAACGTAACATACGAAGAAGCCAAAGGCGTACTCGAAAGCGTTAAATGGAACCTCCTCGATGCACTCATTGCACTCGAAAAGGAAGGCAAAATAAAAACCCCGGAACCGGCAAGCTACACCACAAAGCAGAACATAAACGAGGAAGCCGAAACAATAAGAAAGAACAAAAACCTCGAAACATTCGGCGGTGTCGTAAAAAGCATACTCAACTGGATCAAAGATGTAATAGTAAAAGGCATGAACAACAGCCTCTGTATCGTTGACGTAAAGAAACAGAAATACTTTTCGATACCTCTTACACTGCTCGTACTGTTTATGATACCGGCCTTCTGGCTTGTGGTCGTCCTCCTTGCCATCGAATTCTTCTGCGGATGCTCATTCATGATCGAGGGACCTGATCTCGGTACTGACAAGGTCAATGATTTCATGGAAAAGATCAGATTCGGCCGCGGCAGCACCGGTTCACCTGATGATCTCAATGACAGAAAGTGATCAGCTTTTCATGACGTATCAGATTTACGGGGTGGGTCTTAAGTGACTTCACCCCGTTTGTGCAGGCAGCGGAGCCCCTTGAAAAAAAGCTGATAATCTGTTAATATTATAGGGAAACACTTTTTTTCGGGGGAGACAGCAGATGAAGATTTTAATAGTAGAAGACGAAGAAAAACTTGCCCGCTTTACCGAGCTTGAACTGAAACACGAGGGATACGAGACAGAAAAGGCCTTCGACGGCCGTACAGGACTGGAAATGGCGGAAAGCGGCGGATTCGACCTCATTCTGCTCGACATAATGCTGCCGGGACTTAACGGCATTGAAGTTTTAAGAAGAATAAGAAAAACCTCTGATGTACCGGTAATACTTCTCACAGCAAGGGACTCTGTAATGGACAAGGTCTCCGGACTGGACACAGGGGCTGATGACTACATAACAAAGCCTTTTGACATTGAGGAACTGCTTGCGCGTATAAGGGCGGCACTCCGTAAAAGGTCAGCCAAGCCGGAAGGTGCATCAGCGGCACTTTCATTCGGTGCCCTGGAGCTTGACCCTGCCGCCCACACGGTAACGTATGACGGAAATGACATAGAACTTACCAACAAGGAATTCGGACTTCTCAAAAAACTCCTTGAAAACAAGTCCATTGTCCTTTCGCGTGAAACCCTTCTTGAAGACGTGTGGGGGTTTGACTACATGGGCGAGACCAATATTGTTGATGTCTACATCAGATACATACGAAGCAAGATAGATGACGTTTACGGCATTAAAATGATACAGACAGTCAGAGGCGTTGGCTATGTTATAAGGGAATGATCGTATGGATGCAGAAAAAAAACAGAATGTAAAAATGCGTTCAATAGCCAGAAAGATATCAGCTGATTTCAATTTCAGACTGCTGATCATTTTTCTTGTGCTTGACGCTGTAGTTGTTTTTCTGAACGTGGGCAGCTGGATGGTACTTACTGAGCTTGACGCTCTGGGAATGAGTATTATCGACGCTGCAAAAACCAGCCTTGATATAAAAATACCGGCCGGACACTTTGTCTTTCCGCATGAGTCAGATCCGGTCGAATTTCTTAATAAGATCCGTTATTACGTACCGCAGATAAAGAAAACAGTGCCGGCTGCAAATATTGCAGTCGAAAGCATCAGTATAGCAGGTCTTATGCTTTTTCTGGAAATGTTCTGGGTGATAACAGGCTTTTTCCGCGGTGGCAGCAGGGTGCGTAAAAAACTCGCACCTCTCAATCGTCTTGCAGCAACTGCACAGCTCATCAGTTCAGCAGATTTTGAAGGTGACAGTTTCCACGCACTCGAGGATGCACTTGAAAAAATAGACGCAAGCCAGACCGACTGCCATCTTTCCACCGGAAACACTGAACTTCAGGGTATTGAGTCGGCGATCAACAATCTCATCGACCGCATGAAGCAGTCCTACGTGCAGCAGGCACGTTTCGTGTCCGACGCTTCGCACGAGCTTCGCACTCCGATTTCGGTCATCCAGGGTTACGCCAACATGCTTGACCGCTGGGGCAAGGAGGACGAAAAGGTTCTTGAAGAGTCCATTTCGGCTATCAAGACCGAGTCCGAAAGCATGAGCAAACTCGTTGAACAGCTTCTCTTCCTTGCAAGGGGAGACAACGGAAAGAATCAGCTTACCATGGAGGATATTGACCTGAGTGCAATGATGCAGGAACTCTACGACGAATACCTCATGGTAGATCCGGCTCACGAATTCATTATGAAAAATGAAGGCGGACCGGTAATGGCATACGGCGACTATGCAATGATAAAGCAGACAGCGCGTATACTTACCGACAACGCTGTGAAATACACTCCTGAAGGCAATGAGATCTATTTTTCAGCCTACACCGATGAAAAGGGTGTTCCTGTATTCGAAGTTCAGGACACCGGAATCGGCATAGCACCTGAAGACCTCCCGAAAGTCTTCGAACGCTTCTACCGCGCCGACGATGCCCGCAACCGCAAAACCGGCGGTACCGGCCTCGGCCTTTCCATCGCCAAATGGATAGTAGACCGCCACGGAGGCCACTTCGACATAAAAAGCTACCCGGACGCAGGAACAAGGTTTTCTGTATTCCTTCCCGTGAAGAAACCGGAGGGTAAATAAAAATTATAAATACATCGCAAAAAAGCCACTCATGTGTTTTTCATGAGTGGCTTTTGACATATCAATAAAAATTTCATTACCATCCGAGAACCTTGCCGTAAAGTTCTTCGTATTTTCTCGCAGAATGATCCCACGAGAAATTCTGCTGCATTCCGCGTTTTACTATGTCGTCCCAGCCCTTAGGCATGTCGTAGTAAACGTGCTTTGCGTAGTTGATTATGCCGAGCATTTCGTCGGCGTTGTAGTTTGTGAATGAGAAGCCTGTACCGGTGTTGTAGTATTCGTTGTAGGCTTCGACGCTGTCCTTGAGGCCGCCTGTTTCACGGACGATTGGAACGGTGCCGTACTTAAGCGAGATGAGCTGTGTAAGTCCGCACGGTTCGAAACGTGAAGGGACGAGCATTGCGTCTGCAGCTGCATATATCTTGTGGGCACGGTTTTCCGAGAAGAAGATGTTTGCTGACATTCTTTCCGGCTTGATGCCCTGGTAGTGTCTGAATGTGTTTTCGTAGCGCTGTTCGCGGGTTCCGAGAACAACGAGCTGAGTGTTTTCATCCACGATCCTGTCGAGTACCCAGTTTACAAGGTCGAGGCCCTTCTGGTCTGTCAGACGTGAGATGATGGCGATCATGAACTTGTTCTTGTCAACAGGAAGCCCGAGTTCACGCTGAAGTTCCATCTTGTTTGCATCTTTTCCTTCACGGAAATTGTCAATGTTGTACTTCTTGTAGATCTCGTCATCTGTTTCCGGATTGTAGATGCTGTAGTCGATGCCGTTTATGATACCGCAGAGAGAATTGTTCCTTGCACGGAGAAGACCGTCAAGTCCCTCGCCGTAGTATTCGTTCTGGATCTCATTTGCGTATGTCTCGCTGACAGTTGAAATGTAGTCGGCGTATACAACTCTATTTAGGCACAAACGACATTAATGTAATCAATTCATGGATAGTATCAGATGGAGAAATCATCCTAGCAAATTCTTCTTGCGTAAACCCGGCACATTTTCTCATGTCGGCAGTGGTACTACCTATTATGTTTTTTAGGTTGTATTCATCGCTTTTCATTATAGCAGTCTTCGTCACGAAGGGGAGAAGACTACCTTTGTACAGTGCAAACGGGAGCACCGGATCTCAATTTACCGGTACTCCCGCTGATTTTATTTATCACTTTATTTCATTCAGATAAAGCGTCACTTTATTCTGTATCTGTTCTGCTGCTTCCTTTGAAGTCATCGAAGCGTTAAAATATTCGCCGACTGATTCATCGATTATTGACTTAATCCTGCTGTCGGATGAATATGCTTCGTTTACGGATTTTACGATATTTACGAACTCATTTACATCTTCATCACTTAACGGATTTGTTTCGTAGAAAGTACCGTCTGTTCTGTAGCCGAAACCTTTGCGGCGTGAGTTTTTCATAGCATTTTCAAAAACTGATGTTCTGACAGGTAAGGAAGCAGTTGACGTCACTTTTGTCTGATAGTCCTCTGAAAGCAGCTTTTTAACAAGTTTCCATGCGGCTTCCTTATTCTCTGATGATGAACTTATTCCGGCAGTTATTCTTGAATAAACAAGCGGACCGCTTTTATCATCGGACGGAACACCCTTAAGGACGATATTTTCGCCGTTAAGATCACCGTTTTTAAATCCCGCAAGAGTGCTTAAAGTCGATATTCCGGCATATTCAGTAAGACAGAGACCATCGGAAAATCTTCTGTAGTAATCTTTATACTCCGTACTGCCCTGCGGATAGGAATCATATCCTTTATAGTTTTCATCCGGAATGCCGTTTTCATATATATATTCCAGTATCTTTTCAAATCTTCCGTCATTAAAGCTGCATTTTTTATTTTCACGGTCCACAAAACCGCTCAAATCAGCATAAACCAGTGAACGGAGCATAACGCTTCTGGATGTGTTAAAGAACATATTCTTTTTTTCTGCAAGATCAAGGAATTCATTTATCGTCCAGCCGTTTCCGGAACCAAGATCAGACTCTTTTCCGTAAAAGGCGTAAATATCGAAATTTACCGGAACGTGCATCTGACTGCCGTCAGTCACAAAGCAGTCAAAAATGTTTTCAAGAAAATCAGAACGGTTTACCTCCGTATCTGACTTCATAAATTCATTAAGATCGCAGAACAGTCCGCGTTCAGCATAGAACTCAAGGTCAAGTTCATAATCCCCGATAAGTACATCCGGTACTTTTCCGGATGCTATGTCAAGGTTAAGTTTGTCTGTGCATTCCTGCGGATCGGAGGCGGAATATTTCTGATAATCATTAACATATAATCTGTATTCCTTGTTTTCATTTCTGAATTCTTCAAAAAGTTCCGTAAGATCTCCTCTGCCTATACCAATACCGCCTACGGTAAGTACCTTCTGATTTCTTAATTTTCCGGCCAGTTCATCATCTGCGCGTTCAAGTACCGTAAAAGAAAATCCGTTTCCTGAAGTCAGACAAACGATACAGTTATCATTCATAACACCCATTGCACCTACAAGGTGGATAATGCCGCAGTCATTCCAGTTAATAAATTTACGCCCTGAAAATCCATTCGCATCAGTTCTGTAAACGCTGTCTGCATCGAAATAACACACACTTCCGTCAGACAGCGAAAATACTTTTTCAATGCCGTACTCAGGATAAACGAAATCATCAAAAGCGATCTTTTCATCGGTACAGATAATACGTTTCTCCCAGTCGGAATTTTCGTAAAGTATAAAATCGGAGCCGTTCATGAAGAACATTTCTTTTATACGTCCGTCAGGACATTTGCCTGAACCCTCACGAATCTTTACGGCATTACGGTCAAAGACCATGTATGAATAGTCATCATCAGTACAGCCGAGAACGTAAAGTTCCGAGTTGTTTCCTGCCCATATATCAGCTTTTTCCGTGTTTTCAAAAACATCGGTCTGATTTATGATCTTCCCGTCTTTATCAGTCCACGCAACAGCATAGCCGCCGTTTTCATTTTCCGAAAGAAAAACAGCCGTTCCGTCTGAAAGCACATCTGCCTGCTGTACTGTCATCTGGTCACCTGACTCCGGTGCATTTATGATACCGGTCTGGTTTCCGTCACGGTCGTACTTATATATAACAGGTGTTTCAGAGCTGCTGTATACTGCAGAACAGAGAAGGAGTTTGTTATCATTTCCGGAAACATAAGCAAGCCTTCCGTTTTTTTCATCCAGCGAAAAAACTGTCTTTTGGCTTTCATCTGCAGAGTATCTGTAAAGGATATCACCGTCATTAAAGAAAAAATCAGTAGTTTCACATGCTCTGTCCGGAGCTATAATATTTTCATCGCCGAACTCATCGTCATACCGGTTTACAATGCTGCCGTCAGTAAGCTGTATCTCATCTATGCACCGGTGCAGCATATTCGTATCATCACGTACCGAGATACAAAGATTTCCCCGTGAATTAAGGTAAGCTGCTTCATAGCGTCCGTTAGTATCAGCCATGACATCGTCAAATGAGCGTACAGGTTTTCCGTCCTCCGAAACAACAAACACGCTTATCTTTTGATCATCTGCTGAATTTTCAGAAGTCAGCACATAATAATATCCGTAATCAAAGAGCAGATCTGAAATTATCACATTCCCGTCAGGTATATTTTCAAAAACCGGTACCGGTTCCGTAGTACTGTAATCATCACTGTATGAAACGACCTCAGGCCTTCCGGTATCTCCGGTAAATTCCACGATGAGTCTGCCATTCTCATCTTCAAAGAAAGAACTTATCCTTTTACCTGGCTCCGTATCAACTTTCATTATCTCTTTTCCGGTTTCCAAATCGCAGATCACAAACCAGGATTTGTTTCCTTTTGAATATGCGGCGTAAATTTCATCTTTGCCCTGGTACACAACCATCACATCGCCTTTGCTGTTTCCGGGGCTGTCGAAATGTTTAAGGGTATCAGTTCCGGTATCGTAAACCGAAAAAACATAATCGATTTCTGCCATACCAGAATATCCGCCGACATATATCATATCTTCCGTACAGCGTAAATCGTTTGACCACGAGATCTCATAAGGCAGTGTGACTTCATTTTTTATAACATAAAAATCTTCTGGTTCTGCCACTACCGGTTTTTCAGTATTATCTTTTCTGGTGCATCCGCCGGAAAAGATAAGCAATGCCAGAAGAAGAGGCATGGCATATATTTTATTCTTCTTCAAGGTTAAACTCCATTCCGAACTGTTTGTTCACAAGTTTATAATCATTGTTGATATAGCAGTAGTTAAACGGAAACCACAATTCATAATCTGTCAGTTTATACGTGATCTCCGTATCAGTACCGGTATCTTCTATTGCCATCTGAGCAATTTCCTCATCAACACGGTTCACTTTAAATTCAGCTCTGTTATCTACAAGTTCTTTTTTTATCTGATCACTGTTTTTACAGCGTTCTTTGAACTCCTTAAGCTGATCAGCTAAAAGACCATCTGCCTTCTGCGAAGCAAAAGTGCTGTATCCCTGTTCAGCGTAAAACTTTCTTAAGTTTTCAAGTACATCTTCATCCCAGTTTACAAGCTGAAAATACTTTCCTTCTGTTATTTCAACATACGATTCATGGTCAGCAGAATAATATTTTCCGTCTTTGATCAGGAATTCTTCTTTGGTTTCGGAATCAGATTCCGGAACATTTATATTTTCGCCACCGCACGACGGCAGTAAGAGACACAGAACAACTGCGATAAATAACTGTATTGTTTTTTTCATAAGAACTCCTTTGGACACTGTGTTTTAAGACTTCTGTCATTATTATAGCATATTAAAAATTAATAACAAGCGTTGATTTCTTTAAGCAAGAATTGTCTTATGAGAACAATTCCCATAAGACAATTCAAACTTATTTACTGAAGATAATAGTTTTGTGAATTAACCTTTAAATATCCCTGATACGGATATGTTTCAAGTGGAAAATTATAGCCGCTATAAGTCCCGGTAGTCATTGTAACAATATATGAATAGTGATTATTGTTATAACTATTAGGATCGATATGCTCCGAATCAGGTAAATACCAGTCGTAAGAAAAATATCCGTATACATATCCGTCATTTATGTACACAGCCTCAAAATATCCTGTTGTAGAAGTATTAGTTCTTACATATCTTCCACTGTTATAATTCCACTTACCCTGAATAAAATCCGGTACCGCCGCTGAAACACTTACAATACTTGAAGCGCATATAAAAGCGGAAACAAGTGCAGTTAAACATCTTTTAATACATTTATTCATGTTTTCCCTCCTATTTATCGCTGACTATTAACAAAATTATGTTAATAGAATTGCGATAATACATTTATTTTCATTTCTTTTGACAAAACACCACGTTAAAGTACTCTAACATTATTAATTTCGATTAAGATTAACCTTGATTTTATTCTATCATATGAAAAGAATAAGTCAATACATTTGGCACATACAACTTTATATAGGCACAAATGACTTTGGCTAATTGACACTGTCTATAATCTGTAATATAAGAAAAGCCCATATAATAAGTAATGAGCATTTTGGCACAAATTACTTGTTATATGGACGTATATTTTTTAGATAATAAATCTGTTGATGACAATTCATTTTCCGCTCAAAGCATAAATAACATCTTTTATTACATATTGACTTTTCAACGGAATGCGCGAACACAAATTTTTTATATCGTCACTTGTTAAATCAGCGCATATTTTCTCTTTTCTTTCCTTATATTCATCTTTATTGTTTGATCTACCTACTATATAATCTACTGAAACATGAAAATAATCACATATGGCTACTATTAAATCAAGAGGTACTTGATTTGCGCCTTGTTCATAATGAGACATTGAACTTGAACTAATATTAAACATCCTAGCAAATTCTTCTTGCGTAAACCCAGCACATTTTCTCATGTCGGCAATGGCACTACCTATTATGTTTTTTAGGTTGTATTCATCGCTTTTCATCTTCATCACCTCAATAATAATGATTATACTATTTTTGATAGTGGCTGTCTTGAAATTCACAATAATTAGATTGCGATTATTGATAAACGATATTCAACTGTACAAATGTAGATATATAACTATCTAGGTTTTAGATTGGGCATTCGTATTTTTGTTGTTTCTAATAAGAAAATTTACATTCGTGCCAGAATACTGCTTTATATGCCCTAAATATTGCTTTGATAAAATAACCGCGTTATAATATGCTCATGATGAAACAAGAATTATTGGTGAGTAAATGATGATTAGAGTGTTAAGCAAGTATTTACTGAGGTATTTGATATCTTCTTCAGTAATAGAAGCTACGGATAGAAATTTGAAAATATACAAGTACGGTACAGAAATATTTATTTCGTCTTTGGTAAACATTGTAGCTATTGTTGCGATAGGAATATTAACTTTCAGTATTAAAGAAAGTGTACTGTTTATGCTTCTCTTAGTACTTTTAAGAATTTATACAGGTGGTTATCATGCAAATACTTATTTAAAATGTAATTTGCTTTTATGCATTAACTACATTCTGGTACTTGTATGTTATAATTTAACGCCATCAAACTGTAATGTCATGCATTTTATTTTTGTGTCTATTACATGTGTAGCAATAATATTATTGTTTTGTCCAGTGGAAAATGAGAATAAAAAAATAACACCTGAGCAAAAAATAAAGTTGAAAAAGAAGTCAGTAATACTTGGAACAATATACGGAACTGCAGCCGTTGTTTTCAATGTATTCAAATACAGAATAGGGATTCTTATTCTTTATACACTTTCAAGTGTAACTATTGCTGTAATAGCAGCGAAACTTAAAGAAAGGTGTGGTGAACATGGATAAAAAGGTAACCAAGCCAGCGGTTGTAGTTAAAGATATTATCGATATTGTAATTGATTTAGCTAATGGTTCAGCGTCTTGCTGGGGATACTATCAAGTTAAAGAACCTTCTGAAGAATTACAAAACTCAAAGAAGAGTGATTAACGCAGAGGAATCATTTGTTGATAGTTATCAAAAATAAATTTTAAGTAAATATTGAAAGCACTCAAAGAATAAGTTATAATTAATATTATTCTTTGAGTGTTTTATTTATGTAAGCATATAAAAAACATCATCATTCAAGGATGATTATAATTAGACTTTCAGCAGAGAGGAAGTGCAACTATGCTAAATATTGCGATATGTGATGATAATTCCTATATGTTATCGAAAATTCAGAATATAGTAAAATCCGAACTGGAAAAGCACAATGAAACTGCTAAGATACAAATTTTCACCAACGGAGAAATACTGCTAAAAGCACATGAATCAACATTTTTTGATATACTATTTTTAGATATTGAAATGCCGTCTATAAATGGGTTTGATATAGCCAAAAAGCTTCGTGATTCGTTTTCTTCAAGCTATCTTATTTTTATTACAGTTCATTCTGAGCTGGTATATAACAGTCTTGATTTCCAGCCTTTTAATTTTATCAGGAAAAACGATATTATTCCGATTGAAGATAAAATAAGCGAAATTTTACAGAAACTTCTTCTGCATACCAGACAAAATAAAAGAGTCATAATTGAAAATGATGGAAAATCCGGTAATAAGCATTCAGTCTATATACGGGATATTCTTTATATAGAAAGCACGGGACATTACTGTAAATTCTTTGTAAAGGGTGAAACATCTTTTCTGAAACAACGCTGTACAATACAGGAATGTGAAGAGTTTTACAGAGCCTATAACTTTATAAGAGTGCACAGAAGCTATATAATAAACTTAAGGCATCTGGATGTCCTTGATTTGTATAACAGGGAAATATTTCTGAATGACTGCGACAGACCAATTCATTTAGGCAGAAAATACAAGGAAGCTGTAGATGAAAAGTACACGCTTTATTTGAGGACAATAATATGATAACGAAATTATGGAATGTTTTCGAGCTGCTGGTCAATGTTTTTCAGGGATGTATAACTGTATGGTTTGTAAAATCATACTTAGGAACATCGAAGAACGGATTGCTGATAAAAGTATCAGGAGTATTCTTTGCGGCGTTATTTGCGACAGCTGTCACGATACTGAATAGTTATATGTTGTTTGAGGGAATGTATGGATTTATATATATCGCAATTTTATTTATCTATTCCGTCATCTGCCTGAAAGGAGCAGTTCTGAAAAAATTAGCGGCTTCAGTTTATGCTATGGTCGTAGTATTAGGCACGACTGTTATTGTTTCAAGTTTGATGATCGCTTTAATGGACAGTACTCAGACGGAGCTGCTTCAAAGCAGATCAGCAGACAGGCTGCTTGTGGTTTTAATAATTCAGATCTCGATATTCTTTATATTTTCTCTTTCTTTAAAAATACTTAATAAAGAAGTATTTGCTTTAACTTCTATGGAATGGCTTATGATGGCAATGATTTTTGCTATCAGTATTTTTATTTCTGAACGTTTAAATACTATGGCAGTAAGAGGTTTGTCACAATCTGAAAAAATCAATATAGCATTGATATTTATAGGAATTTTACTTATCAACATCGTCACTTTTTATTGTCTGATAGGACTTGGAAAAAAGAATAAAACCGCCAGTGAAAATATAATTCTTAAACTCAAAGAGGAACATAACAGAAACTTCATCGAAAGCGCTGAAAGAGAATACCGGATTCTGAAAGAGTTAAGGCATGATACAAAAGAAAATTATGATATAATTTACAATTACATTAAAACTGGAAATTCGGATGATGCTTTGAAATACATAGAAGATATATACGGAGAATTATCCGGCAAAGAAGTGTTTATCAAAACTAATAACCAAACCTTTGATGCTGTAGTTAATTCAAAGTTTACAGTCGCTAAATCTATGAATATAGAATGCACTTGTATATCGTCATCTGATATCAAGAAAATCGATGATTATGATCTGGTAAGATTATTATCAAATATGCTTGAAAATGCTATAACAGCATCTAAATCAGTTAAAGCACCTAAAATAGAACTTATCGTGAAAGATGAAGGAAAGAAAAATATCTTCATTTTAAAGAATAAAATTGATGCTTCTATTTTATCAGATAACCCCGATCTGAAAACCACCAAAAAGGATATGCATAATCATGGAATGGGGATCGGTATCATAAAAAATATAGCTTCCAGGTATAATGGAAGATGTGATTTTTATGAAGAAAACGGATTTTTTAATTGTCTCGTAGTAATTAATCCTGAACAGCATTAGTTGTTTATGATAAGAATAAAATAGGTATGTGTTCGTGTAGCAGTATTGTAGTAATTGAATCGGTACGGATTATATGTTATAATTATTATAACTAAGAAAAAACAAAGGCGGTGAGATCAGTGGGAATATATCTTAATCCGGGAAATGATTTATTTAAGATGTCAGTGGATTCTGAAATATATGTAGATAAGTCGATGCTTATTAATTTAACCAATTCAGTTTTAAGGACGGATGGACGTCATATATGTATAAGCAGACCGCGAAGATTTGGAAAATCAATGGCGGCAAACATGCTGGCTGCATATTATGACAGAAGCTGTGATTCACGGGAATTATTTAAGGATCTTGCAATTTCCCAGACTCCGAATTTTGAAAAGCATCTTAATAAGTATAATGTTTTTCAGATAGATGTGAGGGAGTTTGCTTCCGGCTCATCAGGTGGAAAAGAAATGACTGATAAGCTTGTGAAGGCAATGAGACGTGATCTGTTAAAAGCGTATAAAAACATTGAATTTGATGAAGAATATACTCTTCCTGAAATGCTTAAGGAAATATACAGTGAAGAGAGAATAGCATTTGTTTTTATTTTTGATGAATGGGACTGTGTTTTCAGAGTTTTTAAGAATGATACGGAAGGACAGAAGTATTATCTGGATTTTCTGCGTGATTTACTGAAGGAAAAAAATTATGTTGCGCTTGATTATGCAACCGGTATTTTTCCGGTAAAGAAGTATGGGGAAAACAGTGCACTTAATATGTATCGTGAATTTTCTATTAACGATGCAGAACCGTATTCGGAATATATGGGATTTACAGAAGCGGAAACAGAAGAGCTGTGCGAAAAATATGATCTTTCATTTGAAAAAATGAGAGAGTGGTATAACGGATATCAGGTGGACGGTATCTCTATATACAATCCTCAGTCAGTGGTTCTTGCGTGTACAAGAAAAGTGTTCAGCAACTACTGGACTAAAACGGAGACGTTTGAAGCACTTAAAGTATTTATTCAGCTTGATATGGATGGCCTTCGTCAGTCGGTTATAAAAATGATTGCCGGAGAGAGAGTAAAAGTAAATACAGAAAAATTTGAGAATGATATGACTTCATTCAAGTCAGCAGATGACGTTATTACGCTTCTTATCCATCTCGGATATCTGACTTACAGCAATAAGAGCGGTGAAGCGTGGATACCTAACAAAGAAGTGGGGCAGGAATTCATAAACTGTATTGAAGACGGCGGATGGGAAGAAGTAATGAATTCTATCCGTAAGTCGGATGAACTCCTTGATGCAACGCTTAGCTGCGATGAGAAAAAAGTCGCTGCGGTAATTGAAGAGACACACCGCATGAATACATCAATAATAGCATATAACAATGAGCTTTCGCTGTCGGTCACATTAGCGCTCGCTTATTATTCAGCAAGGAAACAGTATAAAATAATTCGTGAATTTCCGTCAGGAAACGGATTTGCAGACCTTGCATTTATTCCGCGCAAGGGTGTCGATGCACCTGCGATAGTTGCGGAACTTAAATATAACAAAGAAGCAGGCGGAGCTATAAGTCAGATAAAAGACAAACATTACACCGAAAATCTTGAAGCTTTTAACGGTGAGATCCTGCTTGTCGGCATCAGTTACGATGAGAAATCTAAGATGCATAGCTGTCAGATAGAAAAAGTTGTGAAATAATAAATACATCGCAAAAAAGCCACTCATGTGTTTTTCATGAGTGGCTTTTGACATATCAATAAAAATTTCATTACCATCCAAGAACTTTGTCGTAAAGTTCTTCGTATTTTCTCGCAGAATGATCCCACGAGAAATTCTGCTGCATTCCGCGTTTTACTATGTCGTCCCATCCCTTCGGCATGTCGTAGTAAACGTGCTTTGCGTAGTTGATTATGCCGAGCATTTCGTCGGCGTTGTAGTTTGTGAACGAGAAGCCTGTGCCGGTGTTGTAGTATTCGTTGTAGGCTTCGACGCTGTCCTTGAGGCCGCCTGTTTCACGTACTATCGGAACTGTACCGTACTTGAGCGAGATGAGCTGTGTAAGTCCGCACGGTTCGAAACGTGAAGGGACGAGCATTGCGTCGGCAGCTGCGTATATCTTGTGGGCGCGGTTTTCCGAGAAGAAGATGTTTGCTGACATTCTTTCCGGTTTGATGCCCTGGTAGTGTCTGAATGTGTTTTCGTAGCGCTGTTCGCCGGTTCCGAGAACAACGAGCTGAGTGTTTTCATCCACGATCCTGTCGAGTACCCAGTTTACAAGGTCGAGGCCCTTCTGGTCTGTCAGACGTGAGATGATGGCGATCATGAACTTGTTCTTGTCAACAGGAAGCCCGAGTTCACGCTGAAGTTCCATCTTGTTTGCATCTTTTCCTTCACGGAAATTGTCGATGTTGTACTTCTTGTAGATCTCGTCATCTGTTTCCGGATTGTAGATGCTGTAGTCGATGCCGTTTATGATACCGCAGAGAGAATTGTTCCTTGCGCGGAGAAGGCCGTCAAGTCCCTCGCCGTAGTATTCGTTCTGAATCTCATTTGCGTATGTCTCGCTGACAGTTGAAATGTAGTCAGCGTATACCATACCGCCCTTGAGCATGTTCGCATCCTTCTTGAATTCCAGCTTGTCCGGTGTGAACATGTAGCCCGGAAGGTCAGTGTTGTATTCGAAAGTCTTGATGTCCCATATACCCTGAAATTTCAGGTTGTGGATAGTCATTATCGTCTTTGTTCCGAAGTAGAACGGATTTTCAGCATACATCGAATGAAGAAATACAGGTATGAGAGCAGCCTGCCAGTCGTGGCAGTGGATGATGTCCGGCTTGAAGTTGATTACGGGCATTATCGCAAGAACTGCCTTGCAGAAGAAGGTAAAGCGCTCGATGTCGAACTTCGGATCGGAATAAGGTCTGTCACCGCCGAAATAATATTCGTTGTCAACAAAATAATATGTTATTCCGTTCATTTCGTATTTCATGATTCCGACATGGAAGTTGCCTTTTCTTTTGCCGTAGTCCATGTAGAAATGATGGATGTACTGGAAGTTGTTTCGGTACTCCTGCGGAATGAAAGTATAGTACGGCATTATAACTGCAGCTTCGTATTTTGTTCTGTCAAGAGTCTGCGGAAGTGTTCCGACAACGTCGGCAAGTCCGCCTGTTTTTATGAACGGAACACATTCTGAAGCAGCAAATAGAATTTTTTTCATATATATGATTCCTTTCAATATCTATGATGTAAGTACTGATTACCGATGAACGCTGATCTGTTTTCAGAATATCCGGCGGAACCCGGATATCGTTCTGATCAGTGATGCGTTCAGGAAAACAGTGCTTATAAAAATACCTGTATTGTTATTGTACCGATAATGTAAAAATATCTGTTCTTCTATTGTAGCATATTATAAAAAATAATACAATTGCATTATCGCACAATCTTGAAAGAATTATTTCTATATATTGTTCCTATAACTGACGGACGGATTTCACAGGAAAACGATCAGGCACTTATGAAAATACATTGCATTTGAGACTTTTGTGTGATATAATAAATTTGTATGTTTTAGGGATGCAAAATATAGTATAAACTGCAAGAGGTGGATAAGAGTGAAGAAAACATGCGGTTATTTCTTCCGGCTTATTAAGGACAATTTTATTTCGCTTGCGGCATTTGAATTTATATTCAAAGCATCCGCCTTCATCCTGTTTGTTCCGCTTATAGCCCGGCTTATGAATATAGCCACGAACAATGCAGGAATAATGTTCATCACGACAAAAAACGTCGCGAGACTTATGAAAAACCCTCTTATGATCGTAATGACTCTGTCCATGATACTCATACTCATATGTATATCTTACTATGAGGTCTGCTGTATCTGGATGTGTTACCGTAAATACGCGCGGGGAATACGGCCATCGGTGAGTGACATGTTTGCGGACGGACTTGTTCATCTGAGTAAGACGAGCCGGAGATACGGCATAAAGATCTATCTGCAGATGGCGGCAATTTTCCCTTTGCTTTGTTTTCATATGACCGTCATACTGTTCGACAGACTTGATATACTTGCAAGCTGTGTAAAGTTTATTTTCAGGGGCATTCCGGTAAAGTACATTGGTGCGATATCGGCGGTAGCGGTTATTTTTCTGTTTTCATTCTCCACTCAGAAATTCGGAAGATCGATTTCCGGACGAAGGGAAGAAATGAAGCATTTTTTCCGCAGGACGGTACATCTGATAGCCGTCAACCTTATTACCGGACTTGCACTGTTTCTGATCTATCTTACGATCGTGGTCATTGCGGCCCTCGTGATCCGGTTCTTCGGAAAAAAGAATTCTGCTCTTGTCTATCTGATAAGAACTGAAAATATCATGTACTACGTGCTTGCTTTCCTTGCAGGTGCATTCGGATATATTTCCAACATTGCGCTTCTGTTCATGTTCCAGAGCAAACACAGAACAAGCGGAAAACCGCTTGTAAGACAGCCTAAGGGATTAAGAAGAAAAATAGTGACCGTTCTTATCATAATAGTTTTCGTGGCCGATATCGGTTCGGCTGCGGGTTATGTGGTAAACGGTTCACATGTACTGGAGGAAATCTTTATTAGTACCACTGTAACAGCGCACCGCGGAGGTGCAAAATTTGTTCCGGAAAATACGATGTACGGTGTTGAATATGCCATCGAATCCGGTTCCGACTATATCGAAATAGACGTTCAGCTTTCAGCAGACGGAGAGGTTTTCCTTCTCCATGACACCAGCCTTAAAAGAACCACCGGTGCCAACAAACCTGCATATACACTTACCTATGAGGAGCTTTCAAGACTTGATGCCGGAAGCTTTTTCAACAGTTCTTTTTCCGATGCATATATTCCGACGCTCGATGAAGTACTGACAGCGTGCAAGAGTAAGATCAATCTCAATATCGAGATAAAAAGCTCGAAAAGGGGAGATGAACTTGTAACGAAGGTACTTGAACTTATCGACCGCCACGAGATGAGAGAACAGTGCGTTATCACTTCGACGGAATACCCTTATCTGAAGCTTGTGAAGGAACTGCGTCCGGAGATCCGTACCGGATATATTTCCAATATGCTCTACGGCGATCCTACTTCGCTTAAATATGCCGATTTCTTCAGCGTGAAATTTGCAGTTGTAAATGAAAACTTTGTAAAGGCTGCTCACAATGCCGGCAAGGAGGTTCACGTCTGGACCGTAAACACCAAGCCGCTTATCAACAGAATGAAGGGACTTGACGTTGACAGCATCATAACGGACAACCCGGTCCTCGCAAGAAAGATCCTGGCGAGAAAGAACGACAGAAAGAGCCTTGCAGAAATACTGCAGACGTTCCTTTACAGATAATGTTTATTTATATATTAAGATGCGGCGATGACTCACTTTATACGGGCATCGCCGTCGATATTGAAAAGCGGCTTAAACAGCACCGCGGCGAAACAGCCGGCGGTGCAAAATACACCCGCAGCCGCGGAGTAAAAAAACTTGAGGCACTCTGGCAGACTGATGACAGCACTGCCGCAAGAAAAATGGAGTATGCGCTGAAGAAACTGAGTCGTTCCGGCAAGGAAAAACTTATCGCTTCGCCTGAACTTATAACAGAAAAATTTATCCCGTCACTTTCAGAATACGAATACCGTGTGGCGGAAACGGAGGAAAATATATTGAATACAGATCTTAAAAATACAGCGGCGTTCGGCGTTGCAGGTAACTTTACAGGACATCTTGAACAGGCGGGGGAGGCGTCTGACTTTGTAAATGTGAAAGTTGAAGATGCGGCTGCTCCGAAGGCAATCTTCCCGACATACATCCCTGGAAAGGCAGATGGAGTACCTGAATTTCTTTCAGTATTTCCGTTTGATCCTGATACGATACTCTATCCTGAAGACCAGAAAAAACTCCAGATAGAACCTGAATGCGCGGTCATCTTTAATGCGAAATGGGAAGGAACAAGGCTTGTCTCACTTGAGCCTGTTGCCTTCGGTGCTTCAAATGACTGCTCGATAAGACGTGAAGGTGCCCGGAAGATCAGTCTTAAAAAGAACTGGGGAAGCTGCAGCAAGGGATTTTCCGCTCATGCTGTCCCGCTTGGTTCCTTTGACGAAAACAGCGTGTTAAACGACTACCGTATCGCAAGCTTTCTTGTCCGTGACGGAAAGATACATCAGTATGGCGAGGACAGTGCGGTAAAGGACTACAGCTACATCTACGGTAAGCTCATGGCATGGATGCTTGACAAGTTCAATAATCAGCAGGATGAAGGCCCGGCTGAAAACATAAACGCATACTTAAACGCAGCAGGCTGTCCTGAAAGAATACTTGTTTCCGTCGGTGCCACTCGATACACTGAATTCGGCGAAACAAACTTCCTTACCTACGGTGACCATTCCGTGGTCGTTCTCTATCCGGGGTCAAAGTATTCCAGGGAAGATATCGAAAAAATGACTGCTTCCGGCGACCTTGACAGAGAAGACATTTCGTTCCTTGACCAGGAAGTTAAAAGGTCGTAAAAAAGCAGATCAGGGTCATTCGGATGATCCGGTGATTTACGAAAAGATCCGAAGCGAAACAGGGGGAGAAATTAATTTGAAAAAATCAGTATCTTTTATAGCAGCTTTATTATTAACATTTTCTTTTGCATTTTCAGCACCGGCAGTTTATGCTGAAAATGCCGGCACTACTCTCTTTGAAACATCAGATTCAGATGATGATTATTTCCAGACAAGTGATGATGCTTTTCTGGTGAAGATAAATGATGACGGAACGGCAGAGATCATGTCATATCTTCTGCATGAAAGATCCGATGTCACGGTTCCGGCTGTACTTACTGCTGAAGACGAAGTATATATTGTAACTTCGATCGGCGAAGGCGCATTTTACGGATCGGAAACAGGATATGTCATCATTCCTGATACGGTTGAATCCATAGGCAAGGGCGCGTTTCTTAACTGCCCGAATCTTAAGGAATTTGTCGTTCCTGATTCTGTCGAATCCATCGGCGACTGTGCGTTCGGATTTATGTACGATGAAAGTACAGATGAAATATCACCTATTGAAGAGTTCAGACTTTACGGATATGATGAAAAGAAGGCTTCGGAATATGCTTCATCGCTTGGCATTAAATATGAAAATGCCTCTTCACTTATCAGGTATTCTGAATATAACGGGGAAATGACACTTGTGTCAGCAGACAAACGTCTTCACAAAGCGAATATCCCTGCCAGCATCGACGGAAAGCCTGTTACAGCTATTGGTGCAGGACTTGGAGGTTTTACAGGATGCACTTATTTTGGAGAGATCACTATTCCTGATACGGTCAGAAAGATAGGCAGTCAGGCCTTTGCTGGTACTGCACTGGATGAGGTTATACTTCCGTCAGGAATAACTGAAATAGGATTCGGTGCTTTTGAATCGTGCATCTGGCTTGTTGATATAACACTGCCTGGAGGATTAACGAAAATTGAAAAGGAAACATTTGCTGATTGTGTGAATCTGGAAAAGATAGATCTGAGCGATAAGATAACATCAATAGGAGATCTCGCTTTCTTTAACTGCAGATCGTTTAAAACCTTTGAGATACCTTCTTCTGTAAAATCCATTGGAAATCATGCTTTTTTAAGCTGTTCCGATCTTGAGCGCATAAAGGTGTCAGAGGACAATAAGAATTACTATGACGAAGACGGTGTTCTTTTCAGACAGACGAACTGGGCTGGCGGAGCAGTTTCAAAAGATCTTGTTAAGTACCCTGACAACAGAGAAGGAGAGGAATACACTGTTCCTTCAGGAATAAAGTCTGTGAGTGAAGCTGCATTTAATGGCTGCAGAAATCTTAAAAGAGTAAAAATCTCATCAGGTACGGAACAGCTTAAGGAAAATGCATTTTCCGATTCTGATTCTCTTGAGTCAGTAACGGTACCGTCTTCCGTCTGGATAATGGAAAAGAATTTTGAAAACTGTCCGAATCTTACGGTATACGCTGAAGAGGCGAAGGCGATAAAAGAATTTGAAGAAAAATGGAAAAAAGAGCTTCCGCTTAAGATTGAGTATATAAAACCTGAAAGTACCGCATCAAAAGCGGTCACGGGCGATGTAAGCGGAGACGGAAAGGTGGATATTACTGATGTTTCGCTCCTCGCAGTTATACTTGCTGACAAACAGGACATGACGTCAGAACAGAGAAATGCTGCGGATGTAAATAAAAACGGTGATGTGGGTCTTGATGATCTTGCTGCGATAAAGCAGTTTGTTGCGAAAATAATTGAGAAATTCTGATATAACAAAACCGCTTCCGGAAAGTATTCTCTCCGGAAGCGGTTTTGTTTTAAATTATTCGATCTCGAAGGCGTCTGCGATCATGTCAAGCTCGAGCTTGATGATGCGGTAGTAACAGTAGTTTCTGAATTTTTCAGTGTTTCCCACGAGTCTGAATGAAGCCTTTTCAAAGTCATTGAACTGGCTTTCCTCTGAGCCGAAGCCTCTTTTAACGATGTCGTTGATCACAGTGGCTTCGTCTGTGCATTTCTTGGCTGCAAGTTCAACGGATACTTCAACCATTTTTCTGTACAGTGTATCACACGCCGCACATTCTTCAGGTGTATAGCTTCCGATGTCTTCCATAGCCGTGTAGAGCTTGCTGATCTCTGCAGCAATACTCTGAGCATTTCCTGCATTGAACATATTGATACCTCCGTTCCTGTTTCAACAGGTGATCAGTGCATAAGATCTGAAATAGTATCGAGTATCTTTTCGTAGCATCCGCCGCAGCCTGTTGAACATGAAGTAACTTCCTGAACAGTCTTGAAAGCCTCTGTTACGTCTGTGAACTTCTTTTCTGTGTGAAGAGCACGGTCAATATCGTTGACTGTTACCTTCTTGCAGTGGCAGATCTCTTCGTTTGTTTTTGACATTCCGTCCATGATTAAAACTCTCCTTATAGTAAAATGGTTTATGAAAACAGTGACAGGTAACCTGTCAGTGTTTTGTATCTTAAAGTAAAAATACTTTTAAGCGTTGGTTGTTCCTTAACTGTGCTTAATGCATCACACTTAAGGATTTGAAATGAACTGTTCCGGATCGATAGCGTTGTCGGAAGTCCATGCGAAAGGCCAGTGACGTACTTCAAAGTGAAGGTGAGCGCCTGTTGAATATCCGGTGGATCCGGCATATCCGATAACTTCGCCCTGTGAAACACTCTGACCAACGCTGACAGAAACTGAGCTTAAGTGAGCGTACAGTGTACAGTACTTTCCGTCGTTGTGTCTTATTACAAGATACCTTCCGTATCCGCCGCCGCATCCGCAGCTTGAGCTCTTTCCGTAGTTGTGGGTACATTTGTTTTCAACTGAGAATACGATACCGTCGCAGGCGGCTACAACAGCCTTGCCCATGATGGTGTCACCGTCCGAAGCTGTTATGTCAACACCCTTGTGAAGTGTTCCCCATCTTGTTCCGAAAGGACTGGTGATTTTTCCGTAACCGTTTGCCACAGGCCAGCCGAATCCGCTTGAATAGGTAGGCTGTGATGACGGAGCGGGAGCCTGAGCCTCAGTTGAAGGTGCTACCGGCTCTTCCTGCTTCGGAGCTTCCGTTGCCGGTTCAGTTGAAGGCGGAGTCTCTGCTTCAGGGGCTTCAGTTGTAGGTTTTTCATTGTTTTCGGCTGCGCGTTTTGATTCTTCAGCAGCACGTCTTGATTCTTCAGCAGCTCTTTCAGCACGGCGTGACTCTTCGGCGCGTCTTGATTCTTCCGCACGTCTTGATTCCTCGGCCCTGCTTTCCGCTTCAGACGCAGCAATGGATTCAGACTCTGAAACCGATACTGATACGCTTACCAGATGCTCAGCGATCATACGTTCAAATTCTTCTACCTGTGAAGCGAGTTTCTTGATTTCTTCCTCTTCTTCCGCCATTGCTTTCTGACGTTCTTCTATGCTTTCGTGGATCTCTGATTTTACACCGTCAAGCTTGTCCAGTTCTTCCTGGGTGGCAGTGTAGTCTTTTCCGAGTTCTTCCAAAGCGTCAGTGAATTCACTTTTCTTTTCCTTTTCTGATTCAAGGTTGCCCTCAAGCATTTCCTGTTCAGCTTCAAGGGATGATTTCAGCTCTTTGAGCTTGTCGATCTGTTCCTGTATTGTTTCAATGAGTTTGTTGTCGTGATCTGCGACCTTGGCGATAAGTTCAAATTTAGCGAGCATATCGTAGAATGAAGATGAGCCTGAAAGTATCGATGAAATATTATCACCTGATGCCATGTATGAGGCACGTATTCTTTTCTTGAGAACATCAACATTTTCATCGATCTGAAGATCTGCATCTTTAATGCTTGTCTCAGTTAAATTTATCTTCCGGACATTCTCGCTGATCTCGTCATCGAGTTTGTCTATCTGACCGGAAACGTAGTCGATGTTCTGACTTTGAAGTTCCATTTTCTCGGTCAGCGCATTTCTGTATTCAAGCTTTGCGCTTTCATCAGCCTCAACATCTTCGTATTTTGACTGATATTCTTCAATTTCCTTCTGAAGTTCTGCTATGTGTTCCCTGTTTTCTGTTTTGAGTTCTTCGAGTTCGCTTATTGATTTTTCAGCCTCAGCCGGTGAAAAGGCTGTGACCGGAGTATAACAGAATGATGAGAGTGTCATTACTGCCGTCAGTGAAAATGCGGCAGTGATCTTCATAAAATTCTTATTATTCAAATTAAAAATCCTTTCTGCATTTTTCCCCAAAGCCCCGTATCTATTTCGTGACCTTTTCAAAGTCACTTGCCGGATGCTTGCATACCGGACAGATAAAATCCTCCGGAAGTTCCTCTCCGACATATTCATATCCGCAGATAACGCATCTCCAGATCGTCTGTCCGTCAGCAGTTTTTCCGACTGCTTCAGGCTTCGGTTTTATATTTTCAAAGTAGTATTCGTATGTTGCTGACGGAAGTTCACTGAAGAATTCGCCGTCAGACGGAATACCTACAAACAGAATGTGGCTTCCGAGGTCGATCTCTTTGATAACTGAGACCGAGAAAAATGCGTTTGTACCTTTTGTGACAGCCATACATCCGTTGGCTGTACGTTTGCAGTCGTTATACCCTGCAAATTTGTCAGTGTCGCGTCCGCTCTGAAAACCGAAATGTTTAAACAGGTCAAAGGTCGCGCTCTGGTCAATAACAGAAATATTGAAGCGCTTTGCCTTCTGTATCATTTCGCAGGTGTAATTGGCTTTGTTTACAGATATTGAAACGGCATTCATTTCAGTTGCTACCTGACAGGCTGTGTTGATGATGCATCCGGTATCTTTTCCTTCGAAACTGGTAGTTACAACAAACAGTCCGTAGCTTATTTTCTGAAGTATTTTAGTGTTCATGTTTTTCCTCCTCGTCCTTTTTCGTTTTACGTTCTTTATATTATAACATACATACTTTGAAATATCTACTGGTTTTTAAAGGCAGTAACAGGTGATAAATGTCTGTCATAAACAGAAACCGCCTTCGTGAAAGAAGGCGGTTTCTGCTTTAGAAATGAATTTTTATAATATAAAGACTGAATTAATTTCTGGTGAATGAAGAACCTGCATTGTATGTGCAGGTTCACCGGCTGCCGGATGGCTGTCCGGTGTAAGGGAAAAATGCTGTAACCGGCGTGTAACAGAATGATGACAAAGTTGTTACAGCAGAAACCTGATACGCAGAAAATATGCTCATAAAATGTTTTCCTGATAAACAAAAACTCCTGATAATCTGATATCCGGTATATTTTATCTCTGCGACTAATATTATTATATTACAAATCGGTAACATTGTCAAGTGCAGTAATCTGAAAATTGTGTGATAATTATCCGAGCCCCGGAAACATCAGTCATGTGAATTCTTACAGTAAACGAAAAATATATTTTCCGGTCACTGTATTATAACTTAAAATGCCTCCGCAGTTTATACCGCGGAGGCGTGATAGTTATGAATTATTTTACGATGCTTAAAAGTACACCGGCAGCAACTGCTGAACCGATAACACCTGCAACGTTTGGTCCCATTGCGTGCATGAGAAGGAAGTTTGTCGGATTTTCGGAAGCGCCGACTTTCTGTGATACACGGGCTGCCATCGGAACGGCTGAAACGCCTGCTGAACCGATGAGCGGATTTACCTTTCCGCCTGTAACCTTGTACATGATCTTTCCGAATAAAACACCTGATGCAGTACCGATCGCGAATGCGATAACACCGAGGATGATTACCTTTGCAAACTCAGCAGTGATGATCTTGTCAGCTGTTGTTGTGGCGCCGACTGAAACACCGAGGAATATAGTAACGATGTTCATGAGTTCGTTCTGAGCTGTCTTTACAAGTCTGTCGCAGACGCCGCTTTCCTTGAGAAGGTTGCCGAGCATAAGCATGCCGACCAGCGGAGCAGCTGAAGGAACGAGAAGTGCGATGATAACTGTAACTGCGATAGGGAAGATGATCTTTTCTGTCTTGCCTACCGGACGAAGTGTTTCCATTACTACGGCACGTTCCTTCTTTGTTGTGAGTGCCTTCATGATCGGAGGCTGGATGATAGGAACGAGAGCCATGTATGTGTACGCCGCAAGGGCGATGGTACCTGTTGAAATGGTTGCTCCGCCTCCTAAAAGACGGCTTGAAACGAAGATCGCTGTCGGACCGTCGGCCCCGCCGATGATCGCGATCGAAGCAGCTTCTGATTCAGAGAATCCGAGACATGCAGCACCGATAAATGTAAGGAAGATACCTGCCTGAGCTGCAGCTCCGAGAAGGAAGCTCTTCGGATTTGAAATAAGCGGTGCGAAGTCAGTCATTGTACCGATACCCAGGAAGATAAGCGGCGGGAAGAGCTGAAGCTTTACACCCATGTAAAGAAGGTCGAGAAGTCCGCCTTCGTGAAGGATCTTGTCGTAGTCTATGTTGGTCGGATCTGCGAACAGCTCCGGAGTATACATAGCGGTAAGCGGAAGGTTTGTAAGGAGCATACCGAATGAGATCGGAAGCAGAAGCAGCGGTTCGAATTTCTTTGCGATCGCCAGATACATGAAAATGAACGAGATAAGGATCATGACGATGTTCGTCCAGTCGAGGTTGGCAAAACCGCTCGTTCTTCCGAGATCAGCAAGAGTCTCAAGGAAGATTCGTATTACTTCACTCATGATAGAATAATATCCTTTCGTATTTAATTGTTATTTCGCCCTGCAGAAAACTGTATTTGTTTGCTGCCCGGCGGTCGGGGCAAACGTCTTTAGCACCAGCCGTTTACCATATTATTTAAATCAGAACGGAAGAGTGTTCTCGCGCTGACCGGCAGCACCCCATACTGAGGCTGCGGAGCGTCTTCTGTTTTCTGTTCTGTTTATCGAACGGACAGCGTATTTCTTTCCGTCCCTTGCAGCCATCATTGCGACTGCGGCAGAAATAACAGCTATTACTTCGTCGTCATCTCCGGAAACAGCCGGTTCCGGCACAGAACGTGTAACATTTTCAGGAACTGTCACCTGAGGTACAGGGATAACGTCCGGCTTGCTGCCCTTCTTTTCCTTGTTTGCGATACCTGAGAATATCTTTCCGAATATCTGAACAAAAACGATAAGAAGAACAAGAGCAAGGAATACGACTACCAGTCCGGTGATAACTACGGCCCAGACTTTTGTCCATGGAATTACCATATTATTACTCTCCTATCTGTAGATAAAATTAAACCATACGATTATAATTATAACTCAGATACGGATTTTTTGCAATACACAATTTATAAAAAAACATGACCACTTTCTGCTGTTTTGCAGATTTTTAAACATGAATATTCCGTAACCTGAAATGTACTATTAATACGATAAGACTGTATAGCTGTTTTTCACAAATGGGAAGCTTGCTTATAGGATTAATTGTGCAAAACAGTATAAAACGATTGAAATGCAGATTCCGGTGTGGTATAATATAGAGGACGTAATAAATGACACGGAATGACCGGAGTATTCCGTGCAAATGATCGCGGGAGTGTTTTCTTTATTATGACCGATAAATATAAATTAAGACCAAAGTCCTTTATGAGGTTCAAAATCGATATCGATGACAACTTCAGGGTCGTAAATGCGGACGATGGTTTTACTGAAGTTACCGGACTCACTAAGGAAGATCTGGACAGGGGTCTGTACATGAGTCGAATCGTACCGAGCGAGACCTATCAGGATTTTATTGTGACAGTCCGGAAAAAGATCAACAATAATGAACCTTTCTGCTTTGTTTTTCCGATCATCCTGAACGACAGGAGCATCATTTATCTCAACTGCTACGGTGAAATAGAATGCTATGAATCCGTAAATACGCGCAAAGTGCGTATGGTAGCTACTATAGGTGAAAAAGAAACAGAAGATGAGCAGAGTGAAAGTGAGGGCATAGACAAGCTGACAGGGCTTTATTCACGAGAAGCCGGCGAAAAGATGATAAAACAGTATCTGAAACTCAAGCCGGACAGTGAACTGTGCGCACTCTGTATAATCGATGTAGACAACTTCTGTGAAATAAACAATCACTACGGCAGGGAATTTGGAAATTCAGTGCTCGAAGAGGTTGCCGAGAAACTGACGGCAGTAATGCGCCCGACAGACATCGTAATACGTCTGGGCGGCGACGAATTCATGGTGTTCTCGAAGAATACCAACAAGGCATATATCAAATCATTCGGAAACTCAATAAGCAAACGAGTAAACAGCATTTATGCAGGTACCGACAGGAACATTAGCATTTCATGCACTGTCGGAATAGTCAACACCTATTATTCAGACAAATACGATGATCTCTTTGACTATGCATACAAGACCCTGATGTTTGCCAAGAAAACCAACAAGGGTACCAGCCTTCTTTACTCTGACGTATACAATCTTGTTGATTCAAAAGTTCTTGACGAGACGATCCTTGACAAGGGTGTTACCGATATTGCTGATGCGAATCCTCATCAGAACGGTGACATTACGGCCTTTGCCTATTCTCTTCTCGAAAAGAGCCGGGATCTGAAGACTGCGATAAATCTTCTTCTTCCGAAGATATCGCGTCAGTTCGATTTTTCACGAATAGTAATATTTGAAGTCAATGAAGATAATATGTACTATAAATTCACTTATCACTGGTGTGAAAAGGGAAGACCTATCGACTTCAATGAAATTTATGACTTCAACCGTAAGGATCTTAATGTTCTGTCTGAATACTTCGAACGTGACAGTATCGTAAGAATAACATCCAAGATCATGCAGAAACTTTTAAAATCGCTTCGTAAAATGCTCGAAAGGAATTCCGGAAGCCAGTACTATTTTTCTGCGATCTACAATGAAGGTGTATTCAAGGGATGCCTCGTATTTGAGACCCGTGACAAGAGCAAAAAGCTTACAGCCGGGGAAATCAATACGCTCAAGGAGCTTTCGCGTGTAATAGCAACTCATATAACAATAGTAAACGCAGACCTTGCAAGCAAGGCAAAGTCCGACTTCCTTTCACGTATGTCACATGAGATACGTACTCCTATCAACGCTATTAAAGGTATGGCGGACAAGGCTATCTGTGTAATGGACAATGACGATCATATCGACACCTACGTGGTTTACGACTGCCTTGAAAAAATATCTATTTCCACGAAATATCTTACTTCGCTGGTGAATGACATTCTCGACATGTCAAAGATAGAGAGCGGAAAACTGGTAGTAAACCACGAAGTATTTGACATTACGAATCTTCTTGAAGATCTGGAAATGATGATCAAGCCTCAGGCTGAACAGAGAATGATAGAGTTTACTATCATAAAGAATTTCACCAACAAGCTGTTTGTGGGTGATCAGTTCAGAATACACCAGGTACTTGTAAATCTTGCTGCAAATGCCTTGAAGTTTACTCCTTTCAGCGGACGTATAACCATTACGGTAGACGAGCTCGAAGACAAGGACGATTCATCGGTGCTTAAGTTCAGCGTTGAGGACAACGGCATAGGCATCAAGAAGGAAAACCTTAAGAAGATATTCGAATCATTTGAGCAGGCTGACAGCGCCGTTACCAAGACCTACGGCGGTACAGGCCTCGGTCTTTCAATATGCAGGAATCTGGTTGAACTCATGGGCGGAACAATTGAAGTTATCAGTGAGGAAAACTGCGGTTCCACATTCTACTTTATCCTTGAACTCAAGAAGTGCAAGTCAATAACCGATTCCATCAGGGAGAATCTTTTCATTAAACAGCAGAATTTCGATTTTTCAGGCAAAACGCTTCTGCTTGCCGAAGACAATGATTTCAATGCGGAATTCACTAAGGCTCTTCTTGAAAACGTCGGATTCGACGTAAGACTCGCCCTTAACGGAAAGCAGGCGGTCTATTCTTTCATAACAAATCCGAGTCATACCTACGACGTCATTCTCATGGATGTCCGTATGCCGCTCATGAACGGATACGAAGCAGCCGGATGCATACGCAATTCCGATAAAGCAGATGCACATTCGATACCAATCATCGCACTGACAGCCAATGCAGCCGGCGATGACGAAAAGCTTACCATGCAGAACGGTATGAATGCGTACATTTCAAAACCTTTTGAAAAGGAAATGCTTTATATCATGCTTAAGCAGGTGCTCGAGGGATCGTCGGTCATTGCCGACCGGTCTGCAGGAAACATACCGTAATAATGAGTACAGTGATTTGACTGTTTCCGCAGTACTGTGCGAATCAGAAAGAGAAAACTTTTTAACGTGCCTCCGGGGTCAGAACCCCGGAGGCCGTTTCCGTTTCCTTAAGGAAACGCTGATTTATTCATAAATCAGCGTAGGGCACGTGGCGAAGCCCCGCAATCCCCACATCCGGAAATACGGCAAAGCCGTATTTCCGGTTTAATCAGTGTTTCCTTAAGATTATCTTAAATAAACCGCTGCATTATTGCCTCCGTTCTCTTTAAGTGGTAAAATATAATAGCAAGAAATGCTTGACAAGCATAATGACATTATAGTATGATTTATGTATCAGGTTTTTTCAGAGAACAAAAGAAAAATACGGAGGAACAAAAGTTGATAAAGAAAAAAAACAGTCATAAATACAGGCGTTCCGGAAAAAGTGAACTCATAACGGAAATCGGGTTCCTTGCGCCAAGTCTTTCCGGAGTGCTTCTGTTTTTTGTGTTGCCGTTTTTCGTGGTTGTTTACTATTCTCTCATAGACAATCCGATAAACAGGAATTTTGTTTTGTTTGACAATTTTAAGGAAGTTCTTACAAATGATGCGTTCAGGATGGCTTCAAGGAACACGCTGCTTTTCTCAGTATCAGCAGTGCCGCTTGCGGTAGTGATCTCGCTTGCATTTGCGGTGATACTGGAATCAAAAATCAGTTTCCGGAGCCAGCTCCGAGCATCTTTCCTGTGTCCGCTTATGGTTCCGACAGCTTCTGTTGTACTGGTATGGCAGGTAATGTTCCATAAGCAGGGAACTGTAAATCAGCTTCTGGAAATGATGGGCGGACAGCCGACGGACTGGCTCAAGACCCCTTCGGGAATGATCGTCGTCGTGATCATGTTCCTGTGGAAGAATATCGGATACAATATGATCCTTTTCCTTGCGGGACTTTCCAATATTCCTGGAGATCTTATGGAAGTTGCCGAGCTCGAGGGTGCCGGACCGGTTTACAGGTTCTTTCATCTCAAACTCCGTTATCTGTCGCCTACAATACTGTTTGTGACAATACTTTCACTTATCAATTCATTCAAGATATTCCGTGAGGTCTATCTTCTGACAGGAGACTATCCGGATTCCCTCTACATGCTTCAGCACTTCATGAATAACACGTTCTCGCTCCTTGAATATCAGAAGCTCTCGTCATCGGCAATAGTTATGGGACTTGTGATGTCCGTGATAATAGCGCTTCTCTTCGTTGTCGAGTACTGGTTCGGAAAGGATGTGGAATGATGAGAAAACCGCCTCTTAAGATCAGGCTGAAGCGAAAATTCTTTTCAGTATTCTTTACGGTTTTTACTGCTTTATGCGCACTTCTTTTCCTGTTTCCTACTGCAGTCACCATCGCCAATTCCTTTATGACGCAGAAAGAAATAAACGCCAATTACGGTGCGATGATAAGCAACTTTGACAAGAATGATTCCAGAAAGACTTTCATATCAGAAAAGCTTAATCTGAAGCTTATACCCGACAGAGTCTCATTTCAGCAGTACATCACAGTACTGTTTAAAAACTCCGATTATCTTATGAAATTCTGGAACTCGGTCATTCTCGTGGTTCCGATAGTTATCTTTCAGACCATCGTTGCTTTGCTTGCAGCTTACAGCTTTGCACGTTACCAGGGCAGGTTCAAGGAGATACTGTTCTTCCTGTACGTTGTTCTCATGCTCATGCCTTATCAGGTAACTTTGGTTCCTAACTATCTTGTAGCAGATATGCTCGGGATCGTGGACACAAGATTGTCGATCATACTTCCCGGTATTTTCGCTCCGTTTTCCGTGTTCATTCTCGCCAAGGTCATGAGAAGGATCCCTGTATCCTACATTGAAGCTGCCAAGCTTGACGGTGCAGGAGAAGTCCAGATCTTCACACAGATCTGCCTTCCGCTTTCAAGAAGTGCGATTTTTTCCGTCGTTCTTCTGAATTTTATTGATTACTGGAATATGGTGGAACAGCCGCTTATCATGCTCTCGGATACCGACTATCATCCTTTGTCAGTTTTTCTTTCAAAGATCAATTCAGGTGACGTCGGGCTGGCTTTTGCCGTGGCTGTTATATACATGATACCGACTCTGCTGATGTTTTTCTACGGTGAGGATTATCTCGTTGAAGGCATCGCTTATTCGGGTGGAATAAAAGGATAACTGCAGACTGAAAGGACAATAACAAATGGAAACCAAAGATAACAACATAAATTCCGGAACAGCAGAAAAGCACGGAAACAGAAGAGAATGGGTAAAGAATATAATAATTGTTTTTCTTCTTATCCTGCTTGTACTTACCTTTTTCTCAAATACGATCATGAACTATTCACTCCCTGAAGTATCAGTTTCACGTATTTCAAGAAGCAAGGTCTCGAAAGCCTATACACTGGATCTTGTAGTTGAGGCAAACAAAAACTATATCGTTACTGCAGACGAAAACAGAGAGATAAAGCGTGTAGCCGTCCGAAGAGGCCAGACTGTAAAGGAGGGTCAGACACTGTTCTATCTCGAAGGACCGGGCGAAAGCAGTGAGGCAAAGCAGCTGGAAGATTCAATTGATCTTGAAAAGACTGCATATGAAAAAGCACTTATAACAGCTTCACCTGACAACTTTGCACTTGCCCAGGCCATTGAAGTGGCAAGGGACAAGCTGAATCAGGCAATAGATGCGAAGAACAATGCACCTTCAGAACCTTCGGAAGATCCGGAACAGAAGAAGAACGCTCTTGCGGAAAAGGCTGTTCTTCAGTCCGATCTTAACAATATTACGGAACAGAAATACGAACTGCTGAGTAACGATACAGCTTCAAAACTTTCAAATGAATTTGCTGCATTTGAAAAGGCAAATTCTGAACTGGAATCTGCGAAAGCTGAAGTCAGGGATGCCGAGGATAAATGTGCAGGTTATCTTGCTGTTATTCAGGCAGCAGGTGCTGAAAACGGAACAAAGGCCATGGAACGCAGCGTAGAAACACAGAAGCTCCAGCTTTCACAGAAAAAGGCTGATCTCGCTGCTGCTTCTGAGGAAACTGTGAAAAATGATCTTGCAAAAGAGATCGCGACCCTTGAACTTAATTTAAAGTATGCTGAGGAAGACCTTAAGACTGTTACAGAAGCCATCACTAATCTTGAAAAGACAAAGACCTTAAAGGCAGAAAAGGAGTCAGCCGTTGCAAAGAAGGAAGCTGCTGTCCTGAATGCTCAGACGGCTCTGGATAAGAAGGTCGCTCAGGTATCAGCTGAAATCAACGCTAAGATCGCATCACTCGGCGGTGATGCTTCTTACGATGAAGGTGCGGCATCATACATCGGCAGTGATTCGCTTTCGTCATCGACGACAGATTACGATGCAAATATCAGAGCAGCACAGTACGAACTTGAAGCTGCAATAAATGCTCTTGAACAGAAGAGAAAAACTGATTCGGTTACTGACGCACAGGCACAGGTCGATCTGGATGCACAGAAGAAAAAAATCGACAAGCTTGAGGAACAGCTTGCAAAGCTCAATGAAAAACATTCCGAAGATGAAATAAAGTCTTCTGTTGAAGGTGTTGTTCAAAGCATTAATTTCACTTCAGGTCAGCCTTTTACAGCCGGTGAGGAACTTATGGTCATAAGTCTTTCCTCTGACGGTTTTACAGCATCGTCTACAGTATCTTCTGATCAGGCAAAGGCTGTGAAGAAAGGAACCGAAGCAAAGACACCGTATAATGACGATGTAACTGTTACAGTAAAGAATATTGTGAAGAACAAGAACGATTCTTCAAAATTTGATCTTACATTCACTATTGAAGGCGACGTGGTCGCTGACCAGCAGATAAAGGCTGAACTCGGAGAAGCAGCCTCACAGTTTGACAAGGTCGTTCCGAAGAATGCGGTAAAGCAGGATTCATCAGGAAAATATGTCTATGCAGTAAGATCCAAGAGCAGTCCGCTCGGAAACAGATATCTTGCAGAGAAAATACCGGTCACAGTAATTGCCGAGGATGACACACAGTGTGCAGTGTCAGGAGATTTCGGTGATTCTGCAGATTATATAATAACGGCTTCATCAAAACCTTTTTCACCTGGAGATCAGGTAAGACTTGCGCAGGAGTAATATGATGAAGAAGAAGAAAATCGCAGCCGCAGCCGTTTCGGCTGTGCTGTTCGGTGTTCTGGCCGCTGCCATGTCATCGGTCCCGAAAAGTCTTGAAGATCAGAATATGGCAGAACGATGGAAGAGCGGTGAGACCGAATATGCTCAGATCTCAGTTTTCTTTCCGCAGGGCCGCAGCTCCTTTAAGGAACAGGAAACGGAAAAATTAAGATCGACTATCGAAACCAAACTGAAGGAAGCATCTTTCAGACCTGAAAATGAAGGCGCAGAAATATGGATCGACGCCCGCAGTTCAGTGACAACAGTTTCACAGGCCTCAGTGTATGACGAACAGACGGGCAGTCTTCAGACAGCCGGTTCGGATTACAGCGTTACCGGCGTAGGCGGAAATTTCTTTGATTTTCATCCTATGAGGCTTATAAGCGGAAACTACATCTATGAAGGCGAGCTCGACGATGACCGCGCAGTTCTCGACAGGCAGGCAGCCTGGGATATTTTCAGTTCCTTTGACATAACGGGCATGAAGTTCGTTATCAACGGTACCGAATTCGAAGTTGCCGGTGTTGTTGATCCGGGAGAAAACAGGGATGTAAAAACAGCCTATCCGGCTTCACCGATGATATATGTTCACTACAGTGCGCTTGAAAAGGCTGAACTTGACACGACTCTTCAGTGCTACGAAGCGGTCATTCCTGATCCGGTCACCAATTTTGCACGCAACATCATTCTGGAGAACTACGGCATCAACACTATGAGTGAAGAGGAAGACAGTGAAGATCCGGAAAAAAAGCTTGCTGCTGTCATTGTACAGAACACAGGAAGATATTCTCCGCTTAAGCTGTGGAAAGGGCTTCGTGAGTTCAGAAATACAGCAATTCAGGACAGGAGCATAGCATATCCGTACTGGGAGAATGCAGCAAGAATGACTTCGGTGAAAATGGAGATACTTTTTGCATTTTCACTCCTTGCAGCTGCAGTTTTTCTTGTTACAGTCATCTCAGAGATATGCCTGCTTTACGCACACAGAAAATGGCATCTTAAAGACTTCCTTGAAGATATGATGTATAAGTACACATACAAAAAACGAGTATCAGACTACATCAGTACACCGTCAGAGAACGGAGAAGGAAAGTATGATCAGTGAGAAAAATACCTTTCACAGATCATCATTACGGGCAGCTTTGAACTGCTGCGTACTAACCGCCGCAGGATTCGGATGTGCCGGACCGCGGATACAGTGTTAAAGTTTGTTAATTAAGAAAGGAAAAGAACGATGAAAAGAACCAGATTTATTCAGCGTACAGTAAGTACATTCCTGGCAGCAGCGATGCTTGCAACGCTTGCTTCATGTAATGCCAAACTTCCGGGCAGCAGAAATGCGGGTGACGCAGCAGTAAATCAGCCTAAGCAGATCATGAATTACTATACTGCAGAAACTGTAAAAATGCCTGAAGATTTCGGCTATGCCAATAATGTATTCACAAGCGGCGAAAATATTTATGTTTACGGAAGCAAATCAGGCAATGCGGGTGATCTGATCTCAGGTTTATACGATTTTGAGAAGAAAGAGGTTACAGATCTTGATCTTTCAGTACTGAACGCTGCAACTATTAATTATGTGGATTTTGCCGACAGTAATATCGTAGTTTCATATATGGACAATGAGGAATACATGGCCCATCTTGCTGTAGTTGACCCTTCTTCTTCTGAGGTAAAATGCAGTGCCGAGATCAAGAATAACTGTTATGTTACAGGAATGTCCAGAAAAAGTGACAGTGAATTAGCAGTTGTAATTCAGGAATACGGTCCTGCCGGACAGAAAATTACGCTCAAGACCTATAATATTTCAGATCTTTCTGAAAAAGGCAGTGTTGATTTAAGCGAAGTACTGTCTCTTGACAGTGACACCTATGTCGGCGGCTGTGTATTTGACAATGACGGTGATCTTTATACCATCGCAGAGACAAGCGTAAAGCAGGATACCATGGACGGTGCAGCTTCTTCAGTCAGCAGGGTTGTCAAATGCACTGCCGGCGGTGAGAAACTGTATGTTACTGATGAATTTACAGATATGGAGTATGGCGCAGTACTTCTGAAAAGAGCAAACGGAAATATCTGTGTTATGTCTACTACAGATGATGTCATGAACGGCGTTGAAGCACACAATTTCTTCATGGATGAACTTGATAACAAAACAGGTGAAGTTCTGAAAAGATATAACATAACAACAGAAGGCGAACTCAGCGGAATATGCACTGAAGGAGGCAACGGTGCTGATTTCCTTTACAGCAATGAAAAGGGCATCTGGAAGGTGAATGTTGAAAATCCGAAGCCTGAACCCCTGCTGATGTTCGGAACAGATCTTCCGGAAAAGTACAAAAATATTTACCGTATGACATTTGCCGGCGATAAGCTGTTCTGCTACGGTGAGAATTTCGGCGATAACCAGTCGCTTATCTATAAGCTTGATAAGGACGGGAATATAGTTTCTACTGTTTCTCTGCCTCAGGATGATAAAAACGGCTATATAAACTCTGTGCAGGCAGATGCAGACGGAAAGTTTACTGTTATATCTGAACACTATGAACACGGTGAAGATGATATGGAAAAACAGATATGTGTGATTTCCGAAGCAGGTGAAGACGGCGTTTTATCAAATTCTGTTGAACTTAAAACAGAGACAGAAGGCAATTACTACATGGATAGTATAGTAAAAACAAGTTCAGGAGACTATGCTGCCACAGTAAATATTAACGGTCCGGACGGCAACAGCTTTATTGAGATCTTTGACGCTTCAGGTAATCATAAGGCAAAGATCGAAGAAAAGGATACTGCGTTCGGATTCTATATTTCTGCTCCGGGCGGAGACTATGTTTCAGTTGAAAACAAAGAAGGAAAAACTGTTTTCCGTAAGGTCGATACTTCGTCATATACTGTCGGGGAAGAGATCGAGACTGATATTCCGGGAGATTTCAGAAAGATAGAAACAGACGGAAACTATGATCTCTGTTATCAGAATACCTCAGGTATATACGGATATAGTTTTGCTGATAAAAAGATAACGGAAATCATAAACTGGATCGACAGCGACATAATCTTTCAGGTATGGAATGCTGCGTTCCTCGGCGAGGATTCTATTATATGCCAGGGTTATGATTACTCAACCGGTGAAGATCAGCTCTTTATTCTTAAGAGAGCTGACGATGAAACACTTAAGAAGATCCAGAACAAGAAAATCATGACTATTGCCTGTGTCGGCCTTGAGTATAACAATTTGTTCAAGGAAAAAGTTGTTGATTTCAACAGAAACAGTGATGAATTCAGAGTTCAGGTAAATGACTACTGCAAGTTCAGCAAGTACGAGGATGATACATATAATTCCGGCGCATTCCAGCTTAACAATGACATGGCTTCAGGAAACGTTCCGGACATTCTTATCGGAACGGATGAAGTAAACATGACTTCATTTGCTGCAAAGAATATTCTTGCGGATCTTACGACCTACTTTGACAATGACGCAGATATAAAACGGGAAGATTACTTTGAAAACCTTCTTGACATGTGTTCCTATAAAGGAAAGCTGAATCAGATCTTTGCCGGATTCAGTATTAAAACAATTGCCGGCCCTGCATCAAATCTTGGCAAGGAACATGCTTTTACTTATGAACAGCTTGCTTCACTTAAGAAAAACGGACGCATCTTCTTCAAGGATACATCCAGAACTGAACTCATAAATTATCTCATAAAGGATAACCTTTCCGAATACGTTGATTTTGAAAACAAGTCCTGCAGTTTTGACAAAGACGGTTTTGCGCAGATCATCGACCTTATAGCAGAAGAAGGCAGCACACAGAACAAAGATGAACCAGTTGATGCATTCAAACCGTACAAGGAAGATTCCGATGACCTTTCCTATGTATCAAGATATAAGGATAAGATGTGTCAGCTTGAACTGATGGATTCATATAATTTCTTCAATTTCCTTGATCTTCAGCAGGGTGCACTGGGTGAGGAAGCTGTATTCAAGGGTATGCCTTCTGATAATGGCAGCGGTATAATAATTTCACCTGAAATGACTTTTGCTATCTGTGAAAAGTCAAAGAACAAGGATGCGGCATGGGAATTTATCAAGTCATTCATCACTAAAGAGTATCAGGATGAAATGAACAAGGGGTATACCAATTCCTTCCCGATAAGAAAGGATTCATTTGATGCACTTCTTAAAAAGGCAAAGAATCCTGATGAATACTGTTACTATTCCGTTACAAAGCCGGACGGAACATATGCAGAAATGAATCCGATCGATGATTCTACATCTGAAAAGTTCAGAAAAGCAGTTGAAAGTGCAGACCGTTGTGTATTCAGTGACGAACGTATCGAAACCATCATTGACGAGGCTCTTGATCAGGTGTTCAATGACCAGAAGTCTTCACAGGAAGCAGCTGATGAGATCCAGAGCAAGGTGTCAACATACCTCAACGAGATCAAGTGATCGCATTCCGGTTTCAGCGCACATCTGAAAAGCAGAAACAGACAGTAAACGCCGTTTGCGTTTAACGCTTATATGATAACAGAAGCCGTTCTGTACAAAAACAGAACGGCTTTTACATATTGATTTTTTGGTTATGATATGATATGCTATTTTATGTAATGATTATTCTGGACCGGCCGGTCTGCCGCAGCAGGTAAGGGCTGTCAGGATTATTATGAACAATCCCCGAAGGTGAGAACGTCACCTGTGTCGAAAGGAAAAATCTATGAAAAGAAACTTAGTAAAACTCATAGCAGGGATATTTGCCTTTTCTGTTTTAACACTTTCGTTCTGCGGATGTGAAAAACAGAACGGCAGCGGACAGTCTTCAGTGAACGGATCCGCTTCGGAAGCAAGTGAACCTTCAGATCCGGAAACTTCAGGTTCTGAAGAAGATACCGGAGATTTCACAGTGCTTGAAATAGCCCCTGAGCATGAGTATGAAAATATAGATCAGGTTGAATACTGCAATGACAGATATTATATCTATGAGCAGATGAGCGAGGGAGTCGAGAAAGAGGTGTCAGTTCTGTCATCTGTTTCAGAAAAGAGCTCCGCGGATTTCAGCCTGTCAAATGTCGGCTACAATTATATACAGTTTGCATCCGTCAGTGAAAATACTCTCGCGCTCATCTACAGTGATAACGAAGACGTCCAGCATTTCTGTACCATGGCGCTGGATTCAGGTGAAGTGATCACAGATACTGCCGTCGAGGAAAGCAGTTCACTTTCATCTCTCGGGAATAATGGTGCAAAGGAGTTTACACTTCTCAGAACTGTTTACGGAGAAAACGGCAAGGAATTCTATTTTGAAAGCTACGATAATGAAAAGCTTGAGCTTAAGCGCAGTGAAAACCTGAATGAAAAGCTGGGCCTTCCTGAAACGGCAGATATTTATCAGGTTACAGGAGGCAGTGACGGCTCGGCATATATTTTTGCAACTGATTACGGTACGAGCTATACTCCTGATCAGTATCTCTGCGGCCTTGATGCAGAAGGAAACCTGAAATTCACGCAGAAGAATTCGGAAAAATGGAAAGGCGGCTATATCGGCATGTATGTTTCCGGTTCAGGGGATCTCTGTTTCTGCACAACTGAGGATTATTCTGATATCTATGCCTATGTAACAGATGCCGCGACCGGAGAGATCAAAGCTGATCACACAGTGGATATTCCTAAAAACTCAGGTTTTATCGGCGGACTCCGGCTGCCTGGATTTGATATTGCATATATAACTTCAGCCGGTGTCACAGGTTATTCTTTTGAAACCAAAAAATCTGAAGTCGTGCTGCCGTTCGGCGATACGCTCGATCCTGTCATGAAGACAGCATATATCGGTTCATCATATGGTGACCGTGTGTTCATGTACAATATGACGACGGTTGAAGCCGGACGTGTTGTAACGGCTGCCGACAGTGAAGGAAAGATACTTTTCAGTTCTGATCTTACAGCTGCCAGAGGATATGCGTGCGGTTACTGTACCGCACCTGACGGCAGGATAGTATATGCCGAGGCATATGATCCGGGAACAGGCGCAGATACCAGAACAGGAAAGAATACGGAATACCTTTTCCATGTACTCGATGAAAACGGAAAGGAACAAAGCACATTTTCTGTGGAAAAGCTTAAGGAAATGAACGAAGGAAGCATTTCCAGAATGCGTTTCGGAAGTGACGGCAATATCTATGCATATATTCTGTCATTCAAGGGTGATTATCCGGTTCCGTATATCTATGTTTTCGATACTGAGGGAAATATTAAGGCTGTGTTTGACGGAGCAAAGGAACAGCTTGTTGCTTCTGCTTTGCTGGTAAATGACAGCGGAGAGCGTGCTGTATGCATCAATGCGGAAAATAAAAATGTAATAGTCAGACTGAACTGCGAAAAGTCACTTATGGAAGAGCAGTTTACCAAAGAGCCTGATGATGAAGCGGTAATAATTGACGGTAAGGGCAGCTATGATCTTTACTACATGAAAAATAACAGGATTTACGGATACAGGGCCGAAGACAGTTCGGAAAATGAGATCATGAATCTTGAAAATGTAGAACAGGATATATCATCTGCATTTGTTGACGGTGATGACCGCGTAGTTTGTACGGTTTATGATTCCGAGACCGGTTCATCAGGAATACTGGTTCTGACCAGAAACGTGAATAACTGAGGAAAACCTGACTGATTTGCAGATCAGCGCGGAGTTTAGGGCCGAATCCCCGTAATTTCCGCGTTCCGTAAATCAGGAAGATCCGGATTCCAGGTCTGATCAGTGTTTTCGTGCAGTTTAATGGTTCTTATAAAAATAACGGAGGTAAATCAAATGAAGAATTTCAGAAAAGCCCTGGCTGGTGTGACAGCTGCAGTACTTACGTTCGGCTCATTAAGTGTTTTTCCGTTTTCTGCAGTAACATCCGGAAATACTGTAAGCGCAGCGGAAGCTCCATTCAATTACGCTGAAGCACTTCAGAAATCACTTTTCTTCTATGAAGTGCAGCAGGCAGGTCCGCTGCCTGAATGGAACAGGGTAACATGGAGAGCGGATTCCACTATGTCAGATGATGTTCCGGGCGGCTGGTACGATGCCGGAGACCATGTAAAGTTCAATCTGCCGATGGCCTATTCAGCAGCAGTTATGGCATGGGGCCTTTACCAGTACGGAGACGGCGTTGAAAAGATCGGTGAATGGCAGAATTACCAGAACAATCTTGAATTCGTTCTTGACTATCTTGTTGCCTGCGACAGGGAAGACAAGGTCGTTTACCAGATCGGTGAAGGCAACGCAGACCACAAGTGGTGGGGTGCAGCTGAGCTTGTTGAGCTTGAAATGGGCAAGCGTCCATCCTATACCGGCGACGGTTCATGTGTAGTCGGTGAAATGTCAGCGGCCCTTGCAGCCGGCGCAGCAGCGCTTAAAGGAAAATCAGACAAAACTGACGGATATCTTAAATGCGCAGAGCACTATTTTGACCTTGCGTGGAAAGTAAAGAGCGACAAGGGATATACTGCGGCAAGCACCTTCTATGACTCATGGAGCGGTTTCTGGGATGAGCTCTTCTTTGCAGCAAACTGGCTCTACATCGCTACCGGCGACAAGGGCTATCTCGACAAGGCAAAGGAATGCATACCGAATCTTGGCAGGGAAAACCAGTCTGAAGAACTCAAGTATACATGGGGATTCTGCTGGGACGATGTAACACAGGGCGGATTCCTTCTTTATGCACAGAACACCGGCGACGAGGAATATATAAAGCAGGTGCAGAAGCATCTTGACTACTGGTCACTGCCTGAAGGATACGGAGGAAAGAGCATCCTTCACCTCAAGGACGGCCTTGCATGGCTTGACTCATGGGGATGTCTCCGCTATGCGTGCAACGCCGGATTCCTTGCAGCTGTAGCCAGCGATACGATCTTTAAGGACAATGCAGAAAAGAGCAGCCAGTATAAGGAATTCTACGAAACACAGATCAACTACTGTCTCGGCGGCAACGCAGACAAGAGAAGCTACGTTATCGGTTTCGGTGAAAATGCTCCTGAGCATCCGCACCACAGAACATCTCACGGTGCCTGGGATGATATGAAAGCAGAAGCCCTGAAGCATCACAGACACGTTCTCTACGGAGCTCTTGTAGGCGGACCGGGCAAGGACGGAAAATATGAAGATGCAGTAGACAACTACGTAAACAACGAAGTTGCTGATGACTATAACGCTGGTTTTACAGCACTTCTGTGCAAAATGGTTTCCGACTATGACTGCAAGACACTTGCAGATTTCCCTCCGGTTGAAGAGCCGGACGGACCGGAATTCTGGGTACAGGCAAATATCAACCAGGAATCAGACACATTTACCGAGCTCAAGATAAATGCAGTAAATCACTCTGCATGGCCGGCAAGATATATAAAGGATCTTTCATACAATTACTATTTTGATATTTCGGAAATACTCGATGCCGGACTGACAGCAGATGATATCACAGCAAAGATAGGCTATGATGAATGGGCACAGGCAAAAGTGGAGGGACCGACACAGTACGACGGAAACATCTACTATATCAAGGTGAAGTATGAGGACGGCTCAGTTCTTGCCCCTATAGGCAAGGAACAGGAAAAGGCGGAGATCCAGGTACGTATCTCAATTCCTGACTCGAACAAGGTATGGGATTCTTCAAATGACTATTCAAGAGAAGGCCTTACAAAGGACAGCCTCGACCAGAAGATAACTGAAAACATCACTCTTTACGACGGAGACACTCTTGTATGGGGAACAGAACCTGACGGAACAAAGCCGGCAGCACCGACTGCAAAACCAGCTCCGACAGTAAAGCCGACTGCGACACCAACAGTAAAGCCTACTGAAACATCAAAGCCGACTGCAGCACCTACAGTAAAGCCTACTGAAACATCAAAGCCAAGTGAAACACCTACAGTTAAGCCGACCGAAACCGTAAAACCAACTGAAACACCGACAGTTAAGCCAACCGAAACAGTAAAGCCGACAGAACCGTCAGCACAGAATGATGCTGTACTTTACGGTGATCTCGACGGCAGCGGTATAATCGACATAACAGATCTTTCGAAGCTTTCACTCTATCTGCTTGGCGACACAAAGCTTGATGACAAGGCGCTCTTAGCTGCTGACACTGAGTACGACGGAACAGTCGATATTTCAGACCTTGCAAAGCTCAGACAGTACATTTCAAAGAAAATTACAAAGATCGGTAAATAAATTACAGACTTTAAACGAAAAAAAAACACAGGACTCTGCCCGCCGGAGTTCCTGTGTTTTTTACTGCAAGGGAACATAAATCAGCGTGGGGTTCCGTGGCTAGGCCCCGCCGGTTCCACCTTTGGGAATCCGGCGAAGCCGGATTTCTGATTTAATCAGTGTTTTCATGGAACAGTATTTCCGGTTTGGACATTATATGCAAAAAGGGCAGGCCGTGCGGCCTGCCCTGAGGTTTTATATAAGAAATTACTTACTGGATCTCGCTGTGGAACTGCTGGAGTGACTTGACTGAGTCAGCACCTCTGCTCTTTACAGCTCTGATACCTTCAACTGTAGCCTTGGCAGCTGCAATTGTTGTAACGTAGAATACTCTCTTGCGGATAGCGCTCTTTCTGATGTATGAGTCATCTTCCATACCCTTCTTGTTGTCAGGTGTGTTGATGACAATGTCTATCTCGCCGTTTGTGATAGCGTCGAGGATATTCGGGCGTCCCTGCTGGAGTTTGAATATCTTTTCAGCCTTTATGCCGTTTTCAGTGAGAAGTGAGTATGTACCTGCTGTAGCCTTGATCTTGAATCCAAGTTCTTCGAAGTCCTTTGCGATCTGGATGATCTCAGGCTTGTCGCCGTCGTTGATACTGATAAGAACTGTGCCTGAAAGTGCAATCTTTGTCTGTGTAGCTTCCTGAGCCTTGTAGTAAGCTTCACCGAAGTTGTCTGAAATACCGAGAACTTCACCTGTTGAACGCATTTCCGGTCCGAGGAGCGGGTCAACTTCAGGGAACATGTTGAACGGGAACACAGCTTCCTTGACACCGTAGTGGTTGAACTTCTTGTCCTTGAGTTCCGGTACCGGTGAAGGGTTTCCTGTAATAGGAGAAGTGATTATCTGTGTTGCAAGCTTAACCATCTGAATGTTGCATACCTTTGATACGAGCGGAACGGTTCTTGATGCACGAGGATTAGCTTCGAGAACATATACCTTGCCTTTTTCGATGGCATACTGCATGTTCATGAGACCCTTAACGTTCATTTCCTTTGCGATCTTTCTTGTGTATTCCTTGATAGTAGCAACGTTTTCAGGAGAAATGTTGAGTGAAGGAAGAATACAAGCTGAGTCACCTGAGTGGATACCTGCGAGTTCGATGTGTTCCATAACAGCCGGAACGAATACATTTTCACCGTCGCTTATTGCGTCAGCTTCACATTCGAGTGCGTTGTTGAGGAATCTGTCGATGAGGATCGGTCTGTCAGGAGTTACACCTACGGCTGCAGCCATGTAGATCTTCATCTGTTCAGCGTCGTGAACGACTTCCATTCCGCGTCCGCCGAGAACGTATGAAGGACGAACCATTACAGGGTAACCGATCTTTTCAGCGATCTGAAGAGCATCATCAACTGTAACAGCCATGCCTGATTCAGACATCGGGATTCCGAGCTTGTCCATCATTTCTCTGAAGAGATCACGGTCTTCAGCAAAATCGATGGTTTCAGGTGTTGTACCGAGAATGTTTACGCCTGCCTTCTTAAGTGAAGCAGCGAGGTTGAGCGGAGTCTGGCCGCCGAACTGAGCGATAACACCGATCGGCTTTTCCTTTTCGTGAATTGAAAGAACATCTTCAAGTGTGAGCGGATCGAAGTAGAGCTTGTCAGATGTATCGTAGTCAGTAGAAACTGTTTCAGGGTTGCAGTTTACCATGATAGTTTCAAATCCGAGTTCCTTGAGAGCCTTTGCAGCGTGAACGCAGCAGTAGTCGAATTCGATACCCTGACCGATTCTGTTAGGACCGGAACCTAAGATCATGATCTTTTTCTTTGTATCTGTAGCAGTGCTTTTGTCTTCAATGTTGTATGAAGAATAGTAGTATGCAGCATTCTGTGTGCCGCTTACATGGATGCCTTCCCATGCTTCTGTTATGCCGTAGCCGAGTCTCTTTTCACGTACTTCGTCTTCGGAAACTTCAAGTATTTTAGCAAGATATCTGTCTGAGAAACCGTCTTTCTTTGCCTTAAGGAGAGTTTCCTTTGAAGGAACGCTGCCCTTTGCACTGATAAGTGCGTTTTCTTCATCAACGAGTTCCTTCATCTGTTCGATAAAGTACTTCTTGATCTTTGTAAGATCGTGGAGTTCATCTACAGTTGCGCCCTTGCGGAGAGCTTCGTACATGATGAACTGACGTTCACTTGTCGGAATGTGAAGCATGTCAAGGAGTTCTTCCTTTGTCTTTTCATTGAAATTCTTTGCAAATCCAAGACCGTAACGACCGTTTTCAAGGCTTCTGATTGCCTTCTGGAATGCTTCCTTGTATGTTTTACCGATGCTCATTACTTCGCCGACAGCTCTCATCTGTGTTCCGAGCTTGTCTTCAGAATTCTTGAACTTTTCGAATGCCCAGCGTGCGAACTTGATTACTATATAGTCACCGTCCGGATAGTACTTGTCGAGTGAACCGTACTTTCCGCATGGAATGTCTTCGAGTGTAAGACCTGTTGCGAGCATAGCTGAAACAAGCGCGATAGGGAAGCCTGTTGCCTTTGAAGCAAGTGCTGATGAACGTGAAGTACGAGGGTTGATCTCGATTACGATGATTCTTCCGTCCTTAGGGTTCCTTGCAAACTGAACGTTTGTACCGCCGATTACCTGGATAGCGTCAACGATCCTGTAAGCCTGACGCTGGAGTTCCTTCTGAACATCTTCAGGAATTGTGAGCATAGGTGCAGAACAGAAGCTGTCACCGGTGTGAACGCCGATAGGGTCGATGTTTTCGATGAAACATACTGTTATCATGTTGCCCTTGCGGTCTCTTACTACTTCAAGTTCGAGTTCTTCCCAGCCGAGAACTGATTCTTCAACGAGTACCTGTCCAACGAGTGACGCCTGAAGACCTCTTGCGCAGACTGTCTTAAGTTCTTCTGTGTTGTATACAAGACCACCGCCTGTACCGCCCATTGTGTAGGCTGGTCTTAAACATACAGGGTAGCCGAGCTCTTCAGCAATCTTAAGAGCTTCATCTACTGAGTAGGCAACCTGTGATTTTGCCATGCCGATACCGAGGCTGTCCATAGTCTTCTTGAATTCGATACGGTCTTCGCCGCGTTCGATAGCGTCTACCTGAACACCGATAACTTCGACATTGTACTTTTTAAGAATACCAGCCTTGTCAAGTTCTGAACAAAGGTTAAGACCGGACTGTCCGCCGAGGTTAGGGAGGAGGCAGTCAGGACGTTCTTTAGCGATGATCTCCTCAAGTCTTGCTTCGTTGAGCGGTTCAAGATATGTTACATCAGCGATTCCCGGGTCTGTCATAATAGTAGCCGGATTTGAGTTTACAAGAACTATCTCATATCCGAGTTTTCTGAGAGCCTTACAGGCCTGTGTACCTGAGTAGTCAAATTCACATGCCTGACCGATTACAATAGGACCGGATCCGATAATAAGAACTTTTTTTCTTTTTTTCCATATTAGTTTTCACTTCTCCTGGTTTTATTTGGTTTTTAGCGAATAAACTCATTTAAAATTAATTATACCATATAGTATAGAAAAAATAAATAGCTAAAATGAATTTTTTAGGGAAGCGCTGATTAAATCTAAAATCATCGCAGGGCGCGGGGCTTAAGTCCTGTTTTCCCTCGTCCTGGCAATCCGGCGAAGCCGGATCGGCGATTGAATCAGTGTTTTCTCAGGAGAAAATATATATAAATAGTTAATGACCGGATTTGTTAATATAAAAAAATCACGAGGAACAAATAAACTGTAGAACATTAACAAACCCGAAAAATTAAAGAAAAAATCTGAAAAAAGTGTTGACAAGGGCTTTACAGCATGATATAATAATAAAGCTGTCGGACGAGAGTACGAAACAAAAGGAAATCAGACAGTACATTAAGTATCTTGAAAATTGAACAATGCACTAAACAATACCCTTGAAGATTCTTTGAGATTAAATTCTCTTGAATTATTTAAGAAGTCAAGCAGAAGACAAAAAAATCTGCAGCTAAGTATTCTGAACAGAGTACAGGAAAGATAATAAACCTGAAAAGGTTATTATAGAACTTTTATAAAGAGTTTGATCCTGGCTCAGGATGAACGCTGGCGGCACGCCTAACACATGCAAGTCGAACGGAGTTTAAGAGAGCTTGCTCTTTTAAACTTAGTGGCGGACGGGTGAGTAACACGTGAGCAACCTGCCTTTCAGAGAGGGATAGCTTCTGGAAACGGATGGTAATACCTCATAACATATTGATACGGCATCGTATTGATATCAAAGATTTATCGCTGAAAGATGGGCTCGCGTCTGATTAGCTGGTTGGTGAGGTAACGGCCCACCAAGGCAACGATCAGTAGCCGGACTGAGAGGTTGAACGGCCACATTGGGACTGAGACACGGCCCAGACTCCTACGGGAGGCAGCAGTGGGGAATATTGCACAATGGGCGCAAGCCTGATGCAGCGATGCCGCGTGAGGGAAGAAGGTTTTCGGATTGTAAACCTCTGTCATCGGGGACGAAAATGACGGTACCCGAGAAGGAAGCTCCGGCTAACTACGTGCCAGCAGCCGCGGTAATACGTAGGGAGCAAGCGTTATCCGGAATTACTGGGTGTAAAGGGAGTGTAGGCGGGACTGCAAGTCAGATGTGAAATATGCCGGCTCAACTGGCAGACTGCATTTGAAACTGTGGTTCTTGAGTGAAGTAGAGGTAAGCGGAATTCCTAGTGTAGCGGTGAAATGCGTAGATATTAGGAGGAACATCAGTGGCGAAGGCGGCTTACTGGGCTTTAACTGACGCTGAGGCTCGAAAGCGTGGGGAGCAAACAGGATTAGATACCCTGGTAGTCCACGCTGTAAACGATGATTACTAGGTGTGGGGGGACTGACCCCTTCCGTGCCGCAGTTAACACAATAAGTAATCCACCTGGGGAGTACGGCCGCAAGGCTGAAACTCAAAGGAATTGACGGGGGCCCGCACAAGCAGTGGAGTATGTGGTTTAATTCGAAGCAACGCGAAGAACCTTACCAGGTCTTGACATCGAGTGAAATATCAAGAGATTGATATGTCTTCGGACACAAAGACAGGTGGTGCATGGTTGTCGTCAGCTCGTGTCGTGAGATGTTGGGTTAAGTCCCGCAACGAGCGCAACCCTTACCATTAGTTGCTACGCAAGAGCACTCTAATGGGACTGCCGTTGACAAAACGGAGGAAGGTGGGGATGACGTCAAATCATCATGCCCCTTATGACCTGGGCTACACACGTACTACAATGGCAATCGAACAGAGGGAAGCAATACAGCGATGTAAAGCAAAACCCGAAAAATTGTCTCAGTTCGGATTGCAGGCTGCAACCCGCCTGCATGAAGTCGGAATTGCTAGTAATCGCAGATCAGCATGCTGCGGTGAATACGTTCCCGGGCCTTGTACACACCGCCCGTCACACCATGGGAGTCGGTAACACCCGAAGCCAGTAGTCCAACCGCAAGGAGGACGCTGTCGAAGGTGGGATTGATGACTGGGGTGAAGTCGTAACAAGGTAGCCGTATCGGAAGGTGCGGCTGGATCACCTCCTTTCTAAGGAGAACCGTTCTTCTAAGAAGAACAAAATTCCTAAGGTTAGTTCATGGGTAAGACATTGTTCAATTTTGAGGATACTTAAAAAGTATTCTTAACATAGCATCTTGAAAACTGAATATTAAGATATTAAAACTACGAGAAGAAGAACGACAATTTAAAAAACAAGTTTTTTTAATAGTCAGGTAACAAAATTCTACAGACATAATTTCGAACTGATACAAAAGGTAAAGCTAATAAGAGCGTATGGAGAATGCCTTGGCATTGGGAGCCGATGAAGGACGTGGTCAGCTGCGATAAGCTGCGCGGAGCTGTAAGCAAGCATTGATGCGCAGATTTCCGAATGGAGCAATCCGCATGATTAACAGTCATGCATCATACAGTGAATCAATAGCTGTATGAGGGGAACCCCCTGAACTGAAACATCTAAGTAGGGGGAGGAAGAGAAATCAAACGAGATTTTGTGAGTAGTGGCGAGCGAAAGCGAAAGAGGCCAAACCGGGAACAGCAATGCTCCCGGGGTTGAGGACTGCATTTAGCATTTTAAGTTTTAGCTGAAGTGCATGGGAAGGCACACCAGAGAATGTGACAGTCATGTAAGCGAAAAGACGAGAAAGCGAGCAGGATCCAGAGTACCGCCGGACACGTGAAATCCGGTGGGAAGCCGGGGGGACCACCCTCCAAGCCTGAATACTACCCAATGACCGATAGCGAAGAGTACTGTGAAGGAAAGGTGAAAAGAACCCCGGGAGGGGAGTGAAAAAGAACCTGAAACCATATGCTTACAAGCACATAGAGCACGTCAAGGTGTGATATGGTACCTATTGTAGAATGGTCCGGCGAGTTATCTTACTCAGCAAGGTTAAGTACTTAAGGTACGGAGCCGAAGCGAGAGCGAGTCTTAACAGGGCGTTAAGTTGAGTGAGATAGACCCGAAACCGAGTGACCTAGCCATGTCCAGGCTGAAGTGGAGGTAAAGCTCCATGGAGGGCCGAACCGACCCCCGTTGAAAAGGTGGCGGATGAGGTGTGGCTAGCGGAGAAATTCCAATCGAACTCGGATATAGCTGGTTCTCCTCGAAATAGCTTTAGGGCTAGCGTTGTGAATGATTACCGGAGGTAAAGCACTGAATGGGCTAGGGGTCGAGAGATTACTGAACCCTATCAAACTAAGAATGCCGGATAATAAGATCACAGCAGTCAGACCGTGTGAGATAAGTCTCACGGTCAAAAGGGAAAGAGCCCAGACCCACAGCTAAGGTCCCCAAACAGGTTTAAGTGGAAAAGGATGTGGGGTTGCCCAGACAACCAGGATGTTGGCTTAGAAGCAGCCACTCATTAAAAGAGTGCGTAATAGCTCACTGGTCGAGTGACCCTGCGCCGAAAATTCAACGGGGCTAAAATCTGTACCGAAGCTTGGGATTGATACGCAAGTATCAGTGGTAGAGGAGCGTCGTATCGAGGGTGAAGTCATAGCGGAAGCGATGGTGGACGAGATACGAGTGAGAATGCCGGAATGAGTAGCGAGAATTATGTGAGAATCATAATGGCCGAAAGTCTAAGGTTTTTAGGAGGAAGGTTCGTCCGCTCCTAGTAAGGCCGGGAGCTAAGGTGAGGCGGAAACGCGTAGCCGATGCACATACGGTGGAAATTCCGTAGCCTCCGAAGTATTTAAGCATGAGGACACTTTTGAAGCGAATAGCCGGGCGCTGGTTGCCCCGGTCGTAAGGGACTGCAATAGCGGGAAGTATTAGTGGAAAGAGGCGAGAAAAGTCATGTGAATATACAAGGAGCCCGTACCGCAAACCGACACAGGTAGACAGGAAGAGAATTCTAAGGCCAACGGGAGAAAGGTTGTTAAGGAACTCGGCAAGTTGACCCCGTAACTTCGGGAGAAGGGGTACTCAGAAATGAGTCGCAGAGAATAGGCCCAAGCGACTGTTTAGCAAAAACACAGCTCTATGCTAAATCGAAAGATGACGTATATGGGGTGACACCTGCCCGGTGCCGGAAGGTTAAGAGGAGGAGTGAGAGCTCTGAATTGAAGCCCCGGTAAACGGCGGCCGTAACTATAACGGTCCTAAGGTAGCGAAATTCCTTGTCAGGTAAGTTCTGACCCGCACGAATGGTGTAACGATTTGGGCACTGTCTCAACAACCTACCCGGCGAAATTGTAGTACCGGTGAAGATGCCGGTTACCTGCGACTAGACGGAAAGACCCCATGGAGCTTCACTGTAGCTTAATATTGGATTTCGGTATTTCATGTACAGGATAGGTGGGAGACTGGGAAACACGGACGTCAGTTTGTGTGGAGTCGCTGTTGGGATACCACTCTTGAAGTGCTGGAATTCTAACCTGTGACCATGAATCTGGTCAGGGGACAATGTTAGGTGGGCAGTTTGACTGGGGCGGTCGCCTCCTAAAAGGTAACGGAGGCGCTCAAAGGTTGGCTCAGTATGGATGGAAACCATACCAGAGAGTGTAAACGCAAAAGCCAGCCTGACTGCGAGACTGACGGGTCGAGCAGGAACGAAAGTTGGAGTTAGTGATCCGGCGGTATGTGAGTGGAAATGCCGTCGCTCAACGGATAAAAGCTACCCTGGGGATAACAGGCTGATCTCCCCCAAGAGTCCACATCGACGGGGAGGTTTGGCACCTCGATGTCGGCTCATCGCATCCTGGGGCTGAATTCGGTCCCAAGGGTTTGGCTGTTCGCCAATTAAAGCGGTACGCGAGCTGGGTTCAGAACGTCGTGAGACAGTTCGGTCCCTATCTGTCGTGGGCGAAGGATATTTGAAAGGAGCTGTCCCTAGTACGAGAGGACCGGGATGGACGCACCTCTGGTGCACCAGTTGTCACGCCAGTGGCACAGCTGGGCAGCTAAGTGCGGATCGGATAAACGCTGAAGGCATCTAAGCGTGAAGCCGGCCTTAAGATAAGATATCCCATCGAAAGAGTAAGACCCCTCAAAGACTAAGAGGTTGATAGGCTTAACGTGTAAGCATCGTGAGGTGTTAAGCGAGTGAGTACTAATCGGTCGAGGGCTTTTCCTAGAGTATCAGGAAAGTCTGTAGAGAGAAATCGTAGAAAGAAAATCGGAAATATTCAGTTTAAAGATAGTCGGTGTTAATGGCAAAGAGGTCCCACCTGTTCCCATTCCGAACACAGAAGTTAAGCTCTTTTACGTCGAAAATACTCGGTTGGCGACGACCCGGGAAGATAGATAGACGCCGGCACAAATACAGATCCTGATCATCATAATGGTGGTCAGGATTTTTTTATTGATTAAGTATTGTTATTTTCTAAAAAATACTGTATAATAATTATAAAGTATATCAGTTACTCGATAATAACTGCAAATTATGAAATTAAGGATTTTCTGGAGAACCCAGGGGTTGATTATATGGATAAGAAAAAGTGTGTATCATTTATACTTAGCCTGTGCGCACAGTATAAGAACGTAATATTCCTTGTAATGTGTCTTGCAGTGCATTTCCTTTATATGTTTGTATTCTTTATAATGAAGATATATCCGTTTGCGTTTATCAATCTGTTAAGTACAGCGTTCTACGTTGCATTTCTTATATTTTCAAAAGATAAAAGAAGTTCAGAAATGTCAACTGTCGCAGCGTATTTTGAAATACTGATTTTTGCGCTGCTTTCAGAAACGATATCAAGGAATACATACGGTTTTATCTTTTTTGTACTGGGCATGATTCCGGTTATATTTTTTCTCGCACCTTCATACGGCAACAAAAGGTTTGCATTTCAGGGAGTCGGTATTGTAACGGCTGTACTGATCGACAAGATGCAGCTCTTTATTCCTGAAAGCTACTTTAAACAGACATTCAGCGCACTGAGCCTTCATGAGCAGCATTTCAGATTCATCAATCTTCTTATTACGCTTTTTACGATCCTCTACGTAACGTTTTTTCTACAAGCTCGAAGCGGATATGATGCGGTCAGAACTTGATTATCAGTGTACTCACGATCCGCTTACAGGACTTTACAACAGACGTTTCCTGTACGATGAAATAAAGAAATCAGCAGACAATTATATTTCAGTAGTGCTTCTCGATATAGACAATTTCAAGAAGATCAACGACAGGTTCGGTCACGACGAAGGTGACGATATCCTCGTCCGGGTTTCAGAATGTCTTAAAGAAGAGGCGAAGGGTGCAGATATTTATGCTGTACGCTGGGGCGGCGAGGAATTCATTCTTTACTACAAAAGTTTTGAAAAAGACAAAGCATATGAAAGAATCACTTCTCTCTGCAGGAACATTTCAGTAAATGCAGTTCTGCCGGATAACAACGGTGTCACAGTAACCGCCGGACTCGCTCACGGAAAAGTTTCCGATTTTGATGAACTTGTAAAAACGGCTGACACTTACCTCTACAAGGGGAAGGCAAACGGAAAGAACTGTATTGTGTGGGAGAATAACGAAGCTCAGTATTCAGCCTGATCAACATAAAAAAAACCGTATATCCTTATCATTACTGCATGAGGGATATACGGTTTTTTAATACAGTACGCCCTGCATATCCGCTTACGCTGTATACTGATATGCAGGGCAATTATGATTCTGTTTACTTTTGAAGTTTTAAGAAATACTGATCAGTCAGCTTTCCTGTTAAAATCGATCTCAAATGCTGTTTCACAGGCGGCTACTGTTACGCCTTCATATGCCGTCTTCGGAAGTATCAGCGGACCTTCGCTGCATTTTACTGCGCTTCGTTCGCAAATGTTGTCAGTACCGGTGATCTTTCTGACAAATTCTGAAGATGAGAACCGTCCTTCAACACGCATGAGCTCGAGTGCGCTGTAGGTGTACATCGGGATGTTGTGGTCAACACAGAACTTTGTAAGTGCCGGTTCCTCGGATTTCTGGTCAATTGTTGAAAGAGCGCATATTCTCTCTGACATAAGACCTGCTGCCTTGAAAACATCATTTACAAGGTCGTGGAACATTTCATATTCAGTTCCGCTGTGACAGCTTGCACCGATAACAATGTTTTTCGGAACAAGAGTAAGAGTTACTTCAAATGGTTTATAGGTTAAGTCGTTGCTTATTACGATACCTGTTCTGCATACTTTGCCTTCAGCAAGTTCTGCCGGAAGGTTCTTGTACGCATAATCGCTGAAGAAACCAACTTCTTCGTCCTCCAGGATAGCAGCAGCTACTTCGCGTGCTGCGTTCATGTCTGTAATAAGAAGGTTGTTTGCCTGTGCAAATGAATCAGGAGAAAATCTCTTTCCTGTATCGGTTGCCGTTGTGATGACCGGAACAGCTGAAATGCGTTCAGCAAGAAGTTCGGCTGTTGAGTTTACATTTCCGAGATGTCCGGAAAGCAGCGGTACAACAAATCTGCCGGATTCGTCGATTACAATAACTGCCGGATCAGTTGCTTTTGAACGGATCTTAGGTGCTACAGCACGTATTGCAATACCGCAGGCAGAAACAAAAACAAGTGCGTCATAGTTTTCAAATATCTGAGAAGTCAGTTCGGAAATGTTGCTGAATGATTCAGCGTCATCATCCTTGTGCTTGTAGAAACAGTACCTTTTTACAGTGAGATCAGTGCTGAGTTTTTCTGAAATTTCCGCTGATAAAAGGCGTCCGTTTTCAGTGAGTGAAATTACTGCAATATTCATAGCGTTCCTTTCATGCCCGTGACGAGGGCGGTTTTTAGTGAATGATTAAGAAAACGCTGATATAAATCAGTTGGGGAGAACCTTCAGGTCACATCCCGGAATGACCATTGTTTTCTTAAATGTATAGTCTAAGTATAGCACATTTTCAAAAAAAACGCAATACGTATTCGTTAGAAAAGTGGAAAATAATTCGTCGATATTAGTTATAATAAACAAAAATCAGCCGCTTGCTTGATTTAATGAGGCAAACGGCTGATTTTGCTTTGAATATTGGAATTAAAAACATTTGTGTTTCTGTGAAAGTATTGAATTAGTATATTTCCAGTATTTTAACAGTTTATTTTCCGACAGGAACGACAGTGAATTCGGCTTTCTTGCCGTCGATAAGTAAAACATTCGCAGAAGAAGCAGCTAAATCAGGATATGTAGCGAAGATATACTGATATTTCTTTGCAGCAGTGAATTCTTTGCCTGCTATTGTTAATACTTCAGATTTGTTGTGCTGTTCGTTAAGAGCTAATGCAATTATATTGCTGTTTGAGAAGTTTTCGCCTATTACAACATTTGAGTAATCAACTGCTTCTGTTGATGTTGCAAGAAGTGTGCCTCCTCCGATAGTAAGGTTTCCGGCAGAGACTGTGATACCTCTGTCACCGGAAGCTACGATCTCGCCGCCTGTTATGGTAACTGCGGTTTCGCCCTGAACAGCATCCTTGCCGGATTTGATCTCAGCCTTACCGTCGCTTATAACTACAGCGTTCTTTGAAGACTTGATTCCGTCGCCGGCAGCATTTACATCGATGTCTCCACCGCCGATTTCAACGTTGCCCTTTGCCTTTACGGCATCGGCCTTAGCTGTTCCTGTTCCGGCAGCGTCGGTTTTGATCTTTATTGTGCCGCCGTTGAACTTGACGTCGTTGTTGCAGTAGATACCCATCTGTGCGCCTGAATTTATCTCGAGAGTACCGGCTGAATTCTTTGTGAATGTAAGATCATCCTTGGCGTAGATAACAGCTGTTGCTGCTTCTGCTGTATCTGCAGTACCGGTAAGAACGTTGGTTCCGTTAAATGTGATCTTTGTCTTGTCAGCATTTTCGACCATGATACAAGGTGTATCTGAAGAATTTGTCATTGTAACATCAGAAAGTGTGATGTTTACGCTTTCAGTATCCGTTTCAGCTGTGTTTACAATGATCTGTGCCTCGGAAGTCATTTTACCGGAAATAAGATATGTGCCGCTCTTTGTGATAGTGGCTTTTGTTCCTTCAACAGTAACGCCTTCGTCAGCTTTTACCGAGTCACCTTCAAGTGATATTTTGAGCGATTCAGCTGCCGGAGTACCCATGAATACGTTCTTTAAAAGAATGAAGTCGATAACGTTTATCTCATTGTTATCATTCATGTCAGCATTCGCTTTGAGTTTTTCGTCTATAGTTTTGCTTCCCAGAATATGAGCACTGAGTGCAACCAGATCTGCAGTGGAAACTACTTCGTTTCCGTCAACGTCTCCCTTCAGTACTTCTTCGGCAGCTCCTGCCGGCACAGCGGAAAATGAAGCACAGATCGTAAGTGCCGCAAGACCTGCTGCTGTTCTGCTTAAAAATTTTTTCATTATTTATCCCCCTTGAATTTTAAGTATAAATCCTTTGATCAGGATATTCACTTATAATTATATCAGATACTTTAAAAAATTTCTATATAAAAATATGTGTTTTTTGTATGTCTGAATACGAAAGTATAAGTTTTTATTCAGATAAATACAGTTGACATACTGCGGAAAACGACGTTATAATTAGGGATACACTGATTAAACCGGAAATCCGGCTTCGACGGATTTCCGGAAGGGGAATTTGCGGGGCTTCGCCCCGGTCCCCTACGCTGATTTATGAATAAATCAGCGTTTCCTTAGAATTCAGGTGTGTAAAAATATTTTAAAAAAAATCCATGTAACCTTTTTGAATGCTTCGGGTCTGTATAGATGAAGAGAAAATCATCCGGATGAAGAATCTAAAAAACGAAAGAAGGGGAAAGAGTATGGAAGATGAAGCTATAATCAGATTATATCAGGAACGTTCGGAAGCCGCTATTGCGGAAACTGAACTTAAATATGGCAGCTACTGCCGTAAGATAGCAGACGGAATACTCGGTGACAAGGGAGAAGTTGAGGAGTGCATGAACGATATGTTCATGAGCCTCTGGAATTCGATACCTCCTGTAGTGCCGCGTATTTTCAGAGCATTCGCGGCAAAGATAACAAGAAACCTCGCACTGAAAATGTATGAAAAAAAGAAAACTCTGAAAAGAGATCACGGTCAGGTGAGTCAGACGATCGAGGAACTTGCGGAATGTATTGCTTCCGGTGAAAATACTCAGGCACATGTAGAACACAAGGAAGTCATCGCAGCACTTAACTATAGTTCCGCCGATTTTTTAGACTTACATTGTTCCATAAGTACATTCAAAGTCCGTAAACAATAGATATTTCGGCGTTTTTCCTCTTGATTTAGTAAGTAGAATGCTGTATAATGTAAGTATAATATATTAGACTTACAAATAGAGGTGTTCTACTATGTCCTACATTCACTACGATGAGAAACCAAATGGTGCAATCTATGCATGCGTATACGAGTCGTACCGCGATAAAGGCAGAGTAAAAACCAGACGCGGCGAAAACCTTGGTCGAGTCATCGACAAAGAAAACAACATTTTTCGCCAGAAAGGTGTAACATATCAATACGTTTTGGGTGAAGGTCGCAGGGATGTTCCTGATACAGCATTACCTAAAGAATCAATTATTCCTGATTCAGAAAAGCTTATTCTTGATTTTGGAGATGCTTGGTTCCTTCAGGAATACATCACCAGACAACCTTTCTACGAAAGCATCCGAAACGTTCTTCCTGAAGAAAGCGATACCGTACTGGCTTTGATATTTTATCGTCTTCTGACGAACAAAGGAGCCAGCTGTCATGCAAAGATATGGTACGAAGGAAACTATACGTATCTTTCCTATCCAAAAGCAAATCTGACCAGTCAGAACATCAGCAAAGTGCTGAAAGCACTCGGCAACGAAAAAATTCAAAGACATTTCTTTGAGGAATACCTGTCCAGTATCTATAAAGATAGCGGAGCCACTGGAATACTTGTTGACAGCACTGGTGTGCCTAACGCAACAAAAATGGATATCACTCAGATAAGTAACCATAACGGTGACATAAATCGCGAAGTCAGACTGATTTATGTGATTGATCGCAACAACGGAATGCCAATTTATTTTCGATATGTTGCAGGAAACATCATAGATGTCAGTACACTTATCACTACAGTAAGCGAGCTTGAGCAGTATGGCGTCTCTGTCAATCATGCAATACTTGATGCCGGTTATTATTCTGAAAAGAATACAGCAGAACTATTCGAATGTGGCATTCCATTTATGACAAGAGTGGCACCCAATAAAACTGTTTTCAAGGATGCTGCAACCGGAAACCTTGATGATCTGATGTCCCAGAAGTACGCATATCGTTATGGAGAAAGACTGGTGTTCATTAAAAAAGTAAAGGTCGATGTTTGCGGATATAATGCATATGTTTATCTTTGCATTGATGAAGATATGTATCTCATGCAACACAAAAAAACTATTCTTAATGCACTGGATGATAAGAAAGATTTTAACGAAACTGATGTTGCAATTAAAAGGCTTGGCACCTTTGCTATTCTTACATCAGAAGAGATATCAGAAGACAAACTTCTGCCTATGTACTACACAAGGCAACAGGTAGAACAGGTTTTTGACATAACCAAGAACTACGCTGATCTTATGCCAATCCGAGTGCAGAGTGAAGAGGCTTTTGCTGGTCATTTGCTGATAAGTTTTATGGGTACAGTCATTATGCAGAAACTGCAGCAGGATCTGCTAAAGCGTCGCTCTAAGAAAGCGAAGGCTCTGAATGCTGAAAGCATTATGATCTATCTTCGTAACCAAAAGTGCAAGGTTTATAAAGATTATGCTATACCACAGGAATCTCGTAAAGAGGCAAATGCTATATACGATATTTTTAAGTTTAAAGTGCCTTATAAAATACCACTTACTACTATTGAGGTGTAAGTCTAAAATTCATGCGGAATTATAGCTTAATGAATTCCTCGGAACACTTGATGATAAGAAATGCCGTCTCTTCATGCAGAGATATTTCTACATGAAACCGATCAAAGATATCGCAGAGGAAAACGGTATTTCCGCAGGTTCGCTCAAAACTCTTCTCTGCAGAACAAGAGCTGACCTCAGAAAATTCATCGAAGAAAGAGATCTGTACTGATCAGTGAACGGAGGAAAGAATATGAATAAAGATAAAGAGAACATGGAAAGAAAAAATACAGATATGGAAACAGCTGCACAGCTTCTCCGTGACTTCGGGGAAGTTGATGAAAGTTTCATTGAAAAAGCAGCAGATACAGATATTGCAGTAACAACAGGTGGAAGAAGAATTTCCTGGGTCGGAGTATTTGCTGCAACTGCTGCGGTTTTCGTGGGTGTGATGGTAGTTAAAAATATTCCTGAAAAAAGCAGTGATCCGTTTGCACCGGCTCTTACAGATATTTCAGTTACAGAACCGGCAGTTTCTGAAGCGAACGGCTCCGTTACAGATGTTTCATCAGACAAATCAAAGGCTCCTGTCGTTACAGTTATTGAAACTGTGATATCTGAGATGCCGGGTGCTTCAGAAAAAGCAAACGTATCGGAAACTTCTGCGGAAGATAAAAAGGTATCAGAAGATGTTTCAGCATCTGTAACTGAAGCGGTTAGTGAGAAGAATGAGAATACTGATCCGTCGGCATATCCGTATCCGGAAGATATCAAGGCAGATCATGCAAAGGTAACAAAGAACAGTGACGGAACGCTGCGTGTAACTCTTGACTACGGCAGATTTGCAATTACACTTCCGTCTTACTGGGAAGGGCATTTTATTGTAACTGACAATGCGTTCTGTGCCAAGAAATCATTTAATGAATCTTCAGGCAACGGCGGAGAACTGTTTTCATATAATATCAGAGATTTTTCAGATGTGGAAGAACTGTATGGATCATTTGCATTTACCAGTAACAAATTCGCAGCACTTTGCGGAGTATCAGGCGGCAGATATCTGGAGACTTTCAGAGTAACTGATGCGAGATATGATACTGATAATGAAGAGGCAAAATCAGAGTATATGAGTCTTGATAACGTAAGCGGGGATATGGCCAGAGCGCTGCAGAATACAGAGAGCTTATCTGATCAGTCCGGCAGGATGGAAAAAATCATGTATATCCCTGACACTGCAGATCTTAAGGCACATATTGAACGTCCTTATAACTATCAGACTAACGAACAGCGTGCAGGTGAAGCAATAAATTATATTGCATATGACGACGATTATGTTCTTAACGGTGCGTCAAAAAAAGGCAATGAGTACTGGCCTCTGGAAAAAGGCTGGAATGTAACTGTTAAGAGAGCAGTTCAGAATGAAGACGGATTGTTCTACGACTGCTATGATTCAGAAGACGGTGATCACTATAAATGGGTACCAGCCAAAGATATAATGTTTGATCTTGCGTCCGGACACTGATAAAACTGTATTGCAATGCAGATACGCAAACTGCGTTTTCCGCAGGCATACCGGCTGACAGTAAAGTAAAAAAATATTATACTATTGACAAATACGTTCTCCCGGTGCTATAATTAAGTGTAACACTCCGGCTCGGCCGGGGAAAATAGTCGAAAGACGTTGATCGGGTCACGTTTGATAACGTACAGTAAGATCAGTACCTAAGAACCTCAGAGAGCGGGCAGATGGTGTGAGTCCGCGTTCAGTACTGTTTCCGAATTTCGCCCCGGGAGTCTCCTGTGAAAAGCAGGATGTGAGCATCGCATTAAGATGCAGCTGTATGCACTTCATGTCTGTCAGAGAAGCGACAGATCGTTGAATGCATTTGTTACAGCACTGAGCGGCAGTCGTTTAACGGCTGCAATCTGAGTGGTACCACGGAAATTTTATCCGCCTCATGAGTTTTCATTGAGGCGGATTTTTTTATCATTTAAGGAGGTCAAAAAATGAACGAACAGATAGTTCAGTTACAGCAGGAATTTGAAGAAAAGCTTGCTGCAGTTACAGCGGCGGCTGATCTTGAAGAGATCCGAATTGCATTTTTAGGTAAAAACGGTTCTGTTACAGCGCTTACAAAGCAGATGGGCAAGCTTTCACCGGAGGAAAAGAAGGCTTTCGGCCAGCAGGTGAATACACTTAAAAATGCATGCACAGAAAAGATAAACGCAAAGCAGGCAGAGCTTGCAAAGGCAGAAATGGAACGCGAGATAAACTCAATGCCTGAATTCGACGTTGCTGTTCCACCGGTACTTGCACGCGGTTCATATCATCCGATCACACTTGTACAGAGAAAGTGCGAAAAGATCTTCCGTTCAATGGGATTTACCGTTGAGGATTACAGCGAAGTTGTAACTGACTACGAATGCTTCGAGTCACTGAACATTCCTAAGTTTCATCCGGCACGAGACATGCAGGACACATACTATCTTGAAAACGGCCAGCTTCTCAAGTCACAGACTTCAGCAGCACAGAACGCCATCTACAGAAAGTACCGTGATCAGCTTATAAATGAAGGCAAGCCGATCAGAGCTATCTTCCCGGGAAGATGTTTCAGAAATGAGTCCACAGACGCGTGCCACGAAAATACATTCTTCCAGATGGAAGGCGTAATGGTCGACAAGAACATCTCCATTTCAAACCTCATCTTCTTTATGAAGACAATGCTTTCAGAAGTTTTCGAACGTGACATCAAGGTAAGACTCCGTCCTGGTTTCTTCCCGTTCGTGGAACCTGGATTTGAACTCGACATCAACTGCCTTATCTGCGGCGGCGAAGGCTGTCCTTCATGCAAGCACAGCGGCTGGCTCGAACTCTGCCCTTGCGGTATGATCCATCCGAACGTTCTCAGGGAAGGCGGCATCGATCCTGATGAATACACAGGTTTCGCTTTTGGTCTTGGTCTTACAAGACTTGCAATGATGAAGTACGGTATCAAGGATATCCGTGATCTCAATGCAGCCGGACTTACAAATCTTTCACAGTTTACAGACGATAAATAAGGAGGTCTTAGGAAATGCTTATTTCAATTAACTGGGTCAGGGATTTCGTGGACCTTGACGGTATCAATATAGATGAACTCATTCACAAGTTTTCTCTTTCAACTGCCGAAGTTGAAAACGAGATCTTCTACAAGGGCAGCGACTTAAGCGGTGTTGTTGTAGCTGAAATAAAGTCAGTTGAAGAACATCCTGAATCAAAGAAGCTTCATCTTTTAAAGGTGGACGCAGGTGACGGCAAGCTTACAGATGTAGTATGCGGAGCTCCGAACGTAAGAGTCGGCATGAAGACTGCATTTGCAAAGGTAGGCGCTAAGCTTGGTGAGATCGACATCACACCGCGTGACCTTGCAGGATACACATCATACGGTATGTGCTGCTCTGAAAAGGAGATCGGCATAAGCGAGGAACACGGCGGTATCATGGATATCATCGAAGACGTTCCGAACGGTACTGACATCAAGAAACTCTATGCTATAGACGATATCATTTTCGAAGTGGACAACAAGTCACTTACAAACCGTCCTGACCTCTGGGGCCACTACGGTATCGCACGTGAGATAGCAACTCTCGCGGGCAGACCGCTTAAGGCTCTTGAAACAGCTGATCTTTCAGTATATAACGACCTTCCTAAGGTTGATATCAAAATAGAAGATGAACTCTGCCGCCGTTACTCAGGTATCCGCTTTGAGAACATCACAAGAAAAGTCAGCCCGGTAAATATGCGTATCAGACTTTTCTACTGCGGTATGAGAGCTATCAACTATCTTGCTGACCTTACAAACTACCTCATGCTTGAAATGGGACAGCCGATGCACGCATTCGACTCACGCAAGGTCGAAAAGATCCGCGTAAAGCGCTTCGACAAGCCTTTCGAGTTCAAGACACTTGACGGTGTTGAAAGACACATCGATGAAAATACTCTCATGATCTGCAACGGTAACACACCGGTAGCTATCGCAGGTATCATGGGCGGCCTCGATTCAGAGATCGTTGATGACACAACATCTCTCACACTCGAATCTGCAAACTTCGACGCAGTTTCAGTAAGAAAATCATCTTCAAGACTTTCACACAGAACAGACGCTTCAATGCGTTACGAAAAGAGCCTTGACCCTGAAATGACAACAGTTGCTGCAGCGCGTTTTGTAAAGCTCCTTTCCGAGTACGACAATGGTGTAAAGGTAACTTCAGCTCTTACTGATGAATACATCAAGAAATTCGACAAGGTTACACTCGACTTCGACAAGAGCTTTGTTGACAGATATACAGGTATTGAGATCTCAAACGACACTATCGTAAAGACTCTCACATCTCTCGGATTCGGCGTAAAGCTTGAAGGTGACCACTTCACAGTTGACGTTCCTGCATGGAGAGCAACAAAGGATATCACAATGAAGGCTGATATCATCGAGGAGATCACACGAATCTACGGATACGACAACTTCGACGTGAACACTGCTTCAGCTCCGCTCTATCCTGTACGTGTATTCGAGGAAAAGAACGTTGAGGAACAGATCAAGGATATCCTCGTTAAGCGTTACTCAATGCACGAAGTTCACTCATACATCTGGGCTTACGCTGATGAATACAAGAAGCTCGGCATTGAAGTTGAGGAGAACATCAGGCTTTCAGGTGCTGTAAACCCGAACATTGAAACTATCAGACGTTCAATGATCCCGACACAGCTCTGCCAGGTAAGAAGCAACACTTCATTCGACACCGACTTCGGCATCTTCGAGATCGGCCGTGTAGTTGACGGACTCGATGAAAAGGGCCTCTGCCGTGAAAAGAAGATGCTCGGCATCACACTCTTCTCAAAGACACTCGACACCGAGGCACTTTACTTCAAACTCGTAAACATTCTTTCAGTAATGATCGATGACATCAGACACAAGCCGCTTTCATTCAAGGCTGTCGAAGCAGATCATGCATACATCCATCCGAAAAACTACAATGCGATACTCTGTGACGGTAAGGAACTCGGTAAGATAGGTCTTGTTTATCCGACAGTTCTTAAGAAGATCGACAAGAAGGCGAACGTTGTATTTGCTGAACTCGAAATCGACGCAGTTGTAAACGCTGAAAACGCAGGCATCCACTACGAGGAAACTTCAAAGTTCCCGCCAATCGACATCGACCTTACATTTGTTTCAGAAAAGTATGCTCCGATAAAGGAAGCTATCGAAACAGTAAATTCTGATCTTATTAAGAACGTTGCTCTCATGGGTACATACAGCGACGAACAGGGCAAGGCTATCACAGTACGACTCAGCTTCGTTCATCCTGAAAGAACTCTTACCAAGGAAGAGGTAATGGAAATAGCTGATAAGATCATTGCTATCCTTAAGGACAAGGGAATCGCTCTTAAGGGCTGAGCGTAAATAAAGGAAAGGGGAAAAAACTATGCCAAAGGATAATATACCTTATAAATTCTATCTTGAGGAAAAAGATCTTCCTTCACAGTGGTACAATGTACGCGCTGATATGAAGAAGAAACCTGCACCGCTCGTTGATCCTGTTACAGGAAAGCCGTGCACTGCGGAAGCACTCAGTCACGTTTTCTGTGATGAACTCGTTGCTCAGGAACTTGATGAAACAACACCGTACATTGATATTCCTCAGGAAATACAGGACTTTTATAAAATGTTCCGTCCTTCACCGCTTATAAGAGCTTACTTCCTTGAAAAGAAGCTCGGAACACCGGCGAAGATCTACTACAAGTTCGAAGGCAACAATACCAGCGGAAGCCACAAGCTCAATTCAGCTATCGCGCAGGCCTACTATGCAAAGAAGCAGGGCCTTAAGGGTGTTACCACAGAAACAGGCGCAGGCCAGTGGGGAACAGCACTTTCAATGGCGTGCTCATATTTCGGACTTGAATGCAATGTCTACATGGTAAAGGTAAGCTATGAGCAGAAGCCTTTCCGCCGTGAGGTAATGCGTACATACGGTGCAAACGTTACACCTTCTCCTTCAAATACAACCGAAGTCGGAAGAAAGATACTCGCAGAATTCCCTGAAACCGGCGGAAGCCTCGGCTGTGCCATTTCAGAAGCTGTTGAAGCGGCAACATCAAGGGAAGGGTACCGCTATGTTCTCGGAAGCGTGCTTTCACAGGTGCTTCTTCACCAGACAGTCATCGGTCTTGAAGCAAAGACTGCAATGGATAAGTTAGGTGTAAAGCCTGATATTATCATCGGCTGCGCAGGCGGTGGTTCAAACCTCGGCGGTCTTATTTCACCGTTCATGGGCGAAAAGCTCCGCGGTGAAGCTGATTACCGCTTTATCGCAGTTGAACCGGCATCCTGCCCGAGCCTTACAAGAGGTACCTACGGCTACGACTACTGTGACACCGGCAAGATATGCCCTCTCCAGAAAATGTACACACTCGGTTCAGGCTTCATGCCATCACCGAACCACGCAGGCGGTCTGAGATATCACGGTATGAGCTCGATTCTTTCAGAACTTTACGACCAGGGTCTCATGGAAGCACGTTCAGTTGAACAGACTTCCGTATTCGAGGCAGCTCAGACATTCGCAAGAGTTGAAGGTATTCTTCCTGCTCCGGAAAGCAGCCATGCGATCCGTGCAGCCATCGACGAAGCCCTTAAGTGCAAGGAAACAGGCGAGGAAAAGACGATCCTCTTCGGCCTTACAGGTACAGGCTTTTTCGACATGTACGCTTATGCAGCATACAATGACGGCCGAATGACTGACTACATTCCTACAGATGAAGAGATAGCAGCTTCAGTTGCAAAAATGCCGAAAATTGCGCTTTGACCATTTTGTGCAGTGTGCTCTTTTTAAATTGACTTTCAGGCGCTTTTATGTTAAAATATAGTTAACTAAAATGTACGAAGGCAGGGGGCAGAGCGGCACTGTCAGTAAAGGGGAATCTGACTGTTCCGGCGGTATCATACGATCTGTTTATCATGCTCTGACCGCTGCATTATCAGATAAAAGGTTGACGATTTAGGGAATGGGGGGTGAACCTTTTTATGATTAATCTCCGTAAATCTGTTCTCGCAGCTATGATGACCGTTTTTCTGGTCATACTTGTTGTTTCGGGAATTCTTACCGAGGGACTTGCGAACACACCTGAAAAACTTGAATACCTGACCGGATGGGAAGTTCAGATCCCCGGTGAAAAGACCGGAGATTCATATTACCCGCCGGACAGGCAGTCATATGTACTGTTTATGCATCATTCGTTTTCTGAAGATATGCATGGCAGGACTATTTCATTCCGTACGAACGATTCTTTTCTTGATGCTTATCTGACAAACGAAAAGGGTGAAAGATCACTCATTTATCATTTCGGTGAAAAACTTCGTGTCGGTGATTCTCCGGGAACATATACGCATTTTATTTCACTTCCTGATTCAGGGACCGGAGAAATAGAAATAAGGATCGAAACGGTATACCGGAATAAATTCCTTACAGAATACGATGTAGCCATCGGTGCAAAGAACGAACTGATATTCGGATATCTTAAGAAAGAAGTACTGTCAGTAACTCTTAACATCATACTTCTCACATTCGGACTGCTTCTTATCGTTATTTATATAGTAAGTGCTTTCAAACGCACGCCTATTCCGGAAGTACTCTCACTTGGTGCACTTACCGTGGCATTTACAGTGTATGCAAACTGTCCGCTGTATGCAAACCAGTTCATCTTCCAGAATGCAGTCGTACAGTACTATCTGAATTATTTTTCACTGTATCTGCTTCCGCTTTTCACCATACTGTATTTTGAAGACATAGTTCCGGGAATGAAAATGAAGCCTCTGTTTTATGCTTTCGTAATGCTTGCAGCTGTAATGCTGCTGCTTCATTTCACCGGCATATCATCGTTCACAAGGACCATAAAGGTGTTTATCGGCGCCCTTGGCGTATTTGCACTGACAGCAGCAGTCATGATATCACGTAAATTCAGCGGAATGTCTGCACTTAATAAGATCTCGCTCCTCACTCTGCTTGTTTTTATTATTCTGAATGTTGTGTTCTTTATATTTGTCTCCACACTCGGAAACCAGTCCGTCCTGACAAAAATAGGCCTGATTTTCCATATCGCAATTGCAGTGGTGGACAGTATACAGAAACTCGTTACCGGATATTTCAGGGAACGTGAGAATGAGCTCCTTCACAAAATAGCATACACCGACAATCTCACTGAACTCGGAAACCGCTATGCACTTGAACGTGATACAGGAAAATTCCCGCTGGATTCTATCAGCATCGTGTCACTTGATCTTAATTATCTGAAATATACCAATGATACATTCGGTCATGCCGGAGGAGATGTTCTCTTAAAATGCGCTGCCGAATGCATTGCATCAGTCTACGACAAGGTTTACCGCGTCGGCGGCGACGAATTCATCGCTCTGGTGCCTGAGACAGACCGGGCTTTGCTTGAAGCGCTGCAGCAGAAACTTCAGGATAAGATCAGCAAATACAATACGGAACGAACCGGTTTCGGTGATTTTGCAGACCGTGATGATTTTGTCCTAAGTATTGCGGCGGGATATTCATCCTACCACAATGAAGATTCGTCATACGAGCAGATAATGAACCGCGCTGATGAAAAGATGTATCAGAGTAAAAAGGAAATGCACAGAACAGGTCGCCCGAAAGGAAAAGTCTGTTCTGCGTAACGGAAGTTAATAAATCTTAAAGCGTCAGTTTACATGCCCTTTTTAAGACAGTGAACTGACGCTAATACTATAAAAATAACAACAGCACTGATCAATCCGTGAAAGTGATCAGTGCTGTTGTTCTATTTTTCAGTTATTTGTTTCTTAAGCTTTTCAAGCGTTTCAGTTGAAATACCGGAGCAGTTAAGAATAAGATCGTCTGGAATATTATTTTTGAGCATGTTCAAGGCGACTTCAGTCTGGGCTTCAATCTTACCTTCAATCCTACCTTCCATCCTGCCTTCCATTTTACTTTCTCTTATAGTCTGGAAAATGTCATAACCTTCAATAGGTTCGTCCATGATCATCTGCATAATTTCCTCAGCCTCCTCCAGATCAATAAAGGTTCGTTTTTCTTCGGCTTTTCTGACTATGGTGCGGAATACACTTACCAGCCAGTCACGGATATATTTGTATATTTCGCGTCCGATACGGTTATTTCTGTAAGCTTCCTTCAGTTGTTCACTGCATTTTCTGAGGTCAGTAAGGATTGCGGTTTCATCTTTAACCGTGTGCTGATCAAAAAGTTTCTTTTCATACCTCATCATGTAGAACGGGATCATCGGAAACATTGATCTGTCGATCATATCCTTAAAACTGTAGTCGTCAAGATAGATCACTCTTGCCTCATAAGTGAATGAATCATTTTCGTGCGGACCGGATATACGTACAGAGAGCTTTTCCTTTGGATTGTTTCTTTTTCTAAGAAAGAATACGACCGGTTCAGGAAGTTTAAGGTCGATAATTTCATCGTTCTTTACTGAACCGTGGATTTTTGCACCTCTGATGCCGTAATCGAAAATACGCATCGCCATTTCGCTGTCGCCGTTTGACTGTATCTCGATCAGGAACAGGTCATTTTCAATACGAATGAAATAATCACAGCGTTTCTGTTTAAGTTCCTCGTCGTAAGTTTCAGTAGCGAGTCTGACAACTTTCGCGTCTTTTTTAAAATCTTTTGAAAAGGAACTGTTGATAAAAGCAACAAGAGATTCATCTTTCATTGAATCGAGAAGCGATTTTGCGATGCCGTCGTAGTTTGTTGTGATTTTTTTAATTTCTGGCTCCATGTGTTTTTCTCCTTTAATTATACAGTATAGTGCCGGCTTTTTCAATACTGTATAATTGAAAATAATACAATTAATTAACTTTAAAGAATATTCTAACAAACATATTATACTATAGAAATTTATGGATGTCAACTATATTCCAGTAAAAATACTTCCAATTAAATATACATCAGATGGAATGCACGCCCACGAAAAAGGTTGAACCGAAGCTTCGCCTCGGTTCGATTGAAATTCCAATTTTCAGGTTGAAAATTGGAATGGTGCGGTATTATAAAGAATCGGAAGATTACAGATAACGTTACGTAACGAAAACTGTGAACAATGCATATTTGATTTTAATATATGTTAATATAAAGCATCAATATTGACAAGAACAATCTACTGTGATATAATAAAAAAATAAAAATCGGCCTAAAAATGCGATGCGGTATTTATGCCACATTTGTTTATGCTATAATGAGAATGAAGAAAGATGAGATGAGGTCTGATTATGAATGCAGCACACATCAATGAACCAATCCTGAGTATCCTTGAAGTGTTAAGAAAATACAGTGATTCAGAACATACGCTTACGCAGAAACAAATTGGAAATTATATAAAAGCTGAAACCGGTGAGAATCTTGACAGAGAAACTATAAAAAGAAATCTAAGGAAATTACTTGATTCACAATTACCGGTTGAAGCTTTGAAAGAAGAACCGTCTATAACAGGGCTGTATTATGATCATGATTTCACTGATGGTGAATTATGTTTGCTGATCAATAGTGTTCTTTTCACTGATGGACTATCCAAAAAGCATCGTAAAGATCTTATCAAAAGAATAGAAGCACTAACTGACAAGTATTTTCATTCATATGTTTCCAAAGTGGATTTAAATGTTTACGAAAATGTTAGAAACTCAGAAATTTTTCTTAATCTAGAGATCATCAGCGAGGCGATAGCCAAGAAAAAACAGATTTCTTTTATTAAGACTGATAATAATAAACCATATGTAGTAAGCCCTTATCAGTTTGTTTTTCATAGTGGTCATCAGTATCTGGTCTGTCATTATCCTGAGCATAAAGATCCTATATCTCATTTTCGCATTGACAGGCTAAAAAAATGCGAAATAAAGGATGTACCGGCAAAACAGATAAGGGATCTTAAAGGTTTTGAATCCGGGCTGCAGCTGTCTGACTATGTAAGGGAACATCCGAACATGTGGGGAGGAGAAGCTTTTCCGATAGTACTCAGATGCAAAACATTTTTGAATAATATTCTCAAAGAGCAGTTCGGAGCAGAAATCAATATAGAAGAAACTGACGATGATATGCTTTTAGTTCGGTTAAAGGCAAGCAAAACTGCAATGTTTCACTGGGGACTGCAGTACCTTGACAGTGCTGAGATAGTTTCTCCTGAAAGTTTAAGACAGGAACTTGCAGATGCTGTAAAAGATGCTTATTGCAAGTATTGGTCTGATTCGGAAACAGGAGGAGGTAGAAATAGAATTGGATTTTGATGTTAAAAATGCTCATATGATTGATGGTAGAAATCAAACTCTTGAAGAACACCTTAAGAATGTTGCGAAAAGAGCCGCTGATAATTCTATAGCATTATTAAAGCAAGAATGTTATTCTACTGGTTTATCACATGATATTGGAAAATATTCTGTTTCATTTCAGAAAAGGCTTTACGGAAATCCTAAAAAGTATGAACATTCATCATGCGGAGCAATAGAATTAGGGAAGCTGGTGAAAAATAATGATGAAAAAGCTATGACATATATGCTACAGTATTGCATTGCTGGACATCATTCTGGTTTACCTGATGGTGGAACAGAAGTAGATAGTGCTGATAGTGATAGTACCTTACATTCTAAGCTTAAACGTGAAGGTAACTATACAGGAGAAAGTGATTATAGTTCATATAAAGATGAGATAGAGCTTAAACTCCCAGATTATACAGATGTTTATAAAATCTTAAAAACGTCAAAAAATAAGACAGAGTTGATTGAAAAATACGCATTTTTTACAAGGTACTTGTTTTCGTGTTTAACAGATGCAGATTATATTGATACTGAAATTTTTTATTCACCTGATACAGATCGGGAACTTAATGCAGATTTTGAGAAAATGCTTGATATAATCAATGAAGAACTGGAAAACAGATCAATTGATTCAGATACTCCGTTGAAAAAAGCGAGAAAAGAACTGCAGGAACAAGCGTTTAGAAATTGTCTGAGTGATTCCCGGATAAATATACTTGATATGCCAACTGGAAGCGGAAAAACTTTATGCAGTATGAAAATAGCGTTGAAAAAACTTATAAAAAATGAAAAGAAGCGCATCATTTATGTAATTCCATATACTAGCATAATTGAGCAGACCGCTGAAACATTCGATAATTTGTTTGGAGATTATGCTGATATAGTTCAGCATCATTCAAACCATTGTTTTGATGATGAAAATGAAAACAGTACAGCCGAAAAATTAAAACGTTCGACTGAAAACTGGGATGCACCTGTTATAATAACAACAAGCGTACAATTCTTTCAGTCATTATATCATTATAAAGGTTCGGGACTGCGCAAGCTGCATAACCTGGCTGATTCAGTTATTGTATTTGATGAAGTCCATATGCTGCCAGAGGAGTATCTGCAACCGTGCCTGAGAGCGATAGGATTTATTACGGAATATCTAAACAGTGAAGTGCTGTTCCTCTCAGCAACTATGCCCGATTTTTCAGAATTGTTTGAAAGGTACACCGGAAATGCAACTTACAATGAATTGATAAAGGATAAGAGTGTTTTCAGATATTTTCAGAAATGCAGATACATAAATCTCGGGAAAACTGATATTGAAAATATCGTTCTAAAGGCTGATGATTACAATTCGAGTCTGATAATAGTCAACAGTCGAAAAACAGCAAGAGAAGTGTATCGTCTTTTATCAGGTAAGAAGTATCACTTGTCTACATATATGACACCATATGACCGTTCCAAAATAATAAAGCAGATACGTGAAGATCTAGCTAATGGTGAAAAGATAACAGCTGTATCTACTTCACTTGTGGAGGCAGGAGTTGATCTTGACTTTCAGGCTGTATTCAGACAGCTTGCGGGGCTTGACAGTATATTGCAGTCAGGCGGAAGATGTAATCGTGAGGGAAAAATGGAATACGGCGATGTTTTTATATTTGAAATAGATGAAAGTATTCGAGGAGATATGAAAATTCGTGCAGGTATTGTAAAGGATATGCTCGAACGAGATATTGATATTACGTCAGAGAAATCTATCAGGGAATATTATATGAGATTGTTCAGATATTCGGATGATATTATAGATCAGAATACTATTGCAAAAGATTGCAATGGATTTGATAATATACCTTTCAGAACATATGCAGAAGGATTTGAGTTCATAAAGGATGAAACTATAAGCGTTGTGATAAATAATAATTCAGAAACCGAAAAGCTTGTTCAACAGCTTGAATACGGTGATAAAAATATCAGACGAAAATTGCAGAGATATTCTGTTTCACTTAAAAAGCATGAATTAGATGAAGCTATGAAAACAGGAATTATTGATGAGAAAAAATGCGGAGTTTTTGTTCTTGCAAATAATGATTATTATAGAAATGAAACAGGTCTGGATATCCATTATCAACCGAGTTATATTTGTTAAAAAGAAAATAAATTCAGGAGGTGGTCGGGAATGAGTTATGGTTTCAAGATCATAGTTGAAGGCGAGTATGCACTCTATACGAGACCAGAAATGAAGGTGGAACGTGTAAGTTATGATGTTCCTACGGTTTCTGCAATGGAAGGGCTAGTGAAATCTGTATATTGGAAACCCGCGATTCGAATAGTTATTGATAAGATAGTAGTGTTCAATCCTATTAGGTTTATCAATATCCGTAGAAATGAAATCAAAACAAAAATTCCGCAGAGAAATGTGAGTTCACAAATGAACGGTAAAGGCTGTTCTGATATTTATGCTTCTGAAGTAAGAAGTCAGCGTGCAGGAATGCTGCTGAAAGATGTGAAATATGGAGTGGAATTTCATTTTGAACTAACAGGAAACAAGTCTGAGCATGCTGATGAAAGCGAAGAAAAGCACTACAATATCATGCTGAGAAGACTTCGCAATGGTCAGTGTTTCCGTCAGCCGTGTCTTGGATGCAGAGAATTCTCAGTAAGCAGAATAGAGCTTGTTGATGAATTTGATCTTACACAAGTTGATTCTTCACTTGAGGGAGATACAGACCTTGGGTATATGCTTTATGGCATGAAATTTGTGGATGGCGGCAAGCCTGTTAACGACAACTGGGATGAACCGAAATTTTCCGATAAAGCCGATCCAATGTATTATCGTCCGCATATGATTGATGGTGTTATTGATGTTGCAAAGTACAGGGAGGGGATAATATGCTGATAAAGGCTTTGTGTGATTATGCGGATAAACAGTCAGCAGAACCTGATTCAAAGATAATTTCCGAAGGTTTTGCAGAACAAGATATACATTATCGCATTGTTCTTTCTGAGAATGGTGACTTAAAACGTATCATACCATTTAAGCAGACACAAATTATCAAAGATAAAAAAGGAAAAGAAAAAAGTATAGAAATTCCACGTAAAGCAATTTTACCAATCAGGACTCAGAAACCTGGAATAGATTCTAATTTCATAGAGCATCGTCCGTTGTATATTTTCGGGTTGAATTTTGATAAGGATTCTTTTTCGCCTGATGATAAAACAAATAAAGCAAAAAAATCTCATGCTGCATTTGTAGAACATGAACTTAATTTTTTTGATGGACTTGAATCAGTTGCTTGTGAGGCATACAGAAAATTTGTTGAAAATTGGGATCCCGAAAATGAATCTGAAAATCCTGCGCTTATGGAATTGGGTAAGGAATATAAAGGGGCTTATTTCGGATTTTCAATTGGTGAAGAAAGTAACTTTCTTGAAGAAGATGAGGATTTTATAAGAAAATATCAGAAGTGTTTTTTCTAAAAAAAATGAAAAAAAAGATGATGAAGTAAAAACAGTTTGCGGAATTCTTGGAGAAAAATCGGTTACTGCCAGACTTCACGACAAAATCAAATTTCCCGGAGGTCAGGCATCAGGCTGTCAGCTTGTATGCATGAATGATACTGCATTTGAATCCTACGGAAAAACTCAGTCATACAACAGTAATGTTTCTGAGGAGGCAATGAAGAAATATACAACTGTTTTCAATAAACTTCTGTCGGATAAAAAGCATTATTGTATTTTAGGCGATATGGTTTTGGTGTGGTTTGCTTTGAAGAGTGATGATTCAGCGGAAAGCAGTTTTTTTTCATGTTTTTTCGGCAATGATTCCGATAAGAAAGCCAATGATAAAATTGCTGCGATAATGAAGTATGCAAGAAGTGGTTTTACAGTTGATGAAAAGTCAATAGACGATATTATTGCTGATAAAAAAGCGGTTTTTTACATTGCAGGACTGACTCCTAATTCATCAAGAATCTGTCAGAAATTTATGTACAAAGGAAATTTCGGAGATATGATGAGCAATCTTATAAAACATCAGAATGATATGCTGATAAATGAAAACAATACCCGTCCGATATTCTTCAGTGGTATTGCCAAAGAGCTTATCTCTCCAAAATCAAACAATGAAAAGGTTCCATCACCACTTATGTCTGCAATAATGCTTGCAGCACTGAACAATACGAAATATCCAGACGCATTGCTTTCTACTGTGATAAGACGTGTAAAAACAGACAGTGATGAGGAAAACAAGCCGTATATTAAGCTTAATGATACAAGAGTGGGCATAATAAAAGCCTGTCTCAACAGGAAAAACAAGAAGGAGGAAATAACTATGGCTTGGAATGAAGAAAATAAGAGTCCTGCATATCTCTGCGGAGGATTATTTGCGGTATATGAAAAGATACAGCAGGATTCATCGGGAGGAAATCTTAATCGGACAATCAAGGATTCATATTTTTCATCTGCATGTTCAAGACCTTCAAGTGTATTCCCTAAGCTTGCAAAGCTGGCACAGAATCATATGAGAAAGCTTAGTGAAGGCTCTGAAATATATTATAATAAAATGCTGGGAGACATTATGAGTGAGCTTGATGGCAGCTTTCCTGCAACGCTTAATCTGGACGATCAGGGACGCTTTATTGTCGGATATTATCAGATGAACAAGAAACTCTATACGCCGAATGAAAAGAAATGAGAGGATGATTTATTATGGAAAACAATGCTATAAAGAACAGATATGAATTTGTAATGCTTTTTGATGTTGAAAACGGTAATCCGAATGGTGATCCGGATGCAGGTAATATGCCGAGAACGGATCCGGAAACATCCTTCGGTATAGTTACTGATGTATGCCTGAAACGCAAGATAAGAAATTTTGTTGAATTATACAAGGAAGGGGAAAGTGGCTATAATATTCTCGTAAAGGCCGACCGTTCGCTTAATTCAAAGTTTACAGAAGCTTATGATAAACTTGATCTGGAAAAGAAACAGAAGGGAAAAAATACTGATGATGTGAAAAAAGCACAGGAATATATATGTGCAAATTACTTTGATGTTAGAACATTTGGAGCTGTTATGAGCACCGGTGACGATCCGTGTGGAATAGTAAGAGGACCTGTCCAGATTAATTTTGCTAAAAGTATTGATCCTGTATATGTTCAGGATATAACGGTAACTCGTCAGGCTGTTACTACAGATAAGGATTTTAATGAGAAAAAGCAGAGCGAGATGGGAAAAAAGAGCTTCATTTCATATGGTCTTTATCGTGCAGAAGGATATGTTTCAGCTATGCTTGCACAAAAAGTAACTGGTTTTTCCGAGGAAGACCTTGAACTGTTGTGGACTTCTATAATTAATATGTTTGAGAATGACAGAAGTGCCGCAAGGGGTAAAATGTGTCTTAGAAAGCTGTTCGTTTTCAAGCATGATTCAGCTCTTGGAAATGCACCAGCACATGTTCTGTTTGATAAGATCAAAGTTACACGCAAAGAAGGAATTGACCCCCCAAGAAAATTTGAAGATTATGAAATAGTGGTTGACTCTGGTAGCATTCCTTCAGGTGTAGAACTGATTGAAAAGATATGAATGATCGAACTATAAATATCCGCAGTATCCAGCATTATATGTACTGTCCGAGAAGGTTTGCTTTGCTTGAAGTGAATAATGACTGGCAGGAGAATGCATTTGTTGTTAAAGCAAATCTTCAGCATCAGCATGTTCATGACGGAAGTCACTGTTATTCTGACAGTAAGAAAATAGTGCGCAGTGATATATCAGTTTATAATGATGATGAGGATTATGATATATTTGGTGTCACGGATTGTATAGAGTTTGTTCGCAGTGAAAGTGGTATCAGTATCAATGGGCATGAAGGGTTGTTTGAAGTAAGCATAATTGAATACAAACCCAAAGCTCCTAAAGGTTATGATTTCAATGAAACAGATGCTATACAGGTTTTTGCACAGAAAATATGTGTTGATTCAGTTTGGAATTGTAAAAGTGAAGCATATATCTATTATGCAGATATTAGAAAACGAGTGAAATTGCCGTTTGACAGTGAATATCAGAAGTATGATGACATGCTTAAAAGATTTCTTTCTGAAATGAGAGAAATACTTGAAGAAAAAAGAATTCCTCAACGCAGGAAAAATCAAAAATGTTCAGGATGCTCAATGGCTGATATTTGTTTTCCAAAAGAGAAAAAGTATTGCGTAAGAGATATTATTATGTCACAGAAAGGAGCGGAAGCAAAGTGAAAAAACTGCTGAATTCCTTGTATGTTCTTGATGAGAATGCAAGACTTTCTCTTGACGGTGAAAATATAGTATGTAAGTGCGATGATAAAGAGAAGTTTAGGTTGCCATTTTCGAATTTAGAAGATATTTATTGTTTCAGTTATCTTGGATGTTCTCCTGCTCTTATGGGCAAATGTGCTGATCTTGGCATCAATATAAGCTTTATTTCACCACAAGGACGTTTTCAGGCAAGAATTCAGGGAAAGACGAAAGGAAATATTTTTCTTCGTAAAGCACAGTTTGAAAAGTTTGCGTCACCCGACATACTTCTTCCGCAAAATACAGTTGCATCAAAACTATCCAATGCAAGATATCTCATTAAGCGTTCAATGAAGGATCATCCTGAACTCGATAATGATGGAGAACTTAGCAACTGCATAAAATATCTTGAAAGTGGGATAGAAAGAGTTTATGAAATGACAGATCCTGAAGTGATAATGGGTATTGAGGGAAGCTGTGCTAAGTCATACTTTAATATTTTTGATAAATTGATTCTTGCTCAAAAAGAAGATTTTATTGTTTACGGACGAACCAAACGACCACCACTTGATCCTGTAAATGCTGCATTATCATTTTTATATACTGTTATGATTTCATCTTATACATCCGCTTTGGAAAGCGTAGGACTGGATAGTTGTTATGGTTTTTATCATGCTCTAAGATCAGGAAGAAGCAGTCTTGCATGTGATCTTGTAGAAGAAGTAAGATGCATAGCTGACCGATTGATACTGACACTAATAAACTTGAAAAAACTGAATATCACTGATTTTGAAAAGCAGGAAAGTGGAGCGGTTTATCTATCAAAAGAAGGTAAAAAGAAAGTACTCACTGCCTGGCAGGAAAAGAAGATGACAACAATAGTTCATCCGTATCTTAACGAGAAAATTCAGCTTGGCATTTTACCTTTTATTCAGAGTTCTTTGCTCGCTAAATATATAAGAGGTGAAATAGAGGAATATCCATGTTTTCTTATGAAGTAGGTGATCTATAATGATGGTACTTGTGAGTTATGATGTATCTACAACAGATAATAAAGGAAAAACAAGGTTAAGGAAAGTAGCAAAAGAATGTCAGAACTACGGGCAACGTGTTCAGAATTCTGTTTTTGAAATAGATGTTGATTATGGCACTTTTCTTAAAGTGAAAGATAAGCTGCTTAAGCTTATAGATGAATCACAGGATAGCCTTAGATTTTATTATCTGGGGAATAACTGGCACAGAAGAGTTGAACATTACGGAAATAAGGAATCATATGATCCTGAAGGTGTTCTGATTATTTGATGGCGAACCTAAAACAATATAAAAAAGCCGGTAGGTTCGACTGAAAAAATCTGATATTTGTTAATAAGTTGTGAACAAAGACGCAGCTTTTGTTACAATAAAGTCCGTCTATAGTATGGTGTGGCTCCGTTATACACAACATATGGGGTCACGCCTCTCGTAGGCGTGTGAGTTGAAATTCAAATACCGTCGATGCCATGAACACAACACTGAGTCACGCCTCTCGTAGGCGTGTGAGTTGAAATGATAAGGCAACGTCTACATGGGAAGCGAAAACATGGTCACGCCTCTCGTAGGCGTGTGAGTTGAAATGGCCGATATGTTCACGAAGGAAGCACACGACACGGTCACGCCTCTCGTAGGCGTGTGAGTTGAAATACTGTTGTTCGCGTTTATCGCCCTCGTATTAAAGTCACGCCTCTCGTAGGCGTGTGAGTTGAAATAAGAAATGCAAGGAAACGTTTAAATGTTGGGAATGGTCACGCCTCTCGTAGGCGTGTGAGTTGAAATTAATCGAATGATTTACCCGTTCCGCACGGTCCGAGCAGGTCACGCCTCTCGTAGGCGTGTGAGTTGAAATTAATTCCTGAACAGAAGGAAACAAAGCCGGCGAGTCACGCCTCTCGTAGGCGTGTGAGTTGAAATAGCCCTACGAGAATGACCGAGAACGAGGGTGTAAGTCACGCCTCTCGTAGGCGTGTGAGTTGAAATACCCGTATAACAACGGGGGCGGCATGGGTTTCGGGTCACGCCTCTCGTAGGCGTGTGAGTTGAAATATAGATGCACCATAAGCACCAAAGGCATGTACCCGTCACGCCTCTCGTAGGCGTGTGAGTTGAAATAAAGTCCATAAACTCCTGTGTTTTGTTGTTACCGGTCACGCCTCTCGTAGGCGTGTGAGTTGAAATTATAATGCAGTTACAACTAGTGCAGTAGCTTCTGGTCACGCCTCTCGTAGGCGTGTGAGTTGAAATCGTCAGAACACGCTATAACGCTCAAAGAATTATGTCACGCCTCTCGTAGGCGTGTGAGTTGAAATTGTAGAGATGTAATAAGTATAAAGTCCAAATAAGTCACGCCTCTCGTAGGCGTGTGAGTTGAAATTGACGTACCAGGGGAATTATGCACCGCGAATCATGTCACGCCTCTCGTAGGCGTGTGAGTTGAAATACAAGTGGCATCGTTGCAATTATTCCGATTATCGTCACGCCTCTCGTAGGCGTGTGAGTTGAAATGTTGTATACGGCATGAAGAACGGTTGGCGTTTCAGGTCACGCCTCTCGTAGGCGTGTGAGTTGAAATAGCTATAATATGTCCATCATCATCAAGCACGGGGTCACGCCTCTCGTAGGCGTGTGAGTTGAAATGAACTTATCATTGAATTATGGAGATGTTCTGAAAGTCACGCCTCTCGTAGGCGTGTGAGTTGAAATGCATAGTGGAATGCCTTGGACCACAAACACTTTCGTCACGCCTCTCGTAGGCGTGTGAGTTGAAATTGTAAGTCTGAATTGTGCGCAGATCAACAGCCGGTCACGCCTCTCGTAGGCGTGTGAGTTGAAATCTCCTTCAGGCAATAGTGTTGCAATGCAGAAACAGTCACGCCTCTCGTAGGCGTGTGAGTTGAAATGACACAAGAGTAGGTGCGCCGTCTGAAGTTTCAGCGTCACGCCTCTCGTAGGCGTGTGAGTTGAAATCATGCAATGGGGTCGTACTATAAGGCAGTTATCGTCACGCCTCTCGTAGGCGTGTGAGTTGAAATAATCCTGACTACATAAGCAAAGTAAACTATTCAGTCACGCCTCTCGTAGGCGTGTGAGTTGAAATGGTTTTGTAGTTGACGAAATGGCATATGCGATCAAGTCACGCCTCTCGTAGGCGTGTGAGTTGAAATATCATTCTCAATTGTTTCAAGTATTGAAAGTATTGTCACGCCTCTCGTAGGCGTGTGAGTTGAAATATGGACGAACTCGAAAAGTTTGCAGACAAGCCGAGTCACGCCTCTTGTAGGCGTGTGAGTAGAAATGCATATCAGTGTGGTGTATGGGTAACAGCATATGGTCACGCCTCTCGTAGGCTCATCATGGACTAGTCTAAAATTATTTGGTTGAAGACATTTTTGAGCAATTATCTGAAAACACGTAAGGAGAATAAAAAATGCGAATAATCCAAGCACAGAAAATGTACAGACATTTCAAAGGCAAGCTGTATTATGTCATCGACATTGCTGAACACACCGAAACAGGTGAAAAGTTTGTTGTATATAAGGCACTTTACGGTGATTATAAAACATATATAAGACCGTATGAAATGTTTCAGTCAGAAGTGGATCATGAGAAATATCCGGATGTAAAGCAGAAATACAGATTTGAACTTGTTGAGTAATAGGCATCATATGAGACTCTGTTACCTGTCTGAATTCTCCTTGGGATGGCAAAAATCCAACAGCACCTAAGAGTAAAGTCAGCATCCTGAAAGGATGTCGGCGGTTATAATTGGCTGCCGGAGGCAGCTTACCATTGAATTTTCCGCGTTATTATGGTAAAATAATAAATGAATATTTCGTTTCCCGGAAAGAGGTGCAAAATCAGTGACGGAAGTTTACAGAAGACTGCCGGTCGGCATACAGAGTTTTGAGAAGATCAGGAAAAATAATTTTGTTTACGTTGATAAAACAGAATACATATACCGGCTTGGAAGAGACTATGTTCAGTTCTTCCTCAGCCGTCCGAGAAGATTTGGCAAAAGTCTGTTTCTTTCTTCGCTGCGTGCGTACTGGGAAGGCCGGAAAGATCTTTTTTCCGGGCTTGCCATTGAGAAACTGGAAGAAAATAATGAAGAAGCATGGCAGCCGCATCCGGTATTTTATTTTGACTTTAACGGTGAGGATTATGATACAACATCTGTTGAAACCGTTCTTGATGCACATCTGAAACAGTGGGAAAAGCAGTATGATATAACAAGTGACAGTATGACACTCGGTGGGCGTTTTAAAAATCTGCTTACTGAAGCAGCCAGAAAAACGGGCAGGAAATGTGTTGTTCTTGTTGATGAATATGACAAGCCGCTTCTTGATCTTGCAGATAACCCTGAAATGCAGAAACGCAGCAAGTCAGTATTCAAAGGATTTTTCAGCAATCTGAAAAACTGTGATGACTATGTGCGTTTTGTATTTATAACAGGAGTAACAAAGTTCCATAAAGTCAGTATATTCAGTGATCTGAATCATTTAAAGGATATTTCTCTGAATGAGAAATTCAGCAGTATCTGCGGTATGACGGAAGATGAAATAAGACAGTATTTTGCTCCGGAAGTAAAGATGCTCTCTGAAAATCAGCATATAGATGAAGAAGAATGTATGCGGGAGCTTAAAAAACAGTATGACGGATACCGTTTCCATCAGGATGGTGCAGATATTTATAATCCTTACAGTATCCTGAATGCATTCTACGACAAGGAGTTCGGAGCTTACTGGTTTGAGTCCGGTACACCTTCTTTCCTCCTGAAACAGGTAAGGAACAATAACTTTGATGTTCGTCGTTTTTCGGACAGAACAATTTATGCCAATGAACGTATACTGCGGGATTATACAGGGGAATCGCCTGATCTCGTTCCTCTTCTTTATCAGAGCGGCTATCTGACAATAACGGAATATGATGCAGCAAGAAAACGCTATACTCTTGGTTTTCCTAACAATGAAGTACGTTATGCATTTCTTGAAAGTCTGATGCCTGAATATGTTCCTTCTGCAACAGCAGGTAACCGCCTGGATATTTTCACTGTTGACGAATACATTGAAAACGGTGAAACAGAAAAAATAATGGATGTTCTGACTGCGCTGTTTGCCGGCATTTCCTATACTTCCGCCGATGCAGTTTTTGAACATTATTTTCAGAGTATTATCTATATTCTATTTACACTTCTGGGGCAGTTTACTGACTGCGAAGTACACACATTCAACGGCCGTATCGACTGCAGAGTTCTTACAAGAGATTACATCTATCTTTTTGAATTCAAGAGAGATGACAGTGCGGATAATGCACTTAAGCAGATAAACGATAAGGGATATACACTTCCTTTTGCAGCAGATAGACGTAAACTGATAAAAATCGGAGTTTCATTTGATTCTGAAAAGCGTATTCTTTCAGAATGGAAAGCAGAGGAATGATAGATTCCGTAATACTATAAAAATCAACAGCACTGATCCGTCACAGATCAGTGCTGTTTTGCTGTATATTCTTCTTATTATTTCTTTGCTTTCTTATTCTTCTTTACTGCAGAGGAGATGAGTTTTATGATGACACCGAGAATACCGAGGCCGAGTATGCCGGAACCGAGGTAGATTATTCTTTTGTCAACGTTTGTGTAGCCGACTGTAAATGAATCGGTTACTGTTTCTATTCCGCAGTCTTCTGCATATTTTGCTGCAACGGATCCGTCATCAACGTACATTCTGAAGCTGTGAACAAGTGAGTAGGCTTTCGGGAGATTGCCGTTTTCGTCCTTGTATTTGTCAGGATCATCGTTCATCTTCATGGCGAGTGCATCGTCATAGTCGTAGCCGAATGCGTATTCTCCGATGGAAACGAGGTTATCGTAAACGCGGACGTTCTTAAGTGAGCGGCATCCGAGAAAAGCGCAGTAGCCGACGTCTTTGAGATCTTTTGAAAACTTTACTGTACGAAGTGCTGTACAGCCGTCAAATGCATAGTCACCCACAGCTTCTGCGGATGAAAGATCAATTGTCTTAAGGTGCTCATTGTAGCAGAATGCAGATACCGCAATTGCTTTTACTGAGGAAGGAAGTACAGCTTTTTCGTCTTCCTTTGCCTGAGGGTATATGAGAAGAACGGATTTGTCCTTGTTGTAGAGTATGCCGTTTTCCGAAGAGTATTTTTCATTGCCTTCAGCAACTGTCAGGCTTTTGAGTTTTGAGCAGTTTACGAACGGTTCGTCAGTGGTGAATTCTTCAAAGCTTGCCGGAAGTGTAAGGTTTACAAGATGTTCGCTGAAAACATCTTCGCCGATGCTTTTTACACCTTCAGGAAGTGTGATGTCTTTTGAAATACATCCCTGAAAAGCGTTTTTGTAGACCGAAGTTATTTTGTGTCCTTCGAGCTCATCAGGTACGACCAGTGTGTCCTCGGCTGAGTCGCAGAGAATAAGATAAGTTTCATCACCGTCAACGGCGTACATATAGTCGCCGTATGATTTCATATCGAGTTTCTGGAAATCAAGCTGATTTTTGTAATCATCGTAGGACTTGAATGTGAAATTATTCTGATAATCGTATTCAGAGTCGCCGTCTGTACAGTAGACCTGTGCTTCAGTATTCGGTGTGCCGATGACTGTAAATCCCTCTACCGGAGTTTCCTCATCCACATAACCGAATGCGTTGTAACCGATCTTTGAAACTTTTGCAGGGATTATGACCTGTTTCATCGCTGTACCCTGAAAAGCTGACTGGCCGACATTTGTGAGAGATTCTGGAAGTGTGATTTTTTCAAGTGAAGAACAGTCAATAAAAGCACCCAGTTCTATTTTTTCAAGAGTTTCAGGAAGCTTTACATCAGTGAGCGCTGATGATGAGGCAAATATCATCGGCGGAAGCTCTGTGATCTTTGTTTCGCTTAAGTCTGCGGATTTAAGCGCCTGCATTGAACTGAAGCAGTGACGTTCAAGTGTTTTTACATGTGCCGGAACTTTTATGCTTTCAAGTTTGCTTTCGTAGAAAGCTGCAACACCTATGGTTTCTGTTTCAGCAGGAACTGTATATTCGGTATTCTTTAAAGCAGCCGGATAAGCAATAAGCGTTTTCCTGTCTGCCGAGAAAAGAACCTTGCCGACTGCACAGTAAGCCTTGTTTCCTTCTTCTACTTCGTATTCCTCAGCGAGGACGCAGGAAGCAAACGGATTTTCCGAAAGATCGTAGTCTGCGCCTGCAGGTATAACGATTTTTTTAGCATTTAGTTCGAGGAAGGCACCGCGGTGTACAGCTGAAACTTTTTTTTCCGTCGATCTCCACAGGAACGGTGAAAACATCACCGCCTTGTCCGCAGCTCATAAGAGTAACGGTTCCGTCGGTATTTACCGAGTATTTATAGTCGCCGCTTTCGATGATCGCATTTTCATCGACGGTTTCCTTTCCGATAACGTTTCCGTCGTCATCGACCACGACAAAGTCTTCATCCGGATTTTCAGTTTCTGCAAAAGCAGTAAATGAAGGAGTGAAAGCTGACACGGCAATAAGAAGACCCATTGCAAATGCAGCTGTTTTCTTGTTGTAATTCATTAAAAAAACCTCACTTACCGGTCTGACCGGTATTTTTTTATATAAGATCTGCAGAAAGAGCGAGCCTCTTTCCGTTGTTTAAAGTTCAGTATGCTGTTTCTTGACCGTTATTTATTATACCATGTACAGGAAATCAATGCAATGGATTTCACGCAGTTTTCAACATTGCGGAAAAGCATTGCGAAAACCAGGGCAGGAAACAAAAAAGTGAACGCCGTAAAACTCTGACGTTCACTTTGAAAGTATTTAGGAAACACTGATTAAATCGGAAATCCGGCGAAGCCGGATTTCCGGAGGTGGGATTTTACGGGGCTTCGCCCCGAACCCCCACGCTGATTTATGAATAAATCAGCGTTTCCTTTACTGATATGATGCGGACTCAGCCGCTTACAGCACCACAACAAATGAAATAATGCCGTGGTTATAGTTTACGTTTATCGATCCGCCGTGTGCTTCGGCTATGGACTGGGCTATGTTGAGGCCGAGGCCGTTGCCTCCGGTGCCGCTGTTTCGGGACGGGTCAACACGGTAGAAACGGTCGAAAAGCTTTGAGATGTTTTCTTCCGTCATGTCTTCGCAGCGGTTTGAAACGCATATTTTTATGCGGTTCTGGTTGTTGCGGAACATGGAAACGGAGATCTGTGAACCGATTATCGAGTATTTGATAGCATTGTCCACGAGTATCGTAATGAGCTGCTTGATGCGGTCCTCATCACCGAAATATTTAAGCTTCGGTGAGATATCGGCAATGAGCTCACGGTCCGATTCAAAGGCGAGCGCTTCGAAATTAAGGCACACACCTGATACGGTGTTCGATATGTCAAATTCACTGCGTTCCATGCGGATCTCGTTTGAGTCTGATTTTGCGATGTAGAGCAGTTCAGTTACCAGCTTCGACATTCTTGCGGTCTCGGAACGTATGTATTTCAGCCAGCGTTCCTGATCACGGATCGTGTCGTTCGGATTTGAAAGAACAACGTCAGCATTTGTTGCTATGACAGTCAGAGGAGTCTTGAGCTCGTGAGATGCATCGGCGATGAACTGCTTCTGTCTGTTCCATGCCACCTCGATAGGCTTGATCGCCCAGCTGGCAAGGAAAAGACTGAATATAAATACAATGATAAGTCCTGCACATCCGATGATTATAAATGAGATCATCAGACGGTGAAGGGTCGAAAGCTCGATGGAACGGTCGAGAAGTACAAGCGTTCTGTCATTTCCGGGACCGTTGTCGCTCATTTTGTATCTGCAGTAGATGGTGCCGATCGTGCATGTTCCGCTGGTGCTTTCGTCGTTTACGATCTTGAGTATCTGATCGCGTACCTGTTCGGTGAACGCTTTTTCATCGTCGATTGTATCGTCCTCGTAGCGGAGGAAGTACTGCAGCGAAAGGTCTTTTATTTCGCCGCCGCGGTTTATGTCAGCAAGTATATGTGACCTTACAAGGTTTCCGTTGTATTTCGGAGACAGATAAGGCGGCTCGTCTTCCACCGGTTTCTGCGGAGGTTCATGTGCGGCTGGAGGAAGCATTGTCTTTCCACTGTCGGTCACTGCATTTCCGGAAGTGTCAGCCTCGGTAACAGCAGGTTCTGTAACGGCCGGTTCAGTCTGTTCTTCCTGACGGGAAGGCTCCGGCGAAGGATGTTCATCGGGATGAGCCTGTTCTTCAGGCTGCCTTGCTTCTTCGGAAGGGGGAGCAGGGGAGTTTTCAGGTGACGCGGATGGTACTTCCGCCGGAGGCTGCCATCCTTCCCATGGATTCTGACCGTTCCACGGATCACCACTCGGCCACGGATTCTGACCGTTCCACGGATCGCCGCTCGGCCAAGGGTTCTGACCGTTCCACGGGTCACCGCTCGGCCACGGGTTCTGACCGTTCCACGGATCGCCGCTCGGCCACGATTCCTGACCGTTCCACGGATCACCGTTCTGCCACGGATTCTGGCCGCCCCACGGATCACCGCCCCATGGGTTGAATCCCCACCAGCCGCCGTCCCATGGATTCTGAGCATCGCCGCTCTGCTGGCCACTGTCACCCTGCTGGCCTCCTGACTGCTGGCCTCCTGACTGCTGGCCTCCTGACTGCTGGCCTCCTGACTGCTGGCCTCCTGACTGCTGACCTCCTGACTGCTGGCCGCCGTTCTGGTTTTCGCCGCTTTGCTGCTGGTCTCCGCCCCACCACTGATTTCCGTCTCCCTGCGGCGCTGCCCATGGATTTGCACCCCACCAGGCAGCCCACGGATCTTCTCCCTCGTACACCCTTCCGAATTCGTATGGTGACGGGAAGTTGTACGCAGGCGGAGCAGATTCAGTCACTTCAGGAATGATGATGTTATCAAGCTTTACAAGCTGTATGCCCTCGCTCGGCTGCCATGTAAGCACTTCAGGAAGGAGGGGGAAGTCTGTCCGTATTTCGTCCCCCTGCTGCATTTTCATTCCGGCAGGTATCATTTCCTGTCTGCGGTGTGTTCTTTCCTTAGCGTTCTGTTCCTTTTCGAGCAGCACTTTCTGATGGTTTTCAATGATCATGTCCATGGTCTCGTTTGAAAGCCGGATCTCGGAATTTGCCATCATGATGTAGATGGCGCTTAGTGTGGCAAACAGCACGAAGGTGAGAATGAGCATGTTTACAAGAACAAATCTGGCCTTGAGTTTTTTAATCATTTTTTATCACTTTCCCGCACTCAGGCAGTAGCCGACGCCCCTGACTGTTTTTATTGTAACTTCGGAACCAATGTGCAGAAGTTTTTTTCGTATGAATGAAATGTAAACTTCCACGTTGTTGTATTCAGCGTTGGAGTCGTAACCCCATATTTTTTCGATCAGCTGTTCCTTGCTTATAACAGCCGAACCATTTTTGATGAACAGTTCCATTATACAGAATTCCTTGAGTCCCAGTTTCATTGACTCTGTTCTGCATGTAAGCTCGTAGGTGGAAAGATTGAGTGAGATGTCATGAAAGCTGAGCGCATTTTCACAGACGGTGTTTGTGCTCCGGCGGCCGAGTGAACGTATACGGGCCAGGAGCTCTTCTGTGCTGAACGGCTTTGTCATGTAGTCGTCAGCGCCGATGTCAAGGCCGGTGACTTTGTCTGCAATCTCATCCTTGGCAGTGAGAAGAAGCACCGGTGTGGCGATCCTGTTGATCCTCATGGTGCGAAGCACGTCAAATCCGTTCATTTTCGGAAGATTTATATCAAGTATTATCACGTCATAAATAGCGGTCATTGCAGAGTCAAGTCCCGACACGCCGTCGTAACAGACGTCGGTAAGATATTTGTTCTTCTGCATTATATTCTGAAGAGCTGCCGCTATCGCTTCTTCGTCTTCAATAATCAGTATCCGCATTTTATCAGCTCCTTATTTATGAGGAAACGTGCCCGGTCCGCAAATCCCGCCTTTGGAAATCAGGCAGAGACGGATCAGTGTTCCCTGAATACTATTATATCATCTGTAAACAGGTAATATCAAGGTCATATTATGCTTTTTTAAAAAATTGGACTATTTCCTATCATCGCCGGAATTACCGGTAGTAATTACCCTGTTCATCTGTGAACCATTCTGTCGCACTGATAACAGTTTCGCTGATTCTCTGCAGATCAAATATGTTGACCGATCCGTCAGAATTCATGTCCGCGTTGAACTTCTGCACCGGATCAGGGATGATACTCATAAGGAGGATGCGTTTTAAAATTATAACATCTATGGCGTTTATGTTTTCGTCGCCGTTAAGATCTCCGGGATTGTTTGTATAAGGGAGCGTGGTAACCACATCTGCGACTGTTGTGCCGAACGGCTCAGTTTCCGTAGCAGCTGTTCTTACGGCGGTAATGTACTCATGCCCTGCAAGCAGATCGGTGAAGTGCGGATCATCAGACCATTTGTACTCGTCGCGGAAATTTTCTCTTATACCGTATTCAAGACCTTCACCGGCGGCAAGTTCGATCTCGTGGTCAGTGTAGTTAAGTATCCTCAGCATGCTTTCAGGAGTAATACGCTGTGACGGGATCGTGTAGGCGAAAACTTCTGAAGCAAGATAATTCTCGTTCGCCCTGTAAAAAAAGTACAGCGTGTCTCCGGGACGGTAGGATGAGCTGAATATTTTGTCGAGGGTTATATACCCCGCTTTGTCCATGAGTGTGTCTGCATTTATCGGCGTCGAGTCATAAACTCTGTCGCTGTTTACAAGGAAACAGAGGTTCTCTGAATCTGAGTAGTAGGTCCCGAGCAGTTTTCCGGTGCTGTATTCAAGCTCCATTCGGGGAGCTTCCGGCCTTAACGGTACAAGAACGGCACTCTCCGTTCCGTCTGCTTCAGTAAGAATGATATCCTTTCCGCAGTAGTCGGAAATACGGTCGTAGCATTTCAGTTCTCTTCCGTCTGGCGCGGTCGCAGTGTATTTTTTTTCGTTGAAGATAACACATTCCTTTTCCGTGTGGAATGAGCAGACAGGCTGTCCGCCCGGAAGCTGGATCACACGTTCGCTGACATCGGAAGCGAATCTCCTGCCATTGGAAATGAGTCTGAAGTACAGAGAGTAGGTCTGACCGGGCATGAGGTCCTCGAGCCATACAACATCACCGTTTTTTGCTGTTTCGTACGGAAAAAGGTCGCTTGCCGCAGGCGTTTCGTTTTTGTATTTCATCACGAGCCTGTACTGTATCGCTGCATCTTCAGCGTAGTCGGGAGTGAACTGTATGGTATTATTCCACGGAATGGAGACCCTTATATCATTTGTTGTGATAGTCGGTCTTGAAGGTATATGTATATGCCATATCGTGCTTGCCGGACCGTTGTCATCTGCTGCTGTCTGAAAATACAGATCGGTATCTTCACCCGGATATACTCTGAAGGCATTTTCGCCGAGCAGCGAAGTCATGCGTGTGTGAATATCCATGGCACCTGACATATCAGGATAGTAACTGTAGTTTACGGTTCCCTTAAGGTCGAAAAGTCCGGTTATGACTTCACCCTCCATGTAGAGAGAACTTTCGTTCATAAGTGCAGCGAGATCGCGCCTCGGTTCAAGATCAATGGTGTATTCACGTTCCGGTTCCGTTACTGTAAGTGTCGTGCCGAGATAATCGCTTATGCTTTCACCGGAAAAGAATTCATGACCGCGGGCAGATGTGACTTTAGTGTTTTCCTCGTCAAATATTATCGTTTCAGTCCGGTAATCCGGGTATGCCCTGTTCTTTACTACGGTAAGTGTGTATTTCACAGGCGTCAGACCATCTTCCTCAGAAGTGATCGTGAAAATGTTTTTTCCGTATGAAAGCTCAAAGGGTTCGCTTGTATGACCCGATACAACAGGACGGCCGTTGACTGAGATCTTTCCTGTTCCGGAAGCAGCAAGCGCCATGGTGTCACTTCCGTCGGAAAGCTCGGTATAAAGTTCGGTCACAGGTTCTTCGTATTCATTGCAGACTGCTATTTCCTTTTTGTTTACTGTAAGTGAGCTTAATACCGATGATTCTTTTCCGGATGTGTCCGGTTCGGAGATCCCGTCTGAACCGAAGGCTTTCAGGCAGACGTTTCCGACATAGTATTTTATATTGGAGTCCGGCATTTTCGGGTTGTTGTAGACGTCCTCTATTTCAAGTCCCTTTGTGTCGGTCCAGCGTGTACCGTTTACGCTGATGAAACTTTCGCATTCTTCAGAGCCGTTTTCAATCTCTTCTTCAGATATTTCGCTTACGTTTACGGCAAAGCGGTTTTCCATGAGTACTACTGCTGCTTCGACCGGTATAGGGCAGTTCGTTCCCGGATTCTTCAGCGATACGACTACTGAAAATATTTCTCCCTCAGTCACTTTTACCGGATCGTTTAAGGAAATGGTGTGATATCCTGCGTATTTTTCCGTTCCTTTCTGCGGTGTGTTCGGAATGCCGGATGCCGGATCGCTCATATCCTTAAGGTCTGTGTAGACGGTTATTTCATATTCTGCATTGTTGTCAGTGGTGTAAAATCCTGTTCCGGAAATGAATTCATCCTTCCGGGCAGTAAAAATATTTGCCATGAATCCGGAATTTCTGCTCGTCTTGTCCGGCGAAACGGCAGCTGTGCAGAAAAAGCTCATCGTGCTGGTAGTTCGTCTGGTAACGTCCGGCTTTTTCAGCTTTCAGGCAGCACGCGTCGGAAATTGATCTGTCATAGTAGGACATGTAGAAATATCCGTTGTCGCCCCAGCTGCTTCCCCAGCTGTTCTTTACTATCCATGCTCCGTCTCCGGGCGGTTCGGTCAGAAAATTCTCACGGGAATAGCTGTCATCCCATCCGACTATGAGCACACCGTGGTTTGTCTTTTTGCCTGACGGGTCGTACTGGGCAAATGTTTCTTCGTTATAGGTGTTTTCGTAGCAGATGTTTACCGCAACGGAATTTCCTTCGTATATCATCTGCTTTATCTCGTCGTCCGAAAAGCGCAGCATGTCATCTGCGTCGGTATCCTTCAGAGTGTACGGATTAAGAATGCTCATATCAGTTACGAAGTAGTCCTGATGATCCTGCAGGTGAGGATCGATATCCTCCATAGCCGTGCTGTAGGGGAGAAGCGATTCCTTTACCGGACCGAACCATCTTGCGTATGAAGCCGCCGCGTAGGAAATGTGACCGCCTGAAATGAATTTTTCCGGATCGTGTTCCGGACTTTCCGGAGTGTTGTCACCGTAGAAACTGAAGTATGCAAGATGCAGTTCAGAAAGGTCTATAAAAGGTTCATTTTTTATAAGTGAGGTCTCAAGTGCACCTGAAGCTGAAAATGTCCAGCAGGTGCCGTACGCTCCCTGATTCTTTACCGGGGAAACGAGTCCCTGTTCCCTTAAGTCGAAGTAACCGGGAAGTGATGCTGCTTCGCTGCCTGTTACAGCAGGGGTAATATCTTCAGCCGAATATGAAGCTGCGGGGACGTCCGTATCTTCGGCAGCCGATGCTGTCCCGTTCATGCCTCCCGGCAATGCAAACGATAATGTTGTCACTGTAAATGCGGCAGCAGCTAATCCTGCTGTAAATCTTTTCTTTCTGTTCATATCTGCCTCCGTAATTTATATTTATCCGGCGTTTGCCGTGTGTTGTCTTTCGTTATAGTATCAGTATGTCTGAAAGCAGCCGCTGCTGATCAAGAATATTTATATATCCGTCAGAGTTATAGTCACTGCTGCGAAGCTGGGACTGATCGGGTTTAAGGGTTCCGAAAAGTATTCTTCTCATTATCAGCAGGTCGATGACACTGCATTTTCCGTCACCGTTTAAGTCACCGGGCTTATAGTCCTCCTTCAGTGTTTCCGCAGTGGCACATGCGTTCCTGCTGAACAGTTTGTCATCCGTGATCCTGTAACGTACAGCGAACAGGTATGAGGTATCAGGATCAAGACCGGAGAATACAGGACTGTCCTGCCAGATGAATATATGTTTACTTTCTGAATAGCATGCGTATTCAAGCCCTTCATGTTCTTCGAGGCGTATTTCATCACTGGTGATACCGGTTATCTTTATCAGATCTTCTGATATATCTTCGAGTTCCGGCATGACTACCGGACATACAGCTGACGCAAAATTACCTTCCGATGAAGCGTAAAAGAAATTCAGCGTTTCTCCCGGCCTGTAATATGAGGATGAAAGATTGTCAAGCTCTGCTGTTTCACTGCAGGGTGCCAGCCGGTCAGCAGAGTTTGCATTTCTGTCTGCGGTATTCGCGGTGCCACGCACATACATCAGATCATCCTCGAATATATTATTTAAACATCCGGTTTTATAGTCGATATATATTTCCGGTGCCGGTCTTCTTTCCGGAACGTGAATTAATTTCGTGTCAGTTTCCGGATCACCGTCACGCGGACAGATGATAAGGTCTTCAGATGTGTAGTCTGACAGGCTGTCATAGCAGTGGAATTCTTTTTCACCGTATTTTACAGTGAATCTGGTTTCATCGAATATAAGTCTTTCCTGTTCATAATCTATTACAAAATCCGGTGCTTCGCCCGGCATGGTAAAGGTGAATTCATGTATAGTGCTTGCCGGTTTATCCATAAAGGAATGTATTTTGATGTACAGGCAGTAGGTATGCCCCGGAAGAAGATCTTTTACAGTTATGGTCTCCCTGGCTGCCCTGTTTGAGAGCCAGTCACTGCCTGATCTTGCCGGTTTTTCATCTGATTTCAGACATACTTCGTAACTGATGTCTGTATGAGGTTCAGTCTCCGGCAGACTGAATGAAAAAGATGTATCGTCTGTAAATTCTGTTTTTATGTCATCATCAGTTATTACGGGACGTTCGGGAATATGTATGCAGACTACATCACTTTTCGGAGAACGTTCATCTGCCTGTGCCTGAAAATAAAGATCACTGTCGTATCCCGGATACACCCTGAATTCGCTTGTACCGTAAAGGCCGACAATACGGTCATGAACGTCCTTTGCATCGCTCATGTCAGGGGAGGTGCTGTAAAAAATCGTTCTTTTGCTTGAATACATTCCGTCGATAGTTTCGCTTGCCGCCGAAAAGGCATTGTCAGGATTTAGCTCCTTGTTGTAAAACAGTGACTTTCTCGGTTCAAGATGCAGAGTAACAGTATTTTCGCCTTCCGTTACAGTAAGATCTTCACCGAGATAATCGGTTATGCTTTCGCCGTTCTTTAAAATATGACCGTCCGGAGCCGTGACTGTGATCACTGTACCGTCTTCTGTGATGCCGCTGATATCACTGCTGATCCCGCCATCTGCAGACGGGCCTTCGGTATCGTTTCTGTCGTCACGTATCGAGATAGTCTCGTTAATGTAGTCCGGCAGAACACTGTCGCGTTTTATTTTCAGTGTGTATTCCGTGTCTTTAAGCCCGTCTTCGGAAGATGTGATCATAACAGTGGTAGTGCCGTAACCGACGCTTATTTTTTCGCTCTCATGACCGGAGATCAATTCTTTCCCGTTTACCGTGATCGTTCCGCTGCCTGAAGGACGGAGAACGACATGATCCTTTGAGCACGGCAGGCTGTATGTGAGATCTGTGAGGGGCTCATCTTCGCTGTCGTTTCCGACGGTCAGCGCTTCGTTATCAACAGTCAGTGAACTAAGTACGGAATGTTTTCTGTTCACCGGCTCCTCCTGCCATTCCGCTTCGGAAGATCCGAAGGCTTTTAAGCATACATTGCCGAGATAATATTCAAGAACCTGATCGCTGTTAAATGGTTCAGTAAGGGTGAGTCCGAAGGTATCCCGCCAGTTCGTGCCGTTGTAACTTATGAAGCTTTCACCGGAAACGGTGGTTCTGTCTATCTGTATGTCGCTGCTGCCGCACTCTATGCCCTTATAGGTCACGGAGGCTTCCAGCGGTACCGGATAGTAATTCTGAGGATTTTCAAGTCTGCATATTACCGCAAATTTTTCGCCTTTTTTTACTTTTACCGGGTCGTTCAGAGTAACGGTGTGGTAGCCGGCGTATTTTTCAGTGCCTGCAGTAATGTCACTCTGTATGCCGGAGGACGGATCCGTATCATAAAGCAGACCGGTACATACCGAGATCTCGTATGAAGCGTTGTTGTCGGTGGTGTAAAATCCGGCGCCGGTTATGTATTCATCATTTTCGGCTGTAAACACATTCGCCATATATCCTTTTTTCGGATCTGTCCTGTCCGGAGATACTCCTGCCGAATAGAAAAGCTCGTCGTGCTGGTAATTGGTCTGGAAACGTCCGCTTTTTTCAGCCTTAAGGCAGCATGTGTTGAATATGCTTTTATCATAGTATGAAAGATAGAAGAATCCTGAGTCGCCCCAGTTTGTACCCCAGCTGTTCTTTACTATCCAGGCTCCGTTTCCCGGAGGGGCGTCGTTGAAGTTTTCGCGGTCAAAGTTATCGTCATATCCGACTATCAGTACTCCGTGGTTGGTCTGGTCGGATGTTCTGTCGTAATACGAGTATGTGCCCGGGTTGTAGTATTCCTCACTGTAGCACATACTTATATTGACCGCGTTTCCTCCGGCGATCATATGTTTTATCTCATCATCGCTGAAACGTATTATTTCATCAGGCTTGCCGAACTCGTAGCTGAAAGGATTGATAATGTCCATTTCAGTCACGAGATAGTCGTGTCTGTTCTGAAGTGCAGGATCAGGAGTTATCTGTCCGGCAGTATCATAGGGCAGTACTTCTTCCTTTACAGGACCGAACCATCTTGCATATGATGCTGCGGCAAATGATGTATGACCGCCTCCGATGATATCTGTTGTGTCAACAGTATCCGGTGTATTGTCTCCGAAGAATGTGAAATATGCAAGATGAAATTCCGAAAGATCGACAAAGGGTTCGTTCTTTATAAGTGATGTTTCAAGGGCGGCGGATGCGGCAAAAGTCCAGCAGGTACCGAAGTCACCCTGATTTTTCACTTCCGACACGAGCCCGTGCTCACGCAGGTCATACCGCTCCGGCAGAGCGTTTATCTCGGCTGAACTTAAAGCCGGTGCCAGTGTAGTGATCGCATCAGTGATCAGCATATTGTCGTTGCCGCCGGCCGTCTCAGCATTTATCCTCTCCGCACCTGTATAAAAAGCAGCAACAGCAGCGAAAGCAAACAGCCCCGCTGCGATTTTCCTTATTTTCAAATCAAAGCCTCCGTTTATTCTTAATAAGATGATTTTAACATGAAAATGCTTTGATTACAACTGATTTTTATACAAAAATATGAAAAAAACGGTGAAATATTAAAAACCTAAATTTTTTTGAATTTTCACTTGTAAAAACCGCCGAAATATTATAGAATAGATATATGGGTGTGCTTTCGCCACCCATGCCACTAAACTAAGGAAACGCTGATTTGCATGTAAATCAGCGTGGGGGACGGGGCGAAGCTCCGTGCTCTCCCGTCATATATCCGGCTTGCCGGATATATGACCTGATTCAGTGTTTCTCAAAATTATATATTTGAAAGGAAGTTTAATAATGGCAGGTTTAAACAAGGTTACAGTAGATGATATCAGTGTTAAGGGCAAGAAGGTTCTTGTAAGAGTTGACTTCAACGTACCTCTCAAGGACGGCGTTATCACAAACGACAACAGAATCCAGGCTGCTCTTCCTACAATAAAGAAGCTTATCGCTGACGGCGGTAAGGTAGTACTCTGTTCACACCTCGGCAAGCCGAAGAACGGTCCTGAAGACAAGTTCTCACTCAAGCCGGCTGCAGACAGACTCGCAGAACTCGTTGACACAAAGGTAGTTTTTGCTAAGGACGACACAGTAGTAGGCGAAAACGCAAAGAAGGCAGTTGCTGAAATGAAGGAAGGCGAGATCGTAGTTCTCGAAAACACTCGTTTCAGAGGCAATGACGAAACAAAGAACGGCGAAAACCTTTCAAAGGAACTCGCTGACCTCGTAGACAACCAGGTATTCGTAATGGATGCTTTCGGTTCAGCTCACCGTGCACACGCTTCAACAGCAGGTGTTACAAAGTTCGTTAAGGAAACAGCAGTTGGTTACCTCATGCAGAAGGAAATCCAGTACCTCGGCAATGCAGTTGAAGATCCTGTAAGACCTTTTGTTGCTATCCTCGGCGGTGCCAAGGTTGCTGACAAGCTCAACGTTATCTCAAACCTCCTCGAAAAGTGCGACACACTTATCATCGGCGGCGGTATGGCATACACATTCATTAAGGCTCAGGGCGGTTCAGTAGGTCTCTCACTCGTTGACGACGAAAAGATCGACTACTGCAAGGAAATGATCGCTAAGGCTGAAAAGCTCGGCAAGAAGCTCCTCCTCCCTGTAGATACAACAACAGCAGCAGGTTTCCCTGATCCAATCGATGCTCCTATCGAAGTTTCAGTAGTTAAGTCAAGTGAGATCCCTGCAGACAGAGAAGGCCTCGACATCGGACCTGAAACACAGAAGCTCTACGCTGAAGCAGTTAAGACAGCTAAGACAGTTGTATGGAACGGACCTATGGGCGTTTTCGAAAACCCAACACTCGCAGCTGGTACAATCGCAGTAGCAAAGGCACTTGCTGAAACAGATGCAACAACAATCATCGGCGGCGGCGACTCAGCAGCAGCAGTTATGCAGCTCGGCTTCGGCGACAAGATGAGCCACATCTCAACAGGCGGCGGTGCATCACTCGAATACCTCGAAGGCAAGGTTCTTCCAGGCGTTGACGTAATCGCAGAAAAGTAATTCTGCTGCCATATTCAGAACCTAAAGGCGGGGTCTCTTCTCCGCCTTTTTGAATGTCGCAAAGGTATAGAAACCGACGCAAAGGCGAGCGAAGGTGCAGGGCGACCGCAAAGCCCTGCAAAGTAAAACTGCTTCAACTAAAAAATCTGAAGCAGCCTGAATAAAAATACTATCACAAAAGGAGTTATTATAATGAACAAGTCATTAAGAAAAGCAATCATTGCTGGTAACTGGAAAATGAACAAAACAAGACCGGAAGCAAAGGAATTACTTGAAGCTATCAAGCCACTCGTAGCAAACGCTGAAGGCAAAGTAGAAGTAATCGCATGCGTACCGTTCACAAACCTCGAAACAGCTATCAACACAACAGCCGGTTCAAACGTTAAGATCGGTGCTGAAAACGTACACTTCGAAAAGAGCGGCGCTTTCACAGGCGAGATCTCAGCAGACATGCTCACAGAACTCGGTGTTGAATACGTTGTAATCGGTCACTCAGAAAGAAGACAGTACTTCGGTGAAACAGACGAAACAGTAAACAAGAGAACACTCGCTGCTCTCGAAGCTGGCCTCAAGCCGATCGTTTGCGTTGGTGAAACACTCGAACAGAGAGAACTTAACATCACTGAAGAAGTTATCGCTACACAGATCAAGGTAGGCCTCAAGGGCACATGCGAAAAGTGCATCAAGAACGTAGTTATCGCTTACGAACCAGTATGGGCTATCGGTACAGGCAAGACAGCTACACCGGAACAGGCTGAAGAAGTATGCGCATTCATCCGCGGCGAACTCGCTAAGATGTTCGACAAGGCTACAGCTGATGCAGTAACAATCCAGTACGGCGGTTCAATGAACGCAGGCAACTGCAAGGAACTCCTCGCTAAGCCAGACATCGACGGCGGTCTCATCGGCGGTGCTTCACTCAAGGCTAACGACTTCAACACAATCGTTCAGGCTGCAGTAGAAGGCTAATCTATATATAAGTAATTATTCAGCAGTTTAACACTCAGATCAGCTTTCTGAGGTTTTCCCATCCTTAAGACAGAAGAACCAGTTCTTCTGTCACCCCCTCCCTCCGGGAGGGAGCAGGGGGTGGGGTTAAACTGCTATTTTAAAATTTAAATACTGAAAGGAACTGATAGGCGTGGCAAAGAAACCAGTCGCACTTATTATAATGGACGGCTATGGCTACAATCCGGATACATACGGCAACGCTATAGCAGCAGCTAATAAACCGAATCTCGACAAGTACTTCAAGGGACCGAACACAATAATCGGCGCAAGCGGACTTGACGTAGGCCTTCCGGACGGCCAGATGGGTAACTCTGAAGTTGGCCACACAAACATCGGCGCAGGCCGTATCGTTTACCAGATGCTCGTTAAGATCTCAAAGTCAATAAAGGACGGCGACTTCTTCGAAAACAAGGCACTTATGGCTGCAGTTGAAAACTGCAAAAAGAACGGCACAGCACTCCACCTCATGGGCCTTCTTTCACCTGGCGGCGTACACAGCCATTCAGAGCACCTCTACGGACTCCTCGAACTCGCAAAGAGAAACGGCCTTGAAAAGGTATACGTTCACACATTCCTCGACGGACGTGACGTTCCTCCTTCATCAGCTGCGGAATTCATGGAAGAAGCTGTAGCTGAAATAAAGAAGATCGGCGTTGGCTCTGTGGCAACTGTTGCAGGCCGTTTCTACGCAATGGACCGTGACAATGCATGGGACAGAGTTGAAAAGGCATACAATGCAATGGTTAAGGGCGAAGGAAACAAGGCTTCCGATCCTGTTCAGGCTGTTAAGGATTCATACGCAGCAGGCGTAACAGACGAGTTCGTAGTACCTGTTGTAACAGATGAAAACGGAATGGTAAAGGAAAACGACAGCGTTATCTTCTTCAACTTCCGTCCTGACCGTGCAAGACAGATCACAAGAGCATTCGTTGATCCTGAATTCAAGGGCTTCGAAAGAAAGTACTTCCCGGTACACTTCGTATGCATGGCACAGTACGACGCAGCAATGCCGAACGTTTCTGTAGCATTCCCTCCGGAAGAACTGAAGATGACTTTCGGTGAATACCTTGCAAAGCTCGGTAAGACACAGCTCCGTATCGCTGAAACTCAGAAGTATGCTCACGTAACATTCTTCTTCAACGGCGGTGAGGAAAAGCAGTTCGAAGGCGAAGACAGAATACTCATCAAGTCACCTGACGTTGAGACATTCGATATGAAGCCTGAAATGAGCGCTTACGAAGTAACAGATGCAGTTGTTGATGCGATCAATTCTGACAAGTACGACGTTATTATCCTCAACTACGCTAACTGCGACATGGTAGGTCACACAGGCGTATTTGACGCAGCGAAGGCAGCAGTTGAAGCTGTTGACACATGCGTTGGCAGAATGGTTGAAGCAATACTTGCAAAGGGCGGTATCGCACTTCTTACAGCTGACCACGGCAATGCTGACAAGATGTTCGAAGCTGACGGCAGCCCGTTCACAGCTCATACAACAAATCCTGTTCCGTTCGTTGTAGTGGGTAAGGACTGCAAGCTCCGCGAAGGCGGCGTTCTCGCTGACATCGCGCCTACAATGCTCGAACTCCTCGGAGTTGAACAGCCGGCAGAAATGACAGGCAAGTCACTCATCGCAAAGTAATTCAGATTTTATAAGGAAACACTGATTAACCCGGAAATCCGGCTTCGCCGGATTTCCGGAGGTGGGATTTGCGGGGCTTCGCCCCGGAGACCCACGCTGAATAAATCAGCGTTTCCATAAAAAAAGCACATATCGCAATACGGTGATATGTGCTTTTTTAGTTGAAAAATAACAATAAACAAGTACAAATGCATTAAAAAATCTTATGTCTTATTGAAAATATAGAAAAAGAAGCTACAATTTAATGTGAAGTGCACAAAAAACAAAAGTAATTACTATGACCATTAACAAAGTTTTCAAATATACTTTACTTTGGGAGAAAAAAATATTATAATATTAACAGCGATAGGACAGTGCTGTATACTTTATTATATTGTGTGCAGAGCTGTTTTATTTAGACCGTTTCATCTGTTGTAGTCTGTCTGACAGACCTGGTTCTGCATATGAAACGGTGTCAGGTATTTTTTTGAAGCCTCGTTTTTGAAAAAACAGGCAAGAAATTAGGAGGAAAATCAAATGTCAAGTAAAAATCTTAAGAGATCTTTAGCTGCTGTTGCTGCAGTTGCTATGCTTGCTGGCGTTGCTGCATTCCCGGTAAGTGACATTGACGTTGTATCTGCTGGTCAGGTACTCGGCGAAACAACATTCGATTACAAGGCTCTTCCATGGCATACATGTGAATCAAGCCCTGCTAAGCAGAACTTCGAACTTACTGAAGACGGTAATCTCCACGTAATGGTACTTGTTGCACAGGGTGCTGACAAGGAAAAGTGGGACCTTCAGGTAAGACACAGAAACCTTAACTTCAAGTCTGGTCATACATACACAGTATCATTCAGAGCTAAGGGCAAGAGAGCCGGCATGGAACTCTGCTCAAAGATCTCAAACATCAAGGGCGATGAAGAATACTGCGTATTATTCGGCGACAAGAAGGAAATGGGCAACGGCCCTCACAATGGCGGTCAGTGGGGCAAGGCTCTCAAGCTCACAACTGACTGGCAGGAAGTAAGCGGTACTTTCACACCAACAAAGGATCTCGAAGCATGTGAATGGGCATTCCACTATGCAAAGGGTACTCAGTACGAAGGTAACGCAGAAGACGGCGATGAAATCTGGTTCGACGACATGTCAATCATTGATGAGACAGGTTCAGATACAGACGCAGATCCAAACAACCACTACGGTGCTATCAGCCGTGACTTCAGCGGACTCAAGAACAACTACATCTCAGTAAACCAGGTTGGTTACTTCCCTAACCGTAAGAAAATCGCAGTTCTCGGCGATAACGGCGGTGATATCAATCACGGTGCTTCAAGCATCAGCCTTTCAGGTGCAGTTGACTTCGAAGTAGTTGACAAGAGCGGCAAATCAGTATTCAAGGGCACATCTTCTGCTCCTACAAAGGACGCTGACTCAGGCGATACAATCTGCAAACTCGACTTCTCAGAAGTAACAGAACCGGGTACATACCACATCGAGGCCGGCGAATACAAATCATTCGATTTCAAGATCGGTGATGACATCTACTCAGAGTCAGATCACAATCTCCTCACAAATGCGATGAACTACTTCTATCAGAACCGTTCAGGTATCGATATCGAAGAAAAGTACATCACATCAGGTGATAAGTCAACACTCGCTCACAAGGGCGGTCATAAGGAAGATACAGCTTCAGTTCAGAAGATCTGGAAGAACGAATACGCTTCAGAATCAGAAGCTACATCAACATACGCATCATCAAAGATCACAGCTAACGGCGGCTGGTACGATGCCGGTGACCACGGTAAGTACGTTGTTAACGGCGGTATCTCAGTATGGACACTCCAGAACATGTACGAAAGAGCTGTTCTTGTTGACGAAAGCAAGAAGTTCGATGACGGTTCAGGCACAGTAGTAGTTCCTGAAACAGGCAACAAGGTTCCTGACGTACTCGACGAAGCAGCAGTAGAACTCGACTGGATCGCTGAAATGAAGGTTGACGCTTCTGAACCAACATGGGGCAAGAAGGCTGCTGGTCTTTACTACCACAAGCTCCATGACCACAAGTGGACAGGTCTTGCTACAAAGCCTTGGGACTATGAAAAGGAATGGAAGACAGTACGTATAGTTAAGCCTCCAACGTTTGCAGCTACACTTAACTACGCTGCTTGTGCTGCTCAGGCTGCACGTCTCTGGGAACCATATGACAGCACAAAGGCTGCTAAGTATCTCTCAAGCGCTATCGATGCTTATAAGGCATACAAGGCTGCTTACTATGAAGCAGATCTCTCAACAACAACACATCCTGACCTTAAGTGCGACTGCCCTAAGGAAGAAATCAACGAAGAATCACTCTATGCACCAATGTGGCAGGCAAAGGGCGGCGGTCCTTACGGTGATAACTACGTTCTCGACGATGCTTACTGGGCAGCATGCGAACTCTTCGTTTCTGCAAAGCAGATGGGTGACGCTTACGCTGACGAAGCTCTCAAGGAACTCGAAAGCTACGATCGTGCATACCAAGTTACTACAAAGGTAACAGGCGGTGAAAACAAGGGTGGTTCACTTACATCATTCAACTGGGGCAACACAGCTTCAGCTGGTTCACTTTCACTTGCTCTCCACAAGGATCTCCTTTCAGATGCTGGCAAGAAGAAGGTAGAAGATTCTATCGTTGAAGCTGCTGATGCATACATCAAGGAAGAAGGAGCTCAGGGCTACGGACTTCCATATGCATACACAGGTGATGCATACAACGATCCTAACAACCTCGATCCTTCAATCATGATCAAGGGTTACGAATGGGGTTCAAACTCAATGGTTATCAACAATGCTATCGTTATGGCATATGCTTATGACCAGACAGGCGACGGCAAGTACGTTGACGGTGTAACATCTGCAATGGACTACCTCCTTGGTACTAACCCGCTCTCATTCTCATTCGTTTCAGGTTACGGTACATACCGTCTCCACAACCCACACCACAGATACTGGTCAAAGGAACTCGACAAGACTCTTCCATCAGCTCCTGACGGTGTTCTCTCAGGCGGTCCTAACGCTGGTCTCCAGGATCCATACGTAAGAGCTCTCGGCTTCGTTCCTGGTAAGGAAGGCAACCCATCACAGAGATGCTACGTTGACTCAATCGAAGCATGGTCAACAAACGAAGTTACAATCAACTGGAACTCACCACTTGCATGGGTTGCTTCATTCCTTGAAGATAACGGTAATGCAAAGGGTAAGGATGTAACTGATCCAACTACAAAGCCTACAACAACTACAACTGAGCCTACAAAGACAGCTGATCCAACAGTTGAACCTACAAAGACAACTGATCCAACAACACCAACATCAGCTCCAACAACAACAGATGGACTTCTCCTTGGTGACGTTGACCTCAGCGGTACAATCGACGTAACTGACCTTTCAACACTTTCACTCAGCCTTGTTGATAAGAAGGAACTCAAGGGTGACTCATTCAAGAACGCTGACGTTACAAAGGATGGTAAGGTAGATCTTACTGACCTTGCAACACTCAGACAGTACCTCTCAAAGAAGATCACAAAGTTCTGATTTTCTTAAGACGGAACTAAAACTGAATAGTTAATAAATTCCGCTCTTCGTCTGTCAAAGACGGAGAGCGGTTTTTAATTTTATTATACTGCGATCAGCAGAATGCATTTATTATGACGCATATTACACCTGATTTCAGAGGAAAACAAATGTTAAGAGGCTTTTATGACAGTAAAGGAAAAACTAAAAGGACTTTTTGAGAAAAACAGAGGCAGGTACCTTTCCGGCGAGGAAATTGCAGCAGATCTTGGCTGCACAAGAGGCGCAGTCTGGAAAGCAGTACGTTCACTTGAAGACGAAGGTTACAGGATCGATGCAGTGACCAACAAGGGCTACTGCATGCTTTCCGAAAATGATATAATAAGCGAAGAAGGAATAAAAAAATATCTTTCTTCCGGTGACAAAAACAAAATCGTGGTGTTAAAGCAGACTGATTCGACCAATCTCCGTTTAAAGGAGATCGCGGCAGAAGGTGCCACGGAGGGCACACTTGTCGTTGCCGGCGAGCAGACAGCCGGACGCGGAAGACTCGGAAGAACTTTTGCGTCACCGCCGGACAGCGGTGTGTACATGAGTCTTCTCCTGCGGCCGGAAATGGGTGCGTCCGATGCAATAAGGATCACGACAGCTGCTGCAGTTGCTGTGGCTGAGGTCGCCGAGCAGCTCACAGGCAGAAAGACCGGTATAAAATGGGTTAATGACATCTACTGTGAAGGAAGAAAAGTATGCGGCATACTTACCGAGGCTTCATTCAATGTCGAATTCGGCGGTTTTGACTATGCGGTGCTTGGTATCGGAATAAACGTGTACGAGCCGGAAGGCGGATTTCCTGATGAACTGAAGTCCGTGGCCGGTGCACTGCTTCCGGAAAGAGTACCCGATCTCAGAAACAGGATGATCGCCGGTATAGTAAACCGGTTTACAGAGCTTTACAGAAACATAGGCGACAGTACCTATCTTGACGCCTATGAAAAAAGACTTATGTGGAAGGGCGAAAAAATAAACATAATTTCACCGAAGGGAACTTCGGCAGCTGTTCTCAAAGGAATCGACCATGAGTGCGGACTTGTGGTGGAATATCCTGACGGAACGGAAGGCGTTATTTCAAGTGGTGAGATAAGTATACGTAAAAACTAAGAAAACACTGATTAAACCGGAAATCCGGCTTCGCCGGATTTCCGGAGGTGGGATTTGCGGGGCTTCGCCACGGACCCCGCGCTGATTTATGAATAAATCAGCGTTTCCCTAAACAACAGTCTGCATATACTCCGTGTCTTTTGGGTTTCGTTCAGAACACGAGGTCCGGTGCAAGCAGGCAGCACAGCAGAAAGTGAGGAACAAAATGAACAGTTTATTAAAAAGAATGATTGCGTCGGTCAGCGCTGTGTCACTCATCGTTCCGGCGTTTGCAATGACGGACGTGCAGGAAGTAAATGCCGGTCAGATGCTTGGCGAAACATCATTTGACTACAAGATCTTACCGTGGCACACTGTAGAGGCGTCTCCGGCAAAACAGAATTTTGAGATCACACCTGAGGGTGAATTTCACGTAATGGTACTTATATCACAGGGTGCTGAGAGGGAAAAGTGGGACCTTCAGGTAAGACACAGGAACCTTAACTTCAAGGCTGGCCACACATACACAGTATCATTCAAGGCTAAGGGCAAGAGAGCCGGAATGGAACTCTGCTCAAATATCTCAAACATCAGGGGCGATGAAGAATACTGCGTATTATTCGGCGACAAGAAGGAAATGGGCAACGGCCCGCACATGGGCGGACAGTGGGGCAAGGCTCTCAGGCTCACAACCGACTGGCAGGAAGTAACCGGTACTTTCACACCTACGAAGGACCTCGAAGCTTGTGAATGGTCTTTTCAGTATGCAAGGGGTACTCAATATGAAGGTAACGCAGAAAGCGGCGATGAGATCTGGTTCGATGACATGTCACTTGTTGACGAAAGTGCGGATGACTTCTGGCCTGTAGAGCGTTACGGAGCTGTAAGCCGTTCGTACAGTGACTTAAAAAACAATTATATTTCCGTTAATCAGGTCGGTTATTTTCCTGACCGAAGAAAAATCGCGGTTCTAAGTGATAACAAGGGTGATTTCATGCACGGCGCAGAAACGATCAGCCTTTCGGAAGCAGCAGCCTTTGAAGTAATAGATGCAAAGAACGAAAAAACGGTGTACACAGGTAAATCAACTGTTCCGGAGAAAGATGCTGATTCAGGCGACACAGTATGCAGGCTTGATTTCTCGGAAGTTAAAGAACCGGGTACTTACTACATCAGGTCCGGCGATTACAGATCGGCGGAGTTTAAGATCGGCAATGACATCTATTCTGAAAAAGATCATGACCTTCTTACAAATGCTGTGAACTACTTCTATCAGAATCGTTCAGGCGCCGATATAGAAGAAAAATATATTTCCTCAGCTGACAAGTTGTATCTTGCCCATCCGGGCAGTCATAAGACAGATACAGCTTCGGTTCAGAAGATCTGGAAGAATGAATACGCATCAAAGGACGAACCAGCGACAACATACGCTTCATCAAAGATCACCGCAAGCGGCGGATGGTACGATTCAGGTGACCATACAAAGTGTATGATAAACGGCGGCATGGCAGTCTGGACACTTCAGAACATGTACGACATGGCCGTTACCTCTGATGAAAGCAAAAAGTTTGAGGACGCTTCAGGTGCTGTAGTCGTTCCTGAAACAGGCAACAAAATACCTGACATTCTTGATGAAGCAGCATACGAACTTGACTGGATGGCTGAAATGAAGGTGGCTGAAGACGAACCGACATGGGGTGAAACCGCTGCAGGACTCTATTACCACAAACTTCAGGATCACAAGTGGACAGGTCTTGCTGTAAAACCTTGGGATTACGAAACAGAATGGGGAACAACGCGTATTGTAAAGCCTCCGACATTTGCTGCAACTCTGAACTACGCAGCATGTGCAGCACAGGCGGCACGTCTCTGGAAACCGTATGACAGTGCTAAAGCTGAGAAATATCTTGCGTCAGCAATTGAAGCATACAGGGCATATCAGAAGTGGTATTACGAAGCTGACGCGACAAGAGTGACCCATCCTGATTATAAGTGCGATTGTCCTAAGGAAGAGATCAACGAAGTGTCTCTCTACGCTCCGCTGTGGCAGAGTAAGGGAGGCGGAGCATACGGTGATTTCTACGTGGCTGACGACGCATATCTTGCAGCATGTGAGCTTTTCATCTCGGCTAAGGAAATGAAAAATGAGTATGCTGACGAGGCACTTAAGGAACTTGAAAAATATGATAATGCTTATGAGATAACAACTAAGGTTTATGACAATGATCATAATATGTCCGACCTCACAGTGTTTGACCATGAACATACAGGTTCTGCAGGAACGCTGTCACTTGCACTGCATGACGAACTCCTCAGAGATGTAAAAAGAGAGAAATTAAACAAGTCGTTAAAAGAAGCGGCTGATAAACTTCTGGAAACAGAGGAGAAACAGGGTTACGGTCTTCCATATGCATATGAGGTAAGTCCTTATTACGACAGCTTTGGTGATCCGACGATCCGTATATTCGGTTATAAATTTGAATCAAATCTGAATGTACTTAACAATGCGGCAGTACTGGCGTATGCCTATGAAAAGACCGGCGACAGCAGGTACATTGACGGCGTATCTTCAGCGATGGACTACCTTCTCGGTACAAACCCGCTTGCGTACTCATACATTACCGGCTATGGCGAGTACAGAGTTCATAACCCGTATCACAAGTTCTGGGCTAATGAGCTTGACAAGTCACTGCCTTCTGTTCCGGACGGCGTGATCTCCAGCGGTCCGAATTCCGGACTTGAAGACACTTATGTAAGACTGTTAGGATTTGTTCCGGGCAGGAAGGGGAATTTCCCTCAGCGCTGCTATGCTGATTCAGTCGAAGCGTGGTCGGTAAATGAGACATCACTTGAACTCAACGCATCACTTGCATGGGTGACATCGTTCCTTCAGTTAAAACATCCTTACAACTCTGAAGATCCGAAAAACACACCGGAACCGACTGAATCTCCGGAGCCGACTGAATCGCCGGAACCGACAGCAACTCCGTCCGATGATCCGCTTAAGAATGCAGAATACATTCCGGGTGACGTAACATGCGACGGAATAATCGATGTTACTGATCTTTCAACACTTGCTGTGGCACTTGTTGAACACGAACCGCTTGTATACATGCCGGAAAAGAATGCCGACGTAGACCACGACGGAGAAGTAACCCTAGCCGACCTTGCAAGGATCAGACAGTATCTTTCAAAGAAGACAGATAAGCTTTAATAAGCTGCCGTAGGCAGCTCACCGAGGCATCGGGTGTTTTATTACACCTGATGCCTTTTTTACAAAAACTATTTACTTTGTGAAGACGGTGTGATACAATATTAACAATACAAATTTGCGTAATACAAACCAGAAATGTATATAGAAAAAAGGGGCGGGATAATAATGAATAAAATGAAAAAAGTTTTAGCATCAGTTTGTGCAGTTACAATGCTGGCACAGACGGCATTGGTTTCAGGCGGAATGCAGGTGGACGCTTTTTCCGAAAGACAGTTACTCGGGGAAACAAGTTTTGACTACAAGATGGTTCCGTGGAGGACTGTCGAGGCATCTCCTGCTAAACAGGATTTTGAGCTGACAAGAGACGGGGAACTTCATATAAGGATCCTTTCTGCATCAGGGGCTGACAGAGAGAAATGGGATCTTCAGCTTCGTCACAGAAATATTAATTTCCGTGCAGGACATACTTATGAAGTAAGTTTCATGGCAAGGGTAAAACGCGATGGCATGGAGCTCTGTTCTAAGATAAGCAATATAAAGGGCGACGAAGAGTACGTGGTACTTGATGGTGATGAATTCCATTACGGTCCTCATATGGGCGGCGAATGGGCTACGAAGCCGACTGAACTGAGTACGGAATGGAAGACCTACAAGGGTGAGTTTACAGTTACAAAGGATCTTGAAGCTGTGGAATGGAGTTTCTCCTATGCAAAGGGAAGTATGTACGGCGGCAATGCTGTAGACGGCGACGAGATCTGGTTCGATGAAATGTCGCTTTGTGATGTAACTGATGATGTACTGGTTGAACCGGTAAACAATAGTTACGGTTATGTAAGCCGTGACTACAGCGGACTTAAAAACAACTATATCTCAGTAAACCAGATCGGATATTATACCGGCGGAAGAAAGGTCGCAGTTCTTGGTGACAACAGCGGTGATATTCTGCATGATGCTTCTGCGATAAAGCTTGCGGGAGCAGCGGAGTTTGAAGTGGTGAATGCAGAAAGCGGAAAAGCTGTTTTCAAAGGAAAATCGACGACCCCTGTAAAGGATAAGGATTCCGGCGATAATGTATGCAAACTTGATTTTTCTGAATTTACGGAACCGGGCAGATATTTTATCAGATCCGGCGATTACAGATCTCAGGAATTTGAAATAGGTGATGATATTTATTCATTAGAAACCGGTGATCTTTTTACGAATTCATTGAATTTCTTCTATCAGAGCCGTTCAGATATGAATGTCGAAGAGAAGTATATCACTTCAGGGGAAAAATCTGAACTTGCACACAAAACACCATATCACCAGGAAAAGGCTTATGTACAGACGCTCTGGAAGGATGACTATACTTCAGAAAAAGAAGTGAAAGATAAATACAGATCATCGACAATAACAACAAAGGGCGGCTGGTTTGAATCCGGCGATCACTATAAGAGCATGATCTCAGGCGGTATGGCTGTCTGGACTCTTCAGAATCTGTTTGAAGTGAATGCTCTTTCCGGAAATGCTGATCTTTCTGACGGTTCAGGTGCAGTTGTGATACCTGAAAACGGCAACGGCATGCCGGATATCCTTGACGAAGCTGCATATGAGCTCGACTGGATGAAGCAGATGAAAGTCCCGGAGAATGATCCTGCATGGGGAGAAAAAGCAGCCGGAATGTATCTGCATGAAATGCGTGATTACAAGTGGGACGGTATTGCTGACAGTGTGCCGGCTTATGAGCTGGATCTTGATGACTGGTATAACAGAATAGCAAAACCTCCGACGTTTGCGGCAACGCTGAGCTATGCTGCATGTGCAGCCCAGGGTGCAAGACTGTGGGAACAGTATGATGAGGATAAGGCCGATGAGTATTATAAGAGTGCTCTGGAAGCATTCGAGGCTTATGAGAAGGCTTACTATGAACCAGATATGACTCCGGTAAGTGTAGAAAACATATTTGGTGAAGAATATTGCGATATGACCGTACCTGCAGAACAGATGCGTGAAGATTCACTGTATGCTAAGGGAAGCGTAGTGACTTCCGAAAGGAATTCCTACGGTGACAGAGATGTAAGTGACGAAGCATATTGGGCAGCGTGCGAACTGTTCATTTCAGCAAGTGAGCGCGGAGATAAGGAGAATGCGGAAAAGTTCTTAAAGGAACTTGAAAGCTTTGAGGAGGCGTATACTGTCCCGGAAGAGGCTAATTTTGCAGAGAACAGTGAAGACGGTGCATTAGCATCGTATAAATGTGGTTCTATGACAGCAGTCGGAACAATGTCTCTTGCACTTCACAAAGATCTTCTGAGTGATGAAGCTTATAATAAAATATGTGAGTCACTGACAGCTGCGGCTGATGAGTATATTTATACAGAAGAATCAGAAGGTTACGGCGTACCTCTTCGCGGCAGACAAATGGCTTTCGGTACCACAGTCTACAGTGTGAAACCAGGGTTTGTTCTTGAAGGTTACACTAAGAACAGTAACAGCATGGTTCTTAACAATGGTATCATCATGGCGTATGCATATCTGATCGACGGAGACAAGAAATATGCTGACGGTGCGGCAGGTGCTATGGACTACCTTCTCGGTACCAATCCGAAGTCAGTTTCCTACATAACCGGATACGGTGATTACGCTGTTAAAAATCCGCTTCACTCTTTCTGGGCAGGATCAATAGATCACAGTTATCCGACTGCGCCTGACGGTGTTCTTTCAAGTGGACCGAATGCATGGGTAAATGATCCGTTTATCAAATCTCTTGGATTCGTTACCGGAAAAAATATGCCTGCACAGCAGTGCTTTGTTGATTCAGCTGAGTCCTGGTCAACCAATGACACGACACTGACCGGCAACGCTTCACTTGCATGGATGACATCCTTCATGCAGGGTGCCGCTAAAAATGCGCTTACATCCGGATCTGAACCGGAACCGACAGTTTCTCCGGAACCAACAGAATCACCAGCACCTACAGCTTCGCCGAAACTGATAGAATCACCTGCACCGACAGTTCCGCCGGAAACAACAACATCACCGGTACCAACGGCTTCACCTGATCAGACAGCAGAGCCTGTGATCATATCAGAAGACACCCGCGGTGATATAAACTGCGACGGAAAGATCGATGTAACAGATCTTTCTGCACTTGCTATCGCTCTCGTTGACAGGGAAGAACTCAAAGGACAGGCGAATAAAAACGCAGATATCGACAAAGACGGCGAGGTTACACTTGCCGACCTTGCAAGGATCAGACAGTATCTTTCAAAGAAAATAGATAAGCTTTGATACAATAATAAGCTGCCGCAGGCAGCTCACCGATTAGATTGCAGAGCCTCATGCCTTTACTGGCACGAGGCTTTTTTGTGTCTTTCCATTATTTGCGGTTTTTCGCGGATAGTGTTGATTGTTCCACTCAAAAGTGATAAAATGTTATTTGATAAGTAGTTTGTACTGATTATCAAGAGGGGGTTACAAACATTGAAAAAGACTAATAAAACAATGCTCACAGCAGCAGTCCTTTCAGCTGCATGTGCAGTGGCAACGCGTATTCAGCCGGATTCTTATGCTGATGATGTGTCGGCTATGGCGGCGGTGTACGGTCCGCCTCCGGGTTACTTTACTTCAGCCGAATCGGAAGCAGAAGAGGAAACAGGTACAACGCCTGCAGTAACAACTACACCTGTAGAGACAATGCCTGAAGAAACGACGACCTACGAACCGGTTGTGTCATCTGCTATGCCTTTATACGGCCCGCCGAGTGCTCTTCATGGCTTTGGTAATGTCAATATGGATAACAGCGTAGATATTGCTGATCTTATCGAAATGAAAGATCTTGCGGTCAAGGAGCAGAATGGTGAATATTTATCTCTGATCAAAAAGAATATCGCGGATCTCAACCAGGACGGCAAGCTGGACAAGACAGATATCGCAATGATGGAACAGTATCTGCACGGCCTTTCATCCGGTCCGCAAAGTGCAGAAGTGCCTGATGGTTACTTTGTAAGCACTTCTCCTGAAGAAGTTACAACTGAAGCGGAAACCACACTTCCGGAAACAACACGTTGGAATCAGCCGGTGGGGACGTTATATGGTCCGCCTGAAGTATTAGAACAATTTGAACATTAACTGGATTTTTCAGTTTTTTACTAAAGATAAAACAGCCGCAGATGTTATGAACGGTAACATCTGCGGCTGTTTTCTATATTCTGAGGCGAAGTCGAAAACAACATGCCTGCGCTTCTTCTTATCCACGGATTTTCACAGGGTTACTACTTGACAAAGCAAAGTAGTTATGCTACAATATAATCAAACTACTAAACAATGCAAAGTAGTGAACACCGGAAAGGATGTTTACCATGGATAATGCACAGCTTCTGAAGGGCGTCCTTGAGGGCTGCGTACTTGCGGTAATCGCTAAAGGTGAGACCTACGGCTACGAGATAATCGGTGAACTTGAAAAAGCTGGTTTTGATGATATCGGAGAGGGGACACTCTATCCGGTGCTTACAAGGCTTGACAAGAATAAGCTGATAAAAATGCCGCAGGGCGAAATCACCGCTCGGACCTGTACGCAAGTACTACAGCATAACAGATGAAGGTTCAGACGCCTTGTCAGATTTTAAAGAAAGATACAGAAAAATAAGCCGGAGTGCGGAGACTCTGCTCTATGACGATGTTCCGGCAGATAATGTGTAACGATTTGAAGGAGGTACGGATATGTATAACTCATATACGAAATATAAAAAGAATCTTGTACCGGAGTACAGTGAAGCTTTCGGTAAGGTCGAGGATTATGTAAATTCGAATATTATCGATTCGCTGAGACAGGAGGAAATACTGAACGATGTTATAGATATTTTTCTTTCAGCTCAGAAAGACGGAAGAACAGTCGAGAATGTCATCGGAAAAGATATAATGAAGTTCTGTTCTGATCTCTGTTCGGAAGTAAGCATAAAAAGCAGGATAATCAGCGTGCTTGAATACACCATTGCTGTACTTATTATATGCTTTGGAAGATGTGCAAAGGATCTTTTTAATGTTCTGATGAAAATCATGGAAGGCGAAAAAATAAATCTGTTTACTTATAAGATAAATGCAACACCGTGGTATTTCATCTGCTGGATTGGAGCATATCTGGCGATAATAGCTGTCGGAAAAATTATTGTAAGCAAGTATATAAATGTCAGCCGTGAAAAATACAGAATGTTCAGATATTACGCTATTGCAGCGTGTATTTTGCCGTGGATGGTAGTATACAGTCAGTTTTTCAGAGAATATGAAAACGGTACGTGCAGTGTCCTGACGGTACTGATATATTTTATCTGCAGTGGGGCTGCTTCTGTTGTGTATTTTATGCTTGCCTGTGAAAAGAGAAAAATAAACAGGGAAAGGCTTGAAGCACTTATTGAAGAGCAGTGTAAACCTGGAAGCAGATCATATAAAAATTTCGATGATCTGGAACAGAAGAAATTTAAAAATATTAACGAAAAAAATGTACGGGAAGGAAAACCGGAGATCTCATTCGAAGAATTTCTTGATATGGAAGAAAAGAATGCCGGCAGAAAAGGACCAGCGTTTTACTTTTGCACATTTGTTCCGGTGAATCTGATTATATTAGGCCTGTGTTATATCTTGTGTTCCCTTGGGCATTATACTGAACTGATTATTTATGCTTTTCCGCTTATTGTACTTGAACTCTATGTGATATACACAGCCTTCAGAGGCGCCAAATATACCAGAATGAAACGTCTCGCATGGATAAAATCACAAAGATAATTCTCAGCATCATATTTAGCGTTACATTATGCATCTTACCCCCGATTTCTGCATCTTATCGCTTTTTGCTTGAAAAGCGTTCCTTTTTGTAGTAAGATAATGTCAGTAAAACACATGAAAGGTCGTGCTGATATGACATTACTTCTTTTAACGGTGCTGATCATTTTGGAGATCGTATTTTTGATTGCAGAAATCACAAGGCTGTCCAAAAAAAGAGAATGGAACAAAAAACGTCTGCTTGCAGATTTGATCGAGCTTATTGCTTTTGCTGTGATGCTGTTGTTTCCCGATATTGACCTGACGTTCAGGTTTATCGGACTGTTCTTTGTTCTCCTGCTCAGACTTGCTTTTGCAGGGATCAGGTATCTCGCAAGCAGAAAGAACGAAAAGAAAAAGTCGAAAGCTGGTAAAATCGTAAGTCTCATTCTCAGTGCTATGATGTTTGTGTTTGCTTTGATGCCTGCTTTTATTATCAAAAACTACAAAGGCAGACCGCTGACAGGACAGTATACACCCATGACCTGCGCAGCTATCATGACAGATACCAGCAGAACCGAACAGTTTGGGCAGGACGGTTCAGCTCGTGAAGTTCCCGTACATCTTTTTTATCCTGCCGAATCGGAAAGTATCACAGATCATTCGCTTCCGCTTGTGATATTCAGCCACGGTGCATTCGGCTGGTATCAGAGTAATATTTCTGCATATCAGGAGCTTGCAAGCAACGGCTATGTGGTCGCAAGCATCGAGCACCCCTATCATTCCCTGTTTACACATGATACGTCCGGCAAACTTATTATGGTTGACGGTCAGTTTATGCAGAATGCTCTGACTCTCGGCAGCAGTGATGCGGAAGAAACTGAACGTGAAGAAGTATTCAAAACGGAATGTGAATGGATAGAACTTCGCATTGCCGACATGAATTTCGCCTTAGATACACTGAAATCGGCGGTATCGGCAAATGATTTTTCAGACTGGACATTCACCGAGGGCGATACGGAACAGTTTGAAACGGTGGTGCGGCTTATCAATACTGATAAAATAGGTCTGATGGGACATTCGCTGGGCGGTGCAACTGCGGTAACAGTCGGGCGGCGTGACGATATTTCTGCTGTCATCGACATTGACGGTACAATGGTCGGTGAGCAAATAGACTTTGCAGACGGCAAGTATGTCATCAACGAAGAAGCATATACCACTCCGCTGCTTGAAATTGAAAATGAGAAAGCCCATTTTGATGCGATCGAGGCAGAAAAAATCGGATATATTTATGCCAATAATGTAGTGCAGAAAAATGCAGTGAATGCGTATCAGACATATTTTGCCGGAGCAGGTCACATGAATTTCACCGATCTCCCCCTTATATCGCCCTTCTTAGCTGAAAAGCTCGGCACAGGAGAGATCGAACCCGAACAATGCACGGATACACTTAACAAGCTGATACTCGACTTTTACAACTGCTATCTGAAAGGACAGGGAGAGTTCAGCGTACAGGAACACTATTGAGGAGATTATGGATATTAGAATTGTCAAAATCGGAGAAAACAGTCAGGATTATATTGAGATCGGCTGTCACAAAACCGATGAGAATATCAATGAAATTGTTTCATTTATAAAATCCCGTCAGGGTGCAGTTGAAGGAACAAAAAATGACAGGCAGTATCAGCTTCCTGTTGTGGACATTTTCTATATTGAGTCGGTTGACGACAGGACGTTCATTTATCTGGAGAAGGACTGTTATGAATCACGCAAAAAGCTTTACGAATTTGAACAGGTACTTGCGTCAAGACGGTTTGTGAGGATATCAAAAGCGGTCATCATCAATCTGATGAAGATCGTGTCGATCAGCCCTGCGCTGAACGGACGTTTTCTCTGCAAGCTGACAAACGGCGAGGAAGTCATCATTTCCCGTAAATATGTACCTGATATCAAAGAAAGGCTGAAAGGGTGAAACAAATGAAAGACCGTATCAAGGAAATAGCGAACAGTTATTTTATATCCGTTACACTTATAAATGCTGCGATATTTGCAACAGGAATGATATTCCGACCGGAGCAGACATTCGGCTATGATGCGTATTTATCGCCACTGATATTAGGCTTTCTCACCTTGATCCCGACGTTGATAACATATTCATCAAAAGAGCTGACGATCAGACAGCTGTTATTCCGCAAGGCGATACAACTATTACTGGATATTGTCATTGTGATCGCCGTGATATTTGCAGAAAGCGAAATTAACAGTGAAACAGTAACTGCAGCCATTGGTGTATCAGTCAGTATCGTTATCGTGTTTGCAGCCGTCCATGTGATCGAATGGACGCTTGAACGGCGAACTGCAAAGCAGCTTACAGATCAACTGGCTGAATTTCAGCAGCGGAATTCTTCCTGAAAACAGAAAAAAGGCAAGAGATAGTCAGATAATGAAGGTGGTGCCTGCGGCACAATTGAAAATTCAGATGCACAGAGCGCATATGAATTCTGGAAACATTAAGTTGTGTGTTTGATTTAATGTATACAAATTTTAATTCCGAACAATAACAACATAGGAGACGATTGCCATGAGCATGAAAGAAGCGTTTGATACGTATTTTGCGGAGATGGATAGGAATAGCATGAACTTCTGGGGCAAACTTTCGAGAATCCCTTATACAGAAGGTAATGTATCTAAATAACAAAGTTCACGAGATCTATTTAAACGCAGAAGTAAAAGATGGTTCCAAGCTTTCGGAAATGCTCCAGTATTTCAAAACAGCAGACCCGGAAGACAACAGATTCGGACCATTATCTGATGCAGTAAAAAAGCAGAAAAATTTTAACAGGGAGGTAACCGACATGTGCAGTGCAGTAGAAGAATATGCAAAAGAATATGCAAAAGAATATGCGGAGAAAGAAACGACTATGACTAAAGTTGAATTTGTTAATGATCTTATTAATGATGGTTGTACTTTAGAAAAAGCATTAAAGCTCGCAAAACTTGATGAAGAGACCTATAACAAGTATAAGACAGCATAAACTGTTTTTCGGAAATTAGTTGAAAACTTAGCGGATGTCAGTTCGTTTTTGAGCTGGCGTCTGCTTTTTTATGGGTTTCTGAATGATACCGTCAGCATAAAATGATATAATAATAATTCCAAAGGCGTAATCACCCCACAATGAGAGATTACCGCCTTTTCAGCATATAAAAGGTATCAGACGTAAAAAAAGATAAGCGTTGACAATGAGCAGCTTATGTGATAGAATAGTGGTAACAAAACAAGCAAGGGCGCTTCTCTTATGATGGAGAAGCGCCTTCTTTTACCTGAAAAACAAATTCGGACGGAGTGACAGGAACGGCAGGGCAAAAGCGACGAACTTCCTGTAAATTGTCTGATACCCGGAGCTGATGCTTTAGCGACAGCTTCGATTTATGGAGAAAAGTTATGGTTTCATTAAACGATTATATGTATTCCGGTGACACTGTGCTTAAAATACTGCATCAGTATTCATCGGACTTAAAAAGATCAGCAATAAAAGAACACAACTCAATCGATCTTGCTCACAGCAATTTTCTTATACAGATAACAGAGCTGCTGGAGCATAATGACTTCCTTACCTCGCAATCGCAGAGAATAAAGGAATTCTATAAGTACATGACGCAGAAATATCCGTTCCTTGCTTTTACATTTAAAGGAAGGATAAAATCTCTGATAAGAGCAGAGGAGAAGTTTAACGGATATATACTGGAATACATTTACGAATATTTCAGATCGAACGGCCGATATCCGGGTGAAGCTGAAATAAAAAGCAGTCTTTCCTGTTTCCGGGATCTTATTGCCTACCGTATTGTGATATCTCTTCCGCAGTGCCATATTCCGTTAGATGCAAGCAAAGAAGAACTGGAATTACAGTATCTGTACGAGATAGCAAATACTCTTCCTGAATTTCTTGAAGAAAGAGGCTTTACTGCGGAACCCTCAGGGGTAAAGCCGTCTGAAGATCCGGGGCCTTTAAGCAGAGAAAATCTGTCCTATTACAGGGACTATGTAAAAGCTCCGCGTTCTTCGGGATATCGCTCACTGCATATCACGTTTTATGACAACCTTGCAAGATGCTTTACTGAATTACAGCTCCGGACTAAGGATATGGATGATATCGCGGAAATAGGAGAGGCCAATCATTTCAGCTATGAAAAGCGGCAGGAAGCAAGCCGGAGCAAACGTGACATTATTCCTGTCGGGGAGTGCAGATATTTCGATGAAGCCTATGAACGTCTGATAAAACTGCAGGAGCTTGATCTTTCAACCATCAATGTCAATATGTTCAAGGCTATAAATAATCAGCTTATCAACGACGGATGCGGACTTTTCCGAGGCCGTCAGATCCTTCCGTTTGAGCATTTGTCGAGATTCCAGAACGATCTTATATGAATATCAGGAAGTTTAATGATATAAAGCAAAATCATCTGACTTTCGCTTCTTTCACATACAATAACACAAGTGAAAAAAATCAATGCACAGGAACTTTTTACCAGAGTGCATCTGAATTCGGTAATACTTCATGCCCTGCGCTTTAGTACCAGGCAGTGAAGCTTTCTGAAATCAAGGCTTATGCCGGAATATCAGACGAAAATATAAAATTGAATTTCGATATAAATTATGGTATAATCAATGTAACTACAATTGATCGAAAAGGCGGTGAAGTAATGGGAATCTATCTTAATCCAGGAAATGGATTGTTCAGTGAGGCAGTAAATTCGGATATATATGTAGATAAATCGATGCTTATAGATTTGACAAACAAATGTCTGCGGAAGACGAACAAACACATATGCATAAGCCGACCGAGACGATTCGGAAAATCAATGGCGGCAAATATGCTTGCGGCTTATTACAGCCGTGGATGCGATTCAAGAGATCTTTTTAAAGATCTTAAGATCACAGAAACTGAGAACTTCGAAAAATACTTAAATAAATACAATGTACTGAAATTTGATGTAAGAGGATTTGCGTCAAAAGCGTCCGGCGGAAAAGAAATGACAGAAAAACTGATAAAGTCATTAAAACGCGATCTTCTCAAAGTGTATGGAAATATGGATTTTCCGGAAGACTATTCGCTTGAAGAAATGCTCGGAGAGATATATGACGAACACAGAGTACCGTTTGTATTTATCATAGATGAATGGGACTGCGCATTCAGAGTTTTTAAAAATGATACAGAAGGGCAGAAATATTACCTGGATTTCCTTCGTGATCTGCTTAAAGACAAAGAATACGTAGCCCTTGACTATGCAACTGGTATATTCCCGGTGAAGAAATACGGGGAGCACAGTGCGCTTAATATGTATCATGAGTATACCATGACAAGTCAGAAACGTTTTGCAGAATATACAGGATTTACTGACAAGGAAGTTCAAATGCTCTGCGGCGAAGATACTGACATGCTTGAAGAGCTGAAACGATGGTATGACGGATATAAGGTCGATAATAACGAAATATATAATCCTAATTCAGTTGTTCAGGCAATTACTGAAAAATCATTCGATAATTACTGGACTAAAACGGAGACATTTGAAGCTCTTAAAGATTATATACAGCTTGATATGGATGGATTACGTGATTCTGTTATAAAAATGATATCCGGAGAACGAATACATGTAAACACAGAAAAGTTTCAGAATGACATGACATCATTTAAGTCTGCTGATGATGTTCTTACTCTGCTTATCCATCTTGGGTATCTTACCTACGACAGGAATACAAGTGAAGCATGGATACCAAACAAGGAAGTCAGACAGGAATTTATCAATTGTATCGAAGACGGCGGCTGGGAGGAAGTAATGTACTCCATTCGTAAGTCCGACGATCTGCTTAAAGCAACACTTAGCCTTGATGAGAGAAAGGTCGCAGACATAGTAGAAGAGATCCATCGCCAGAACTCATCGGTAATAGCGTATAACAACGAACTCTCACTTTCAGTAACACTGTCTCTTGCATATTATTCAGCAAGAAAGCAGTACGAGATAATCAGAGAATTCCCTTCCGGAGACGGATTTGCCGACCTTGCATTCATACCGCGAAAAGGGATGAATGTACCTGCAATGGTTATCGAACTTAAGTATGACAAAACAGCCGAAGGTGCGATAAGTCAGATAAAGAACAAGAACTATACGGAAAAACTGAAAGCATTCAGCGGAGAATTATTACTTGTCGGTATCAATTACGATAAGGAAAACAAGATGCATGAATGCCTGATAGAAAAGATCATAAAATGATTTGCAATATATGAAAAACAAGACATGAGGAGCGATCTTCATGTTTTGTTTTTTTTAAATAGCACGCCACAGGCGTACCGATTGAAAGGTGGTGCCTGCGGCACAATTTTTAATTCAGATGCACAGAGCGCCTCTTTTTTCTAATGTAAAAATTCTTTTCCTTATGTTGACATATAATTGACTTATTTGCGATGATGCTGTATAATTATTGATGCGGGAAGGCAGTCGGTTTGGTTGTAAAAACCGAATGAAAAGCGGCAATGGGAAATCATCAATTGGGCTTTAAGTGAGGTATGATATGGAAAACGAAAAGAATAATAGCGAAAACAAACAGATAAATCAGCCGGAAGGCAAAGATAAAAATGCAGACGCTGGCCGGAAAACGACTGCTGCTGTTCTGGCGGTTGTTTTGATAGCAGGATTTCTGACAGGCGGTGGAGTTTATAAGATCAGGCACGGAGAAAACTCTGAAAAGACTGCCGAAGTTGATAGCAGTGTCACAACGGTAACGTCGGATCCTGATCCGGTTTATGAAACGGAAGAAACAACAGAAGAAGTAACTACGGTCACAACGACAGCAGAAACAACTGAAGAAGAGACACCGGCAGAGACGACTGTGCAGGAAACTGAAAAGGCGGCTGCATTCTCGACTGCCGTGACTTCGGTTACATCTCCTGAAACGGCAGTTTCAGTTACTACAGAAAATGCGGATAAATATTCACCGCTCAGAAACCCAAAAAACATTGCTGTTTATTCTGATATACTGGCAGTTCTTCCTAAACTCGAAAGTTTTAATTTTGAATTCTTCCCCCATGTTTATGCTATGGATATCGAACATGAGTACAGGGATATAGTAGTCGGTGCGGATGTTACATATTCCTTCAATGCAATACAATCGATAGGAGCTGATTCTTATAAACCATATGGCGGTACTATGCATATGATGAGATATTACAAAGTCAGTGAATTAGATTCTTATTATAAGTATAATACAGAAGAGGATGTCCGTACTGCTCTTGAAGATTATTTTACAGAGTCATTTATTGATATGCACTATATCTCAAACTATGATGAGGTTCCGGGGAGATATACTCTCTTCAAAATAATTGACGGTGAACTTTATGTGACTTCTCCGAGTGATATCAGGATGATGGCATTAGCCGCTGGCAATGTATATAACTATGACGGCAAAAGATGTGATGTAATGATGGACGATAATGCCCCTGACGCTCGAGCCAGTTTGGTTCATGTAAGCCTTTTACTTGAAGACGGAAAATGGAAGATCGACGGATATGAACATATATCAAATATACCGGACGGCCCGACTTACTTTAAGGATCTTTATGATAAGTATAAAGATATCGGAAAAAAAGCTGCTGAAGAACTGAAGGCGCTTGAAGAAGTTGTTTTTTGCAGCGAAGTCACTACAGATGAAAATGATACGCTTACTGAAGAATATGACGGCACGACAGTTGTATATCAGCGTGTTACCGATGAACGCTTTTCAAATATCTCAGAGGTTGAAAACTTTATATGCAGTCTTTCAGTTGCTGATCTGAGGCTCAGAGGCATTGACTACATAAGAGGAGTGAACGGTAAATATCCGGTCTATAAGATGTCCGGAGGTTCTCTTTACTGTAATAAAGACGTATCCAATTGGAAATACCGCCTGTTTGATACAAGTTTTTCAGTTATCAGTGCTGATGACAGCTTCATTCAGATTGGCCTTGAAAGTCATTCGGAACATAATTGTGCGTTTTTAAAGAATACTGCAGACGGATGGAAACTCTTTGATCTTGACTGATGAGAATTACACTTTTGTGACATTATCATTACACAATTGCGGGGACTTGCTCTTTGAAATATGTTATTATACTAACAGACCGATAAACCAGCATATGCTGATACATTGGTCAGAACATATTTTAAGGAGGTTTTCAAAATGAAAACAGTTATTTTAAAGGTGGCACTTATAGCCGCATTAGGAGCACTTATCCCGACGTCGCTTGCATTTTCAGTGAATGCACAGACTACGGAAACGACGGGCGTTACAGAAGACATCGTATCTGTGACAGAAAATGAGGGCGGTACAGAAACTGCCGTGAGCGGAACGGGTGATGACGAGACATCCGTGGACGTGGAAAAGTGTTATGTGACGAACGATGACAGCGAGGATGACACTGTTAATACCGGTTTGTCATTCGTGATCGGATTTGATGATGATATGGATATCGACAACTGTCAGACGCTGGCGTCAGAAGACGTAGATGCTCTTGCAAAGGAAAAGCTGACTGAAGAAGAATATGCAAGATGGCAGGAACTAAGCAGTCAGATCGAAGCATCAGGCGGTGGAGAGATATCTGATGATCTGATAAATGAAATGACAGAACTTATGATAAAGTTTACGGACTCAGATGCAAAGTGGCATGGCTGCTGCTATACAGTAAATGCGGATGAAAGCAGTCAGGATTTCGACGGCAGCATCACCGTTTCAGATGAAAACTGAAGATAAGTATGAAGCTTTAACGTAAATATTTTTGCGGCTGAAAAATGCAGTGAATGAAAAATACATTACGCTTACGGGCAAACGTAGTTTGCTGATTTGCAAGGCGTTATAAATATAATACAGACAAACCACCAGTTCAGGAAACTGAACTGGTGCAGTTATGCGGAGGCAAAAATGGCAGAAGGTAAAAAACTGATCTATGCAGCAGATGATGAGCAGGATATACTTGACGTTATGAGGGAGTTCCTTCAGAACGGAGGTTTTTCAGTACGTACATTTTCAACGGGCGATGCACTTTATGATGCATTCCTAAAGGAACCGTGCGATCTTGCGGTACTGGATATAATGATGCCGGGGACCGACGGACTTACCATCTGTAAAAAACTCCGTGAGATATCATCCGTGCCCATCGTAATACTGACGGCAAAGGAAAGTGAAACAGATCATATGCGCGGATTCATGCTCGGCGGTGACGATTATCTTATCAAGCCGTTTTCGCCTTCGCTTCTTGTGGTACGAATAAAGGCACTGCTCCGGCGTGTGGAAATGATGCAGCCGGTAAGTGTAAAACGAAATTTCGGAGATCTTGCCTTTGATGAGTCCAAACACACAGTTTTATGCGGAGAAGTTCCGCTTGAACTTACGGTAACTGAATTCGCACTGCTCGGCTGCCTTATGGAGAATGCCGGAAATGCGGTATCCCGCGACACACTGTTAAATCGTGTCTGGGGCATTGACAGCGATGAGGTCGAAACGCGCGTAACGGATGAAACGGTCAGACGTATCCGGCAGAAACTGAAATCATCTTCGAGCAGTGTAAAGATCTCGGCAGTCTGGGGTTACGGCTACAAACTGGAGGTACAGCATGCGTAAGCATCTTAAAATACGTTACCGCATTGCACTTCTGACCGGCGGAACTGTACTGGTTATGATCCTTATCATCATGACCGTGTTTTATTACAGTATCACGCACAGAATGGCAGAACAGGCAGATATAGCTCTTAAGAACGCCGGTTCTGATCCGTTTGTATATACAGATGTTCAGATCACGGGAAACGACGCCGATACCGGATATTCACTTTACTCGCCGGAGCTTATTTATATACTGGATGAGGAAGATGAGAATCATTTCACACCAAAGGAAGAGGCGGTCATTCGCTGGTGCAGCGGGAAACAGAAAGATGAGACAATAAAAACAGAGATAGACGGAAGCATTTATTATATACGAAGTACTGATACTACAGGTCAGTTTATTTATTTTAATGAAAGCGATACGGAAATATCAGCAGAAGTGCCGTTCCCATCAGATGATGATAAGGTTCAGATCTATTCATATATCACTGTGGACGGTTCAGATCCGGCTGGTATGCAGATCGACGGTGATGCCAGAATGTGCAGCGTGCGTGAAATGATCGCGTATGTTGATGTTACCGGCGAAATGGATATGATAAATCATATGATCATTATCTTCATTCTGACAGCAGCTGTTATCGGCACATTCGGAACGGGGACCGGATTCATACTCGGAAAAAAACTTGAACAGAATCAGATCGCACAGAAGCAGTTTTTTGAAAACACATCGCATGAACTTAAGACTCCTCTGACAGCACTGCGCGGTTATGCGGACGGTATAAGCCAGGGCGTTATCACGGACTACCAAAAAACAGGTCGTGTAATAGCCGGACAGACAGAGAAAATGAGCAGGCTTATCGAAGAGATACTCTGCATGTCAAAGCTGGAAAGCGGCTCGGTTAAACTTGAAAAGGAACCCGTCGAAATGCAGGAATTCATTCAGGACTGCCTTATGCCTTTCGAAGGAACCGTCATAAACAAGGGACTGAATGTGACTCTTGATCTTGAACCGATGACAGTATCTGCTGATCCTGACAAGCTCGAACACGCACTTTCCAATCTGATCACCAATTCACTGAAATATGCAAAGAATGGTATTCACATATCCTGCGGAAAAGGTGAGATACGTATCGGGAATGACTGCGAAGTGCTGACAGATGATGTTATAAAGCATATGTTTGAGCGGTTCTACACCGGACCAGACGGAAATACCGGCCTTGGCCTTTCCATTGCCCGTGACTACATTCATCTGCACGGATGGAATATTACCGCAGAGCGTACCGAAAACGGAATATGCTTTGTTATCCGCACGGCTAAATGAGTTGATCACCGCATAAAAATGTGGTGCCTGCGGCACAATTGAAAATTCAGATGCACAGAGCGCATCTGAATTCTGAAATACTTCATGCCTTTAGTACCAGGCAGTGAAGCATTCTGAAATCAAGGCTTATGCCGGAATATCAGACGAAAATATAAAATTGAATTTCGATATAAATTATGGTATAATCAATGTAACTACAATTGATCGAAAAGGCGGTGAAGTAATGGGGATCTATCTTAATCCTGGGAACGATTTGTTCAGACAAGCTGTAAAATCACAAATATATGTTGATAAATCAATGATGATTGATGTTACCAATGCTGTATTTGATACTTCTGATAAACATATATGCATAAGCCGCCCGCGACGATTCGGAAAATCAATGGCGGCAAATATGCTTTCAGCTTATTACAGCCGTGGATGCGATTCAAGAGATCTTTTTAAAGATCTTAAGATCACAGAAACTGAGAACTTCGAAAAACATCTGAATAAATACAATGTACTGAAATTTGATGTAAGAGGATTTGCTTCAAAAGCGTCCGGTGGAAAAGAAATGACAGAAAAACTGATAAAGTCATTAAAACGCGATCTTCTCAAAGTGTATGGAAATATGGATTTTCCGGAAGACTATTCGCTTGAAGAAATGCTCGGAGAGATATATGACGAACACAGAGTACCGTTTGTATTTATCATAGATGAATGGGACTGCGCATTCAGAGTTTTTAAAAATGATACAGAAGGGCAGAAATATTACCTGGATTTCCTTCGTGATCTTCTTAAAGACAAAGAATACGTTGCTCTTGACTATGCGACCGGAATTTTTCCCGTAAAGAAATACGGGGAACACAGTGCGCTTAATATGTACCACGAATTTTCGATAAATGATGCAGCACCGTATTCAGAGTTTATGGGCTTTACAGAAAAAGAAACACAGGTACTGTGTGAGAAATATGAACTTTCATACGATGAAATGAAAGACTGGTACAACGGATATCTGGTAGATGAAACGCCGATATACAATCCGCAGTCAGTAGTGCTTGCATGCAGCAGAAAGATCTTCAGTAACTACTGGACGAAAACAGAGACATTTGAAGCACTGAAGGTGTTTATAGAACTCGATATGGACGGACTGAGACAGTCGGTTATAAGGATGATATCCGGGGAAAGAGTTCGAATAAACACAGAAAAGTTTCAGAACGATATGACAACGTTCAGTTCAGCAGATGATGTTCTGACATTGCTTATTCATCTTGGTTATCTTACCTACGACAGGAATACAAGTGAAGCATGGATACCAAACAAGGAAGTCAGACAGGAATTTATAAATTGTATTGAAGACGGCGGCTGGGAAGAGGTAATGAACTCCATTCGCAAGTCAGATAAAGAATAGGAACTATACGGAAAAACTGAAAGCATTCAGCGGAGAGCTTTTGCTTGTTGGAATCAATTATGATAAGGAAAACAAGAAGCATGAATGCCGGATAGAAAAGATCATAAAATGATTTGCAATATATGAAAAACAAGACATGAAGAGTGATCTTCATGTTTTGTTTTTTTAAATAGTACGCCGCAGTCAATTCGGCAATGGTTAGCATATTGGGAGATCGGCGAGCAGATATACAAGGCTTGTGGTGAGAATGACAGGGCGGAGTATGGTAAAAATCTTTTGAAGTACCTATCTGACAGACTTACTGCTGAGTTCGGCAAAGGCTATACAGAACGAAATCTGCGAGCAATGCGTCAATTTTATAGCTGTTTCCCGAATCGGCACACACTGTGTGCCGAATTGAGCTGGTCTCATTACCGCATTCTTATGAAGATAACTGATAAGATCGTTCGTGACTTCTATACAGAAGAATGTGCAAAATCAGCCTGGAGCGTCCGTCAGCTTGAACGGCAGATCAATACGATGTACTATCAGCGGCTGCTTGCAAGCAAGGACAAGTCTTCGGTGGCAGCAGAAATACAGACCAGTACACCTAAGCCCGAATATGAAAATACAGAAGAATTGAAACGAGAGTTGAGAATCGACGAGTTTCAAAAACTTGATGAAAATTAAACAGAGTGCAATTTGCGATTATATTATGAAAAACAAGACATGAAGAGCGATCTTCATGTTTTGTTTTAAAAATAGCACGCCGAAGGCGTACCGATTAAAAGGTGGTGCCTGCGGCACAATTGAAAATTCAGATGCACAGAGCGCATCTGAATTCGGAAACACTTCATGTCCTGTGCTTTACGACAGTAGGCATAAAGAAGTTATTAAGAAACATTGTAAGACAGGTACAGCATACAAATTCTTTTGTGAGGACATTCTTACTGAATTTTCTAATGAATAAGATTTTGCTTTAAATCTATGGAAAGGATAATATGTATGGAAAATGAAATAGAAATCATAAAAAGTATTGATGGTCCGTGGATGAAATCTACATTTTTTCCACCAGCACATGATGACTTAATTTCTGATTTTGAGAACAAGAATAAGCTAAATATTCCAAGCTCATATAAAGAGTTCCTAAAAATTACTAATGGAGCCAAGTTATTTGGCGGAGATGTATTTTTTTATGGTGTCGGAAGTAATAAACCTGATGAAAGTATAGAGTTTAATATAAACTATGATTTTTCAGAAGGAAGAGTACCTAATCAGTTACTAATAATCGGCTTTTATAATTCTAGTCATATTTGCTATGACAAAAGGTCGGATTCATACATCTTATATGAATATGAAGAGTTTGATGAGATAGAGGATGAATGTTGTTCTTATTCTAAACTCGAAGATTTATTAAATTATATGATTGATATAGCGACAAATTAATTTTTGCCGTTAAATACGATTTAGATGATTTCAAAAAACCACCACTAATGTGATGTGAAGTGGACTCCATATAATTAAATCTAAAAAACCGCTGGTTAATGTTCGAGTAAAATGATATAATAATTCCAAAGGCGTAATCACCCCACAATGAGAGATTACCGTCTTTTCAGCATATAAAAGGTATCAGGCATCGCAATGCCTGATACTATAAAATAGCTGCCTCCGGCAGCTCACCATCTTAACGGTTTCGGCGGAGATAACAATGTATATAATAACACATCATTTGCTGATACAAATGATAATACAAGTCTCATTGACCAGATGCTCGTTAATTCGGTTTCTCAGTAAAAAACACATTTGAAATCAGACAGTGCAGTGACTTTTGAAGCGGCTGCATTCGTTTTTTAATGAAACATCGTTGACAAAATATACTTCAAAATGATACAATCATTATGTTGAATTTTAATTTTAGATAAGAAATTTATTTGTATAAATTATTGTTAGTTGGTTTTATAGACAAATAGCAATTATTATTTGTCGAGTAATTCCACAATGCTTGTAAATAAGGAGAAATGCTATGATTTTTATACCTGAAATTCCTAATAACAAATCAACAAAATATATTGAGAAATTCATTGAAAACTGTAAAACTCTGGCAGTGAAAGATTATGATGATGATGATAATTCATTTATTTTTAATCAAGCTGCGACAATTGAAGATATCAATGAATGGGAAAAAAAATAATAATATTCATATTCCTTCATCATATATAGATTGGCTATTGTTTTCAAATGGTTCGATTTTGTGTGATTCATCACTGAAATTTTATTCTTTAAATGATATTGTGATTGATAATGATCAAAAGCCATATAATGTTCCAGATGAATATATTATTATTGGGTCGTTCATAGATATAGAAGAATGGTATGGGTTTTCTAGAGAAACAGGTCAGATTGTTATATTTGGTGAATACGAAGAGACAGAAGTTGAGGGATTTGAAGAAATTTTAGAAATTTTAACCAAGGTCATGTGATTAGCGTTTTGTAGTGAAATAGTCAAGTATAGTATGGCAATTTTAAATTGACCTATAAATGATATTGCTAAGCACATGTTATCTATCAACTTTTTTTGATATGATTATGTTATTTAAAAGTATTTATACTGATAAACATATAAATAATAATTTCTATATATATTTTTGGACATGAAGAGCGATCTTCATGTCTTTTTTAGACAGCACGCCGTTACAGAAATAATGGATTATTTTCTTGAAAGAATAGTTCCAGTATGGTATAATATGTATATCACCGGAAATGAGGTCGATACCTATGGATAATGAAATTATGAGAACCGAGAACAGTTCGGAAGAAATCTATACTTCCATACGTTCTTTTGTAATAACAGCGCAGAACAAGGTGTATGCCGCAGTCAATTCGGCAATGGTTATAGCATATTGGGGATCGGCGAGCAGATATACAAGGCTTGTGGTGAGAATGACAGGGCGGAGTATGGTAAAAATCTTTTGAAGTACCTTTCTGAAAGACTTACTGCTGAGTTTGGCAAGGGTTTTGATGAGAGCAATTTGCGGAGAATGCGCCAGTTTTACTTGACCTATCCGATTCGTGACACACTGTGCCACGAATTGAGCTGGTCTCATTACCGCATTCTTATGAAGATAACTGATAAGATCGTCCGTGACTTCTATACAGAAGAATGTGCAAAATCAGCCTGGAGCGTCCGTCAGCTTGAACGGCAGATCAATACGATGTACTATCAGCGGCTGCTTGCAAGCAAGGACAAGTCTTCGGTGGCAGCAGAGATACAGACCAGTACACCTAAGCCCGAATATGAAAAAGCGATAAAAGACCCGTATATCATGGAGTTTTTGCAGATAAAACCAGATACCCATGTGTATGAGAGCGATATTGAGCAGGCATTGATAGACCATTTACAGCACTTCCTTTTGGAGCTCGGACGAGGATTTTCCTTTGTATCACGGCAGAAACGCTTTACGCTCGACGGACAGGACTTTTTCATTGATCTTGTTTTTTACAACTATATCCTCAAATGCTTTGTGCTGTTTGACCTGAAAACGGATAAGCTCACGCATCAGGATCTGGGACAGATGCAGATGTATGTAAACTACTACACCAGAGAGCTGATGAACGAGGGCGATAATCCGCCTATCGGTATCGTGCTTTGTGCCGAGAAGAACGATGCGGTTGTAAAATATACTCTGCCGGATGGCAATAACCAGATTTTCGCTTCAAAGTATTTCACATATCTCCCTACAGAAGAAGAATTGAAACGAGAGTTGAGAATCGACGAGTTTCAAAAACTTGATGTATGAAAAACAAGACATGAAGAGCGATCTTCATGTTTTGTTTTTTTTTAATAGCACGCCGAAGGCGTACCGATTAAAAGGTGGTGCCTGCGGCACAATTTTAATTCACACTTTGCATTTTACTGTATAGTTCTTATAGAGTATTACAGAAAAAACAATGGAAGATCGTGCTGGCTTACTAAAAATTTGAAAAATGAAATAAAAAAGGAGTTTTTAATTATGTTTCGTATTAGTAAAGTGGTAAAGGATTTTTATGACGATATAAAATTGTTATCATCTTATTTAGGTAAATCTTCTGATTTTTCTGATCCTTGTGCTATAGAAAAAATAAAAAAATGGGAAAAAGACAATAATATCACGATTCCTAAAATGTATAAAAGTTGGCTTTTGTTATCAGAATATGCTTATGTTTATGGGGGATATTGTGAACTGTATTTTCCTGAGTTGGAAAGCATAGAGAATGACGATGTTCTTATTGGCAATATTATTGGTGATGGAGATCATCTTTATTTTTCAAAAAAACAGGAGAATTCTTTAGCGTTTATGGCGAAGAACAAGAAAGATATGATGGTTTTGATGAGTTTTTATCAAATCTTCTTGGATATTTAGAAGAAGCAGCAGAAGAAGAATTTGGAGAAGATTGGTTAGAAGTTTGCAGTGGAAATAATGCTGATTAAATGTGTAATAATCACTAGGGAAACACTGATTAAATCGGCAATCCGGCATCTCCGGATTGCCGAAGGTGAGATTTACGGGGCTTCGCCACGCCCCCCACGCTTAATTATGAATAAATCAGCGGTTTCCTAACCCCAAGACTGCTCACCCTGTTTTAAGGAAGCAGTCTTTTCCATTTTATATATTCTATTCTATGTTTTCTAAATCGCAACATTCGCATTGACATATGCCGTGAAAAATGATAAAATTTAAAACGTGTGATTTTATTGATAAATCCATAAGATTTTTTATAAAGGAGTATCGCGGTATTGTGTACAAACTTAAAAAATGATTTTGTGCGCTTTATATTGGATTCTTAAGTTGTTGATAGTGCTTTGAAAACAGGCGCATGTCAAATAAGAACACGGATGAAGCCGGATTAATACCGTGGGCTTACTGCAATAACGGAACAGTATTTTACTGGAAACCTGAGAATAATAAAATGAATATAATCGTTTATGGCGATGGTTTTCAGTTTTTTAAATTTGATCTTTCTACCACTGAATTCATATATAAGCTTGTAACCAAATCATTAAGTGAAATGAGTGATTTCTTACCGGATGATCTGTTTGACGATGAAGTGATATGCGAATAAAAAAAGTAATTATTGTATAATAAACCGGATATATCGTAACAGGATACCGACCATATTTTGAGGAGGAATAAAAAATGAACATAAAGAAGCTCACATCAATGACTGCAGCGCTTGGCATATGTCTTGCTATAACTGGCTGTGGAGACACCGGGAACAGTGATACCGATGTAAAAGAAAAGCCTTCCGAAACAACAGCAGCAAAGAGTGAAGAAACACCTTCTGAGGAAAGTGAAGCAAATTCTGAAGAAAGTAAAGCCGAAGAAGTATCCACAAACAATGCCGAAAACGAAATCAGGAATGCAAATCTGAGGTCGGGTTATGTGAAGATAGATGACGATCTGTTCCGTGACGGCGGATACTACACCGTAAGGTCGCTGTATGAAGAATACAACGACAGATATATTATTAGCGTAAACGATGAGTATATGGAAAGTAATCCTCAAGAATACTTTGATATCGAAATCCAATCCCAAACCGATCCTTCCATCATTTTAGAAGCACAATGCGTTTCAAGTTATAATAACGCAAAAACTGTCGGTGATTCAATCGTGGCAAAATTTGATGCAAAGGGTTCCAATACCGAAGAACGCATGATGTATCCCGGGGGGCTAACGTTCAATGACAATGATATGACGGAAGAGGAGATACTCCCGTTCCTACAGTCCCTAGGTATGTCGGAAGCGCCTGTCACATCAGATTATTTTGTATATGACGGATACGAATACGTAGAGCCCACGGAGAATATTCCCCCATACTATTATTTCCATATCAAAGGAAGCGAACAGAATCTTTTAGGAGAATATCCTGTATTCGGGTTCAAATTTATAGTTGATTCCGAGACAAATAAGGTGAAATTCGGTCCGTGGGGTGTTGACAGCTACGATATAGAAGGAAAATGGAAATCAGCAAACAACAGCTAATAATTTCGAAAAAATTGTTTTTTTTGTAAATAGGGACGGCTTCTTGAAAGAATGCTGTTAGCGCCCACCTATCCTGTCATCCAAAAGTGAATGTATTTTGTCAGGGCAGGGACAGTATTTTGTCAACTGAATTGGAAAAACAAACTGACACCCCCAGCACGGAGGTGTCAATTTCAATCTAGAGAGCTATGCTCTCGGCAAAATCCCACATGGCGCTCAGGTCGCTCCCCAGCGTTGCCCTATCCTCCATTGTGGGCAAAAGCCCGTTAATCAAGTTGAACCGCAACATCAGATAATCAGTGACCGGCTCCGGTTACTTCGTTTTCAAGTACAATATCTACAGATTTGCTGTCGATACAGGTCTGTTTCATCTGTGCACCATAGATAAGTGACTGACTGCAGGCACGGTTTACGAGTCGTGGATTTCCGCCTGAAAAAGTAAAAATAGATTTCATTGCATCTTCAGTGAAGACAGGATTTTCCTGTCCGGCATAATGAAGCTGTGATTCAATGTACTGCTTGGTTTCTGAAAAATCCATAGGAGTAAGAAAGCATTCAACATCTACTCTTTCAAGAATGGCTCTGTATGCGGAAAGACGGAGTTTGTCCCAGAGTTCAGTCTGACCCGAAAGTATTAGTGCCATTGGATTTTCGGAATCCATTTTGTAATTCAGAAGAAAGCGGGCCTCTTCAAGCATTTCTTTTGGCAACAGATGTGCTTCGTCAAGAATCACGACCACTTTACGTTTCTGCATATTCCTCATTATTTCAATCTGCTTATGCAAAGCGTTTCTCGCTGCATTGCGATGAAATTCGGATTTGCATCCGAGCTGGTTCAGGAGATAGTTGTAGAAGCTTCGCGGAGTCAGTTTTGAATCAGAAACGTACAGAACCATGTACTCTGATTCAGGAAGTTCATCCTTTAAACGACGAAGTGTACTTGTCTTGCCGGTACCTGGTTCACCAATCAGCAGTGCGAATGACTGTTTCTGTGCAGTGATGATCAGACGACTGAAAACTTCAGTATTCTGATGTGTTCTGTGCAGCTGATCAGATGGAATACCGCGCGTAAACGGTGTATGCTGCATACCATAAAACATTTCAAACATTTTCAGCACCCTCCAATACCTGTGAATACGAAATAATAGCTCGACGTTCCTTTTCCCCGGCGCTCTTTGTAACAGCATCAAGAAGTCTTGAAGAATCCGCTGGGATACTTTCAATTTCAGCACGTTTCGGTTTTTTAGCAACGTGTGTACCTACCTTAGCCGGTTCAGCGTAAAACGGTTCATGATTCTTTGCTTCAATCCTTACACGTGCAATATTCTGAGGATCATAAACAACATCCACCTGCTGTCCGGCATAAAGAACGCCAACATCATAATCTTTACCCATGAAGCTGATACATCCTGACTTGTTAACTTTACGGGTTTCACAGTGCAGGAAAGCAGTTGAGAGTATTGCATCATCCGGATAGCGTAATGGCATGGAATCGCATTTGAATGCCTGTTCCGGGGTTATTCCGAGTGCACTGTGTATTTTACTGTGGTAACATTCAGAGAGCCAGGCGTTAAACAGTCTGTTCAGTTCTTCTATGCTGTCAGGACGGTTCAGGTTTACCTCTTCAATGAACGAGTCAACGGTATGGTTGAAGCGTTCCTGTTTTCCTTTACCCTGAGGATTACGCGGTTTAGCATACAGCAGTTTAATACTCAGAAGACTGCATGCACGCTTCATCCATTGGGTACGATACTGTGAACCGTTGTCGAAGTAGATACGACGGGGAAGTCCAAATTTCTGAATGCCTTTCTTCAGTGTATCCTCAACAATGCTCTGCTCCATATCTCCATAAAACTCAGCATGAACAATGTAACGTGTTGCATCGTCAATCAGACACGACATGTACGTTGGCTGCGGCTTTCCGTCGATAGTCAGCGTTGGTCCGTATTTCAGGTCTCCCTGCCACAAGTCACAGCGATGAACTCTGGCAAAACGCTGTGAACCGTATCCATGATCCTGATAGGTCTTCATCATCTGAGATGAATAACCCGCCCTTGATAGTGCACGCTGAAGCGTCGTTCGTTTCAGCATGCCAACTTCGACCTTGTTTTCAAGTTCAAGTATCTGGATGATGGTAGGGACGCTTCGTGACGGAACTTCACGGCGCAGACGGATTGCCTCTTCCAGGATCTCCTTAGTGATCACGGTATTCTGTTCCGGTACTTTCCCTTTGGGTTTTAATCCGTCGATTCCATTTCCGTTATACGCATCCACATAGCGCTGGAGTGTTCTTGTTGATACTTCAAACGTATCAGCTAATTCCCAGCGCTTGCCGTAATACTCATCCTGAGACAGAGTGGTATCAAGCAGTGGCGCTATCATGATCACACGCTGTTCAGCTATCTCTTTTGCCAGTTTCTGATTTTTCATGTCCATAGAGGTACCTCCTTGTAGTTGATATCTCTATCATAGTACAGGTCAGACTGAAATGACAGGCGAACTAATGAACTTCCATTCATTGGAATTTACGACTATTCTGACAAAATAGGTGAGCGTGTCAAATGTTGATTCAAAACTGCTTCTGACGACCAGTGCAGGATGCTCAATTTTAAGTCTTCTGACAGTCGCAGAACCAAAATTCAGGAACTTTCTTACCCAGTTTCGGATGCGTATTATCGTGCTGTCATCAACATCATAGTTGTCAAGACCATCATATATTTCAGCTATTATTTCAGTACTGAGATGTTTGTAAGGAGCAACGTAATCCGGAAGCTCGCGGTGATAACGGTCGCATTCCGGGCAGTAGAAAACTCTGAGAGACAGAGTGATTCGCTCTTCGCCGGATACGCGCAGATACCGTCTGCACCTTCCGTGTGACTTCATTGGTTTGCCGCAAATTGGACAAACAGGTGAATTTGTTCCTGTAATTTCGACGATTCCGTCCTTGACTTTTTCACGAAAAAATGATATACTTTTCATTGTTGAGGGACGATAGCTGTGTCATAATTGCGAGTTATGACGATCAAAACAGCTATCGTTTATTCCTTTCTAAAGGTTAATACAATTATTATATCATTTTTATAGATAAAAACACAGACGGCATCATCCCGAAATTCGAATCGGAACGATGCCGTTTTCTATTATTTGTTACCGCGTGCCCGAAGGATGGGTTTATCGCGTTGGTTTTCCCGTGAGCATTCCGTGTCTGGGCCGCAGTTGCAGGACTGACTTTCCAGAATCTTGTACATTTCCCTTGACAGAACTGTTGCCTGCGTGACAAGATACAGTGCCTATTGGACGACATTATGGGTGGTCGGTAACAGAATGCCGTCCCTATTTACTATTTTTATTTTAGGGAAACGCTGATTTAATCGACGTTAGAGTCAACAATTTATCAGATATATGATATAATATAGTTAATAAAATATATTATGCGAGGTATTTTGATATGAACGGACAGTTAAGTTTCAGTGATATGGAATATTCCCTTAGAAAGCGTCAGGGAAAAAAAGAAGCGTTTCTTAATAGAATGGAAGAGATAATTCCATGGGATTCATGGATTCAGATAATCGCTCCTTACTATCCGTCAGGTAATCATGGCAGACCTGTAAAAGGTATCGAGACCATGCTTAGAATGTATCTTCTTCAGGATTGGTTCAATCTATCAGATGAAGGTGTCGAAGATGCTATTTATGATAGCTATGCATCTTGACCGCAGCAGAAAACGTGATGAAGAACTGAAATATGATTTTATGCCGTCGCTGCGAACACGGTCAACATGAATTTGCCCGTAGGCGTGTCGGTGTCGATGTTTTTCTTTCTGATGTAAAAATATTTTTCTTTCTGTCGCTGAAAGATTGACTTTTTCGGGGTGGTGATGTATAATTACTGATAAGGGTAGGCTCTCGTCTTGCTCATGTAAATTGGAATTTTTGGAGGAATCATAATGCCCTCAAAAAGTATTTTTGTTGGAAGCTGGTCATATTTAATGCCTAATATGAATTCTGACTCGGATGGACATATTGTTCTGATTAAGAGGCTATCATTCGGACCTTGTGAAGTATATGAATGGGGCATAGATAACAACAGCTTACCGTATGAAGAATATCAATGGTGTGAAGATGAGTATTTTAAGGATGAAAGTTATTTTAAGCACATAACAAAAAAGAAATTAACAAAACAAATTGAGAGTGTAATCCATGTATTTACAGAGAACGAATTACCTGAATGGGCAAACATCTATTATAAAATACTTGATTGGTTAAATACTGATTTATCATAAAACAGCCGAAGGAGCGATAAGTCAGATAAAGAATAAGAACTATACGGAAAAACTGAAAGCATTCAGCGGAGAGCTATTACTTGTTGGGATCAATTACGATAAGGAAAACAGGAAGCACGAATGCCGGATAGAAAAGATCATAAAATGATTTGCAATATATGAAAAACAAGACATGAAGAGCGATCTTCATGTTTTGTTTTTTAAAATAGTACGCCGCAGGCGTACCGAAGCTGTTTTTCACAAAAACTATTTACATTCTATCTGCGGTGTGGTACAATATTGACAATGAGGTTGTATGCTGTACAAATGTTTATGTACAGCATACAGTGGTTTAAGAGCAGATACTGTGATGTCTGCTGTTTTGGTTCTTATATTTATAAAGGAGATGGTAAAATGAAGAGAAATTTCAGAAGAGGTCTTGCGGCGGTATGCGCGCTTGCTATGCTTGCGCCGTCAGTGGCGTTTCCGGCTGAAACCAGAGTTAATGCAGCTTATCAGCTTTTAGGTGAAACAACTTTTGACCACAAGATCCTGCCGTGGATGCCTGTTGAATCAAGCCCGGCAAAACAGCAGTTTGAAATCACGAAAGATGGCGAGCTGCATATACGTATACTGAGTGCTGTCGGTGCTGACAGGGAAAAGTGGGATCTGGAGATTCGTCACAGAAATCTCAGCTTTCAGGCAGGACATACCTATGAACTTGAAGTAAAAGTCAAGGCAAAGCGTGAGGGAATGCAGCTCTGCTCACAGATAAGCAATATAACAGGAAGCGAATACTACTGCGTCCTTGATGAGACAGAGTTCCATAACGGTCCTCACAGTGGAAACGGTAAATGGGGAAGGGCGGCAAGACTTTCTACTGAGTGGACTACATACAAGGGAACTTTCACTCCGACCGATGATCTTGAAGGTGTTCAGTGGGAATTCCAGTACGCAAGAGGAAATATGTATGAAGGCAATGCCGTGGACGGCGATGAACTCTGGTTTGACAGTATATCACTGACGGACGTAACTGAAGGTGTTCTTGCTCCGGACGGCGAACCTGACTACGGCTATGTAAACCGTAAGAACAGCGGACTGAAAAACAACTACATCTCAGTAAATCAGGTCGGTTATCTCTGCAACAGCAGAAAGGTTGCAGTTCTTGGCGATGACAGGTTTGACATGCTGGACGGTATCGACGGCGGTGAAAAAATAGAGCTGAAAGAAGCTGCAGAGTTTGAACTGATCGATGCTGTTTCAGCCAAAACCGTATTTAAGGGTAAATCAACTGAGCCTGTAAAGGATGAAGATTCCGGTGACACAGTCTGCAAACTCGATTTTTCAGACTTTAAAACACCGGGCAGATACTACCTGAAGTCCGGTGATTACATATCATTTGAATTTAATATCGGCGATGATATCTACGAAGAAAAAGGTCATGATCTTGTTACCAATGCTATGAACTATTTCTATCAGAACCGATCCGGTATCGACATAGAAGAAAAATATATCACTTCAGGTGACAAGACACAGCTTGCTCACAGAGGAACTCATAAGAGCGAGAAAGGAAGAGTTCAGAAAGTCTGGAAAGACAGGTACTTATCGCAGGATGAAGCTGCAACACAGTATAAATCATCTGCCATCGATTCTTCAGGCGGCTGGTATGAGGCAGGCGGCGAAAATGCCAAAAACGTTGTAAGCGGTGCCATGGCTGTATGGACACTTCAGAATATGTATGAAAGAGCGATCGCTGCTTCACCGGACGTAAATATGTTCCGTGACGGTTCAGGCAAGGTAGTTGTTCCTGAAACAGGAAACAAGGTTCCTGATGTCCTCGACGAAACAGCTTATGAGCTTGACTGGATGTCAAAACTGAAGGTTGCTGAAGATGAACCGACCTGGGGTGAGAATGCTGCAGGTCTTTACTATCACAAGGTAAATGACCATGTACCGGCAGGCATTGCAGTTAAACCATGGAATTATGTTTATGAGGACGAGGTTCTTGCATGGGAACCGGTACGTATAGTATCTCCTCCGACATTTGCTGCAACTCTTGGCTATGCTGCGTGTGCTGCTCAGGCTGCAAGACTCTGGGCTCCGTATGACAGCGAAAAGGCTGAAAAATATCTTGATTCAGCTATCGACGCTTATGATGCTTATCAGAAGAATTACTATATAGCAGATACAAAAGAGAAGATCCATCCTGACTACGGCTATTCAGTTCCTGCTGAAGAACTGAATGAAGAATCACTCTATGCACCGATGCGGGGTACCGAGACTAATAACTACGGTGACGATAATGTACAGGACGACGCTTACCTTGCAGCATGCGAGATCTTTATCTCGGCAAGCAGGATGAAATCAGATGCAGCTGAAAAGTACCTTAAGGAACTCGAAAAATACGATGATGCATATAATGTTGGTACAAGGCTCAGAGGCGGTGATAATAATTTCGGAGGACGGAATTTCTTAGGCAAAGGATCATTTACTTCATTCAACTGGGGAAATACTGCAGCAGCAGGTACACTTTCACTGGCACTGAATAAAGATCTGCTTAAGGAGAATAAGGCAAAGAAGGTAGAAAGCCAGATACTTGCCGCTGCCGATGAGTATATCGCAGAAGAAGAAAAACAGGGATACGGTATTCCGTATCTTGCCGACACAGTTTATGAAAATCCATATTCGATTTACAGTGATGAAGATCCGGGATATGAACTTTTTTCAAACAGATGTGTTCTGAACAACGCTGTTATCATGGCATATGCAAGTGACTTAAGCGGTGATCAGAAGTATAAGGACGGCGTGACATCTGCTATGGACTACCTCCTTGGCACGAATCCGCTTTCATTCTCATATATCTCCGGTTACGGCTCATACTCGATGGATGCTCCGTATCACAGATACTGGGCTGAAAGCGTTGATCGCAGTTTCCCGAAAGTACCTGACGGTGTTGCATCATCCGGTCCGAGCGGTCTTATGATGGATGAGTACATGAAGGCACTGGGATTTGTTGCAATGAAGCAGGGAAATATAAGACAGCGCTGCTATGCTGATGCGTCGGCGTGGTCAGTAAACAGCGTATCGCTTGAAACAAATGCATCACTTGCGTGGGTAGCTGCTTTCCTTCAGAATCCGGAAACGACAGTTTCATCTGATCCTTCACCGAAGCCGACTGAAAAGGTTTCACCAAAGCCTACAGCATCACCGGAACCAACTGAAAAGGTTTCACCGAAGCCTACAGCATCACCGAAGCCGACTGAAAAGACTTCACCAAAGCCTACAGCGTCACCGGAACCGACTGAAAAGGTTTCACCAAAGCCGACAGCGTCACCGACAGAGAAGGCTTCACCGCTTACATCTCCTACAGCGCTGCCGACTTCAGATCCGGGAGTTAGCGAAACATCTGATAAATACCTGGATGATCCGTATATTCCGGGCGACGTTGACTGCAGCGGCAAGGTAGATCTTACTGACCTTACCACGCTTGCTATTTCACTTGTTGATAACGAACCGCTTTTCAATATGATGGAAAAGAATGCCGATGTAACAGGTGACGGAAAAGTCGATCTTGCTGACCTTGCAACGCTCAGACAGTATCTTTCAAAGAAGATAACAGAGTTCCCGGCAAAACAGAGTAAATAAAAACCGGTACAGAGAAAACCGGATCCGTTCCGGATTTCTCTGTACTTTTATTTTGGAGTAGTATGGAGAAAAAGAAAAAACATGTTCTGCAGTGGCATATACTTCACAGGTGCAACCTTCACTGTACGCACTGCTATCAGGACGAAAACGCTGCGGAACTTAAGTTTTCCGAACTGGAAAAGCTTTTTATCCAGTACATGGACTTCTGTGAGGAATACGGATTCCGCGGACATATAAACATTACCGGAGGCGAACCGCTGCTTTCGGATGATCTGTTTCCGCTTATGACGCTGTGTGAAAGCAGGGGAATTACATTTGGTCTGCTCACAAACGGAACGCTTCTGGATGAGAAAACTGCCGGATGCCTTTCGGAATTTAAAAACCTGTCATTTGTACAGGTAAGCATTGACGGAACGCGTGAGACCCACGACAGTATACGCGGCAGAGGAAACTTTGACAGAGCGATGACAGGGCTTAAGAACCTCAGAAAAGAAGGCATACAGACTATGGCGTCATTTACCTGTCATAAGAGAAATTACAGGGAACTCGGGGATGTCATAAAGCTTATGCGGAAAAACCGTGTTGACCGTTTCTGGACCGACCGCCTTATACCCTTCGGCTCGAACACTGAGGATATTCTGAGCAATGAGGAGTTTAAGGAAATGCTTCGTGTTCTTACGAAGGAACATTTCAGAAAAACTCCCTTTCACCGCACTGATGTGCATCTGAACAGGGCGATGCAGTTTCTTGAAGGCGGAGACTGCTACTACCGTTGTGCAGCAGGCACGACACTTCTCACGCTTCTGGCTGACGGGACGCTGCTTCCGTGCAGGAGACTGCCTGTGCCGGTCGGAAACTGCCTTGAAAAAGATATGACCACACTTTACCGTGAGAGTGAACTTATCGCGGAGCTTAACAGAGATGAGATCCCGGAAGACTGCTTTAAATGTCCGAAGGCGCATCTGTGCCGTGGAGGCGCAAAGTGCCTTACCTATGCTGTCACGGGTAATATGCACGGAAAGGATATCAACTGTTACTTATAATAAAACGCTGATTTATTCATAAAACAGCGGGGGGCTCCGGGGCAAAGCCCCGCAGATCCCGCTTTCGGAAATCCGGCTTTGCCGGATTTCCGATTTAATCAGTGGTTCCTTAGTGTTTTCACTAATAATGGATTTTTGGAGGTATAGGAAAAGATGAAAAAAAGAAAGACCGTATTCAAAAGCATGGCGGCACTTATCGCACTGATAATGACTGTGATACTGATGTGTCCGGTGATCACGGTGTATGCCGATGACAAGGAATACAGTGTGGACGCAGCAGATTTTGATATAAAATTCGGCGAAGACGGTACAGCACTTGTAGAGGAACACTGGACTGTTACCTATAAGAAAGGTAATTTCACCAGATTCTATAAGGATGTATACAATGCGTCGAATCAGCTTGAATATATCAGTCAGTTGAAGATAGTCAGTGCATCCATAAACGGAACAGACTGTGAGCGTTCCGAGACGCTTGACAGGGTGGATAATCACTATTATGTCGAAGCTCAGAATGACAGGTTTTCATTACAGTGGTTCAAGGCTGCGCATAACGAAACGGTTGAATACGACATTGTCTACGGAATACCGAATGCGCTCAAACTCAATGAAAACAACAGAGCTGAATTCTGCTACCGCCTTATAGGAAAGAATTTTCCGAAAACGGTAGGTACGGTGACAGCTATAGTAAATCTTCCTTATGATGATGACACTGCAAACTGCAGCATTTCTCAGGGTGAATCGGACGTAACTACAAATACGCTTTACTTCAACGCTTCCGATGTGAGCGGCATATACAAGCTTCGGCTTGATATTTCACCGGAAGGTTTTAAAAATCTTACAAGAGTTGCCGATGTAAATGTTCCGGAACACATTCAGCGTGCAGTTGACGGAGGAGAGGACGATGAAATTTCGTTCGGTTATATAGTGCTCGGATTTATCATGATGGCATTCTTTCCGGTAATTATGGTTTATATTTATTTAATTGTTCCGATGAAGAAAAGGAAGAAGGTACGCAGAATGCTTGAGGAAGATCCTGACTGTTTCAAAAAATCAGCAGATAAGATCGAATCGGCAGGCATGCCTTTTGTCTGGTATACACTTTATCCGTTTAAAAAAGTATTTCTTTCACAGGATCATGTGCTTGTATTTTACGCGGAGCTCTTTGATCTGTGCGCAAGAGGATATTTCACTGCAGTTCCGGAGGGCTTAAGAGTAAACAACGGCGCCGGCAGTATATGTACAGATGAAGTGCAGAACGCCATGAACGGTGATTTCATGAAACTGCTCAGCGAACACTTTACCATGAGTGAAGATCAGTACGGTCCGGTATTTTACTATAGGACAATGAAAGAAGAGTTTAATGACACTGTAGTTAAGGAAATTGAGGAATGGAGAAAAAAAATACAGCAGTGAGATCAGTAAAAGTCCGCTTTTTAAGGAGCTTAATGACAGAAAAAACCGTCGATGAGCTGAAGAAGGAATTTGAGTTCTGGGAAAAGAACGCGAAGTACATTGATACAAAGGTAAGCGCACTTGACTGCTTTACGCTTCTTGAACGTACCGGACGCGTGGATGCTTATACGCTTCTTTTACTGTTAAACACAACACGTGAAAAACTAAGTTCATCAGGCCGCGACGATGATGACCTGTATAATTTCATATTCGTTTCAGATTCCACATGGCATGATGTATACAGATCAAGTTCCAGCAGCGGAAGCAGCTGTTCGAGCTGCTCAAGCTGTTCGAGCTGTTCAAGCTGTTCAAGCTGCGGAGGCGGCGGCGCTGACTGATAAAATAACGGGGATGAAAAAACCTCATTAAAGCAGAGCAGCATATCCTGATCCACGTATTTACGTGATCAGGATATGCTGACTTTTTTGTATTCAGTTTTTTTATCTTTCCGGTAAGCCGCATAAAGCTGCCGCGGAGAGTGATCATTACCTGGAAAACAGATGATCACCGGATCACGGAAGAAGTCTGTAAGTGTCGTCCGGCGTGTAGATCGATCCGTTGTATCCGAAACGCCAGAAAATGATATCGTCTATGCTCAGCGTTACTATACTGTCATATTCGTATTCAGGTGAAAGATCGGATTCGATAAGCACTCTTCCGGTAACAGTGAAGCTGTCTTCGTCATACGACATGCCGAGGATGCAGATCTCGTCAGTGACCTCATCGTCTTCATCAAGATCTTCGATTTCGCTGACTGCCGGACGTACAGTCAGGGCAATCTCAAGGGTACTTCCTTCAAGGCGGGAAAGCGCATCAAAGGCGTACGGCAGATTTCGCTTCGAAAGAACGGCTTCGATACGCAGTGACTTCAGCGAATCACGGAAATCGATCCTGTAACGGGCAGCTTCCGGCACCTCGTTGATAAGGTATCCGCGTTTCATGTCGACATCGTCAGCACTCAGATAAAGCAGCGGTACGGCAAGATCGTTGTCGGAACGGGTGAAATTATCCGGATAGGCTTTGTCCATAGGAAGCCATGAAAACTGCACTTCTGACTCCTCGTTGTACACGACTCCGAAGCCGGTGGTGCATCCTTCATCACGAAGTTCCGTGAAACCGCAGATCAGGTCTGCTATCTGGCGGAGCACACATGCGCTGAAATCCACGTCTTCATCATCTATTCCGACGGCGGTGAGGTCGCGGCATGCCTGCTGCGCAAGACCGGTGGTCATTATATCGTATTTTGATTCGTCATATATCGACGGATAAAGATGTACACTGTAAAGATACTTGTCGAAGAGAGGAAGTCTTCCTTCAGCGTGAAAATGTACCCACTTTGACGAAAGCAGCGTTCCGTTTGTTACACACATTATAGCCGGTGAGTGTTCGGTGTTAAGAACATCCGCAAACTGAAGGAGTGCTGTCATTTCAGGATTTTCAGTTCCCTTGTGGAAGAGTGTCGATATTACTATGGTAGTGCAGCAGTGCTCCGCAAGATCCTTTACATCCTCATTCGTAATGTCAGGATGAACAGCCTGGTAATCATCAAGATCCTCCGGATCGCAGATGTTCAGGCGGCATATAAATCCTGTTTCAATATAGCTGTTGTAACCGCATATGATAACCGATCCCTTGTCTGAAGCGGAGATGTCATTGAACTCGATGTCAGGAACTGTTCTGAGAAGAGCAATGATCTGTTCGTTCGAAGGAACACTGTCCTCGTCTGTGAACGGTACCGCTACCGAGAACGGCAGACGTTCGATTATACCGTGCTCAGGAAGAGAGAGTTCTTTTGTCGGTTCAGACGGATATTCGTAGTTGAGAATATCAGAGTAGTAGGTGTTTCTGAAGCTTTTGTCAAATTTTCCTGCTATATCGGAAGCGATGCCGCGGAAGTAGTCGAACATAATATCAGGGTCGTACTGATTTTCATCATTGTAGAGTTCGAATGTTCTCGGAAGCTTCATGCTTATGAGTTCGTTTTCGTCACGGTTAAGGTTTTCAAAGAAAATGGCAGCGCCGTTGGCAAATGAAAATTTCATTCCCGGATTTTTGCTTCTTAAAAACACATCAAGGTATTTACAGAAAAGGCTGTAGGCGGAGTTAGGCGCTGTATATGATTTGAGGAGCAGTATGTTACCGGCTTCGGCAAGGAAGTTCGTGTCCACTCCCATCAGCGGCAGAAGCAGATCAGCGTAGTAGTCGGCTTCATCGAGGTCGCCTATGCGTGTGAAGTGTTCGACGCATTTTCCGTATGTCTTGTGCGGAACCTCGGAACATGAAATGTTCTGTTCCATAAGAGAGGCGAGCATGCGGACAGCTTTCTCTTCTGATCCGGTAAGCAGTTCAGCCTGTATTTCGGTGTCGAGTTCGCAGGCCATGCAGTCACTAAGTTCGTCTGAAGGACATTTGCGGTACTGCTTCAGGTGCTCAGAAATCTTCGACGGATCGTGTATCATGTAGTATTTGATACGCAGCATGTGATATGTTCTCATGGAATATCCGAATGCATGGAGGAGTTCTTCGTATTTTGCAAAGTACTCTTCCGATTTCTGATATGTTACCTGATAGTACGAAAACATTTCCTCAATGAACCACTTGAACGCAGTCAGAAATGAAAGCGGACTGTGCTTTTCAGTATTGGCTGAGAACATGGCCATGTATTCCGGAAACATGATCATTGCACCGAAGCTGTCACTGTTGAAAACTGATTCCTGGATGTAGCGGTATCTCAGATCAAGAGCTTCGGCGATATTTCTCCGGTGATCGGCTGTGAGAATGCATTTTTTCAGATACCGGAGACGTTCATCGCCTTCGGATAGATTTTCAAAGTGTGAAAAGTCGAACATTTTTACAGTCCCCATTCGATTAGTTTTATCAGGTTTTCGTTCATCATAAACAGATCTGTGGCATCTACAGGGAAGCCGCCGGCGATAAGTGCCTGTATGTAAATAATGTTTGCACATACTTCGATCTTGTCCGGATCATCAGTGTCAGCAAGCTTCATTATCAGCGGGTTTTCCGCGTTGAGATAAAGCACTGCGGACGAATCGGCTGTAAGTTCCTCGCTGAAAGCGTCAAGCATTTCATCGAACATGCCGTCAGATTTCTTTTTCGAATTTTCAATGTCGCGTTTGAGCTGACCGTCGGTGTTGAGTGTGTACAGTGAAGTCAGCTGTGCCGGGATGATGCTCTTTATACGTACACTGCAGTCGTATTTCTCAAGCGCAATGGATGCGATGTCGCACAGGTAGTCGTAATCACCGGCATCCGGCGGTTCCTCAAGAAATGTGTCAAGGAGTGTTTCACTTACTGCTTCGGTATGAGCGATGCCAAGTTCGTCAAGCATGGTGATGAGTTCGCGGATGTATATCTGGCTTGCGTTTACAAGCAGCTCATCCTTCTCGCAGAAAACAGGCTTGAGCTGCCTGAAAGTATCAGCATCGGTTGTATAGAAGATCGTGTAGTCGTAGTGCATGAGAGTCTTGCCGCTTCTTATTCCGAAACTGCTCTCGAAGTTGAAATACGGCATGAAGATCCTGAAAAGCCGTTCGTTTTCAGCTGCAACTGATTTGAGTGCATTGCCGTGTATAGAAACTATCTTCGCGAGCAGGGCTGGATTTCTTATGGAGATCCTTTCAAGATAACTTGAAATGCAGTGTTCAATTTCTGCTTCAGCTTCAAGAAGAAGTTCGTTTCGGTAGAAGTTTTCACGGGCAGCATTTGCACTGAGTCTGTCGGTGTTGAAGAAGCACTGGATGAAGAAAGCCCAGTTAGGAAGTATCTGTGATCCGTCCTCGGTCAGAAGTATGCTCTTCAGGTAGATGCGGTGGCTTCTTACCGATGCCGCCGACACCGTGAAAGGAAGAATGTATGCTACACCGCTGAAAAGACCTTTTTCTGATTCGAGCGGAATATAGTCGATAAAGTCAAAATCCGTTCCGAATATCTGTCTGCCCATGGTGAGAACATTTTCACGTTCATTTGCACTGATCTTGTTGAAAAGCGGGTTTGCCCGTGCTGAAAAAGTTCCTGATGTAACGTATATCGGAAACGACATAGGCAGTGCATAGTAGCGTACCGCACTGAGTATTTCTGTAAAAGTAAAATAAGGTGCGTATTTTTCAGATGCGGAAATGACGATCTCAGTTCCGACAGGCATGTCTGATTCGATCTCCTCAACGGTGTATTTTCCCGAAGTGCTGCCGTGCCATTCGAACACCTTGTCAGGTTCGTTGTACGAACGGGTTCTGAGTATTATTTCTGAAGTGACCATAAAGCAGGAAAGCATGCCGATACCGAATTTACCGATGAATGATATGTTCTCCCTGTTGTTACGCTTGAGTGACTGACCGATCACCGAGATGAATTTGTGTATTTCTTCTTCTGTAAGACCGCTTCCGTTATCCCTGAAAGTGAGTGATCTGTTTTCCTCGATCGTAATGTCGATACGCGGTTCCTCATCCATTCCGTGTGCTTTTCGGAGCATGACGGCATCTGCTGAATTCTGGAGCAGTTCTCTCAGGAATACTTTCGGCGTGCTGTAAAGATGGTTCGAAAGGAGATCCATCATGCCGCCGAGATTAACAGTAAAATTGTATTCTTTCATAATGCATTTTCCTCGATGCTTTCCGGTGTTACAAAAAAGGCATATAACATCTTAAAAAAGCATGTTATATGCCGGTTTCTGCTTTAAAGGAAGTTATTATTCGTAGTCTTCGTCGTATTCATCATCAGATTCGTCATCTTCGTCCTCTGATTCGTCATTTTCATCTTCGTCATCTTCATCTTCGCTTTCTTCCGGTTCTGATGATGAATTGTCGATGTTTCTGATTTCGTCGTTCTTAACTACGTATTCTTTTGAAACAAAGCCTTCCTTGTCTCCTGATTTTACTTTGTACCATTCGTTACCGTCGGAATCAGTAACTGTATCAATGATCTCGAGCTGAGCACCGTTTGTGAGTTCGTCGATGGAGTCAGCGTCATAGGAAGGTTCTGCACGCATGTTCAGAACGTCATCCTGATCGATACCTGTTACAGTTCCCATTACCTTTGGAACGTTGAGTGAAATGTCCGTGAGGATAACCTCGATAGGTGCTCTGTCAATCGCTTCGTTGTCAAACTTGAAGTCTGCGCTTATTTTGCATACACCATTGTCAAAATTTGTGTGTGCATAGTAGAATGCATCCTTTTCATTGAGTTCAGGAGCATTTTCCTTAAGACTTAAAACGATCTTGAGCTCTTCGAATGTCATGTCAGCAGAAGCCACCGGAGAGATCTGTCCGTTTCCGGAAACGATGACCTTTGAAATAGGAGCGTCATCAGTAAGCTGGCTTTCAAGTGTTGAAACAGTTACAGGGAAGTCCATGAATTCAGCTGCCACTGTATCGGAAATCTTGATGCTGTATCTGTCACCGAGGAGCTTCGTTACGTCGGAGAAGGACATGCCGAGAAAATCGACTGCGTTGTAATGCACTTCTGAAAAATCTGCCGGAGCAGTTTCAGCCGGTTCTGAAACTTCGTCGGTAAGTGAAGCTTCGGAAGGTTTTTTGGCTTCTGACATGGTGTTGTCTTTGAAATGCATCCAGATAAGTGTAAGCGCATAGCAGAATGCAGCTATGGAAAGTATGAGTGCGCATACGTTCGGCATAACTGAAGGCTTGTCGACCTGTATGAGTTTTTCTTCTTCCGGATCAAGCCTTACAAGGTCGATGTATTCATATGGTTCACCGCATTTAGGACATATTTCTGCTTTTTTCGGAACTTTTGCTCCGCAGTTTCTGCATAATTTTTTCATTATCTCTATCACCTTTATGTAATAATATGTGATCAGTATCTTAAACTCTGATTTGTCAAGCAGGAAAACCTGTAATATTCATTATATAATACTTTAAGGTTGATTGTCAAGACAGGATTTTCACTGATTCTTTGGTTCTTTGAGTACTGATTTCCTTTTGGTCTTTTTCTGCTGGTAAAGAATTTCGTCGGCTTTTTCAAGAATGTCGCTCAGAACAATGTCGTCGCCGCAGATGAACGGATAAATTCCTACGCTCATGTTTACGTAGTACGGTTTTTCACAAAACTCATTGAAGCTGTCCATAGTCTTGTTTATACGGGTGAGGATATTGTTCATGTTGTCCGTACCGCCGAGAAGAGCCAGTGCTGCGAATTCATCGCCGCCGATCCTTCCGACGATATCAGTTGTTCGGAATGAATGGGAAAGGATGTTTGCGATGCTTTTGAGTGCATAGTCTCCGTCATCGTGGCCGAACTGATCATTTACCGACTTAAGCCCGTCCATATCCGCAAATACGACAATTGCGTTTTTGCCCTTGTTTATCGGATTGTGGATAACTGCTTCGGCATTGTCAAAATATCCTCTTCTGTTAAAAATACCAGTCAGTTCATCGTATTTTGAGATCTTTTCTAAATTACGGCTGTTTTCCTTTTCAGTCGCAAGAAGAGAATGAAGATTTCTCAGAATGCTGTTGTACTTGAGTGCAGTGCCTATCTGAATGCCGATCTTGTTGATGTACTGGTAAAGAGCAGGCCTTGCAGAGCAGATAAGAATTCCGTATATTTCCTCATTTGAAAACAGCGGGGTTATTATCATCGGCAGACCGTCGCTGTTGTCGATATGTTTGTCACTCAGAAGATCAGTAGGTGATATCCTGTTGTTTTCACTGAAGTAATGTATAACATCACCGTGCTGTGAATAGATAAGCGAGATCGTTTCAGGATGACTGAACTTTGTTCCTTCCTTGTGTTCGGCAGGTGCGTCAAAAAGATACATGTAGCTTTGGTCAATGCCCAGTGCACTGAGTCGGGTCATTATAGGACGCAGCGACTGCTTGCTTGCTTCGCCTGTGATGATAACGTCGTTGACGATGCAGTTGATTATCGTGTCGCTGTTTACGGTATAGTTGAGCTCACGGCGGCGCGATGTATGATTGAAGGTCGCGATCTCACGGTATATCTGTGAAAAGACAAGCCCTATTTCGTAATCGCATGAGTATTCAGTGGTAAGTCTGTACTGAACGATGTCAATTATGTTATAGATCTCGTCAGTCGGCATAATTGAAAGAATACCGGTAGCAATGATCTCCTGCACGGCATTCTGCACGGCCTTGCGGTAGTGCTTTGCCTTCATGAATGAACCGTAGTCAAATACTATTTCGAAGAAATTCTCGAATACCTGTACGATCCTGTCATACTTTTCTCCGGGAAAATATTTTTTGATCTTGAGTTTTGATGAATCCCTGAAGAGATAATTCATGTAATCCTTCGGGGTGAATTCCGCAAGCTGAGATTTGCTGAGTTTGGTGTCAGCGAAAATATAGCTTAAATTCTCGTAGGAAGTGTTCTTGCATCCGCATGAGTTGCGCACAATAAGATTTGTAGGAATAACTGTATGCTTAGGTTCCTTTGCTGTGAGAAGCTCAGGTATCATAGAAACAGCTTTGTATCCCATGCTGTAGTTGTCTGCGTTTACGGTTGTGAGCAGAGGATAAAGCTCAACTGCAGTTTTTGAATTGTCAAAGCCGACAACTGAAATGTTTTTGCCTACCTTGAATTTGCCGCTTTTTTCTAATACGCGGTATCCGCCCTTTGCCATTTCGTCGTTGGCAAAACAGATAGCGTCGATCTGTTCATTGTCATTGAGAAGCTCAGTTACAACGTTGTCACTGTTCTCAGAAAAATCACCGTATACAATAAGATTCTTGTCAATTGCAAGACCGTTTTCAAGCATCGTTTCAACATATACGTTACGGCGTTCCTCGGCATCTGAATTGAGCCTTGAACCGCTGACAAATCCGATGTTGCGGCAGTTGTGCCGGTGTATAAGGTGGTTCAGGGCCTTTTTAAGACCTGTTTTGTTGTCGAGCCTGATGGAATGATAGTTTTCATATTCCGCTGCGACGGTCATAACAGGTATGCCCGGAAAGTTTTCAATAAACTTCAGAGTCTCTTCATCGGAGAGCGTGTTTCCGATTATTCCGGCCATTATTATAAGAAAATCAAGATTTATCTTACGGCCGAGTTCATATATTGTATTGTACTGGTAATAGTAAGGAGACTTCAGTGGGTCGTTGTAGTCGCCGTTGAGATGCATTCCAGGAAAAATTAAAAGGTTGGCACCGAGCTCCTTCGCAGCTGACGATGCTCCGCTGCATAAGGAGTAGACGGAATCGTCAGCGAGATTACTAACGTAAAGTCCAATATTAAGGTTTGGATTACTCATTAAATATACTCCTGTGATTATTTAAAGTACATAAAAAGCTGACATTTGATCATTCCGTTGTAGAGTTTTCTCCTTTTATCAGCTTTTCTTCCGAAGAAGTTTTCAAAATTTTCATGCGGTGAGATTATGTAGTATGTGTTTCCCTTGTCCATGGTGAATTTTCTTCCCATTATTCTGTAGAGCTCTTCAGCTTCCTTGAGCTCAAGCATACGCTCGCCGTAAGGAGGATTGCAGATAACGATCGAATTTTCAACACTGTCGAAGTGTTTTATGTCGGCCTGATAAGCAGTGACTCTTGACGCTACCCCGGCCTTTTTAATATTGTCATTTGAAAGCATTACGCATTCTTCGTCAACGTCATAGCCGCATGCTTCAAACTTTGCATCTCTTTTTACAAGAGAGACAGCACGTTTTCTTTCTTCGCTCCAGACAGAACTGTCTGATATCTCCCATTTTTCAGCGGAAAATCTTCTGTTTATACCCGGTGCTATGTTGAGTGACTTAAAAGCTGATTCGATAAGGAAAGTACCGCTTCCGCAGAACGGGTCACACACACGGCTGTCTTCACGGACATGTGCAAGGTCTATGATTCCGGCTGCAAGTGTTTCCTTTATAGGAGCAAGGTTTGAGTTTCTGCGGTATCCGCGCTTGTGAAGGCCGGTGCCGCTTGTATCGAGATAGATGGTAACGACATCTTTCATGATACCGAACTGTATCTGGTGTACAGCTCCTGATTCGTCAAACCAGTTCACTCCGTATTTTTCCTTCAGTCTTTCGACTGCGGCTTTCTTTATGATCGACTGGCAGTCAGGAATGCTGCGCAGCTGTGAGTTCAGTGAATATCCTTTTACAGGAAAAGCCTCTGTTTTCCCGATGAATTCCTCAAAAGGTATTTTTCTTACACCCTCAAAGAGATCTTCAAATGTAAGAGCCCTGAATTCAGCAAGATGTATAAGCACACGTTCTGCTGTTGCGAGACAGATGTTCGCTCTTGCGATCATTGCCATGTCTCCCTCAAAGGTAACGCGTCCGTTGTCAGCAGTAACGTTCTCTGCACCGATTCTTTTTGCTTCAAATGAAAGTACGCTTTCAAGTCCGAAGTGACATGGGCACGAGATCGTATATTTATTCAAAAAAACACATCCTTAATTGTATATGAAAATTCATTTTCTGTCTGTATGTATACAAATCTATTATATCATAAAACTGTTCGTTTGTTAATACCAAAAATAAAAAAATAATGCACAATATTAAGAAAACACAGATTAAATCGGAAATCCGGCTTTGCCGGATTTCCAGAGGTGGGCTTTGCGGGACTTCGCCCCGGAGCCCCGCACTGATTTATAAATAAATCAGCGTTACCTTAAGATAATCAGTGATTTAACATCAGTAACTGATCTGCCGGTCTGCGGAGAATATGATGATCCTGTTAAAAAAAACGCCCCGGTATGAACCGGAGCGTGATTTATCAGTAATAGTCAACTGTATCGCATACAGGGAACGGATCGCCTGAATAGTGATCGTTTGCGTAGGTACCGAATACGTTTCTCCAGATGCCTGCAGAGTTGGCGCCTTCGATAGCCCATGAGTTTGTACCGTTGTCGTAGCCGACCCACATAGCTGAAACGTAGTCAGGAGTAAGACCGACAAACGAGATGTCACGCCAGTCTTCCGATGTACCTGTTTTTCCGACGAGCGGTGCGTTCCAGAGGGCAGCTGCAGTACCTGTACCGGCTGAGATTACCTTTGAGAGCATTCTGTTCATTATATATGCTGTCTCGTGGCTTACAGCCTGTTCGTAGGTGCGGTTTTCGTTGTCGATGATCGCATCACCTGTCATAACGTCCTCGCATCTTGAGATTATACTTGCCTTGTACCATCTGCCGTCGTTTCCGTATGGCATGTAGGCATTTGCAAGGTTGATAACGCTCGGACCGGTACGTGTGGCACCGATACAGAGCGGAGCGAAGTCCTTGTCCCATTCAGGGTCAAGATTAAGATGGAGCTTTCTTGTAGCGAAGTCGAATACCTGTTCGATAGCGATGTCGCCGTTGTTGTATACGATCTGAGCAGGAAGAGTATTGATCGACTGCTTCAGGAAGTATTCTACCGGGTAGTATCCGCCGGACGGAGCACCGTCATAGTTTCGCGGCCAGTAGTCAAATCCCGGTACAACACCGTACGGGAGATATTCATCATAGAAGCAGGTGTAAGGAGTGATGATTCCGTTTTCGATCGCATATCCGTAGGTAGTTACCGGCTTGATTGTCGAACCTGGCTGACGTCCGCCTTCGTATGCGATGTTCCATCCGAGGTTGTCTTCCGGTGTTCGTTCGCCGATCTTGCCTTCGAGTCCGAGAATGTGTCCCTTGTAGTCAAGTACCGCAATGGCTGACTGAACTTTTTCACCGGCCGTGCTGAGCGATTCAGGGAAGTAGTACCAGTCCTTGTAGGTATCATCAAGATGAGCCTGAAGCTCACGGTCTGTTGTAAGGTAAAGCTTGTAACCTCCGCCGTTGAACATTGCAAGACCTGCTTCACGTGATTCAAGGTTGTTGGTTTCCATGAGGTAGTCGCCTATTTCAGCAAGAGCTGTTTCTATCGGCCACGTAAGTACCTCAGGATTCTGGAAGCTTTCATCGCTTTCAGTAAGCTTCATGAAATCAGTATGCTTGCTTTTGAATTCAGGCATGGTCGTAAGAAGTATCTTTTCGTTCATTGCCTGTTCGTACTGGTCGGCTGAAATAACGCCCAGCTCGAACATCTTGTAAAGACATATTTCCTTACGTTCCTTGTTGGCTTCAAAGTCGGTAGTAGGATTGTATGCATTCGGGGCTTTCGGAATGGCTGCCAGTACAGCAGCTTCGGCAATGGTAAGTTCACTTGCCGGTTTTCCGAAGTATCCGATTGAGGCAGCTTCAACACCGTACATGTGATAGCTGTCGATGCTGCTGAAATAGATCTCGTTGAGATAAGCTTCAAGGATGTCGTCCTTTGTGTATGTACGTTCAAACTTCATCGCCTTGAAGATCTCACGCATCTTTCTGTCCCATGTCTGTTCGTCATCGTGTGTAACGTTCTTGATCAGCTGCTGTGTGATCGTGGATCCGCCGAATTCAGCACGGTGTACACCGATCTGATTGAGGGCAAGGTTGATGATGGCAGCACTCGTACGTTTGAAGTCGACACCTTCGTGTGCATAGAAACGTTCATCTTCGATACTTACGAAGGCGTATTTTACGTGGTCAGGAAGAGCTTTAAGATCACACGGGAGCTTTACGTCATGTGACTGCGGGGTTACACGGTAAACCAGTTCGTACTCATTTGTTTCCTGATTCATTTCATAGATGTATGAAGCGAAGCTCTGCTTGAAAGCCTGGAGCACAACGCCGTCGGTAGTGTTCATAAAGTCGAGCAGATAGAATGCAACAGCCATTCCCACGATCGTGAAGGTAAGAGCCATCATGAGGAAAAGTGTGAACAGTGCTGTTCCGATAACGCTGAAGAATTTCTTTACTGCGTAGACTGTAATGTAGAGCCTGCGTTCCTTCGGATCCTCCGGTGGTTTACCGCCGTAGAAAAGGTAAAGGTTACGTTTCTTCTGCATTTCACGTTCCGCTTCGTAATCGTCGAAGAGCTCTTCTTTTATGTCTTCGAGTCTCTCCTTCAGTTTGTCCGAAACCGGAAGGTTTTCAATGAAAGGGGACGCAGTACCATTTTCCGCCGGATGTGTACCGTCAGGCGGAACGGCTGCTGTGGTTTTGTTTTCTGTAGCTGATGCATTGTCTGGTGTGAGATCGTCAAGAATGTCGCCGGTGCTTTCAGTTTCCTGCAGTATTTTGTCTATGTAGTCTTCTGAGTTCTGGCTGCCATTTTTGTTATCCATTTGCATACTCCTTTCTAAAAAACCGATTCGGAAGTTCCCGAACCGGTTTTATCTTTATTGAAGTGAAAAGCTTTGCGTGCTGATCACCTGTTTTGCTGCTTGGATGCTTTTGTCCGTTTGTCAGTGTGCTGTACAGTAGCCGTCTTCAGGTTTGAAATAACCCATGCCGCCTACCGGACATCTTGAGGTAGCTCTCATACCTGAGTAAGCACAGTAGCTTTCGTGTGCTACAGTTTCACAGGCAGGGAAGTCGTCGCCTGAAGCATGTTCATCGGCGTAGTATCCGAATACACTCTTCCAGATACCTGCTGAATTTGCTCCTTCGATAGCCCATGAGTTTGTACCTCTGTCGTAACCGATCCAGATAGCTGAGATATAGTCAGGTGTGAGTCCGACGAATGAGATATCACGCCAGTCTTCTGATGTACCTGTCTTTCCGACAAGCGGTGTATTCCACAGCGCTGCGGCAGTACCTGTACCGTCTGTTATAACATTTTCCATGAGTCTGTTCATGATGTATGCTGTTTCTTCACTTACGGCCTGTTCATAGTCACGCTTTTCATTGTTGATTATGCAGTCACCTGTCATAACGTCAACGCACTTGCTTATTATGCTTGCCTTGTAGTATCTGCCCCTGTTTCCGAAAGGCATGTAGGCATTTGCAAGGTTGATAACACTCGGTCCGGTGTTTGTCGCACCGATACAGAGCGGAGCGTAGTCAACGTCCCATTCAGGGTCAAGGTCAAGGTGAAGTTTTCTTGTTGCAAAGTCGAATACTGCGCGGGCACGGTTGTCGCCGTCGTTGTAGACAATCTGGGCCGGCAGCGTGTTGATCGACTGCTTGAGGAAGTAGTAGACCGGATAGTAGCCGCCTGAAGGTGCACCGTCGTAGTTGTGAGGCCAGTAGTCAAATCCTGGTACGGCACCGTAAGGAAGGTACTGGTCGTAGTAGAATGACGAATAGGTCATAATGTTGTTTTCGATCGCATATCCGTATGTGGTTACCGGCTTGATAGTTGAACCCGGCTGACGTCCGCCTTCGTATGCGGCATTGAATCCGCGGTTGTCGGCAGAGGTTTTCTTTCCGAGCTTGCCTTCGAGGGCGAGAATGTGTCCCTTGTAGTCCATTACAGCGATCGCCGACTGGATCATCTGGCCTTCCGTACTGAGTGATTCAGGGAAGTAGTACCAGTCTTCATATTTCTCATCGAGATATTCCTGCATTTCGCGGTCAGTAGAAAGATAGAGTTTGTAACCGCCGCTGTTGAACATTTCGAGTCCCTGCTGACGTGATTCAAGGTTGTTCTTTTCCTTGAGGTAGTCACCGATCTCGTTGAGAGCAGTTTCAAGAGGCCATGAAAGAACGGCAGGGTTTTCAAATTCCTCGTCGCTTTCAGTGAGCTTCTTGTAGCTTTTATGTGTTTTCTGGAATTCAGGCATTGTGGTCAGGAGTATTTCCTCGTTCATTGCCTCTTCGTATTCTTCTGCGGAGATAACGCCGAGCTCAAACATTTTGTAAAGGCATATTTCCTTACGTTCCTTGTTCGCCTCGAATTCCTCGACAGGATTGTATTCGTTCGGAGCTTTCGGTATAGCGGCCAGAACAGCTGCTTCAGCAATCGTAAGTTCTGTTGCTGACTTTCCGAAATATCCTATCGATGCAGCTTCAATGCCGTACATGTGGTATCCTTCGACACCGCTGAAGTAGATCTCATTGAGGTAAGCCTCAAGGATATTGTCCTTCGTGTAGGCCTTTTCGAATTTCATCGCTCTGAAGATCTCTCGCATTTTTCTGTCCCATGTCTGCTCGTCATCGTGTGTAACGTTCTTGATGAGCTGCTGGGTGATGGTGGAACCACCGAATTCCGAACGGTGTACACCAAGCTGGCTGAGTGCGAGGTTCAGGATAGCTGCACTGGTACGTTTGAAGTCAACACCTTCATGTGCATAGAAACGTTCGTCCTCGATACATACAAAAGCAAACTTTACATGATCAGGAAGTGCGTTTATATCACACGGAAGCTTTACGTTGTGCGATTCAGGGGTGACTTTGTATATGAGTTCGTATTCTTCGGTTTCGGGATCCATTTCATAAATGTAGGACGCGAAGCTCTGCTTGAAAGCGCTGAGCACGATGGAGTCGGTCGAATCCATGAAGTTCATCAGGTAGACCGCAACGACCGTTCCTACTATAGTACCGGTAAGCACGAACATAAGGAACAGTGTGAATATCGCCGTTCCGATACCCTGAAATATCTTTTTCAGAAAATAAAGTCCGATGTACAGTTCTCTTGCTTTTCTGTCTCTCGGAGGTTTTCCGCCGTAAAACTCATACATTCGCTGTTTTCGTTTTCGCCTGCGGTCTTCCTCGTAGCCGGAATAGATATCTTTATACTGATCAGTGATCTCATCTCTGATATCACCGAGTCTTTCAAACACCTTTTCCGCAACAGACCGTTTTTTATTGTTGTTATCCATTGGTCTGCTCCTTTCAGAAGCGTATTATGGAAACGTCAGAATTTTTTTGACGTTCCCTATAATTATATCACATAAGTGTTCCTTTGTTAATATATTTCTTAGAAAACAAAATGTGATTTGTTCAAAAAGTGATAAAAAGAATGTATACGAAAAATAATTTGTAGAGTCTGACTATTATTCGCCGGATTTAACAGTGGTTACAGCGGCTTCTGCGGTAGTTTCTGCCGGCGCTGAGACTGCCGGAGACGGTGAAGCGGTAACTTTTATATGCTGTACCGGATGTGTTTTTTTGCATACATCCGGATGGTCTGCCTTGTAGTAACCCTTTCCGCCCCACGGACATCTTTTTGATGACTGTTTTCCGGTCTCGGCGCAGTAGGCAGATATTTTCACATTTTCACATTCAGGAAATGAGGCACCGGAATCAACACTGTCTGCATAGTTTCCGAAAACATTTTTCCAGATTTCGGATGATGATGCATCTTTAAGCGCCTGCGGGTTCAGTCCGTTGTCGTAGCCTATCCAGACCGATGAAACGTAGTCTTCAGTGAGTCCAACGAAGAGAATGTCGCGGTAGTTTTCCGTGGTGCCGGTTTTTCCGCATACCTCTTTGTTCTGCAGGGCTGCCTTTTTTCCTGTTCCGTTTACAACAACTTCGCGGAGCATTTTTCTGATGATAAATGCGGTTTCCTCACTTATTACACGTTCGCCCTTCCATGAGTCGTTTTCCAGATATACGCGTTCAGAAAAGGAATCTCCGATTCTTTTTACAATGTGGGCTTTGTGCCATACGCCGCCGTTTCCGAAAGGCATGTAGGCATTTGTGAGGTTTACAAGGGAAGGACCTGATCCTGTTGCACCGACACCTACCGCTGCATAGGTCATGTCTGTTTCCGGATCCAGATCCAGCCTCATTGTGTTCTTTGCGAAATCAAATACATTTTCAACGCCGAACATGCTGCAGAGCTGTGCTGAACCGGTGTTGTAGGACTCTGCAAGAAAGGTGCAGACAGGATAGGATTTTCCTGTGTACTTGTTGTTGTAGTTTGCAGGCCATTCATTCTCGTCGGCAGTTCCGGCAGGAAGAGGGGAGTCTGTGAGAAAAGTGGACCAGTTTATAAGATCATTTTCTATTCCGTAACAGTAAGCCGCAAGAGGTTTTATCGTGGAGCCCGGCTGGCGGTGTGCATCAGTGGCGTTGTTCCAGCAGAATGATGATGTTTTTTCGCCGAGTCCTCCGCATATACCCTTTATTTCGCCGAAGTAATCCATGACAACAGCTGCTGCATCTGCATTTTCCCACTGTTCATTCCCGTCTCCATCCGTGTAGCAGGCCATTTCCTCAGGAAAATAGGTAAGATCGGACATGTTTCGTTCAAGTTCTGCCTGAATGTCTTCATCAATGGTAAGATATATCTCATATCCTCCGCTCATGAATTCCTTCATGCCGTCCTCATAGCTCAGCTTTTTGTATTCACAGATAAAATCACAGAATTCCTCCAGTGCTGTATCTATCGCCCAGGAAGTGACCTCCGGGTTTTTAAAGTCCTCGCTTATCTCGGATATGTTCACTCTGACTTCGTCCCCGGGATGAACGAAGTTCATTTTTTCTTTTCTTGCAGATTCGAATTTTTCCGGTGAGATATATCCCGATTCAAACATTTTTCTCAGACAGTAAAGCTGGCGGTCGCGGTTCCGTTCATTTCCCGTGAGGGGATTCCTGAGTTCCGGGTTCTGTATCACGGCTGCAAGACACGCTGCTTCCGCTGCGGTAAGATTCTTTGCATGTTTCCCGAAATAACCTGCGGCAGCTGCTTCAATGCCGTACATATTATATCCGTTTTCAGTCTGGCCGAAATAAATTATATTGAGATACTTTTCAAGTATCTGGTCCTTGGTGTAATGAGTTTCCAGACTTACTGCACGGGAGATCTCCCGGATTTTTCTGTCAACGGAAAACTCGTTGTCCGAAGTTATGTTTTTAACAAGCTGCTGTGTAATTGTTGAACCGCCGGTCACTTCCTCTGTGGTTATGAATCCCGCAGTTCTTAACAGCTCCTTAGCCATTGCGGCGGAAGTTGTGAAAAGGTCGATGCCTTCATGACTGTAGAAACGTTCGTCCTCAATGCTGACAAATGCCATTCTGACATGCTCCGGAAGGGTGGAAATGTCTATTTCCTTTTTTGCATTTCCGGTGTACGGAGTTACCTTGTAAATAAGTTTGTCCTCTCCCGTGGCTTTGTCAGTGCAGTAGATGTATGAGGATTTTTCCTTTTCAGGTTCGGGAATATATACCTCGCTTACGTTTGCGAGTTTTTCTGAAGCTGCAAAAACAGCGGCAATGGAAAAACCGGCAGCCGTAACCAGCAGTATTAGTGTTATGCACAGAACGGTGGTTATAACTATCCATATAAATTTCGATATTTTACCTGCGGCTTTTTCCATTTTCTCACTTCCTTCTGATCTGTTTTACGCAGCCTGTTTATCCTGTTTATAATGTGCGGACAGCCGGTACGGATGAATCAGTCTGTCACACTGCCGTGTTTTTTCCTGAAAGCATTAAACGCGGCTGAAACTATGAAAATAAATAATGTTCCTGTTACCGAACCGGAAAAGTCTATCATTACATCAACCGGACTTCCGCATCTGCCGTCTGTGAAAAGCTGATGCATCTCGTCGGTCGCAGCGTAGAGAAGACAGAAGGGAAGGGTGGTGAGGAATCTGGTTTTAGTTCTGTTAAAATAAAGTGATGAGTTGAGGAATGTGATAACACCGAGCAGAGCGTATTCGGAAAAGTGTGCTGCCTTGCGTATGTAGAAATGCATGCCTTCAACGATCTCTTTCTGCTTTTCATATGTGAAAGTTTCGAAGTCCTTTACAGTGAGACACGCTATTTTGTAGGTTATTCCTTCACTGAGGTTCCCGGAGATGTCAGCATTCTGCGAAGAGAAAACGAAGATCATTACCATGCAGGCGATGAGACATATAAGTCCGGTTATTCTTTTCTTTGTCATTGGCTATCCTTTCAATACTATAAAAGCGTTAAGCCCTTTGCAGAGCTTAACGCTTCCGGTGTTCCTTAAGAATTTAAGAATCTGAATTTTCTCTTTTTAACGTCGAAATATCTGTATGCATCATCCGGGTTTGTCGCATCTGAACCTCTGAAACGAACTTCTCCGTTGATGGTGAGTACGTCACGGTCGCTTGTGTCGGATGACCATTCCGGAATGATGTTAAGCTTGTTCTTTCTTACGTTGTAAACGGTTCTCTTGTAACCTTTTTCTATGAATTTGATACTGCCGTAGTCAATGTCGTATGTGTTCGGCTCAATAACTACTCTGGTTGAACCTTCAGATGAGTCTGTTATGTCAAGTACGTAGCATCTGTAAGACTGAGAAGGTGAAGTTGAGTGGAATGTAACTACGTCGATCGTGTTTCCGGCGAAAATGGAAACGTAAAGATAATAGGCAAGTATACCTATTACATACAGAAGAAGATAGATCGTGCCGAGTATCGTTTTGATCCCTTCTCCGGCTCCGCTGCAGAAAAACAGCAGCACGGCAAGTATTCCGAGCGGTACCAGCATTATCAGATTGTCCGGACTGTAGTAAAGTACAACTATCGGAAGATAGAAAAGAAGTCCGAACAGACCGGCTATTGAAGTAAGTATCTGCTTTCTGGTATATATCATCGCTCCGCCGAATATTACTGCAAGTATTATCTCCAGAGCAACGAATGCAGGTTTGCTTACGATCTGTACGTCGTAGTAAAGTGAGGCAAATGCAAGAAAGCCCATGAGCCCTGCGTAACCGAGACTGATAAGTGACATTACCGGTTTTATCAGTGAACGGGTATTTCTATTTTCAGGCAAATAGTATTCCTCCTTAGATTGTTCTGTTGTTCTCGGCCGGTTTTCTGAAGAAAGTTTCCCGTACAAAACCGACTTCTATAATTATAACATTTTATAATCTGAGTTACAATAGTTTTAATGAAATATTTTTGCACAGAAAAACCGCTTTACAGGAAAGCGGTAATTTGTGATCATTATAAGGTACGGTCTGCGGGGAGTGATACGGGAACCATACCGTGTTTTGTCTGATGCGTAGTTAACCAGAAACACCCCTTGCAAGCAAGGGGCGTTCCTGGTTATGATATAGGGATTATTGGGGATTTATATTCTACGTTGGTGTAAACGTAAAATACCGTAATTTATATACCCGACCTTCCGAATTTGTTATCTGACTTATGGGATTCTGTTTTGTTTTCCCTCGTCGAGTATGGTTATATTATAATCGGTCTATGTGTGCAGATTATGATAGTATTGTGAAAATTGTGTGAAAATCAATTCAGGCTATTAAGTAATAGAAACATGTAAATTATCAACAAGCGCCGGAGGTTTTCCGGCGCTGATTTGTATAAAACGTCTATTTAAATGCAAATTGACTCTTTGTCTCTTCTGATTTTGAACCAGAAAGTGGTTCCTTTGCCTGGTGTGCTCTGAACTCCGAACGGGAAATTGTGAGCTTTGAGTACTGCACGTACTATTGAAAGACCAAGTCCGGTACCTACTACTTCACGTTTCGTCTTTTCGGCACGGTAGTATTTTTCGAAGATCTGGTGCAGGTTGTCTTCGGAAATTCCCTTGCCCGTATCCTTTATCGAGATCTTTACAAATTCGTCTTCGGTTTCCATTGAAACGTATATCTGTTTGTCTTCACCTGTGTAGTTTATTGCGTTGTTCACAAGATTGTATATTACCTGCTCTATTTTGCCGATGTCGCATTTTACAATGACCGGAGGATGATCTTCACAGTGTATCGTGTAGCCGTTTGCCATTGTGAATTCCTTGTAGCGCTCCATTATGTCATGAAGTTTTGAGCTTATGTCAAAGCTCGAAATGTTCAGCGGCTGTCTGCCGTTTTCAAGCTTTGAAAGGTCAAGAATGTCATTGACGAGCTGTGCAAGTCTGTCTGTTTCCTTTATTATTATCGCAAGGTGCTCCTCACGCTTTTCTTTTCTGTCACCCGAAAGATCACGGATCATTTCGGCATATGCCTTTATCATGGTAAGCGGGGTGCGCAGATCATGTGAAACGTTAGCAATAAGGTCGCGCTGAAGCTCGTCTATCTTTGAGATTTCCGATGAAGCGTAGTTAAGGGTTCTGGCAAGCTGTTTTGTTTCGGCAAACTTTCCGCCCCTGAATTCTGTTTTGTATTCACCCTTTGCAAGCTTGTCAGCCGATTCCGTTATGTTCTGTATCGGCTTTGCAAGTGATTTTGACATTATAAGTGCTGCGATAACTGATATCAGTATCATAAGGATAGTAACAAGATATGTCGTTTTCCTCAGCATATAAATGGTAGTCTTGACCGGGGTTATAAGTGTGTTTACTATAAGGTAGCACCCCTGGTCCGTATTATCATTTTTAAGAATGCGGCAGATGATCACCACCTTGGTGTCCTGTGCAGTGCCTTCGGCACTTGTGGTGTATTTTCCGCCCTTCAGATTGGCGCTGGTCTGAAGAAAATCGATCTCGTTTCTTGAGAACTGATGTGCAATGCCCTTGCTGTTCTCATGAATGATCCTGTAGTCACGGTCGACGAGCATGTAGGAAAGCTCGTTTGATGATGCTATTTCGTCGTATATGTCTGTCAGGTCGCTGATATTGTCCGGAGTGAGCTTTTCAGACTGGCTGAATTGTTCAGTCATGGTGTCTGCGGCTTTTTCAGCGATATTTATACGTTCGTTTTCATAAAATCTGTTCAGAAAAAGTATCTGTGTGCCCCAGAGCAGTGCAAGTGAAAGCCCCACCAGCAGAAGATAGCTCATCAGGATATGGTTCCTGATGGTAAATCCGTTGCTGCGGCATTTTTCAATTCTGGATTTAATATCACTCAGCTTCAAATTTATACCCCATTCCACGGAGTGTGATTATGAATTTTCTGTACTCGCCGAGGCTGTTTCTGAGCATTTTGATGTGTGTATCAACTGTTCTGTCATCTCCGAAGAAATCATAGCCCCATACACTTTCCAGCAGTTTGTCACGCGACATTGCAAGGTTTCTGTTTTTTACAAGGAAAAACAGCAGATCGTATTCCTTTGGCGTCATTGACGCTTTCTGTCCGTTTACATATACCTCACGTCCTGCCATGTCGATCTCGAGACCTTCGAATTTCATTCTTTCCGAAGCTGTTTCAGCCGGAACAGAGTTTCTCTTGATAACTACCTTTATTCTGGCCATCAGTTCCTTAGGTGAGAAAGGCTTTACCACGTAATCGTCTATGCCTATTTCGAAACCGAAGAGTTTGTCGTATTCCTCACCGCGTGCGGAAAGCATGATAACAGGTATGTTCTTTATCTTTCTGATTTCCTTGCATGCGGAATAGCCGTCGAGTTTCGGCATCATAACGTCCATAACTATTATATCAAAGTCGTTATTCTTTACCATTTCGACAGCCTGCATGCCGTCTTCGGCTTCTGCCACCTCATATCCTTCAAATTCTGCGTATTCCTTTACTACATTTCTGATGTTTACTTCGTCGTCTACAATAAGTATTCGGCTCATTGATTTACCTCCTGTTGCTTATGGCAAAAAACACCTTCTGTCATGCGTTCTGAAAACAATGATTTATCTGCAGATCAGCGTTTTCTGATTTTCCCGTTCTGTTTTATTATGATACATCATAAATGTGAATAGAATGTGAAATCTGCAGGAAAATAAATATAATAACACTGAAATATACACGAATTCATTGACAATGAATATCGTTTTTTGTTATAATTAACTCAGTAGTATACAAAATTAGAGTGTCTGCCGCTGATACGGTCAGGCACGTCGGGGAGAATGATCGTAACTTGGGACTTATGTTATTTGAGGTACTGTACCTTATATTATCTGCACTTCTGGTTGCACTTTCGTTTCTGAATGAGAAAAGTGCAAAGTTTATCTTACTATTATATACAATTTTCACTGCTGCTGCTATTCTTTACAGCCGTTACAGAATCAACGTCCAGAGGTATGACGAGACCAATCTTAATAAAAAGCGAATAGTATCCCTTATGAACGCCATCAATTCATATGTTGTCATCTGGTCCGAGGACGGAAATATGTTTCTCATGAACAACAAGCTCAAGGAAGCGCTCAAGCCTGAAGTCCTTGAGTGGCAGAGTCAGGATATTCTTCCGGTGCTTTTCCCACAGGGGTTTGTCAATTACGGAAAAAGCGGCATGATGCTTTCGGGAGTAAAGGAATTTCCGCTCGATTCACGTTACGGGATACTTTATGTAAGCTGGTCAAGTTCAGTTCTTATTTTCGGAAATGACGATACTGACAGAATGATCATCTCTATCGGATTTGACATAACCGAGAACAAGGTCATCAGACAGCAGCTCAATAAAACAAACAATCTTCTTGCAGCCAAGGAAAAGCATTATTCGCTGGCAATGAATCTTGCCGAGATCGGCATAATCATAAACGAGCACTGTGATGAGTTCTTCAATATTTCCAAAGAACTCATGGATATGCTCGGAATAAAAAGCGATCTCATAAAGGTGGATGACTTTGTTGAGCTCATTCACAAGGATGACCGTATGATGTTCTTATCATATCTTAAATCCGCACGCGCAAATACCCTTCGCATCGATCACTCCAACAGTATGGACCTCAGGATCCGTTCCTTCGACGGCAAGTACAGATGGTACGCTTTCCGTTACAGAAATTCACCTAACGGTCAGTTCGGCATGCCGGTAATAGGCGGCGCGATAATTGACATTTCAAAGGACAAGGAAAAGGATTATCTTATCGAGCGTATGGCCTACATTGATGAGGTGACCGGCATCTACAACAGAAACAAGCTCGTTATCAACGGAGCTGAGATCTACGAATGCTGCAAGATACTTGAACTTTCATACTGGGTCATAGTTTTTGACATTGACAATTTCCATATCATTAACGATACCTGCGGCTACGCCAAGGGCAATCAGATGCTTAAGGAATTTTCAGATATTCTTTACAAAAAGAAAGGCAAAAACGGATTCGCTGCCCGTGTCGGAGGCGATAACTTCGCACTTATCGTTCAGGACTACGGTGATCCAAATGCTCCGATCTTCATTGCACAGGAGATCCAGGAGGAGATCGCATCGATCGGCAGGGAACACGACTTCAAGCAGAACATCTCATGCTCGGCAGGTTATTCAAGAATGCCGGCCGACGGCGAGGATTTCATCACGGTTTTCGAGAGGGCAGAATTTGCACTTTCGACAGGTGACAAGAAACGTTCGCTTGTAATGTTTGACACAAGAGTACATGACAGCATACTCAATACGGCGGCTCTCGAAAGATCGCTGGCGGAAGCCATCGAATCAGGTGAGCTCACACTCTACTATCAGCCGAAAATATCAGTAAAGACCGGAAAGGTCATGGGCGTTGAGGCACTTATCAGATGGATAAAACCGGACGGTACAGTTATCGCCCCGAAGCATTTTGTGCCGATAGCAGAAAATTCACATCTTATAACCAAGATCGGTGAATACGTCATGGATGAAGCCTGCCGTCAGAACAAGGCATGGCAGAACATGGGCTTTCCTCCGATCGTAATGTCCATCAACCTCACTTCAGAGGATTTCTACCAGAAAGACGTAAAGCAGTTTATTCAGGAAAAGCTTATGGAAACAGGGCTTGCTCCGGAATGGCTTGAGATCGAGCTTACTGAATCACTTGCAATGAAGGATATTGATTTCGCGGTTTCACAGATGCAGGAACTTCGTGACATCGGACTTAAACTTGCGATGGACGATTTCGGTACCGGCTACTCATCACTGAGTTATATCCAGAAAATGCCGATTACTCTGCTTAAGCTCGACAAGTCTTTCATTACACTTATTGAAGATGACAACGTTGCCCGTGAAATAGTTTCTGCTATTATCAAGATAGCAAAATCCAAGAGGATAAACACAATAGCTGAAGGTGTTGAAACTCCGGGGCAGTTAGAGATATTAAAGGAACTTGGCTGTGACTTTATTCAGGGATTCCTGTTTGAAAAACCGATGTGTGCCGAAGAGCTCACTGATTATTTAAGAAGAAGTATGCTGCAGAAATAAGCGGCATTTTCGAAATATAACAGTTTATAAAACAGGCTGCACAGCAGCAGAATGGGGATGTAAAGTATGAAGAGAAGAATTGGTATACTTACCAGCGGCGGAGACTGTCCTGGACTTAACGCAACTATCAGAGGCGTTGCAAAAGCATGCTTCGAGTCTTTCGGTGAGGAGAATGTCCAGATAGTCGGCATCCAGAACGGATATTACGGACTTATAAACAATATAGCCAGGGAAATGGATGCTTCAGAGTTTTCCGGTATCCTTACTCAGGGGGGAACTATTCTCGGCACAAAAAGACAGCCGTTCAAGATGATGACTGTAATAGGCGAGGATAATGTTGACAAAGTAAAGAATATGAAGCAGACATACAAGAAGCTGAAACTTGACTGTCTTCTTACTCTCGGCGGCAACGGAACTCACAAGACATCCAAGCTTCTTGCCGATGAGGGACTGAACATAATCGGTCTTCCAAAGACTATTGACAACGACATTTACGGAACAGACGTAACATTCGGCTTCCATACTGCAGTTGACATAGCAACTGATGCAATTGACAGGCTTCACACAACAGCTGCAAGCCATTCACGAATTCTTTTCTGTGAGATCATGGGCAACAAGGCGGGCTGGCTTACAGTAAATGCAGGTATTGCCGGCGGTGCGGATGTTATTCTCATTCCTGAGATTCCTTACGACATCACCAAGGTTGCCGAGTCGCTGACAAAGCGTGCTGAATCAGGCAAGGGATTCTCCATCGTTGCGGTTGCTGAAGGCGCTTTCGACGTTGAAGAAGCCAAAATGAAGAAAAAGGAAAGAGCAAAGAAAAGATCAGAAGCAGGTATCCTTACGGCTACTTCAAGAATAGCAGCTCAGATCCAGGCGGCTACCGGCATTGAATCAAGAGTGTGCGTTCCGGGACATATGCTTCGCGGCGGCTCACCGTCAGCATACGACAGAATACTTGCAACAAAGTTCGGCGTTCATGCAGCAGAGCTTATCAAGAATGAAGACTACGGAAAGACTGTGGCAATGGTAAATTCCGTTGTAACAGCAAATAAGCTTGAAGACATTGCCGGACTTACAAAGTTTGTTGATCCTGAAGGACAGATCGTACAGACTGCAAAGAAACTCGGCGTTTCATTCGGTGACTGATGAACAGTCATCTGTAACTTTAAAACACAAATACAGCGGAACTCTTCGGTATGAACGGGATTCGCTGTTTTTTTATAAATCAGCATGGGAATCGGGGAGAAGCAACGTAAATTTCGCCTCCGGAACTCCGGCTTATAAGTGTTTCTTTAAATGAAAACGCAAAATCTTTTCTACAATTTTAGTGATTTGTACAATCGGAGTTTTGCACAAATCGGCATAATGACCAGACAATTTCTATTGACAGATTAGCGGAAATGATGTAAAATTAATTTAAGAAAACGTATACATAATTAAATTGTATAACGTTTAATCAGTTTTTTAAGAAAAGACGGACCGGAACACTGCACCAGAGCAGACTCGTGAATCCTTCAGCATATTATTCTGCAGAGTGCTGATACTGATCTCACCTAGTCGTGTTCCGGAATTTCTTTGAGGATGAATATTGTAAAGGATGTTGATAACAATGAGTTCAGTTTCTTTCAGAAAAAGAGCGGTTGCTTTTACAGCTGCTGCAGCACTCTCGGTTGGTGCGGTTAATGTACTTTCCGATGCTGCCAGAAAAAATATCATAAACGCTGCTGATACAGCAAACTATGAATGGGATACTCTCAGAATGGGCGGTGCCGGCTTCGTTTCAGGTATCGTTGCCGGCGATAAGGAAATGTATCTCCGTACAGACGTAGGCGGCGTATACAGATACGACTACGAACAGAGCAGATGGGTACAGCTCTTCGGCTTTATCAATGAAGATGACCGCGGACTTCTCAGCTGCAAGGGTATCGCTATTGATCCTACAGACGATATGACTGCTTACTTCCTCTGCGGATGTGCTTACTTCTCAGACGCAAAGACAGTTATCTACAAGACAACTGACGGTGGTAAGACATTTACAGGCGTTGATGTTACAGAGCACATTCAGGTTCACGGAAACGGTGACGGACGTGAATGTATCGAACCTATCGCAGTTGACCCTGACAATCCGGATACTATCTACGCAGGCGGCGACGTAACTGCCGGCAAGTCAGCGCTTATTAAGTCAACAGACGGCGGTAAGTCATGGAAGCCGGTTGAAGGCTATGATGCGCTCGGTCTTTTCTCAGGCGAACTCAAGTATCCTTCATGGACAGACCACATGGTAAGAGGAACAGAACCAGCCAAGCTTTACAACGAACAGAACGGTATCGGCTGTGTTTACATTGAAGGCGGCAAGGTTTATGTCGGTACTTCAGTAAAGGGTGAGGCCAACGTTCACGTTGCAAGTGTCAAGGACGACAAGTTTGAAGCTGTAAAGGCTCTTCCGAACGACAATTATCCGCTTTCCATCACAAGTGACCACAACGGAAATCTTTTCTTCACATATATCGGCGGCCTCGCTTTTGCGGGTGCTTCCGGCGGCGCCTATAAGTACAATATCGCTTCAGGAAAGGCTGAAAAGCTTACCGTGTCCGATAACTCTATCGGTATGATCGAAGTTGACAAAAACGATCCGAACAAGATGTTCGCACGTACATGCGGTATGTGGTCAGATCAGTGGTTCGGCGATGAATGGGTACAGGACGATCCTTCAACTCCTGAAAATGAAGGTACTATCGGCTGGGGCGACCACTTCTTCCGTTCATCTGACGGCGGTAAGACATGGGAGGATATCACTCCTGGTGCAGGTCCGACAGATTACTCTACAGGCACAGGCGTAAAGAACTTTATCTCACTCCCGCTTGCTACCAACGGCTATGACTGGGCGTACGGCAAAGCTTGTCACTGGGGAAGCAGCATCGTTATCGACCCGAGAGACAAGGAAGGTGACAGACTTCTCCTCACTTCCGGTAACGGCGTTTTTGCCTGCGACAATGCGTGGGACGAAAAGGGCATCCAGTTCTACTTCCAGCCTGACGGTGTTGAGGAATGCGTAAGCCTTGACTTCTTCAGCACAGCTGACGGTCTTGACCTCTCTGCTATCGGTGACTATGACGGATTCGTTCATACAGATCCGAATGAAGTACCTGAACAGTACAATCCGAATATGGGTTCAACATCCGCAATCACAGTTTGCCCTCAGAACACAGACGTATGGGCAAGAACTGCAAACGGTGACGGAAACAACACAGGAAGCGGCTACTATACACTTGACCGCGGTAAGACATGGAAGGCATTCAAGCCGGCATGCACAGGCGGTAAACTTGCTATAACTGAGCTTTCAAAGGGCAAGTACAGAGTTATCAATACTAGTCCTAAGGGTGGTGCATCTTATTCTGATGACTGGGGTGCAACATGGAAGGACTGTACAGGAATACAGGCTTCAAAGGGAGCGTATGCACTTGTTGATCCTGATGATCCGAAGATCGTGTACGCTACAGGTGCACAGTACAATGAATACTGGTCATCTGATATGTCCAAGAAGGAACCTACATACGATGAAGCTCATTATTCTTATTTTGTAAGTGAAGACTACGGTGCTACATTTAAGGAAACACGTGTCTGCCCTTATAACTGGGAACTTACATGGAAGTTTGAGCACACAGGTGATCTTGCTTATGTCGGTAACGGTACAGTTGCTCTTGCCGGTGCAAACCACGGACTTTACCTCATTTCCGACAAGGGAGCAAAGGTAGAAAAGCTTGACAGCGTTGCATATGCAAAGTGCGTCGGCTACGGTGCTCCTGAAAAGAAGGGTGACGTAAACACACTCTTCATCTACGGCAAGCCGAAGGATTCTGATCCTGAAGGTATCTACCGTTCACAGGATGCCGGCAAGACATGGGTATGCATCAACACAGACCATCTCTACGGCGGTACAGGTAACGGTAACTACCTCGTAGGCGACATGGATGAATTCGGCAAGGTATACATGTCAACCGTAGGATGCGGTATCGTATACGGCCAGATAAGCGACGGGAGCCCGAAACCAAAGCCTACTGCAAAGGTTTCTCCGACTCCTACAGTAAAGCCTACAGTAAAACCTACTGAAACAACCAAGCCTACAGCAGAACCAACTGAGTCAGCTTCACCTACATCAAAGCCGACAGCATCACCAACAGCCTCTCCGACATCTACAGCTACTGCAAAGACAGGCGAGATCGTAACAGGTGACATCGACTTCAGCGGTAAAATAGACGTTACCGACCTTACAACACTTTCACTTTATCTCCTGGGTGACACTGAACTTTCCGAAGATGCTCTGAAGGCAGCAGATACTGACGGCAACGGAAATGTTGCTCTTACAGACCTTGCAACTCTCAGACAGTACATCTCCAAGAAGATCACCAAGCTTGGAAAATAATCAGGCTGGATCAACAGAGTAAAAAAAATGCAAGCCGCTTATTTACAGACGATGTAAATAAGCGGCTTTTTTGATACTGGTATTTATTAGTCTTCTGACTGTGAAGCGGCCTCCTGATAACTGAACAGTAAAAACTGATCAGGAAGAGGAAGATGCTGCGGTCGTAAATTCCGGAGTGAAGCTCATATCCTGACTCATTTTTCCGCAGCTAACGGTTTTTTGTTCCGGATCGTACTTCAGCATTATAACATGTCTTGCGAAATCAATGTTTTCCGGCTCATTTGTAAATGTAAGATCTGCGTCGGTGTATATGGAAACAAAGCTTTCCGTTATCGACATGTCATGATGTATTCCGGCGTAGTCAGGTATATAAACTGTTGTACCGTCTTCAAGAGCATCAAAGTAATCTGATGAAACGGCATCGGAAAATGCTTTGTATCTTTCAAGATCAGTTCTGAAATAACGGTTCCATGCTGCATTGTTCACAGACGAAACAAGTGACACGGCAAATACGAGCACGCTCAGAACAGTTACCGATACTCTGTTTTCATTTTTAACTATGCATTTTAAAACTAAAATGAAAAGCGGTATCAGGAAAAAGTAGCTGTAAAATGAAGTCACGTAGGAATAGCTTCCGGTTTTAGTCCATTCAGCGTATTTTGGTGTGAAACTGATTATGAGGTTAGGAATTACTATACCTGCAAGACAGTATAGGATAAGCGTGCCTTTTTTCTGCTTTATCTCCGTTTCCGGAAACAGTATTCCGAATGAAACGGCTGCCGCAAGGGGGGCTGTGAGCATCCATAGCTTTAGTTCGCTTAATATTTCTGAAACAGGGACGTATCCCTTGATTAGCATTGCCGCAGCTGGAAGTTCCGGAACCATTCCGAAGGAGTAGCGGAACATTGTTATAAAACTCTGCGGAATATTGTCAAAGGCGAGTACCGAACCAGAATAGTCAGAAGGGAATGATCTGCGCCATAAATAATAGCCCAGTACGTAAAACGCAAGGAAAGCAAAGTGAATGATATTATCCTTTAAGGCCTTTAAAACTTTTTCCGTGAACTTTCCTTCATTTTTCAAGTATGCTGTTAATAAAAACAGCAGTATATACGCCGTACATGCTTCATAGAGAAGTGAAGCGCACGTAAGAAGTACGGCACTTGCGATAAGTTTTTTTCTGCCTTTCCGTTCCGGATAATATTTTGTGAAGATACCCAAAGCAAACAGTACCATACCCGATGGTATCTGATGACCGATAATATAGGAAACAAACAGGTTGTGCTGGTTTGATATGCATGCAAACGAAATGAAAAGTATGCATGAAAGAAGACCGGCACGCCTGTTTGTATTATTCTTTACAAGATAATAAAGTCCGGCCATGTCAAACAAAACAGCCCCTGCCGAAAAAGCCCTTACAATAAGAGGACTTTTAAAAAAGTAGGGGATGTAAAGCAGAAAGGTCAGGGGAATGTGGCCGACCCTGCCGTGCTTTGCGTCATCCACGGCAGTCTGCCAAAGGTTTCCTCTCTGGACCTGCATATATGTAAGAATGTCATCATGTACAGTGAACACCGAATCAGCAGTTATCAGGTAAAACGATGCCATGCACAGGATCAGTGCAATAATGCCTGAAGGTAAAGCATATTTTTTTATAAAAATCACCTTATCTTCTGCGCTGGCCTTTGAGTACGATTCCTATAACCTTCGGGCCTGCATGTGAAGCTATGGTAGGGCCGATCTTTACGACTCTTTCCGGCGGATAACCTACAGCTTTGGTTATTTCCTTTTTCAGTGCAGCTGATTCATCCGGCAGGCTTCCTTCAAGGAGAATATACGGAGTCTGAGGTATCATATTGTTCTTTGCTATCTCCGTTATCTTCGGAATGATGCCTTTTTCTCCGCGGACCTTGTCAGTTACTTTAGATTCGCCGTCAATAATGGATATAATAGGCTTGAGACCGAGAAGCTCACCCATGAAAGCAGCTCCGGCTGATATACGTCCGGATTTTCTGACATATTCAAGAGTGTATGAAACAAAGTGAACTTCAGCACAGCAAAGCCATTCCTCTATGAAAGCAGTTATTTCATCAGCGGAACATCCTCTTGCAGCTTTTGCAGCGGCTTCGACAGCAGGATATCCGTAAGTAAATGTATAGTTGAATGAATCGATAACGGTTATATTTACTTTATCTTTCGCATCCGGGTGTTCGTTAAAGAAAAGTTCCTTTGCTTTAAGTGCGTTGTTGTATGTGGATGAACCGGTCGAACATATCGAAATGTAGATCAGTTCAGTATATCCTTCAGCATAGAGCTTTTCAAAACATTCTGTGAACTGTTCCGTCTTTACCTGTGAAGTTTTCGGAAGCTCACTGCTGGTTCTCATTTTTTCATAGAATTCATCCGGAGTGAGGTCAACACCGTCAGTATATTCCTTTCCGTCTATAAGTACTGTGAACGGAAGAAGGCAGATGCCGTATTCTTCAGCTGTTTTAACATCAATGTCCGATGCGGAATCTGTGATAATTTTGATTTTGCTCATAGTTTTACTCCATTTCCCTTTATATCAGTATTTTGTAAGTTTTCCTTCGGAACTTAAGTGAGGATAACCCCACTGCCTTAATACTTCGTATGCACCGATGGCAACGGAGTTTGAAAGATTAAGGCTTCTGAGCGTATCACGCATAGGAATGCGGACACATTTGTCCATGTTTTCATAAAGTATCTTTTCATCGATGCCGGCATCCTCACGCCCGAAGATAATGTAGACATTGTCCTCAGGGTAGGAGACATCACTGTGATTATGCTTTGCTTTGGTGGTAAAGAAAAAGAAATTACCGTTGTTCCTTGCAAAGAAATCGTCAGTGTTTTTATAGTATGTGATGTCGAGCTTGTCCCAGTAGTCAAGGCCCGCACGCTTGAGCTTTTTGTCATCTATCTGAAAGCCGAGAGGCTCAACAAGATGAAGCGAAGCACCTGTAACAGCACATGTCCTTGCAATGTTTCCGGTATTCTGCGGAATCTGCGGCTCGAAAAGAACTATATTTAATTTGTACATTATAAAACCTGCTTTATTAAAAATAGTAAAGAACATAATCAATTATATCATAAAAGACAGTAAAAAACAAGGTACTCTCAGAATGAACTGAAAGTACCTTTGTTTTTTATGAGTTTATATTGTCTGTTTAAGATAAGTTTAAGCAGTTAATCAGCAAACGCCCTGAGCCTTCATAGCTTCAGCAACCTTGAGGAAGCCTGCGATGTTAGCACCAGCCATGTAGTTGCCTTCCATGCCGTATTCCTTAGCTGTGTTGCTGCAGTTATTGAAGATGTTTGTCATGATGTCCTTGAGCTTCTTGTCAACTTCTTCAAATGTCCATGAAAGTCTTTCGCTGTTCTGGCTCATTTCGAGACCTGAAACTGAAACACCGCCTGCGTTAGCAGCCTTAGCCGGACCGTAGAGGAGCTTGTTGCCGAGGTATGTGTTGATAGCATCCGGGTTAGAAGGCATGTTAGCACCTTCAGCAACTGCGTATGCACCAGCAGCAACGATGTTCTTAGCGCCTTCACCGTTGATTTCGTTCTGTGTAGCACATGGAAGAGCGATGTCGATCTTGATGAGACCAGCATTTGACTTGAGTGTCCATACGCTGCCTTCGTGGTATTCAGCGTTCTTGTGTGATGTTCTCTTTGTGTATTCTGTAAGTCTTGCTCTTTCAACTTCCTTGATCTGCTTGAGAAGAGCGAGGTCGATTCCGTCCGGATCGTAAACGTAGCCGTTTGAGTCAGAAACTGTAACTACCTTAGCACCGAGCTGTGTAGCCTTCTCTGTAGCGTAGATAGCAACGTTGCCTGAACCTGAGATAGCAACTGTCTGACCCTTGAATGACTTGCCGTTAGCAGCGAGCATGCAGTCTGTGAAGTAGCAGAGACCGTAACCTGTAGCTTCTGTTCTTGCGAGTGAGCCGCCCCACTGTAAGCCCTTGCCTGTGAGAACGCCTGTGAATTCATTTCTGATTCTCTTGTACTGGCCGTACATATAACCGATTTCTCTTGCGCCTGTACCGATGTCGCCTGCAGGAACGTCTGTGTCAGCACCGATGTGCTTGCAGAGTTCTGTCATGAAGCTCTGGCAGAAACGCATAACTTCAGCGTCTGACTTGCCCTTAGGATCGAAGTCAGAACCACCTTTACCGCCGCCCATAGGAAGTGTTGTAAGTGAGTTCTTGAGGATCTGTTCAAAGCCGAGGAACTTAAGAATGCTGATGTTTACAGATGGGTGAAGTCTGAGACCGCCCTTGTAAGGTCCGATTGCAGAGTTGAACTGGATTCTGAAACCACGGTTTACCTGAACCTTGCCGTTGTCGTCAACCCACGGTACTCTGAAGATGATCTGTCTTTCAGGTTCAACGATTCTGTCGAAAACGCCTGCGTCGATGAGATCCTGTCTCTTATCAGCAACTGGTTCGAGTGTTTCGAAAACTTCAGTAACAGCCTGAAGAAATTCAGGTTCGTTAGCGTTACGAGCTGCAACCTTATCGAGTAAGTTCTTTAAGTATTCATTTTTGATAGCCATTTTAGAAAATCCTCCTAAAAAAATTTAACTTGTTACTACAAGTGATTTTTTCTCTGAATCACTCACGAAAATAATTATAAAATATCTCTTTAAAAAAATCAAGATAAAAATCAGAAAAAATTTGAAAAACATGAAATTTTTCTGTCAGATATTAGAATTTCTGCTTCAGGCGAGTTGCAGGAAAATTATATCAGTGTTGCAAAAGTACGCAGATACGGCATTCAGAGCCTCTGACATGTTCGCTTAACAAAATCCTATGTTTGCAGGCTGAAAGTTACAGAATTATTACAGATTTTTGCAAGTAGCTGCTTCTCAACTTGCATGATTGGATTTAAAGGGAAATCAAGGAATTAAATAGAGTTGTTTCCGTGCCGCGAACATGTGTTTTTTTATAGCTTCCGCGGCCATACAGAAATATGAACATTAATTATACATAATATCTGTAATTCAGACTCCTGCCTGCTGAAAAATTGCACTTGACACCTGTCGGACAAATGTGTACAATAGAATAGATGAGTAAGCTGTGCGGTAGCGTGATCGTTTAAGGTCATGAGGAAAGTCCGGGCATCACAGAGCGGGGCAACTGCTAACAGCAGCCGGAGGCGACTCCAGGGCCAGTGCAACAGAGATATACCGCCGGTTTTTCCGGTAAGGGTGGAAAGGCGAGGCAAGAGCTCACCAGAGTGCAGGAGACTGTACTGCTATGTAAACCCTGTCCGATGCAACGTCTATTGGTACAGTCTGTCGTAACATCTGCTCGGTGGACAGCCTGTAATGACGGCTAGAGGCCTGCGGCGACGCAGGTCGTAGATAAATTACCGTACACGACAGAACCCGGCTTACAGGCTTACTCATTTTATTATATTTCCGGAAAGAAGAATAAAATTTGAGTAAAAAAAAGGTTGCAGTTATATTTGCGGTCATAGCTTTTCTTGTTGCTGCCGTTCTTGCCGGTCTCTACTTTATAGTGATAAGAAACGGCGGAAAGATAACCGATTATGAAATGCTCAGGCTTGGTATGAAACCGTGGGAAAACACTTCAGTTCCCGGCATTTCTCTCTACGTTCCTGAGGATTATGAAAAAACTCAGAATGAATTCTATACATCATATGTCAAGGACGGAGCAACGGTCAGTCTTACTTCAGAAAAAGTAGACAATGATCTTGTGAATTATGCATACAATGCAGTCAGAAAATATGAAAATATTACCGATTCATTTAATATAAGAGAAGAAAAAGATGAAATGCTTGCAGGCGCTCAGGTGCATGTGGTGCGTTTCGATTACGGGCTTTCGCTTGACAGCGGAATAAGAACATTTTCGGCACTTTCAGCTTATGTGATGGGAGAGGGTCGTTCATACGTTCTTACATGTGTGGCAGATGCTGAAGAATTTCCGAAATACGAAGAGGATTTCCGCAGGATCTATAAAACAATGGCTCTGACAGAGGAAAAGAAGAAATGATCCGTTTAATAAAAAACAGAGGATGCACGTTATGATATGCATCCTCTGTTTTTTTATTTATGGAGTCGCTGATATAGTGTTAAGGAAACGCTGATTTATTCATAAATCAGCGGGGGCTCCTGGGCGAAGCCCGGCAATTTCCTGTTTATTAACGAATTAATGTAAATGTATCTGACTGCATATGTATCTGCCGTTTTTATAAGCCTTTTATGTGAACGTTATAAGGTCAAGTGAATTGACAGTTCCGTCAAGGTTTACATCAAAATCAGAGCTGAATTCAACATCAGATGAAAGAAGTATAAAGTCTGCGATGTTTGATCTGAATTCACTGTTGCGTATTACTTCCTCGTTTTCACCAGGTTCTGTGACAGTAACGTCAAATGAAATGCTTGAATATCCGTAGACAACTGTGACTGTCTGTGTTCCCGGAACTGAAAAATCGTAGAAAGCTGTAAGCTTAGCTGTGTCAACGTTTGCGATCTCCCTGTTGTTGAGGAAGAACTTTATTCCTGAAAGATCAAGGAATTCATCAGTGTAGTATTCAGTTCTTGATGCTGTACAGTCAAGCGAGAATACTATATTTCTTTCAGTGGTGTTAAGATCAGTATCTCCGGTCACGCGTTTCAGATCCCAGAACTGGTCATCAAGTGCTTCGTATTCTGAAACATAAGCTCTGCCTTCGGTGAAGGCAAGTACCTGATTGGTGTCCGCCGGATCACATATAGTGTAAAGGTCGTTGATCTCAGTGAGAACACTCCATTCGGTGTTTTCCGAAAGATCATTTTCAAGAAAGAATACTCCGTTTTCAGTTCTTGTAAGAACAAGCTCAGAATAAACTGAGCATATTCTGTAACTGCCGTTTTCAAGCGGTTCAAATCTGAAATTCTGTCGTACATCTGAAGCATTTCTTGCATTTAAAGCAGGATCTGATTCGTCAGTGCGTGTCAGATAATCTTCTGAAAAACCGGTTTTTATTCTGAAAGCATCACCGTAAAATCTGCCTTCAGTGTCATCCGGATAAATATATCCCAGAAGTCTGTAGCCTCTGTTTTCCCATGTGGCATCAGACATTTCCTCGTAGCTTGTAAAAAGTGCACCGCCGTACTGTGATTCAGAGATCAGAACTGTATTTCCGTCTTCCGAAACAGATTCCGTAACTGATACGTGGCCGGTGTAGTTGTCATATCTGTCGAAGCATTTTACTGATCCGTCTCTTGCTTCGCATCCGTATGAGTAAGCGTGTGAGTTTCTGTTTTCACCGTACCATCTGCCGGCGTTGTTGCGGCTGAGCAGCGGTGCTTCCCCTAATATTTCGAATATGCGTCCCCACGCATATGCTGTACAGTTCGGCATTTCGCAGTGAAAAGTGTTGTAAGGATTCTCGGTACTGTAGTAGTAGCGGTACTCCGGAGCTTCCTCATTGTTTTCAGGAGCTTCAGTGCGGATGTCAAACTGGTTTTCATAGGCTGATACAGCCGGTGCAGCAGAAGTGAAAATAATTGCTGCTGATAAAAAAGATGATAATACGGAACGGAAGTGAGTGTCCATAGCAGATAATCCCCTTGGTGTAGTTTGTGAGTGTTGTGGATTTTTCTTATGCTATTATGATATACTTCTCCTACGGATTTGTCAATAACATTAACAAAGATTACTGAAAAATTGTGCAAAACACAAATTAAAAACTATAGTTATTCAGCGATTGCACATAAATGAAATCATAAAAACTGGTATGATTTCAGATAACTGGATTGTGGAAAACTTACAAAAAACAATTGAATGGATTTTTGATTTCTGTGTACATTTAACTGAGAATGTACAGAGAGTTATGATATTTCACATGGTGTTTAGTATGAGTTTTATTAGAATTTCATTAATTCAGTTGCAATTAAACCCGAGTAACCTTATAATATATAACAGAGTATTAATGCAAAGGTGTTGATTAATTTTATGTCAGAAAACAAGTGGTTCGGGAGGGCGGCAGCCTTTTCAGCTTCGCTCCTTATGCTTTTGACAAGTGCAGGCTGTGCCGGAAACAACGGGCAGAATACTGAAAATAATGACAGTGTTTCATCATCAGCTGCCGGTATGGAAAACAGTAATGAAAAAAAACCAGAATTATCTGAAGAACAGAAAAAGGCCGCAGAAGAAGCCGGCATTTCAGAGAACCGTTACTGTACCGACAATTCCGATGTAACCAAAGCCGCGGAAGATCTTCTCAAGCAGTACTGTGACGGCCTTACTGAAGCAGATCATGACAAGTGCTTCGATGCGTTCCCTGACTTTTACAAGAGATCGATAGAAAATGAAAACAAGCTGTACGGTGAAACAAACGATGAGTACATGCAGAGCCTGAAAAAAACAATGGCTGAGCAGTACGGTGATGATTTTTACATGTTTGCATCCGTTACATCCGTACTTCAGCTGAGTGATGAATCAGTTACAGATCTTGAACGAAGGATGAAAGATGCATTTAAGAATGATGTCAGACTTGATGATCTCTATTACGTTTACTTTGATCAGACAATAAGAGGCTCAAAATCCAGGACGACAGACAAACTTGAATTCATTCTTCCCGTTATAAACGGCAAAATATATCTTTACGACAGTTACTTTGAAAATCCTGAAGATGCTGAAGAACCGGCTGCAGATGACGCTGCCGGCAGTATTTCCGGAGAAACTGCACCGGCGGTAACGGAAAAGAAAGCGGAAGAAACTGCTGAAACTGCAGAAGTTACAGAAACAGCAGGATCTGAGACAGCGGCTGCTGCAGATACAGAAAAAGCAGAATAACATAATACATAAAAATTAAAAGGGGCAGAAGAAAATGGACAAAACGATAGCAAACAAACTTATAGCTTTAAGAAAGCAGAACGGACTTTCGCAGGCAGATCTGGCTGAAAAGCTCGGAACAGATCTGCCGACTGTTGCGGGATGGGAAAGTGCAGATATCTCGCCGGATACAGAAAATCTGCTTAAGCTGGCAAAGCTTTACGGCGTTTCACTCGACAGGCTGTTTGAGCTTAATTCTGATCCTGTAAACCAGCGCTCAACGATCTCCCTCGATAAAAATGCGGGAGAAATATATCCGAACGCAGCACCTCAGTATACAGCCGGTCAGGCTGCATCCGTGCAGATGCCGGGGACACAGTATGCTGAACCGCAGCAGGATATGAGCAGCTATTTCAGATACGAAACTGCCGATGAGGGAGCAGGGCTTCCTGCGGCGCGTCAGGAGACATCTCCGGCCGCCGGTACTCCGGCAGGTCCTTCGTCAGTAAGTGACCTGATAGGCAGAATACAGAATGACGAAAAATTCTATAAGAGCCTTATGAAATTTCCTTATCCGATCGCAGCGCTCGGTGCATTTCTGGGCGGAGGCGCGCTGCTTGACGCATGGCATCCGCTCTGGATGCTCTTCCTTACGATCCCGCTTTACTACACGACCATAGAAGCTATAAGAAAGAAAAATGCAAATATTTTCTGCTATCCGGTTTTCGTTACGATGATGTATCTCATTTCCGGATTCCTGTTTGATCTCTGGCATCCGGGCTGGCTTACATTCCTTACGATCCCGCTTTACTACTGGCTTATTAACGCCTACAGAATAGGAGTGCCTGATGATGATGACGACGAAAACGGAAAGAAGAAAAAGAAAAGAAGGAAAAAATAAACCGCAAGGCTTACTATGAACTTTACGATCTTACTGAAACAAAATCGACTGACATGTTCAAGTCCTCTCTCGGTGAAAATGTGACAAGGGATTTCTTCTCGAAGGTCCTCTTCGGAACGGGCAGAATGGACTAAAAGTCATCAAAATGAGCTGAGTTTTATTTAATACCTGATAATTTTTCAGAAAACAATTGCTTTTTATCTGCAATTCGGGTATAATTATAAAGGTTAAAAAATCTATTCTTACGGAGGAATTTTAATAATGTTAGTTTCAGCTAAAGAAATGCTCGATAAAGCAAGAGCAGGCAAATACGCAGTAGGCCAGTTCAACATCAACAACCTTGAATGGACAAAGGCTATCCTTCTCACAGCAGAAGAACTCAAGAGCCCGGTAATCCTCGGTGTTTCTGAAGGTGCTGGTAAGTATATGTGCGGCTTTGAAACAGTTGCTGCTATGGTAGCTGCTATGGATAAGTCACTCGGAATCACAGTTCCTGTTGCTCTTCACCTCGACCACGGCTCATACGAAGGCTGCTACAAGTGCATCAAGGCAGGCTTCACATCAATCATGTTCGACGGTTCACACTTCCCGATCGACGAAAACGTTGCAAAGACAACAGAACTCGTTAATGCAGCTCACCACCTTGGCCTTTCAATCGAAGCTGAAGTTGGTTCAATCGGCGGCGAAGAAGACGGCGTTATCGGTATGGGCGAATGCGCAGATCCTAACGAATGCAAGCAGATCGCTGATCTCGGCGTTGACTTCCTTGCAGCAGGTATCGGCAACATCCACGGCGTATATCCTGCAAACTGGCAGGGCCTCAGCTTTGAAACACTCGAAGCTGTTAAGAACAAGGTTGGCGAAATGCCACTCGTACTCCACGGCGGTACAGGTATCCCTTCAGACATGATCAAGAAGGCTATCTCACTCGGCGTTGCAAAGATCAACGTAAACACAGAATGCCAGCTCGCATTTGCTGCTGCTACAAGAACATACGTAGAAGAAGGCAAGGACAAGCAGGGTAAGGGCTTTGACCCACGTAAGCTCCTCGCTCCTGGCTTCGAAGCTATCAAGGCTACAGTTAAGGAAAAGATGGAACTCTTCGGTTCTGTAGGCAAGGCTTGATTTACTGAATAAACAAACAGTTTTGTATCAGGAACGGACTTCGGTTTGTTCCTGATATTTTTTTGGAGTAATAATCATTAATGAAAAAAGAAAAAAAATGATGTCCGTGACAATCCGGAAAGCAGGGCGGTCATTATAACAGCTGCAGTCATCGGCATTCTGTTTGTGCTGGCAGCTGTGCTGTCAGTTATTCTGCTTTGTACGAAAGGGAATAATGCCACGGCGTATATTTACAGCGACGGGGAGCTTAAGTACACTCTGCCTCTTGACAGTATAAACGAAACAGTTACCATGAGAATAGATTCAGAAAACGGCGGTTATAACATTGTTGAGGCGGAAAAGGGGAAAATACATGTAACCGAAGCATCCTGCCCGGATAAGATATGCATGCATACAGGTTATATTTCAGACGGAACGGTTCCGATATCCTGCCTTCCGAATAAACTGATCATTCGTGTAGAAAAGAAAAAAACTGATAATGAACCTGACATTATGGCAAACTGAATATTAAAAAATGCAACAGGTGGTTTTGCCTGATTCGACGTTAAATTAAACAATTTTTGCGGCTGTAATCTGTTATGACTTGACACTAAAGTGATTTGGTGATACAATATATATGTTATAGCCGAAGAGGGTGTTCTGCTCTCTGCTTATTTTAATTATTTATTTTTTTAGGGGTTGAAGTACATGAGTATTTTAGACGTGGTAAATGCAACAAGCAGAAGCGTTAATGAAAAGACGAAGAACATGCAGGAAGTTGCAAATCTTAAGAAGAAGATAGTTTACGAAAGAGAAAGAATAGTGGAAGTTTTCGCTGAAATAGGCGAAAAGTTTTATAACATGGATCCTAACAATCAGGATTTTTCAGAACTCAGAGTCCTCTGCGATGACGTTAACACACGTAAGCGCAGAATCAAGAAGATGATGTTCTCACTCCATAACATGAGAGGCTTCAAGATCTGTCCTCAGTGCAAGGCTGAAGTAAACGGAAAGTTCAAGTTCTGCGGCACATGCGGTGCAAGAATTCCTGAACCGGATGAGGCTGATTTCCTCGACATGGAAGGACTCGGTTTCGGTACTGAATCTCTGGAAGAAAAATAAAAAAATCATAAGCGGCTTCGTTTTATTAAGTTAAAACGAAGCCGCCTTTTTGTTATGTGAGGATTAAAAGCCGTGTTAATACGTACCGCTGCGGGAAGTTCTGATTATTCATCGCCTGCCTTGAAATTGTATATCGGTTTAATGATGTCATTTATTTCAGCCGTATCGCCTATATTATTCACAATGTCATCAAGTGACTTATAGGCCATCGGGCATTCGTCGAGGGTCTGTGCGTTTACTGATGTGGTGTAGATACCTTTCATCTGTTTTTTGAATTCCGAGACCGTAAAGCTTTCCTTTGCCTGCGAGCGGGACATCAGGCGGCCGGCGCCGTGCGGGGCTGAACAGTTCCAGTCAGGGTTGCCCTTTCCTGTGCAGATAAGGCTTCCGTCACGCATGTTTATCGGAATAAGCAGCTTCTGACCTGATTCAGCGGAAACAGCGCCTTTACGAAGTATCATTGTATCGGTGTCTATGTAGTTGTGTATGGTGGTGAACTGTTCAGTAACGTGCAGATGCATGCCTTTTATGATCTCATCCATCATCGCCTGACGGTTCAGCATGGCAAACTGCTGGACTATTTTCATGTCGTGGATGTACTGGTCGAAAAGCTCGCCCTCACAGTAGGCAAGATGCTTCGGAATATCCGGAACGGTGACCTTCTTAAGCTTCAGAAGTTCCGTCTGTATCTCGCTTTCACGGCCTTCGCTTTTCAGCTTTTCAATGACTGCTTTTATTTCTTCCCTGTTATCAGTATGCAGCCGCTTAAATGCTTCCTCCTGATAGTACTTTGCCGTTTCCACACCAAGATGACGTGAACCGGAATGGATGACAATATAAATACTTCCGTCATCGCCCCTGTCTGCTTCAATAAAATGATTGCCGCCGCCGAGCGTACCGATACTGAGTTCAGCGCGCTCCGGATTGATGTGCTTGTAGCAGTAAAGTTTCGTCAGGTCGATCTGTTCGATGTACCGGTGCGGCGTTTCACGTATATCAAATCCTGACGGTATCTTTGCATAGATAAGCTTGTCAAGCATCTGAACTTCGATGTGCTTTTCCTTAAGCTTTACCGTTTCCATTCCGCGGCCTATGTCAACACCGACAAGATTCGGAACGACCTTGTCAGTTATCGTCATTGTTGTACCGATGGTACATCCTGCACCGGCGTGAACGTCCGGCATTATTCGTATAACAGCCCCTTCACTCATCGGCAGGTCGCAGAGCTCAGCTATCTGCGCCATAGCATTTTCGTCTGTTACATCTGTAAAGATCTTTGCAAATCCGAATTTTCCTTTTACTTCCTTCATGTTTCTTCCTTCCTGTTAAGGAAACACTGATTAAACCGGAAATACGGCTTTGGTATTTCCGGTTGTGGAGATTGCGTGGCTTCGCTCCGTGCCCCACGCTGATTTATGACGAAATCAGCGTTTCCTTAAATGTGTTTTTTCTGAAATTATGCAGATCATAACAAAAGTATATCACACCCGTCAGGAAAAAAACCAGTAATTTGCAAGCTAAATATCATCCAAATTATAACACTTGAAGATATATTTTTATGTGATTATTAACAAATATACTTGAATATTCGCGCATATTGTGTTAAAATATATTTGTAAACAGACAGGGAGTACACTGATCTCTGTAACGACAGTGCTCCGGGGTCTGAAACAGAAAGGAGAGAAATATATGGATATGCAGATGATTCTGTGGGCAGTGATTTTTGTACTTGCAGTTGTTGTTGAACTGTGTTCAATGCAGCTGATATCGATCTGGTTTGCAGTCGGTGCTCTGGCAGCTTTCGCATCTTCCTTTAAGCTTCCATTTGTCGGACAGCTTACAGTTTTTGTGGTAGTTACTGCTGTCATGCTGCTTGCAACAAGACCGCTGTTAAAAAAGCTCAGAAAGCCTGCTGTCCCTACAAACCATGAACTTGATCTTGGAAAAACTGCGCTTGTCATCGAAGACATCAACGCATCAGCCGGTACCGGCCGTGTAAGAGTCCAGGGAATTGACTGGAGTGCATCGTCAAAAGACGGAAGCATGATAAAGTCAGGCGAGACTGTTACGGTTGTCGAAGTCGGAGGAGCAAGGCTTACAGTTGAAAAAACCGTTTAAGTTCATGAGAAAAAGAGAAAAACAAAACGAAACAATGAAAAGGAAAAGGTGAACACTATGGGAGTATATGTAATTATAGGTATTTGCATTATTTTATTCTTTATTATCATTTCATGCATCAAAATAGTTCCTCAGGCACAGGAGTTCGTAGTCGAAAGATTCGGCTCGTACTACGAATCATGGACAACAGGTATCCACTTCTTAGTACCGTTTGCTGACAGGATCGCCAAGAAGATATCGATCAAGGAACAGGTTGTTGACTTCAAGCCGCAGCCGGTTATCACAAAAGATAACGTTACAATGCAGATCGATACAGTCGTATTTTTCCAGGTAACAGATGCAAAGCAGTTTGCATACGGCGTGGAAAAGCCGATGGCAGCCATCGAAAATCTAACAGCTACAACACTCCGTAACATCATCGGTGAACTCGAACTCGATGCCACACTTACATCAAGAGACTTCATCAACACAAAGATCACAGCAAAGCTTGACGAAGCAACAGACAGATGGGGCATCAAGGTAAACCGTGTTGAACTCAAGAACATCCTTCCTCCTCGTGAGATCCAGGATGCCATGGAAAAGCAGATGAAGGCTGAACGTGAAAGACGTGAAAAGATCCTTCAGGCTGAAGGTGAAAAGAAATCAGCAGTCCTCGTTGCAGAAGGTGAAAAGGATTCACAGATTCTTCGTGCAGAAGCTGAAAAGCAGGCTCAGATCCTCAAGGCTCAGGCTGAAAAGGAAGCAATGATCCTCCGTGCCGATGCCGCAAGGGAACAGAAGATCCTTGAAGCTACCGGTGAAGCAAGAGCTATCGAACTTGTACAGCAGGCACTTGCTGATAGTATCGTTAAACTCAACGATGCTTCTCCAAGCGAAAAGGTTATCGCCCTCAAGTCACTTGAAGCTTTTGCAAAGGCTGCAGACGGCAGGGCTACAAAGATCATTATCCCAAGCGAGATCCAGGGAATTGCAGGTCTTGCTGCAGGTATCAAGTCAGTAGTTGACATTGACGACAAGAAACAGAACGGATAATAATCATTAACGGAAATAACTGATCCCCGGCGTATATACCTTTAAAAAATATATACTTCCGGGGATCCTGTTTTTATATTTGTTGTGATCAGCGGATTAATACGGGGGTGTACATTTTGACTGATGAAAAGTTTATTTTAGATAATTTCGAAAAGGCTCTGGCGGAAAAACAGATAATTGCATATTTCCAGCCGGAAATCAGAACTCTTACAGGAAGTGTCTGCGGATGTGAGGCACTTGCAAGATGGATACTTCCGGACGGTACGGTCATTCCGCCTGTGGAATTTGTTCCTGTACTTGAAAAACATGAGCTTATACACAAGCTTGACTTAGCTATACTTGAACGTGTATGCGATGCCTATCTGTATCTTAAGGAGAAGGAAATCAGTACTGTACCGTTTTCCATAAATCTTTCAAGGATAGATTTCTATCACAGAGATATGCAGCACGATATCACGGAAGTGCTGGAACGCCGTGGTGTTCCGCGTGATGCTGTTAATATTGAGATCACTGAAAGCGTTATGCTTGACGAGCCTGCTGCTCTGAAGGAGAATTTTGAAAAGTTTCATGATTCAGGTTTTAATATCTATATGGATGACTTCGGAAGCGGATTTTCATCTCTCAATGTACTTAAGGATTATCAGTTTGATGTGCTTAAAATAGACATGCGTTTCTTAAGCAACAATGGAAAGCGTTCAAAGAATATCCTTGCAGCCATCATAAGCATGGCCAAGGTGATCAACATTCACGCTCTTGTCGAAGGTGTTGAGACAAAGGAAGATGTTGACTTCCTGAAAAGCATAGGCTGTGAGATCTTCCAGGGATACTACTTTTCAAAGCCTCTTTCGCTTGATGATCTGGCCGAATTCTTCATCGAATGTCCTGCAGGTGTTGAGATACCGGAGGAAAGAGCCTACATGGAAACAGTCGGACGCGTCAATTTCCTGAGTCCGAATCCTATGGGGTGCAGCAGTACATCCTTTTCGGAAGATGAGGATATCTGCGGATATGTCAGCGGCGTATCTTTCGGCCTTATCGAGTACAATGGTGTAAACGCAAATTATCTTTATATAAACGACTCATATATAAAAGATCTTCATAAGCTTGGCATCTGTTCTGAGAAAGCTCTGGAAAAAGCGATCAATGAAGACGAAAGAAAGTTCCATCAGGTGTTCTTTGATTTCATGGACATGGTCTGTGAAACTGATGAAATACAGACTATCGACAATGTCATGAACTGCGGTTATTTCACCTTCAAGGCAAAGCGTATCGCAAGCTACGGAAACCGTACGATGATAGCTGCGATGATCAATCTTTACGATCCGCATATTTCAGATAACCGTTCTGATGACATGCAGGAATTCAGCCAGGTAGTTTATTCGACTTATGAAATCGTAATGATGATGTACCCTGATGAAGACAGGATCCACAAAATCTATTCAAGTTCCGGTTTTAAGAACCTTTTCAACAGTGAAAGCATAAATTTCGGACTTAAGTATTTCATGGAAAACTATATCCATAAAAATGACCAGGCGAGATTCAGGGACTTTTTCATCAGCGAGAAATTCTGCGAACGAATGGATGCAGAAGGGTCCACGTTTATTGAAGAGCCGTTCAGGCTGCTGTCGGTAAATAACATTTACAAATGGATGAGTCTGCGGGTTACCAGGGCGTTTGCTGCTGCTGAACCAAAGTATCTGCTTACAATACAGTCTTTGAGCAGAAATACTGTTGATCTGTTAAGTGACAGGTATGAATAGAATACATAAAAAAACTGCGAACCAGGAGGTCCGCAGTTTTTTTATTCATTATGTGACCACAGGATAATCCGGTTAAACCGGAAATCCGGCTCTGCCGGACTTCCGGAACCTCGTCCTGTTATCTGTTCAAAAACAGTTTCCGGATATTTGCTTCGTTATCAGAACTTATCGATTTTCTTTGAAACGAACTGTCTGATAGTAGCGAGGTCTGTAAGAGCAACCTTGCCGTCCTTGTCAACGTCAGCGTTGATCTTTGACTGACCTTTAAGTTCCTTGTGATCAACAAGTGCGAGAGCAAGTGTTGAAAGGTCTGTTATATCGATCTTGCCGTCGCAGTCAACGTCTCCGAGAACAGCACTCTCTGTTGGTTCATTGCCGCCCGGTGTTGATGTAGGTGTCTGATCAGGAGTCTTTGTCGGATCCGGAGTTTTTGTAGGATCCGGAGTCTTGGTCTGGTCAGGAGTCTTTGTAGGGTCTGGTGTCTTTGTAGGATCCGGAGTTTTTGTAGGATCCGGAGTTTTAGTAGGATCCGGAGTTTTAGTAGGATCAGGTGTCTTTGTAGGAGCCGGCTTGTTTGTTGGCATTACTGTCGGGTCAGCAGAAGGCTTTGTGCCGTCCGGTTCTTCGCCCCATACAAGAACGCCGTCTACATAAGCGCAGATGTGTTCGTTGAGTGAATCATTGCTCTTAAGGCTTGTTGCCTTTTCAACGCCTTCATATGACCAGTCGTTTGAAGTATCCCAGCAGCCTGCTGTGGACTTGCCGTCAACTGCATCAGGGATGGAAACTCTGAACTGAACTTCGTCTCTGTGTTCGCTCTGGCCTGTCGGCATGATAGCACTTCCGTCTTCAAATTTGATCTCAGCGTAGTAGATGTTGTCCTTGTACTGAACAGGACCGTTTGCTATAGCATAACCAGGTTCGCCCTGTGAATACTGCTGTGACTTTGTTTCTACCTTGATATCGTCTACTGAAAGGCCACCTTCAAGTACTTCACTTATGTCGAAGTAGTAACGGAATGCAACGTCCTTGGCTACTCTTGCCGGCCATGCAGTGTGGTTCATTGTCCATGTCTTGAGTTCTGTGTAGCTTGTGCCAGGTGTGCCGTTTACTACTGCAGCAACTTCCCATTCAGCCCACTTCGGAGTTTCCTTTTCAGGGAAGTCAGCAAGCTTTGTTCCGCCGTAGTCTTCGATAAGTGCACAGAGTTCAGCAGTAAATCCTGCGTTGTAGTCGATGGCAACCTCACTGTTCTCGTATGAATTTACCTGGTCTTTGTAAGAACCGTCGCTGCCAGGACCGCCTACGAGAGCACCGTAGAGAGTGTGGGCATATTCTGTCTGCCATGTTTCACCGTTAGCTTCAGCAGCCTTAGGTGTTGTACCGAGTTCGTTCCAGTGGTCATCATGGATACCGCTGGCTGCTCTGTGGTGCGGTGCCTTCGGGTTGTTTTCGCCCATACCGAGAACGTAGGACATCTTGTTTGCATTATCGCCGAAGCAGTAGTCCATTGTTGACTTAGCGAATTCGTTGTATTTCTTGCTTAAGTCAGCATCATCCTTGAAAATAGTGTCGCTTGCGAGTGATGCAAGGAATGCTGTTGTTGTTGCGTGTCTGAGTGAACCCCACTGGAAGAGCCATGCAAGGCCGTCAGGTGTGTGGCTGATCTGCTTTCCGCCGTAACCTGTTGTCCAGTATTCGAGGTGTTTCTTTACCTGAGTCTTCCATTCATCTTCGCCTGTGTTCTGAGCGTAGAGGAGCATACCGCCCTGAGTTGTGTCATCCCAGCAGTGGCCCCATGTGAACTTCATTTCTTCTGACTGCTGTTCCTTGTCAAGGTTAGGGACATATGAAGTAGCCTTGTCGAGATAATCCTTTTCGCCTGTAGCCTTGTAGAGCCAGTTTGCAGCGAAGAAGAGGTCATCGTAGAAAGATGACGGCTTGTAGTACGGATGTTCTTCCTTGTCATCGCCGATCGACTTTTCAGCGTCGGCTCTCTTGAAGAGATCCTTTGCGTGCTTAAGATAGTTTTCGTCTCCGAATACCATGTAGCCGGCTGCAAGAGCACATGCCATCTGAGCTTCGATACAGCTGTCCTGGCATGTGTAAGCAGGACGAGGATCCTTGCCGCCCTTGAGGATGTACTTGTTCATGTAAACTTCAGGACTGCCCCACCATACGTGGTCGAATGAGCCTTCACCGATCATGTATACGATGCTGTCGCCCTTGTCTGATTCAACTATGTAGTCAAGGCCCCACTTGAGGTTGTTTTTGTAGAGTTCATCAAGGCCTGCCTTCTTAACTGCGTCACCGTATTCAACAAGGCCCCATCCGAGAAGAGTAGCTGAGTATGCGTTTGTGAGAACGAACTTAAGGTGGTCACCGGCATCGAACCAGCCGCCCGGAACAACGTCGTTCACCATGCTGTCGCCGCGCCATGAAACTTCATTCCATTCAGGAAGAACGCCGGCCTGCTGTACTTCGTAGAAGAACATTGACTTCTGAAGAGCTTCTGCGTAGTTGTAGCTGCCTGCGGCAGTTACTGTGTTTTCAGCCTTTGTACCGCCGAAAACTGTCGCACCTGAAGCAGCAAGAACAAGAGCTGTTACAGATGAAACGATTCTTTTTGATAATGAATTCACTTGAAATTCTCCTTTCAATAATTAACACGGAAAACACCTGTCGTGTTTTCTAAGAACCAACCAAAGCAGATGTAAAAAAATCTGCCCCATACACTCTTATTATATCAGTAATTTAATACAAATTCAACAGAAAAATCAAATATATTTTTTATAATGAACTGGCGATAAAAAACAGACCCGTTTTGGATCGGGTCTGCATATCCGGAAATCGCTGTTTCCGGATTTTATTCCTCGTCATCAAGATCATTTATTTTGTGATAAATGTCTTCCATGCGCATGTCAGTGCTGTTTATGGTGTCAGCAAGTGATCTCAGTTCTTTTGAAAGATCTGCCGGTACATTGTTTTTGGTCTTGTATCTCAGCTGGTGTTCAAGACTTGCCCAGAAGTCCATAGCGATGGTCCTTATCTGTATTTCAACAGGCACCACCTTTTTGCCGGTTGAAAGATAAACCGGAACCGTCACTATAAGATGAAGACTGCGGTATCCGCTCGGCTTCGGATTCTGAATGTAGTCCTTCTGCTTGATTATTCTTATGTCGTCATGCATCGAAAGATAGTGCGCTATCTGGTAAATATCCTCGATGTAGTGGCAGATAACTCTTACCCCCGCAATGTCGTGCAGATTGCTCAGTATTGATTCCGCAGTGATGGGAATACCTTTTTTTATAAGCTTGTTCGCAATGCTTTCCGGCGACTTGAGTCTGCTCGAGATGTTGTGTATCGGGTTTCTTGAAAAATTTGACTGAAACTCACTGTCTATTATCTCAAGCTTTGTTTCAATCATGTGTATTGCCGAATCATAAAGATGATTGATCTGTATAAATCCGTAAAACTGTTCAATGAACTTCTCTATATTAATATTGTACGGATTTTCCTTGTTCAGAACTGAAAGATCAAATTCCATACTATCGGACTCCTTTCTTCTCGTGTTTACTATAGTATACTAAATATTAAACCGAATAGCAAGGACAACGGCTGTTTTTTTATCAGATTTTCATAAAAATACCGCAAGAAGTTTTAAATCAGATTGCAGGAAAAGCCTTGAAGAAAAATGAAAAATAGCGTATAATTAAAGAGATTACGTATTTGCTTTATGTTGGTATATAGTACTTTACAAATGTTAGAACAATAATGCAATTCAGGAAAACAATTGTTCATAATATGTTATATGATTTCTTTGTAGGAGGTTTATAATATGACTGAAAAAAACGTTATTCCTTTTCAGGGAACTCCTGAGCAGGAGGCGCAGCTTAAGGAGGTCATCGCCAGATACCATGACCAGCCCGGAGGACTGATGCCGGCACTGCAGGAAGCGCAGGGGATCTACGGATATCTTCCTGTTGAGGTACAGAGGATGATCGCTGACGGAATGAACGTATCACTGTCCGAGGTGTTCGGAGTAGCCACATTCTATTCGCAGTTCTCTCTTACTCCTAAGGGTAAGCACAGAATAAGCGTCTGTCTCGGTACAGCGTGCTATGTCAAGGGATCTGACAAGATACTTGAGGCTGTTGAAGCAAAGCTTGGCATTAAGAGCGGTGAATGCACACCTGACGGTATGTTCTCCATCGATTCATGCCGCTGTGTAGGCGCATGCGGACTTGCTCCTGTTATGCTCGTTGATGACGACGTTTACGGCAAACTCAAACCGGAACAGGTCGCTGGTATCATAGACAGTTATACAGAATAGGAGATATGGCAGTATGACTATTGAAGAACTTAATAAAATCAAAGCCGCAAAAGCGGATATCGTTAAAGTCAGAACTATCATCGCCGAGGAAGGTGAAAAGCTTTCAAAGGTAACGGGATACCGCAAGCAGGTGCTTGTGTGCGGCGGTACAGGATGTCAGTCATCACACAGCATGGAGGTTCTCGAAGCTCTGAATGCCGAGCTCGCTGCAAAGGGAATAGCTGACGAGATACTCGTTGTCAGAACAGGATGTTTCGGTCTCTGTTCACTCGGACCGATCGTTATCGTTTATCCTGAGGGAACTTTCTATGCACAGGCAACACCTGAAGGAATAAAGAGGATCGTTGACGAACACCTTATCGAAGGAAAGATATGCACGGATCTTCTCTATCAGGAAACAGTTCACGATGACGGATCCATCATTTCATTAAGCGAAACTAATTTCTACAAAAAGCAGATGAGAATCGCATTAAGAAACTGCGGCGTCATCGATCCTGAAGATATTGAAGAATATATCGCAACTGACGGTTACCAGGCACTTTACAAGGTGCTCACATCGATGACACCTGATGAAGTCTGTCAGGTAGTTCTCGACTCCGGCCTCAGAGGACGAGGCGGTGCCGGATTCCCGACAGGACGCAAGTGGATGTTTACCAAGGATGCTCCGGGTGAAGTAAAGTACGTTGCCTGCAACGCCGACGAAGGCGACCCGGGTGCATTCATGGACCGTTCTATCCTCGAAGGCGACCCGCATGCCGTGATTGAAGCCATGATCATAGCTTCCTACGCTGTCGGCTCACATCAGGGTTATGTTTACGTAAGAGCAGAATATCCGGTTGCCGTACACAGACTCCGCATCGCCCTTGATCAGGCAAGAAAATACGGACTTCTCGGTAAGAACATTCTCGGATCCGGCCACGATTTCGACATCGAGATAAGACTCGGTGCCGGTGCGTTCGTATGCGGCGAGGAAACAGCTCTTCTCACATCCATCGAGGGTCACCGCGGTGAACCGCGTCCAAGACCTCCGTTCCCGGCAGTAAAGGGCCTTTTCGGAAAGCCTACACTGCTCAACAACGTTGAAACCTACGCAAACATTGCTCAGATAATAAGAAACGGTGCTGAATGGTATTCTGCCATCGGTACTGAAAAGTCAAAGGGTACCAAGGTATTTGCCCTCGGCGGCAAGATCACAAACGTCGGACTCGTTGAAGTTCCGATGGGTACAACTCTCCGCGAGATCATCGAAGAGATCGGCGGTGGTATTCCTGACGGCAAGGCATTCAAGGCAGCTCAGACAGGCGGCCCTTCAGGCGGATGTATCCCGGCAGAGCACATCGACACGCCGATCGACTACGAAAGCCTTTCAGCTCTCGGTTCAATGATGGGTTCAGGCGGACTTATCGTAATGGACGAAGACAACTGTATGGTTGACGTTTCAAAGTTCTACCTCAACTTTACTGCAGATGAGAGCTGTGGTAAATGTACTCCGTGCCGTGTAGGTACAAGAAAGCTCCTCCAGCTTCTTGAAAAGATCACTGAAGGAAAGGGTGAGCCTGAAGATCTCAAAAAGATCCGTGACCTTGCAACACACATGAAGTCATCTTCACTCTGTGCTCTCGGTCAGTCAGCTCCGAACCCTGTACTTTCAACTTTACAGTATTTCGGCGACGAATATCTTGCCCACATAAACGAAAAGAAATGTCCTTCAGGCGTATGCAAGAGCCTGCTTCACTACGAGATCATCGCTGACAAGTGCAAAGGCTGTACGCTCTGCGCAAGAAAGTGTCCTGTTTCCGCTATTACAGGCACAGTTAAGGAAGCGCACGTCATCGATACAGACAAGTGTATCAAGTGCGGCGTATGCATAGGTAACTGCAAGTTCGGCGCAATTGTCAGAAAGTAAGGCACAGGAGGATATTTATACTATGGAAATGATTCATCTTAAAATAAATGGTATTCCGGTCGAAGTACCTGCCGGCTCTACTGTTCTTGAAGCCGCAAAGGCAGCTGGTGTGGATATACCTACACTCTGCTATCTGAAGGATATCAACTGTATCGGTGCCTGCCGTATCTGTGTTGTTGAAATAACAGGCGCACGCGGACTTGTTGCGGCATGTACACATCCTGCTTCAGAGGGCATGGAAGTGTTCACTAATACTCCTAAGGTAAGAAAGTCAAGAAAGACAACTCTTGAACTTCTGCTTTCAAATCATAAGAAAAAATGTCTGTCATGCGTAAGAGCCAATAACTGCGAGCTTCAGAAGCTCAGCGTTGCCTACGGCGCTGATGAGGACAGATTTATGCCTGAGACCATGGACAAGCCTGTTGATGACTCCACACCGTATCTTGTAAGAGATAACAACAAGTGCATCCAGTGTATGAGATGCGTTGCAGCCTGCAGAAATGTTCAGGGTGTTTCCGTTATCGGAAGCATAAGACGTGGATTCAACGTTCACATCGGTTCACCGTTTGACGTACCTCTTGCTGAAACTTCATGTGTCGGCTGCGGTCAGTGTATCGTTGCATGTCCTGTAGGCGCTCTCACTGAAAAGAGCAGTGAACAGAAGGTCTGGGATGCGATCGCCGATCCTTCAAAGAAGGTCATCTTCTTTACAGCTCCTTCCGTAAGAGCAACTCTCGGTGAGGAATTCGGCGAGCCAGTAGGTACCAACGTCGAAGGAAGAATGGCTGCTGCCATCAGAAGACTCGGCCCTGACCATGTGTTCAACATGGATGTTACAGCCGACCTTACAATAGTTGAAGAAGCAAACGAGCTTATCGAGAGAATACAGAACGGCGGCAAACTGCCTATGTTCACTTCGTGCTGTCCGGGCTGGGTAAAGTTCCTGGAGCACAACTATCCTGAACTTCTTCCTAACCTTTCAAGCTGCAAGTCACCTCAGCAGATGTTCGGCGCTGTTCTCAAGAGCTACTATGCTCAGAAGAACGGTATCGATCCGAAGGATCTCTTCGTGGTAAGCGTTATTCCTTGTACTGCAAAGAAGTTTGAAGTGACAAGAAAAGAGCAGTTCAGAAATGACACTCCTGATGTTGACGTTGCTCTTACAACACGCGAACTCGGCCGCATGATCAGAGAGGCCGGCATCGACTTTAATGCTCTTCCTGATGAAAAGTTTGACGATCCGTTTGAAACAGCTTCAGGCGCAGGTGCTATCTTCGGTGCAACAGGCGGTGTAATGGAAGCAGCTCTCAGAACAGCGGCTGTAAAGCTTGACGGAAAGTGCGAGGCACTTGAATTTACAGAAGTGCGCGGTACTGAAGGCATCAAGGAAGCAAGCTACACAGTCGGCGGCGTAACAGTTAAGGTAGCTGTTGCATCCGGTCTTGCAAATGCAAGAGAGATCATCGAAGGAATTAAGAGCGGCGAGCGCGATTATCAGTTCGTCGAGATTATGGCTTGTCCGGGAGGATGCATCAACGGCGGCGGTCAGCCGGTCCAGAGCGACAGCGTAAGAAACTTTGTGGATCTCAAGACTCTCAGATCAAAGGCTCTCTACGATGCTGACAGCAGCATGGAACTCAGAAGATCACACGAAAGCCCTGTAATGGATCTCCTGTATAAAGAATTCTTCGAAACTCCTGGTTCACATAAGTGCCACGAATATCTCCATACAACTTATGTACCAAGAAGCAAGTATTCATTTGAATAATTACAGTGAAAACAGAATCTGTTTTGCGTTCACTTTTATATTTTCCGGTATCTGACCGTAATAAATGAAGCTATAACGGAATTACGTCAGATACGGAATAAAAAAGATCATCATATCCTTTTCACAGCTGAATGGATATGATGATCTTTTTGTATAATTATTCTCTGTTTTTAAGAACCTCTGCAGGAGATATCCTGTTTATCTTTCCGGTGAGCATTCTGTTTATTACAAAGTATATAACGAGAACGGAGACGAAGAACAGTAAATAGAGCTGCCACGGAAAAGCAAGCTTTATGGTGCATGCAACGTTCGGAATGAATGAAGGAAAAATGGCATCAATAACTTTCTTTGCGAGCGGCAGTGCCAGAACTGCTCCGGCAGCTACTGCGACAAGGTTTCCGTTCAGGTAAAGTTTCCTGATCTCACCGGCACGGTAGCCGAAGATCTTGATGAGTGAAATACCCGTTGCTGATCTGTCAATCATTACGCCCATCATCAGGTACATTACAATGCAGAAAACTATCGTTCCGGTAACAATGAGAGTCGTTACCAGCGGGAGCATAAGCTTTGAGAAAACTCCGGCACCGCGTATGACGTCATCTTTTGATGTGACGGAGTAAAGTCTGCCGTCGTCAATGTCAAGCTTTCTGTCCGAGTAAACAATGTTATAGTAGTCCTCGTCCTTTCCGAAAAGTTCACGCATGCTGTCAATGTCCATGAATATGGCGAAGCCTACGGAATAGTCACATACATCTGTTACGGTAAAGCAGTAGTCCGTGTCTGACGATGAATCAGTAAAAGCGACTTTGTCACCTTTTCTGTAACCGTATCTTTCTGCAAGGGAAGCGTTGATGACTGCTCTGTTTTTTCCCTTTGCGACAGATACATCAAAATACCTGCTTTTTTCTCCGAGCCCGATAACGCTTACGTCAAGAGTATATCCCATACAGTCCGTGCTCAGCGTTTCGACATATGCCGCTTCGCCGTCCTCAGGCGGAGTTTTGTCAGGATATTTGTACAGATACTGATATTCGAATTTCGTGTCATTTACCGTACAGTCGTTTACGTTTCCGCAGAGCACGGCAGAGTCTGTTCCGAGCATGATGATCATGAGGGAAACGAACATACCGAGGATTATAGTTATCACTGAACGTGATTCCCTTACCATCTGACGAATGGCAAAAAGTTTCGGGAAACTTCTGGTTTTCAGTGTGAACTGTCTGTAGCTTCTTCCGGACTGCTCATTTTTCATAAGCGAAAGGGCAGTGCGTGAAAGCTTCCGGTTTATGACAACGGCATTTACCACAGCGCATATCACCGGCGGAAGAACCAGTGCGTATACGATGAGGTACGGCGGATAAACCGTATCGAACTGCGGAAGTGAAAAGTAGCTGTAGGTATCTTCCGACTGCTTCAGTATGCCGAGCGGTGAAAATCCGAGCAGGGAACCAATGACGGCGGCTGCCAGGGATATAAGTGTCGGAAGGGTTATGTAGTGGAGCATCAGATCCTTCTTTTTAACTCCCAGTGCATACAGCGCGCCGATGACACTCTGTTCTTCTTCAATCTGATGAACTACGAAAACTGAAATGACGTAGGCAAAAAGGGTAAGAACAATTATTCCGGCAACCAGTCCGGCGTTTTTGTCCATTACAACGTCTCCGGCTGCACCTTCTATTTTTATGTTTTCATCTGCCGGGATAAATGATGTAAGATTTTCGATTTTTACCTCAAAGACTTTATCGAGTAATTCGCCGGTGTTTTCCTTAAGCTTTTTCGTGCCGTCTGCTAGTTCGGCAGAACCTTCGGCGGCGTCTTTCAGTTCCGGTATAACTGAACTTAAGCCCTTCAGTCCTTCTGAAAGCTTCTCTGCACCGTCATTGAGATCACTTATACTGTCTTCGAATTCATGACGGTCCTTAAGTTTTTCGCTGATGATCTCACGGAAGTATTTGTTGTCCACCTGTTCGGGATCGATCTTTATCTTTTTCAGATCATTCTTTAGCGTTGTTTCAGACAGATATCCAAGGCGGTATGCATAAGTGTATTCTTCTGCATTCAGATCATTCTTTTCCTTCAGTTTCTCATACTGTTCGTCACTTGTGAATATGAGCCCGAATATGCTCCTTTCGACAGCCGTATCGCTGAAACGGGCAATACACATATCATAATCCGGCACGGATCCGATTCCGGTGATCCTGAGTTTAACGCCTCCGGCTGTAATGAAGTCACCGGTGTGTATGTCGTGGGCAGATGCATATCCTTTTTCTATTACGGCTTCACCGTATTTTTCCGCCTGACGGCCCTCATCCAGCTGTATCAGGTCAACTTTTTTTCTGTTTTTGAACATTCTCAGCGTTGAACCGTCTTCGGCTTTCAGATCGATAGAAAATATCGGTTCTATCACCGTATCATATCCGGAAAGCTCATGTATCTGGCTGTCGGTAAGCGGAAGGAATACCGTGAACTGTCCGTCCTCGACTTTGTTAAATTTCTTCTGTTTTTCAGTGCCCTGAATGATCATTTCCGCAGATCCTACTATCGAGATTATAAGATAAACGCCCATTACTATCAGCAGAAGCAGTGCAAGATATCTTGGAAAACGGCTTTTAAGACTGCGGAGATTACGTCGGTTTAAAACTCTATTCATTACAGATCCTCCAGTTCCGCAGCAGGTATTCTCGTTTCGTTTTCATATTCTTTCTTTATAAGTCCGTCCTTTATGATAATTACCTTGTGTACCATGTTTTTAATGGAGTTGTTGTGGGTAACTATCAGCATCGTTGTTCCGTATTTCCCGTTTATCTTTTCCAGAAGGACAAGAATGTCGCGGCTGGTTTTTGAATCGAGGGCACCTGTCGGCTCGTCACAGAGGAGGAGCTTCGGATTTTTAACAAGTGCTCTGGCGATGGCACATCTCTGCTGCTGACCGCCTGAAAGCTGAGCCGGGAACTTGTTCTGGTGTTCGGTAAGTCCGAGCGTTTCAAGAAGTTCATCGATGTCCAGCGGATCATCGGCAATATATTCGCATATCTGTATGTTCTCTCTGACGGTCAGATTCGGCACCAGGTTATAGAACTGAAAAATAAAGCCCAGATTATCGCGCCTGTAGTCTGAAAGCTGATTCGGTTTCATACCGAAGATCTCCGTTCCGTCAACAGTGATCGAACCGGAGTCCATCGTATCCAGTCCGCCGATGCAGTTTAGAAGCGTAGATTTTCCCGAACCGCTTGTGCCTTGTATTACGCACATTTGTCCTTGTTCAAGACTCGTGCTTATCCCTTTCAGTACCTGAATGTAACTGTTGTCTTTACCGTAGCTTTTCTTTACGTCCTTCACTTCAAGATACATTTTTGTCTCCTCCTCAGTAAGTTTATGCTAACCGCCTGTTCAAAATATAGTGAATGCCAGTTTTAAATGACATTCACTGATAGATAAGTTTTTCACGCACTTATCTGTAATGCATAGCCTGCGATCTGCAGAGGCTTATAAACAGGGCAGGGTATGCATTTTTCTGTCAGTCAGATATGATGCAGCAAGCCTTCTATTCTTTCTCTGTAAGTATATGTGCTATCCAGCTTTCGACGAGCATATCAATAACTGATTTGATCTCGCGTGCAGCTTTTTCCGGGTTTTCTTCATGTGTGATAAGATGCACGAAAGCATTTATCTGAACATGGGAAAGCCAGTGAAGCATGTATTCATCCACCCGCTTGTCCGGAAACATCACCAGATAATTCTCCGCAAGTTTTGCGTTGTACTGTTCCATCATTCCGATGAATTTATCAACGATGTTCTCGTACACCGATCCGGATGCCTTTTCAAGAAGAATAAGTACGGCGTCTCTGTCCGAATAAAGTGCGGAAATAAGTGCATCCGCAAAATCATCATGATCGCCGGAGCTGTGAGTGAAATCCTCCGGAGAGACTTCCGTATCAGCAGCAAAATGCTCCTTTATCACACTCATGATCTTCTGAACCGGTTCATCGACCACTGCACCGAACAGTCCGTTTTTATCCCTGAAAAAGAAGTACACAGCTCCGGTAGTAAGTCCCGCTGCCGAACTTATCGACCGCAGTGAAGCCTTTTCAAATCCCTTCTCCAGAAACTCCTTCTTTGCCGAAACAATAAGCTTTTCTCTGCTTTCGTTATCATGTTCCATAATTCCACCTCACAAGATAACACTGTTACGTAACACTGTTATCTTACCATATTATGATCTTCCTGTCAAGGGGTGTTTGCTTTAATAAGGAGAAAAAAGTGCGGGTATAAAGTAAACGGGCAGAAAAAAGGTAAAAAAAAATTTCAATTCTTTCAAAACTGTTAGATTTCAGAAAGACTCATGAAAGGATCATTTGTTAGAATATATTCAGTGATAAAAATCAGGATCACTGATCCCAAAAGTTTTATGAGGTGACAGTAATGTACGTGTTAAAAACAGAAGCACTTACGAAAGTGTACGGAAAAGGACAGAATAAGGTAACGGCTCTTGAAAATGCTGAGTTATGCATAGAAGAAGGCAGCTTTGCTGCGATTATCGGAACATCCGGAAGCGGAAAATCTACTCTGCTTCATATGATGGGCGGACTTGACAGACCAACATCCGGAAAGGTTTATGTTGAAAACAAGGATATCTTCTCGCTGAAGGATGAAGAACTTACGATTTTCCGCAGAAGAAAAATAGGGTTTGTGTTTCAGTCATTCAACCTTGTGCCGACTCTGAATGTTTACGAAAACATAGTTTTCCCGATTCAGCTTGACGGAAGTGATGTGGACGATAAATTTGTCGGTGAAGTAATAAGTACTCTTGGGCTGGAAAACATGAAGAACCGTCTTCCGAACCAGCTTTCAGGCGGTCAGCAGCAGAGAGTTGCTATCGCAAGAGCACTTGCATCCAAACCGGCCATTGTTCTTGCGGATGAACCTACCGGAAATCTTGACAGTAAAACATCCCAGGATGTGCTCGGTCTCCTTAAGGTGACCGGTCAGAAATTTTCCCAGACCATCGTCATGATAACTCACAACGAAGCAATAGCACAGATGGCTGACAGAATAATACGTATTGAGGACGGTCATATAGTAAAGGGCGGTGCCGGAAATGAATAAGGTAAAAAACAAAGCAGTTATCCGCCGTCTTGCTTTCCGTGAATTCAGAAAATCAGGAAAGATGAACTGCATAGTGATCTTTTCAGTAATACTTACCTGTGTAATGTTTGCCGCACTTGCTTCAGTAGGCGGTGCGCTGATAAACGGTTTTCAGAACGAAAGCATGAGAGCTGTCGGTGCAAAGAGTATGGCAGGTTTTAAATTCTGCATGGAGGAAGATTACGAAAAAATCCGTTCCGACCGTTCGGTTACCGGTGTTACTTACCGCATAATAGTCGGCACCGTGATAAACGATGAGCTTAAGGATCTTAATGTTGAACTCAATCATGCCGGAAGTGATGATGAGGCGAAGGATTCATTCTGCTTTCCTGAAACCGGCAGACTTCCGGAATCTGAGGACGAGATAGCAGTCAGCACACTTATGCTTGACAGACTTGATCTTCCTTACGAAACAGGAGTAAAGGTACCTGTTGTTCTTAATATCGACGGTGAGATAAGTGAACATGAATTTACTCTCTGCGGATTCTGGAAGGGTGATCCTGTGGCACCGGCACAGCAGGCCTGGGTATCACGTGAATTTGTAAATAAGAATGTTCCGAAGCCTCAGACTTCTTTTTACGATCAGCTCGGCAAAGGAAAAGATTCCGGTGTGAAATACGCAGGCTATATGCAGGTAAGTTTTGATTTCCGAAGCAGCCTTGACATTGCAGGAAAGACAGAAAAACTGGCTGAAAGGCTGTACGGAAACAAGGAAAACGCACCTTATTTCGGTGTGAATCCGGCTTATCAGACCAGTAATGCTGATTCTGATTCCGTTACCGGATATCTTATGTTCACGCTTCTGATATTTGCAGCGGGATATCTTATAATCTACAATATCTTCCGCATAAATATATCTGTAAACATTCGCAGTTACGGTCTTCTTAAAACTATAGGCACCACATCAAAACAGATAAGACATATGGTCAGAACCGAAGCACTGATCTATTCACTTATCGGCATTCCTTTCGGACTTGGCGGCGGTGTGTTTCTCGGAAGAGCTCTTATGAAGTTCATCACTGTAACTCTTAACATTGGTTCCGCAGATAATTATACTGTAAGTTCAGATATTCTTCTGCCGGTCTGTGTTACAGCGGCTGTATTTACCTTTGCGACCGTGCTGATAAGCTGTTCCGGACCGTGCAGAGCAGCCGGAAATGTTTCCCCGATCGAGGCGCTCCGTTACAACGAAACGAGTATAAACATAAAAAAAGAACAGAAGAAAACCGGGAAAACAACTCCTCTTTCACTGGCTCTGAGCAATCTGGCACGAAACAGAAAAAAAGGTATAGTAGTTGTGCTGTCACTTTCACTCAGCCTTATTATTCTGAATTCAGTTTCTGTCTTATTAAATACTTTCAGTTTTGAAGATCAGATCCGCGGAGAGATAACCGGTGATTTTAATGTTGTCAGAAAGGTAATGCATAACTCTGCCGAATCTTTTTCAGATGAGTTACAGAAAATAAATCCGGAAATTCTCGAATCGCTGAGAAATACGGAAGGCATCAGTGAAATGGAAACCGTGTATGGCAGTGAGATCTTTCTTGAACTTTCGGGTGAAGCTGAAAAAAAGATGAACGCTCTTAAGGAAAAATACGCTGCATCAGACAAGTCAGGTGTATTCGAAACCATCGAAAATCACGGCGCGTTCGGAACGCTTTACGGTATCTCGGATGGTTTTGGAAAAGAACTTGTATTATCAGACGGAGAATTTGACGAACAGAAATGGAAAACAGGCAGATATGCGATAGTTACAACCGGATATTTGAAGCTTCGCAGAATGGAAACAGACGAGGATGTGCTTTACAGACCGGGTGATACGGTTACATTTACGATGACAGATCAGGATACAGGAAAAACGGAAAAGAGGGAATATGAGGTCATGGCTGTCGGCAGCCTTCCCGAAACACTTGATAAACAGTCGTCTTTTTATTTTGATTCGACGGTAATAATACCGGAAACTGAATACTTTGGTTTAACTGAAAACAGAAAAGCATTATCAGTCATGATAAATGCCGGAGAAGGAAAGTATGATGAAGTATCAGAAAAATTAAATGACATCATTGCACCCGAACCGGGCATATATCTGAAAAGCATTGAGAGCCTCAGGGCAGAATATGAAGATTTTACAAGAATGATAAAGATAGTCGGCGGATCCCTTTGCACTATTCTGGGCCTGATCGGTATCTTAAACTTTGTAAATTCCGTAGTTACCGGAATTGTTTCACGTAAACGCGAACTGGCAGTTATGAATGCAGTTGGCATGACAGGAAAACAGTTAAGTTCCATGCTCATGTGGGAAGGTGTTAGTTACGCAGTTCTTACGGCGGCTGCATCTGTACTGTTCGGAACGCCTTTATGTTTTGTGCTTGTAAACTTTATCGCAGGGGAATCGTTCTCTGACAGTTTCACGCTGATACCGGTGCTTGTCTGCGTTCCCGTACTGCTGATCCTTTCGGCGGTCATTCCTGCACTGGCATACAGAATTCTCTGCCGTGAATCAGTAGTCGAAAGACTTAGAGAAAACTGATATCCATCCTCATTATATGATCTTAGCAGCCTCTTAACTGTGAAACACCACAGTAAGAGGCTGCAGTTATTTGTTATACTTAAGACAGTGTTTCGCTGTATCCAGCAGATCCGGATTTTAGGGAAACTTTGATTTATTCATAAATCAGCGTGGGGGATCCGGGGCGAAGCACCGCAAATCTCACCTCTGGAAATCCGGCGAAGCCGGATTTCCAGTCAAATCAGTATTTTCCTTGATTTTGATATGATAACATGATATCATAATATAGAATATTTTTGATGAATTTCGGTGAACATAATGACAAAGACAATTTTTATAGTAGAAGATGACAATGCCCTGAATAACGGAATAGCCCTGGCGCTTAAAAACACCGGATATTCCTTTAAGCAGTTTTACAGCCTTGGCGAAGTTAAAGATCCTGACTCCGCCGACCTTATAATACTTGATGTGAATCTTCCTGACGGATACGGATTTGATTTCCTTGAAAAACTTCGCCGTACTTCCGATACGCCAGTAATTATTCTGACAGCCAATGACCTTGAAACAGATGAAGTCACCGGACTTGAACTCGGTGCCGACGATTACATAACCAAGCCCTTCAGCCTCATGGTCTTAAGAGCGAGAATAGATAAGATCCTTAAAAGATCATCACAGTCCGGAGCCTCATGCTATGACGACGGAACATACTTTTTCGACTTTGAAAAAATGGAGTTTACAGTCAAAGGAGATCCGGTGGAACTCAGCAAGACCGAACAGAAGCTTTTAAGGTGCCTCATCAGAAACAAAAACCAGACTCTGACCAGAGAAAAGCTGATCGATGCAGTGTGGACCGGAAGCGAGGAATACGTTGATGAAAACGCACTTTCAGTAACCGTGAACCGTCTGCGTAAGAAACTTGAAGCGTCTGAAACAATAAAAACAGTTTACGGTATCGGATACCTCTGGAGGGTGAACTGATGTTCGGCATAAAAAGAACTCTTGACCGTCTTGATAAAATGCTTGAAGACGGAATAAACGGAACATTTAAGGAATCCGACTACAGCGAGACCAGACTTTCAAAACTTGAATCGAAATGGCTGCGCTATCTTACATCTTCAAAGCTTTCCGCGCAGAAAACAGAAGATGAGCGGAAAAAGCTGAAGGAACTCGTGTCCGATATTTCACATCAGACCAAAACACCGCTTTCAAACATCCTTCTCTACACACAGATCCTTGAAGAGCAGCCCCTCGACGAGCAGAGCCGCATGTGTGTAAACGAGATACGTTCACAGTCGCAAAAACTTGAATTTCTGATAAAATCACTTGTGAAAACATCCCGCCTTGAATCCGGAACATTCCAGATGACTGTTACAGAAAACAATACCGACGACCTTGTAAGACAGGTAATCGGTCAGGTCGCTCCGTCAGCAAAAGCGAAAAATATAAAAATCGAATATTCTTCTGAAAATACAGCAGCCTGCTTTGATGTAAAATGGACTGCGGAAGCGCTTTTCAATATCACAGACAATGCGGTAAAATACTGCCCGGAAAACAGCACGATAAAAATCAGCGCAGAGCCGTACGAGATGTTTGTCTGTATAACTGTAGAAGATAACGGTCCCGGAATCCCTGAAGATGAGCAGCATCTGATATTCGGAAGGTTCTACCGAGGCAAAGCAGTAAGGGAACAGAACGGCGTAGGCATAGGCCTCTATCTCAGCCGTCAGATAATCGAAAGCGAAGGCGGCTACATAACTGTTTCTTCATCAGAAGACGGTGGTGCCGAGTTTAAAGTTTTCCTGAGAAAACACTGATTAAATCAGAAATATGGTTTCGCCGTATTTCCGAGCGGGAAGATGGTGGTGCTTTACCCTCGTATTTCATGATAATCAGAATTTCCTTATGAAAGTAATAATAAATGAAATGATTAATGACCGGATTTGTTAATATAAAAAATCCATGAGTGACAAATAAACTGTGGAACATTAACAAACCCGAAAAATTAAAGAAAAATTCTGAAAAAAGTGTTGACAAGTGCCTTGCGGCGTGATATAATTAAAAAGCTGTCGGACGAGGGAACACTCCGAAAGACAGAATAATAAGTATCTTGAAAATTGAACAATGCACTAAACAATACCCTTGAAGATTCTTTGAGATTAAATTCTCTTGAATTATTTAAGAAGTCAAGCAGAAGACAAAAAAATCTGCAGCTAAGTATTCTGAACAGAGTACAGGAAAGATAATAAACCTGAAAAGGTTATTATAGAACTTTTATAAAGAGTTTGATCCTGGCTCAGGATGAACGCTGGCGGCACGCCTAACACATGCAAGTCGAACGGAGTTTAAGAGAGCTTGCTCTTTTAAACTTAGTGGCGGACGGGTGAGTAACACGTGAGCAACCTGCCTTTCAGAGAGGGATAGCTTCTGGAAACGGATGGTAATACCTCATAACATATTGATACGGCATCGTATTGATATCAAAGATTTATCGCTGAAAGATGGGCTCGCGTCTGATTAGCTGGTTGGTGAGGTAACGGCCCACCAAGGCAACGATCAGTAGCCGGACTGAGAGGTTGAACGGCCACATTGGGACTGAGACACGGCCCAGACTCCTACGGGAGGCAGCAGTGGGGAATATTGCACAATGGGCGCAAGCCTGATGCAGCGATGCCGCGTGAGGGAAGAAGGTTTTTCGGATTGTAAACCTCTGTCATCGGGGACGAAAATGACGGTACCCGAGAAGGAAGCTCCGGCTAACTACGTGCCAGCAGCCGCGGTAATACGTAGGGAGCAAGCGTTATCCGGAATTACTGGGTGTAAAGGGAGTGTAGGCGGGACTGCAAGTCAGATGTGAAATATGCCGGCTCAACTGGCAGACTGCATTTGAAACTGTGGTTCTTGAGTGAAGTAGAGGTAAGCGGAATTCCTAGTGTAGCGGTGAAATGCGTAGATATTAGGAGGAACATCAGTGGCGAAGGCGGCTTACTGGGCTTTAACTGACGCTGAGGCTCGAAAGCGTGGGGAGCAAACAGGATTAGATACCCTGGTAGTCCACGCTGTAAACGATGATTACTAGGTGTGGGGGGACTGACCCCTTCCGTGCCGCAGTTAACACAATAAGTAATCCACCTGGGGAGTACGGCCGCAAGGCTGAAACTCAAAGGAATTGACGGGGGCCCGCACAAGCAGTGGAGTATGTGGTTTAATTCGAAGCAACGCGAAGAACCTTACCAGGTCTTGACATCGAGTGAAATATCAAGAGATTGATATGTCTTCGGACACAAAGACAGGTGGTGCATGGTTGTCGTCAGCTCGTGTCGTGAGATGTTGGGTTAAGTCCCGCAACGAGCGCAACCCTTACCATTAGTTGCTACGCAAGAGCACTCTAATGGGACTGCCGTTGACAAAACGGAGGAAGGTGGGGATGACGTCAAATCATCATGCCCCTTATGACCTGGGCTACACACGTACTACAATGGCAATCGAACAGAGGGAAGCAATACAGCGATGTAAAGCAAAACCCGAAAAATTGTCTCAGTTCGGATTGCAGGCTGCAACCCGCCTGCATGAAGTCGGAATTGCTAGTAATCGCAGATCAGCATGCTGCGGTGAATACGTTCCCGGGCCTTGTACACACCGCCCGTCACACCATGGGAGTCGGTAACACCCGAAGCCAGTAGTCCAACCGCAAGGAGGACGCTGTCGAAGGTGGGATTGATGACTGGGGTGAAGTCGTAACAAGGTAGCCGTATCGGAAGGTGCGGCTGGATCACCTCCTTTCTAAGGAGAACCGTTCTTCTAAGAAGAACAAAATTCCTAAGGTTAGTTCATGGGTAAGACATTGTTCAATTTTGAGGATACTTAAAAAGTATTCTTAACATAGCATCTTGAAAACTGAATATTAAGATATTAAAACTACGAGAAGAAGAACGACAATTTAAAAAAACAAGTTTTTTTAATAGTCAGGTAACAAAATTCTACAGACATAATTTCGAACTGATACAAAAGGTAAAGCTAATAAGAGCGTATGGAGAATGCCTTGGCATTGGGAGCCGATGAAGGACGTGGTCAGCTGCGATAAGCTGCGCGGAGCTGTAAGCAAGCATTGATGCGCAGATTTCCGAATGGAGCAATCCGCATGATTAACAGTCATGCATCATACAGTGAATCAATAGCTGTATGAGGGGAACCCCCTGAACTGAAACATCTAAGTAGGGGGAGGAAGAGAAATCAAACGAGATTTTGTGAGTAGTGGCGAGCGAAAGCGAAAGAGGCCAAACCGGGAACAGCAATGCTCCCGGGGTTGAGGACTGCATTTAGCATTTTAAGTTTTAGCTGAAGTGCATGGGAAGGCACACCAGAGAATGTGACAGTCATGTAAGCGAAAAGACGAGAAAGCGAGCAGGATCCAGAGTACCGCCGGACACGTGAAATCCGGTGGGAAGCCGGGGGGACCACCCTCCAAGCCTGAATACTACCCAATGACCGATAGCGAAGAGTACTGTGAAGGAAAGGTGAAAAGAACCCCGGGAGGGGAGTGAAAAAGAACCTGAAACCATATGCTTACAAGCACATAGAGCACGTCAAGGTGTGATATGGTACCTATTGTAGAATGGTCCGGCGAGTTATCTTACTCAGCAAGGTTAAGTACTTAAGGTACGGAGCCGAAGCGAGAGCGAGTCTTAACAGGGCGTTAAGTTGAGTGAGATAGACCCGAAACCGAGTGACCTAGCCATGTCCAGGCTGAAGTGGAGGTAAAGCTCCATGGAGGGCCGAACCGACCCCCGTTGAAAAGGTGGCGGATGAGGTGTGGCTAGCGGAGAAATTCCAATCGAACTCGGATATAGCTGGTTCTCCTCGAAATAGCTTTAGGGCTAGCGTTGTGAATGATTACCGGAGGTAAAGCACTGAATGGGCTAGGGGTCGAGAGATTACTGAACCCTATCAAACTAAGAATGCCGGATAATAAGATCACAGCAGTCAGACCGTGTGAGATAAGTCTCACGGTCAAAAGGGAAAGAGCCCAGACCCACAGCTAAGGTCCCCAAACAGGTTTAAGTGGAAAAGGATGTGGGGTTGCCCAGACAACCAGGATGTTGGCTTAGAAGCAGCCACTCATTAAAAGAGTGCGTAATAGCTCACTGGTCGAGTGACCCTGCGCCGAAAATTCAACGGGGCTAAAATCTGTACCGAAGCTTGGGATTGATACGCAAGTATCAGTGGTAGAGGAGCGTCGTATCGAGGGTGAAGTCATAGCGGAAGCGATGGTGGACGAGATACGAGTGAGAATGCCGGAATGAGTAGCGAGAATTATGTGAGAATCATAATGGCCGAAAGTCTAAGGTTTTAGGAGGAAGGTTCGTCCGCTCCTAGTAAGCCGGGAGCTAAGGTGAGGCGGAAACGCGTAGCCGATGCACATACGGTGGAAATTCCGTAGCCTCCGAAGTATTTAAGCATGAGGACACTTTTGAAGCGAATAGCCGGGCGCTGGTTGCCCCGGTCGTAAGGGACTGCAATAGCGGGAAGTATTAGTGGAAAGAGGCGAGAAAAGTCATGTGAATATACAAGGAGCCCGTACCGCAAACCGACACAGGTAGACAGGAAGAGAATTCTAAGGCCAACGGGAGAAAGGTTGTTAAGGAACTCGGCAAGTTGACCCCGTAACTTCGGGAGAAGGGGTACTCAGAAATGAGTCGCAGAGAATAGGCCCAAGCGACTGTTTAGCAAAAACACAGCTCTATGCTAAATCGAAAGATGACGTATATGGGGTGACACCTGCCCGGTGCCGGAAGGTTAAGAGGAGGAGTGAGAGCTCTGAATTGAAGCCCCGGTAAACGGCGGCCGTAACTATAACGGTCCTAAGGTAGCGAAATTCCTTGTCAGGTAAGTTCTGACCCGCACGAATGGTGTAACGATTTGGGCACTGTCTCAACAACCTACCCGGCGAAATTGTAGTACCGGTGAAGATGCCGGTTACCTGCGACTAGACGGAAAGACCCCATGGAGCTTCACTGTAGCTTAATATTGGATTTCGGTATTTCATGTACAGGATAGGTGGGAGACTGGGAAACACGGACGTCAGTTTGTGTGGAGTCGCTGTTGGGATACCACTCTTGAAGTGCTGGAATTCTAACCTGTGACCATGAATCTGGTCAGGGGACAATGTTAGGTGGGCAGTTTGACTGGGGCGGTCGCCTCCTAAAAGGTAACGGAGGCGCTCAAAGGTTGGCTCAGTATGGATGGAAACCATACCAGAGAGTGTAAACGCAAAAGCCAGCCTGACTGCGAGACTGACGGGTCGAGCAGGAACGAAAGTTGGAGTTAGTGATCCGGCGGTATGTGAGTGGAAATGCCGTCGCTCAACGGATAAAAGCTACCCTGGGGATAACAGGCTGATCTCCCCCAAGAGTCCACATCGACGGGGAGGTTTGGCACCTCGATGTCGGCTCATCGCATCCTGGGGCTGAATTCGGTCCCAAGGGTTTGGCTGTTCGCCAATTAAAGCGGTACGCGAGCTGGGTTCAGAACGTCGTGAGACAGTTCGGTCCCTATCTGTCGTGGGCGAAGGATATTTGAAAGGAGCTGTCCCTAGTACGAGAGGACCGGGATGGACGCACCTCTGGTGCACCAGTTGTCACGCCAGTGGCACAGCTGGGCAGCTAAGTGCGGATCGGATAAACGCTGAAGGCATCTAAGCGTGAAGCCGGCCTTAAGATAAGATATCCCATCGAAAGAGTAAGACCCCTCAAAGACTAAGAGGTTGATAGGCTTAACGTGTAAGCATCGTGAGGTGTTAAGCGAGTGAGTACTAATCGGTCGAGGGCTTTTCCTAGAGTATCAGGAAAGTCTGTAGAGAAATCGTAGAAAGAAATCGGAATATTCAGTTTAAAGATAGTCGGTGTTAATGGCAAAGAGGTCCCACCTGTTCCCATTCCGAACACAGAAGTTAAGCTCTTTTACGTCGAAAATACTCGGTTGGCGACGACCCGGGAAGATAGATAGACGCCGGCACTTATATGCACCATTAGCTCAGTTGGTAGAGCAACTGACTCTTAATCAGTGGGTCCTGGGTTCGAGCCCCCGATGGTGCACTGACCGAAAGGTCTAACTTAATATGCGAGCGTGCTGGAATTGGCAGACAGGCACGTTTGAGGGGCGTGTGTCTTCGACGTACGGGTTCAAGTCCCGTCGCTCGCACTTAAAAGCATTTTGCATTGGTTGCAGAATGCTTTCTTTTTTTATACCGATACCTTGACGAATAATGCAAAAAGTAGTACAATTATTAAGATAAAAGAAATTCATTAAAGGAGTTTTTTAAAAAATGGCTAAAAATTTTATTGTTGAAACATCAGCAAGACACGTACACGTAACTCAGGAAGCTCTTGAAACACTTTTCGGCAAGGGTGCAACTCTTACACACAAGAAGGATCTTTCACAGCCAGGCCAGTTTGCCAGCGAAGAAAGAGTAACAATCATTGGACCTAAGAAGGAACTCGCTAACGTATCTATCCTCGGACCTGTACGTTCAGCAAACCAGGTTGAATTATCAGCAACAGATGCACGTTCTATCGGTATTGCAGCTCCTGTAAGAGAATCAGGCGACATTTCTGGTTCAGGTGCATGTAAGATCGTTGGTCCATGCGGCGAAGTTGAGATCAGCGAAGGTGTTATCGTTGCTAAGCGTCACATTCACCTTACACCTGCTGATGCTGAAGAACTCGGCGTAAAGGACAAGGACATCGTATGGGTTAAGCTTGACACAAACGGAAGAAAAGCTATTCTCGGCGACGTTGTAGTTCGTGTTTCAGATAAGTTTGCAAGAGCTATGCACATCGATACAGACGAATCAAACGCTGTTGGTGCTTCAGGCAATCTTATGGGCGAGATCGTTAAGCTCTGATCTTTTATATCTGTAAACTAAACATAAACAGATGATTAAAGCAGGAAGTTTCATTCAACAAATTTCCTGCCTTAATTTTATTCAGCCATTTTCAGAAAACCAGTGAAAGGAAATCAGAAAAATGAATACAATCGGAATAATCGGTGCTATGCCATCGGAACTTGCAGACATCAGAAATACTCTTAAAGATGCGGAAATAAAGCGTATTTCAGGATTTGACTTTTATATCAATGAAGTATCCGGTAAAAAAGTTATTAATGCATGCTGCGGTATCGCAAAGGTCAATGCTGCGTTATGTGCACAGGTGCTTATAGATAATTTCAGGCCTGATGCAGTCATCAACGCAGGTATTGCCGGTGGTATGGACAGCAGTATAAAAGTATGCGACATAGTTGTTTCAAATGAAGTTCTTCCGCATGATCTTGACCTTCATTTTCTGAAGGATTATCCGCCTTACTGCGGAATTTTCAAAGCGGATGAAAAACTTATTCAAACAGCTGTTAATACCTGTACAAAGCAGGGTGTAAAGAGCTTTGTCGGCAGGATTGTTTCCGGTGAAGCATTTATCACAGATACAGCTGTAAAAAACGGTATCAAGGAAAAGTTCGATCCGTTTGCTGTTGATATGGAAAGTGCAGCGGTCGGACACTGCGCATATTTAAATGAAGTGCCTTTCGTAAGCGTAAGATGCATTTCTGACAATGCTGATGACGAAGGCGCTATGTCATTTGATGAATTTGAAAAGATAGCAGCCAAAAGGGTAGCAGACGTAGTTCTTGAAATGGTTGAAGTACTCTGAGGGAGGAAAATATGAAAAGCGGAATAATCAAAAAAACCACTTCATACATCATGGGTATTCCTATGAATGATGCAGATATAGATACACCGGGTCTTATCTATGACAGAATAAAAGCAAATGAAGAATTTGATCTTAAGAATATTTCTTTCGATGACAAGAACATGTGTCCTATGATCACTGTCGGATACAAAGACATGGAATTTGTGGTGGATCTTAAAATAGAGCCGGTAAGTGCAATATCTCCTGACTTCATGTTCAGCCATCCTGTTCCGGATGAATGCATGAAGCAGATCAAGCAGGCGAAAGTCGGACTGACTGTTTCACTTACATTCAGTGATGATATACTTGCTTCTCATCATTTCCAGCTTAAGCTGCTTAACTGTGCAGTACCTGAACTTGCAGCAGTGGCTGACTTCAATGTAAGAAGGATCTTCTCACCGGTATGGCTCAGACAGGTCGCAGCATCGGCAGTATCACCGGGTCCGTCATATATCTATTCTATCAATATTGCAGCTGACAGGGAAAATTCCTCTGAAGGCAGTGAAAGAGCATGGATCTTTACACAGGGACTTAACCGCTGCGGATTTATGGAACTTGAAGTAATAAACGCCGAAGGAAAGAACATTGACTTTTACGCTACGGCAATCAGCATTACTGCCAACAAGGCTATAACAGAGAGAACATTCCCGGGTGAAATGGAACCGTTTGATGTTGCCTCACTTGAAGACGGAAAGAAGCTTACTACTTCATGGCGTTTCTGGAAAGGCGAAGAAGGGGTATATCCTGAGGGTGTACTTGGAACAGGCAAAAGAAGACCAAGGGTCCAGCAGCTTTTCAACGGTATTCTGTTTATCGGACCTAATGACGGCGGTGAAAAGAAACTGGTAAGAGCAAGTGATGTGACTCCGTTTTCACTTGAAAAGGCTGTTATAGAATACTCTCCGGAAGAGTCAGAAAGAATCACTGTACTCGCACAGGAGACTATTCCTCATTTCATCAAGGGTTTTGCTGTACCGGGAGCAAAGGGCATAGTAAAGGTAAAACTGGATGCCGCTGAAGGATCAGGAAATGATGCCGAGTATGTATGGGCTGAAGTTGATACCGTAAGCGAAGGAACAGTTTACTGTACAGCAGTTCACGATTCACTTTTCTCGGAAGAAATAAAGGCAAATGAAAAATTCCAGACCGGCATAAACAAAATTGCTGACTGGCTTCTTAATATAAGGGGCAGCAGAGTGGCTCCTGACAACGCTTTTCTTGTAAAAATCAATTAAATATTATATCTGCTATTGAATTTTATTTTAGTTAATGTTAAAATAATATATATGACTTTTATTATGATTATTCGAGGGAAGTGAAACAAGATTGAAAGCCAAAATGGATTCGATTACTAAGGCAGCTTCGATCATCATCGCACTCGGGGCAGATGTTTCTTCGGAAATATTCAAATATTTGCGTGATGATGAAATAGAAGAGCTGTCTATTCAGATATCAAAAATGGATTCCATTACTCCTCAGCAGTCACAGGAGATAATGAATGAATTCTATGAACAGTGCGTTCAGCAGAAGGTTATCGCCGAGGGCGGTGAGTCCTATGCCAAAGACGTTCTTCTCAAGGCGTTCGGTAAGGAAAGAGCCGGGGAAGTTATGGAGAGGATCAACAAAAACGGTCGTCAGGTCGCTTTTGAATTTCTCAAGAAAGTTGACTACAAAACAATACTCATGATGATACAGAACGAGCATCCGCAGACGATCGCTCTTGTTCTCTCGTATACCGCTCCTGAGGTGGCGTCCAAGATACTTGCGGAACTGCCTCCTAACCTTCAGGTCAGCGTTTTCCAGCGTATTGCTAATCTTGACCGTACTTCACCGGAAGTCATCAAGGTCGTTGAAAACATCATGCTCAAGAAGCTCGGTTCAATGGCTTCTGTTGATATGGCGGAAGTCGGCGGTATCAAGTATCTTGCCGAAGTAATGAACAACGTCGATATGAAGACGGAAAAATACATTTTCGACGAGATCAGCGGAACTACTCCGGAGCTTGTCGAGGAAATCAGAAAGAGAATGTTCGTTTTCGAAGACATCACGCGTCTCGACAACATGGAGATCCAGGCGTTCATCAGAGAATGCGACACCAAAGACCTTACAATTGCACTCAAGACTGCTTCGCAGGAGATCTCCGATGCTATTTTCGGAAACATGTCGCAGCGTCAGCAGGAAACTATCAAGACAGATATGCAGTACCTGCATAATATCCGTATGAGTGACGTTGAAGAAGCTCAGCAGAGGATCATTGCAGTTATCAGAAAGCTCGAGGAACAGGGTACGATCGTTATTTCAAAGGGCGAAAAGGACGCTATTATCGAGTAATTTTCAAAGAAACATCAAGTACAGTGAACATTATATTTATTTTAATGTTCACTGTTTTTTTATTCCTTGCGGAATTCTTTACAGTATCATGATGGTTATCTGTTAACACATGACGGCTTGAAAAAAAGACTGAATTATGATAATATTATTCTATAGGAAAATGAGAATATCAAAGGGAATAGATTATTACAGAAGTTTTATTTGATTTTAGAAAAGGATCATTTATGAAAATATTGTTGTTTGGTGTATCATGTGTCGGAAAATCTACTGTCGGGGAAATACTCGCGAAAAAGTTAGGGTATAAGTATTTTGATCTTGATGATGAAGTTAAGAAGTATTTCAATACTACTATTGACAGCTTTGTCAATACTGGCTGGCTGTATGACAGAGATATGAAACGGGGAGAAGTTCTTAGAAATATTATTCATCATAATGATGATCTTGTACTCGCTGTCACACCGGTGTATTATATAACAGGGATAAAAAGATACATTCAGTCACCGGATTTTTTAAGAATAGAGCTTTATGATTCTCCTGAGAATATTTTTGAAAGAATTATTTATACAGATGAAAATGATGAAGTATATGATAATGAAGAGTATAAGCAGAGTCACAGGAAAGAACTGATAAGGGAAATAAAAAAAGATATCACATGCTATGGAGCCAAATACAAAAGTATCGGAATGAGCGGACGGTTCAATATAAACGGAGATTCAGCAGAAGCAGCCGCTGACCGGCTCATTACGGAATATAACCTGAAAGGCGGCCTGCAGGTTAAGATCGTGTTTAATTCTGAATTATTTTAAATTTCCTATTGACAATTACATGAAAACCGATTATAATAAACACATACAAATGCGATGAAGGGAAATAAAACCTTTGAAGTCTTTTCAGAGAGCTGCCGTTTGGTGCGAGGCAGTAAGATGATAATGGTCATAGCTCCTCCCTGAGCAGTCGGCTGAAAGATAACGAGTAAGCTTGAACGGGTTCTCCCGTTACAGAGAAACGTATTGAATGATGCGGATGAGTGGGTGTGCATATAAGCATACCAAAAAGAGTGGTACCACGGAGAAAAATTACTTCGTCTCTTTTATGTTTCGAAAGGAACATAAAAGGGACGTTTTTGTTTTATCCGGGATATTTGAGAAGATCCTATGCCGGCAGGATCTGACTCCCTGCAGTGGAAAATCCATTCAGCATCGCTGTTTATATTATTTCGTATGCGGACGATCAGATCCGCGGCGAAAAATTTAAATGACAGTGATTAGTCATCTGCAAAAATTATTTTTTCTTTGAAAGGAATTTTTGCTATGAAAAATGCAGACAAGTACACCAGACAGTTTTTTGAAGCTCCGAAGACAAAAATGAAATGGACCGAAAAGTCCTACATTGACAAGGCGCCGCAGTGGTGCAGTGTAGACCTCAGGGACGGTAATCAGGCTCTCATTACTCCGATGAGCCTTGAGGAAAAACTCGAGTTCTACAAAATGCTCATAAAGATCGGTTTTAAGGAGATCGAGATCGGATTTCCGGCTGCTTCCGAAACGGAGTATGAATTCTGCCGGACGCTTATTGAAAATGATATGATCCCGGACGATGTATCTATTCAGGTACTTACTCAGTCACGTGAACACATAATCGCAAAAACCTTTGAAGCACTCAAAGGTGCGAAAAATGCTATAATACATCTTTACAATTCAACTTCTGTTGCACAGCGTGAACAGGTATTTAAGAAAAGCAAGGAGGAAATAACCGAAATTGCCGTATCGGGCGCAAAGCTCTGTATGGAATACCGTGAAAAGACGGAAGGCAATTTCCGTTTTGAATATTCACCTGAAAGCTTTACCGGAACGGAACCTGAATATGCACTCGAGATATGCAATGCAGTTCTCGATGTGTGGAAGCCGAAGGCTGATGACAAGGTGATAATCAATCTCCCTGTTACGGTCTCACATTCAATGCCTCATGTCTATGCCAATCAGGTCGAGTACATGTGTGAGAATCTTAAATACCGTGAGAATGTTATTGTCTCACTCCACCCGCACAACGACCGCGGATGTGCGATCGCAGATACCGAAATGGGACTTCTCGCTGGTGCTGACCGTGTTGAAGGTACTCTTTTCGGAAACGGCGAGCGTACCGGAAACGTTGATATAATCACTCTTGCACTCAACATGTTCTCACAGGGCGTTGATCCGGGACTTGATTTTTCGAATATTCCGGAAATAACTGAAGTTTACGAAAATGTCACAAGAATGAGAGTCTACGAACGTCAGCCATACAGCGGCCAGCTCGTGTTTGCTGCTTTCAGCGGATCGCATCAGGATGCCATAGCCAAGGGCATGAAGTGGCGTGAAAACAAAGGCTGTGACATGTGGAACGTTCCGTATCTTCCGATCGATCCTTCCGATGTGGGACGTACCTACGAGACCGATGTCATCAGGATCAACAGCCAGTCCGGCAAGGGCGGCATAGGATATCTCATGGAAACAAAGTTCGGCATGAATATTCCGGTGAAGATGAGAGAGGAATTCGGCTACAAGGTGAAGAACATCTCCGATCACGCACACAAGGAACTTCTTCCGGGCGATGTGTTCAGAATATTCACAGAAGAATACGTAAACATCAGTACGCCGGTAACTATCAAAGAGATCCACTACGTGCAGGGTGACGGTATCGAGGCCAACATCACCCTCGAGTATAACGGCAAAAAGGCGAGCATAACAAATAACGGTAACGGTCGTCTCGATGCTGTAAGCAATGCCCTCAAGTCCTACCTCGGACTTAAATACACGATAGAGACCTATACGGAACACGCTCTTGAAAGCAGTTCAGCATCAAAGGCTGTTTCCTATGTGGGAATCAAAAATGAAGACGGAAGCCTTTCATGGGGAACCGGTATCGACACCGATATCATAATGTCTTCAGCAAAGGCACTTGTAAGCGCAGTAAATAAATCTATGAAAGAAAGCAGGGCGTAATTATGGGAATGACAATGACTCAGAAGATACTGGCTGCTCATGCCGGAGTGGATAAGGTCGAAAGCGGCGAACTAATCATGGTCGATCTTGATCTGGTGCTCGGAAACGACATCACATCTCCGGTTGCCATAAAGGAATTTAACAAACTCGGAAAAAAAGATGTTTTCGATAAGGATAAGGTGACAATGGTCATGGACCATTTCGCTCCGAACAAGGACATCAAGGCAGCAGAGCAGTGTAAGATGTGCCGTGAGTTCTGCGGTGAAAAGTCGATCACCAATTTCTTCGACGTCGGACAGATGGGCATTGAACACGCTCTGCTTCCGGAAAAAGGGCTTGTTGTTGCAGGAGATGCAGTTATCGGTGCCGATTCACACACCTGTACCTACGGCGCTCTCGGTGCTTTCTCGACCGGAGTGGGTTCAACGGACATGGCCTGCGGAATGGCGACAGGAAAGGCATGGTTCAAAGTACCTGAAGCTATAAAATTCGTTCTTAAGGGAAGCTTCAGAAAGTACGTTTCCGGAAAGGATCTTATTCTTCACATAATCGGTATGATAGGTGTTGACGGAGCACTTTACAAGTCCATGGAATTTACAGGCGAAGGCCTTATGAGCCTCAGCATGGACGACAGGCTGTGCATTGCAAACATGGCTATTGAAGCCGGTGCAAAGAACGGCATTTTTGAAGTGGATGACATCACACTTAAGTACATTGCCGAACACAGCGACAGAAAACCGGTTATCTATAAAGCTGATGAGGATGCAGTTTACGAAAGAGTTATTGAGATAGATCTTTCCGAAATTAAGTCAACAGTTGCTTTCCCTCATCTTCCGGAAAATGCAAAAACATTTGACGAGATTGGCGATGTCAGAATAGATCAGGTCGTTATCGGATCATGTACAAACGGAAGGCTTGAAGATCTGGCGGCAGCAGCGGAGATACTCAAAGGAAGAAAGGTCGCACCGCACGTAAGGACAATAATTATTCCGGCTACCCAGAAGATTTACCTTGAAGCAATGGAAAAAGGATATCTTAAAACATTCATTGAAGCCGGTGCAGTTGTTTCGACACCGACCTGCGGACCGTGTCTCGGCGGACACATGGGCATTCTCGCGGAAGGCGAGCGTGCAGTTGCGACAACGAACAGAAACTTTGTGGGAAGAATGGGACATCCGGGTTCGGAGGTTTATCTTGCAGGTCCGGCTGTTGCGGCAGCGAGTGCCGTTGCCGGAAAACTTGCTGATCCTGCAGCAGTAATGGCGTGATTTACGGAGGTATTTGCTATGAAATACGAAGGCACAGTAATTAAGTACGGCGACAACGTTGACACAGACGTTATAATCCCGGCAAGATATCTTAACACCAGCGACAGAAAGGAACTGGCTTCACACTGCATGGAAGACCTAGATACTTTATTTACAGGCAGGGTAAAGGCCGGGGACATAATGGTGGCAGGCCAGAATTTCGGATGCGGTTCATCAAGGGAACATGCACCTATTGCGATAAAGGAGAGCGGAATTTCAATAGTTATCGCAAAGAGCTTTGCTCGTATCTTTTACAGAAATGCCATCAACATAGGGCTCGGAATAGTTGAATGTCCTGAGGCTGCTGCTGAAATATCCGAGGGAGATGAAGTAGTGGCAGACATGGACGCAGGCGTTATCACAAACAAAACAACAGGGAAGCAGTATAAGACTGCACCGTTCCCTGAATTCGTTCAGAAGATCATTGAAAACGGCGGACTTGTAAAGTCCATCGCCGACGGAATAATAAAGTAGGAGGATACGCTCATGAAATACAGTATAGCATTACTGAAGGGCGACGGTATCGGTCCTGAGATAGTTGACAGCGCAGTTGAAGTGCTGAAAAAGGTTGGTGCAAAGTACGGCCATGAGTTTGAGTTTACCCCTTACCTTATCGGCGGATGTGCGATCGATGCAACGGGTGAGCCGCTTCCGGAGGAAACGGTAAAGGGATGTCTTGCAAGCGACAGTGTCCTCCTCGGAGCGGTGGGAGGTCCGAAGTGGGATAACCTGCCGGGAGGCAAAAGACCTGAAAAGGCACTGCTCGGTATAAGATCGGCTCTCGGACTGTTTACAAATCTTCGTCCGGCAAAGCTTTACCCGGCACTTAAGAATGCCTCACCGCTGAGAGCGGATATTGTTGCGGGTGGTTTTGAACTGATGATAGTCCGCGAGCTGACAGGCGGCATCTACTTCGGTGAGCGCGGAAGACGCGAGGGAAAATACGGTCCTGAGGCGTTTGATACGGAAGCATACAGCCGAATGGAGATCGAACGTATCGGCAGGGTGGCCTTTGAGACAGCGATGAAGAGAAACAGAAAGCTTGTAAGCATCGACAAGGCGAATGTACTCGAAACATCGCGTCTGTGGCGTGAGATCATGCATGAAATGTCGAAGGAATACTCGGAAGTTGAGTACTCCGACATGCTCGTTGACAATGCGGCCATGCAGCTTGTAAGAAATCCCGGTCAGTTTGACGTAATAGTTACTTCAAACATGTTCGGTGACATCCTGTCCGATGAAGCTTCCCAGATAACCGGTTCCATCGGCATGCTTGCATCTGCTTCACTCGGAAGCACAAAGCGCGGCATGTACGAACCTATACACGGTTCTGCACCCGACATTGCCGGTCAGAACAAGGCAAATCCGATAGCAACCGTTCTGTCGGCGGCTATGATGCTCCGCTATTCATTTGATCTGAAAGAAGAAGCAGACTGCATTGAAAAGGCAGTGGACGCAGTTCTTGAAAAAGGTTTCAGAACTGCAGATCTTCTTGGAACATCCGGTGGAAATGCGCTCAGCTGCACTGAGATGACTGAAAAAATACTTGAAAATATCTGAAAAAACTCAGCATATCCGGTACAAATACGTGCCGGATATGCTGAGCTTCGTTTTGGTATTCTTTTTCATGTATGAAGAAGTGAAGATCAGAACTTCTCAACAGTAATGATCTTGTTTCCTTTACGTGTGGTTCCGCTTATTCCTTTGAAGATGAACTTTCCGAAACCGCGGACTGATATCTTGTCGTCTTCCTTGAGAAGATAACTGCTGTTTTCATTGAGCCTTCCGTTTACGAAGATCTTCTTTTCACGGAAAAGTTCTGAACAATTACTTCTCGAAATGTGGAAAACCTTAGATATCACCCCGTCAATACGTTCAGAGGCGGCCTGTATTTCAAGCGAAGACGGTGACGTTCCGGCGATCTCCGGCAGTTCTTCGGTTATTCTGCATGAGACCACGGTATGACGAACGCGTGTTATTTCGCTGCATATGTACTCTGCCATTTTTTCAGTGCAGAAGACGTATGCAGCTTTTTCGTTTACAATAATATCGCCTGTTTCCGAGCGTTTTATACCGAGATTCATAAGACATCCAAGAAAGTCGCGATGGGTCAGTTCCTCGGCGAATTTTTTTTGACAGCGGTTCGATGACAATGCATTTTATAGGGAATTCTTCTGTGTAGCCAAGCTCTTCAGGGTTTCCGAAGCGTATCATGACCCTGTCAGCGTTTTCTCTGCCGCCCCATATCGTGTATGAGGAAGGGGAGAGGTGCTTTACAGTATAGAATTCGGAAAGCTCAGCCTCGGTCAGAAAAGATGTAAAAGTGTAGTGACTGCTTCGGAACGCCTTGTCTGCCAGATCTTCAAATCTTCGTTTTGTCAGTTCATCGTTCATTGCGTTTTATCTCCCAGTAGTACTTTCGGTTTGCTTCAGGAAAATTGTCCATAACACCATGCTCAGGATCATAGAATACGCCCCTGCAGTAGAGCGACCAGTGCCAGCAGCGTGGCGTTTCAAGACTGAGTATGCATGTTTCAGGAAGCTCTGCTCTGTCACGGACTTCGATCCTGTGCGGACTCATTACAAGTCCGTAGTGAGCGGCTGCTTTCTTCATTTCCTTCAGAGTGGTTTCACGTTCGTTGTCAAGAAATGTGATTATCTCATCCACAGTCGTTCCTGCAAGCATAGCAAGAACCGCCTGTCCGCACTGCAGATCAGTCGGTTCGTGAATATATGTGATTTCCAATGTGTATTCTCCTTGTGTTTCCGCTAATTTAAGCTGAGCGGGAAAGTGTTTATCTGCGTCCGGACAAAAAATTAGCTGTATTGTTATAAATACAGCTAATCCCCGAGCCGGAAATAATCTTTTAGTCAGACATTCTCTTCGGTTGTTTTGTAGGATTCCTCCCAGTCGTCAAAACGTTTCATTACCTCTGCAAGGGTGTCCTTAGTAATGTCAGGCATATCGTCTTCTTTAAGATGAAGGGTTTCTGCTGCTTTACCAAATCCCTTTGTAACTGCATCGCGCATCACGGAAATTTTTGCAGGATCGTCTCCTGCAAGTGACATTGCCATGTCCATTATCCTTGTTGCTACAGCATCGACAGAGTAGAAACCGCCGTCAGAGATGGATTCCTTTGCTGCTTCGATATCCTCGGTGCTGAAGTGAAGAGAGATATTCTTCGTGATGTCGCCTACTGAAAGAAACTCGGAATTGCTCTGTGACTGAAACATTTTTTCGATCATAGATACAAAAGCCTGAGTCCTCTGATCCTCCAGTTCCTCAATGGTCTTTGTTATTGACTCTTTTGAGTAGATACCGGTGTCAGTAGGTGCAACACTTTCCTGTCGTACAAACGTGTCCTGCTTCTGCAGTGCAGAAATACCGGATTCCTGTGCATTTGCAGCGGTACTGGATTCGGAGGAAGTCTGAGAAGACTTCTTTACACCTTTGACTTCAGATTTCGGATAGAAAGAGCTGATCTTGGTAGTATCGTTTATTTCCATGGATTTCCCTCCCCGTTATAGTGCAATCCGTTGCACTTTTCTATACAGACACAGTTATAGCTAACCATCGTCGTACACTATATTTGTCGTCAGAAATCATAGGAATTAAAGACCAAAAAGTCACAAAAAACCATAAAGGTATTTGTGACTTTTTACGATTACTTTTTGTGCGGCGGATTTGATTTTGTTTCAAGCACCGCTTTTATTATCGGCTGATTTATATCAACATAGTTGTTGTTTTCTATAAGTTCCCTCACTTCTGAAGGCTTTTTATAAACATATTCCGGTTTCACACTGTTGAGTACCTGAAGCATTATGTGCTGTCTGCATTTTTCACAGCTGCAGCATTTGAATTTTGCTATCATTTCATCCAGCTTTGAGAGAAGAACTTCCTCGGTCATATTGATGTACCGCGGAACATCTGCACTGACAGGTGATGTCTGAACAGGAGTGCGTATTTCACGCGGAACAGCTGTATCCTGCGTATACTGCATGTGAGAAGGAACCTGAGTGTTCTGTGTATACTGCGTATAGGAAGGAGTCTTCACAGATGAATCATTTGTATACTGCATGTGTGAAGGAGTCTGCTGTGTCTGAACAGGGAACACACGTGTGCTCTGTACCTGCTGTGCCTGTTCAAAACGATCACTGTTCTGATGATAATTCTGGTAAGCCTGACGGTATGATTCGCCTGAAAAATCAGAAGAGGAATTCTTTACCGGCGGCATATCAAAGTCATCATCCTGCATCGGAACTCTGTCCTTCAGGGCGTCAAGAACCTTTTCGCGTATTTTGAATGTATCAGGCTCACTGCCTCTCGGTCCTCTGGCTTCGGTGCCGTTCTGATAGTATTCGTTATAAGTACCTGTTGAGTAGGTAGGCATTATCTTACTGAACATCAGTTCCTTGTTTATATTTCTTTTTGTTCTCCTTGTATTTGTCATAACTGCCTCCGTCTGAATTATAGAATGCCTCGTTCGATCAATTCTTCTGTAAGTGCCTTAAAATCTCTTATTGCTGCTACTCTTCTGTTGTATTCTGTGATATCGCACTGGAGCGACTGTGCTTCTGATATTGCGGGACTGTTTCTGATGGCTGTTCTGAAAACAGGAATACTCAGCTTTCTTGAAACGAGCTGAGCGGTTCCCATTACTTCTTTATGGAGTTTGGAACGTCTGTTGTAACGGTTAACGAGAACTCCGCCTATTTCAAGTTTCGGGTTACATGAAAGCCTTACGTGCTCAATGACGTCATATACCTTTGCAATGCCCTGAAGACTGAAGATGTCAGGAAGCATAGGCATAATAACGTATTTGCTGGCAGCAAGCGCATTTACTGTCAGAACACCGAGACTCGGAGGTGAATCGATGAGAATGTAGTCGTAAAGATTTTTTTACGTCTCCGAGAGCTTCTCTTAAAAGGAATTCTCTGTTTTTTCCGGTATAGTCCAGTTCGATGGAGCTCAGAAGGATGTCAGATGGTATAACGTCAGATGTATTGCAGCGCTGTATGCAGTCGAGAGCGTTCATCTCTTTCCGGATAACGTCGTAAATGGTACGTACATCTTCGGTCTCGGCACCGAGACTGAACGAGAGATTGCCCTGAGGATCCATATCTATGGCGAGGACTCGCCTTCCCAATTTATTTAAAGTAGCTGCAAGCGCGTTAACTGTGGTAGTCTTGCCGACTCCGCCTTTCTGAGTAATAACTGAAATAATTCTTGCCATCTCTATACCTCATCGTGAAATTTAAACTTACTACTATTATAGCAAGTTTTTAATAATATTTCAATACATTTATCCCAGTAAAAAGAATAATTTTTTATAAAAATACTGCCGGAAACACAGTACGTTTCCGGCAGTAAGTGAAAATCCGTCAAATATGGGAATACTGATTAAAGAAGGGCAATTATTTCGTCCCTGATCTCGTCATAGGCAGATCCGATCAGACCGAAATCCTTTTCCTTGTATGTCCAGGCAGCACGTCCTATACCGTATTTTTCAAATACGGACTGAATGTCGCGGTACCATTTGATCGATTCCTTAGGATCAGCACGGTCGATAACTCCGTATTCACCGCAGTAGAGAGTAACGTTTCTTTCGGCAGCGATGTCTATTGCTTCCTTAAAGAGCTTTTCGAAGAAGTCCGGCCCTATTTCGGTGAAACCGAACTTTTCGTTAAAGAGGAAGCCGGCCTTTTCACCGAGCTGTTCCTTTGAGTGCTTCAGATATTCGTTAAACGGGGCAGGGTATGCGATGCGGAAATTAACGTCCATTGTATCGATCCAGTGTGCTCCCTGGTGAGTGTAGATAAGCGGTTCATAGCAGTGGAAGGTGTAGATGATGTTTTCGTCTGCCGGAGGATCAAGGAGTTTTATCGAAGTGATGGCGTTGTTTTCAACACCTCCGACTATGATACGAACGTCAGGAGATATGTCCCTTATTACCTTTATGGCTTTCGCAGCGATCTCGTTCCACTGTTCTGCAACGTTCGGATCAACTACTTCGTTGAGAAGTTCGAGAATGAGCATGTCCTTGTGCTTGCTGTATCTTTTTGCAAGATCATCCCACAGACGGTAGAATTTTTCCTGAAGCTTTTCATCATTGAAGAATGCTGATCCCTTGTATGCGTCAAAAACATAACCGTCAGCCTTGTGAATGTCAAGAACAACATTAAGTCCGTACTTTCTGCACCATGCTATGCAGTTCTCAATACACTGGTGACCGAGTTCGAGAGGATTTTCGTTTTCATCCTGTATAATGTCAAAGTCAACCGGAAGTCTGACATGGTCGACCTTCCATGAAGCTATTCTTTTTATGTCGTCTTCTGTGATAAAGTTTTTTATGTATTCCGGATCCTTTTCGCCCTGTGAGATCCAGCCGCCGAGGTTGATCCCTTTCATGAATCCTTCAAGTTTTTTTACTTTAGCCATGTTATCAACTCCTGAGATAGTATATGATGAGATATTATACGTGTTTTCTTATCGTTGACCTGTTTTACTTTCAGTGTTTATTATATATCAGAGAACGTAAAAAGTATATCATTAATATGTGCCTGTATATTAATTTATTAACATTTCTTTTTTAAAAACAGATTTTATTGATAATATTGACGAAATTAGCTTCGGTTATATTGAAAAAATTGTTCTGTTATTATATAATAAATATTAAAAGCTATGCACCGAAAGGGAGTGATACTATGAACAGCAATAATTCCGCCGATGATAACTCGACTAACAGAAAGCTTTTCGAACACCTTTTTACTCAGAGAGAAGAGAATTTTGAGCACGCTTCATTCGACAGGGAAATTGCTTTTTATGAAAGTATCTGCACAGGGGATATTGAAAAGGTAAAGCTTCTTGCTACACCTTTGTGCAGCGGAGGATACGGAAATCTGTCAAAGGATCCTTTAAGAAATCTCAAATACCACTTTGTTGTTTCTGTTGCAATGATCACAAGGTTCTGCATAAGCAGCGGTATGACACCTGAGGAAGCCTATAATTTAAGTGATGTCTACATCATGAAGGCGGATACGTGCAACACTGAAAAAGAAGTTCATGAAATGCATGACCAGATGATAATAAGCTTCACAAAACGAATGAGAAATGTCAGAAATACAAGAGTGTATTCCAAGCAGGTCATCAGGGCCATCGACTATATCAGCGAGCATCTTCATGACAAGATAAAAATGCAGGATGTTGTTGACTACCTGAATCTGAGCCTTCCGTATTTCTCAAGACTTTTCAAGTCGGAACTCGGGGTTACTTTCAGCGAATATGTTACTATAAAAAAGGTCGAGGTCGCAGCTGATATGATCAGATATTCAGGCAGCTCGATACTTGAGATAAGCAATATACTGAATTTCAGTACGCAGAGCTATTTCATCAAGGTTTTTAAAAAATACAAGGGAATAACTCCTAATGAGTATAAGAAAAAGTATAATTTCTTCGGAAATAATCTTCTTGAGGCTATGCAGAATAAAAACAGCAGTTCTGAATAAAGAACTGCTGTTTAAAGGGAAAAAATGTTTTTTGGTTTATATATTTCTGTCTTTTGTTTTTTATGAAAATAGAATATTTTTATGTTTATGACCGGTGGCTTTACGCTGCCGGTTTTTTACATTCCGGATAAATTACCGTTTCAGTCCGGAATGATAAGGTGCATTAATTTTTCCATTTAGCTTTACACAAATTACGGATTTCGGAAAGTATTTCATCTTTTGCGGATCAGTACTTTCACTGTGGGTTATGCCGTATCCTTACCCTGAAAACCGGATTTCCGGCTTTGAAAAGCAAACGGCAGAATTTTTTGTCGTTTACTATTATTAATACCTCAGTATATCAGCATGGAAGACCCGCTGATATACTGAAGGCAGAAACGCTTGACGACAGGTATATTACTTGTTGTAAGTAACCCATTCGTAGTAAGCTGTGAGAGGAGTTTTTCCGTTGAAAGCCTTGAGCCAGTCATCTACAGTCTTGCCAGGCCATGCATTCATCATGATCTTGCCAGGTGTTGTAGGAATGTTCTGTGTAGCTTCATAAGCCTTCTTGCCGTCAACGTACCATGTGATCTTACCAGGCTGCCAGTCAAATCCGTATGTATGATATCCCTGTGATGCATCGAAGCCGAGATCATACATGTATTCGTGGTCGCCCTTGCCGTTTGTATAGTAGTTGAACTGTACCTTTGTAGTGTCCTTGCCGAGAACTTCAACGTCGATCTCATCCCAAGGATTGTTGTCAGAAGGACCTGTGTAAGTGAAGAATGAAGAAACAACGCCGTCATTCTTGATAGCCTTCATTGAAGTTTCGTAGTAGCCGTAGCCGTAGAACTTGTTTGTACGGAATTCGCCGCCTGAGTACTGAGGGTTCCAGTCAGGATTGCTGTCGTTTCCGTATTTCTTGTCGATCTTGAGTTCGAGGTGATTGCCGTTGATCACTGCGTTCTGCTTGTACCACCAGCAGTCGAAAGGCTTGCCGTTTGTCCATCCGTCAGATGCAAAGAAGTCACCGGCCTTGCCTGTACGGAAATCAGATACCATTGTTGCAGAAGCGTTGAATGTGCCCTTGCCGCCCTGGCTCTGACCCTGGTTAGGGTTCTGATTCTGTCCCTGATTAGGGTTCTGGTTCGGGTTCTGATTCTGACCCTGGTTAGGATTCTGTGAATTTCCGCTCTTCTTGTATGTTACCCACTGATAACGTGCTGTGAGAGGAGTTTTGCCGTTGAAAGCCTTGAGCCAGTCATCAACAGTCTTGCCAGGCCATGCGTTCATCATGATCTTGCCCGGTGTTACAGGAATGTTCTGTGCAGCTTCATGAACCTTCTTGCCGTCAACGTACCATGTGATCTTACCAGGCTGCCAGTCAAATCCGTAAGTGTGATAACCTTCAGAAGCATCGAAGCCGAGGTCAATCATCTTTTCGTGATTGCCTGTGCCGTTTGTATAGTAGTTGAGCTGTACCTTTGTTGTGTCCTTGCCGAGAACTTCAATGTCGATCTCATCCCAAGGGTTGTCATCAGAAGGACCTGTGTAGGTGAAGAATGAAGAAACAACACCGTCATTCTTGATAGCCTGCATAGATGTTTCGTAGTAACCGTAGCCGTAGAATTCGTTTGTACGGAATTCGCCGCCTGAGTAAGCAGGGTTCCAGTCAGGGTTGCTGTCGTTTGTCCACTTCTTGTCAACTGAAAGTTCAAGGTGATCGCCCTTGATCTGAGCGTTCTGCTTGTACCACCAGCAGTCGAAAGGCTTGCCGTTTGTCCATCCGTCAGAAGCAAAGAAGTCGCCTGCCTTGCCTGTGCGGAAATCAGATATCATTGTAGCTGAAGTATCCATTGGTGTGCCGTAGTCCTTGAGTGAACCGTTGTTCTGGGTAGGCTGGGTTGTTGGCTGAACTGTAGGCTGAACAGTAGGCTGAGGATTCTGCGCATTTGCTGACTTTTCGTAAGTTACCCACTGATAGTAAGCTGTAAGAGGGGTATTGCCGTTGTAAGCCTTGAGCCAGTCATCAACAGTCTTGCCAGGCCATGCGTTCATCATGATCTTGCCCGGTGTTACAGGAATGTTCTGTGTAGCTTCATGAACCTTCTTGCCGTCAACGTACCATGTGATCTTACCAGGCTGCCAGTCAAATCCGTAAGTGTGATAACCTTCAGAAGCATCGAAGCCGAGGTCGATCATCTTTTCGTGATTGCCTGTGCCGTTTGTATAGTAGTTGAGCTGAACCTTTGTTGTGTCCTTGCCGAGAACTTCGATATCGATCTCATCCCAAGGATTGTCGTCAGAAGGACCTGTGTAAGTGAAGAATGAAGAAACAACACCGTCGTTCTTGATAGCCTTCATGGATGTTTCGTAGTAACCGTAGCCGTAGAATTCGTTTGTACGGAATTCACCGCCTGAGTAAGCAGGGTTCCAGTCAGGGTTGCTGTCGTTTGTCCACTTCTTGTCAACTGAAAGTTCAAGGTGATCGCCCTTGATCTGAGCGTTCTGCTTGTACCACCAGCAGTCAAACGGCTTGCCGTTTGTCCATCCGTCAGATGCGAAGAAGTCGCCTGCCTTGCCTGTACGGAAGTCGGATACCATTGTGGCGTTTGCATGCATTGCTGTACCGAAATCAGGAATACTGCCCGGCTGAACGACACTTGATTTGCCGTTAAGAACATTGTTCTTTACTGTACATACATCGGCTACATTGACCTTGCCGTCACCGTTGGCGTCAGTGTTGTTTGCGTTCGCTGACTTTCCGGTGAAGTATTCGATGATTGCTCTTGCGTCGCTTGCATCAACCTTTCCGTCACTGTTGATGTCGCCGCCTGCGACAGCAGCGACAGTACCGAGAGTTCCGGCTGCCAGCATGCCGACAAGAACGATTGATAAAGTCTTTTTATGGAACTTTAACAATTTAAAAAACCTCCTTAAGATTATTGATTATGAATATAAATGATAAACAATTGTGAAAAAATGCAGGGCAGAATCCGCCATTGCATGTTATCTATATTGTATAATTAATCCTGCAGTTTATATATCTTTTTTTTGCTGAAAATAATAAAATTTTAACCGAAACAAGTTGGTCCCGATTTGTACTTAATATAATAGTACATGTGAGTTTTCTCCACTAAATATTCAGAATATGGGTTGAAAAAGTATATATCCTCATGGTAGAATTGAAATATAATCAAGGAGAATGTCATGAAAAATTGTGCATATTTTTGAAAAATACAAATCAGATTCAAATTTGTACGTTCTAATAAGTGTACAAATTAATCCCCCGATGAGTACTGATTTAAAAATACTGTTTCAGTTTTATGATGTTCCCGGCGGTTGTCAATATTATATAATTCAAATCGTGAATACACAGACAGAGAAAAAAACAAAATTCTATTTTCATTACGATTTGAGGTCATACGCTGACCGTGCAGAAACGGTCCGGATATTCCGCAGGCGTATAAACAGACCGCACAAAATTTAAGTGGGAGGATAATGTATGAACGTAAAAAAGTTTAGTGCAGCAGTTACGGCAGTCATCATGTCAGCCGGTACGTTCGGGTTCTTTCCTGAAACTTCGTTTCCGCAGGTTTCAGCAGATGCCGTTTACGTAGCAAATGATTTTGATGTCACCTACGAAGGCTGGTGCAACATGGGTGAGCAGGTCAAGCTCGAGCCTGACTGGGAGGACACTCACGGCGGTACACGAAGCATGGCTGTTACAGATCGTCTTTCTCCGGAAGACGGTGTAAGCTCAGCAAAGGGCTTCTATCTCTGGGGCGGCAGAAAGTACGATTATAAAGTATTCGTTAAGCACGACAGCGGTTCAGACGAAAACTTTAAGATCACACTTTCATACCTTCTTTCAGATGAAACAACATGGGAAACTGCCACAATCGCAGAATCATCTGTATCATCAGGTGAATGGACAGAAGTAGGCGGAAGCTTCACAGCTCCTGAAGGTGCTACTGAGTTCGTTGTTAAGATCACAACAGACAGTACCTGCGACTTCAAGTTCGATGATTTCACAGTTTCAGGTAAAAAGTACAATGACGGCAAGGTTTATGCTGCCAGCGGCCTTAAGGACGTATACGGAAAGTACTTCCGTGTAGGTAACATTCTTAACGGCGGTACAGTAAGAAACAGCGGCATCACAGGAATGATCCTTCAGAACTACAACAGTCTTGAATGTGAAAACGAAACAAAGCCTGATGCAACGCTCGTAAAGAACGGCAGTTCAAATACAAACATCAACGTTTCACTTAACAGCTGCGCAAGCATCATGGACTTCGCTGTTAAGAACAATATACCGGTAAGAGGTCATACTCTTGTATGGCACAGCCAGACACCACAGTGGTTCTTCAAGGAAGGATTCAACGACAGCGGTGCATGGGTAAACTCCTCAACAATGGATCAGCGTATGGAAAGCTACATCAAGAACCTGTTCGCAGCGTTCCAGAAGCAGTATCCTACACTTAACCTTTATGCATACGACGTATGTAACGAATGTATCTCAGATAACGCGGACCGTACAAAGAACAACGGCGGTGCTCGTGAGCCGGGCTACGGAAACGGTAAGTCACCTTGGGTACAGGTTTACGGAAGCAACGCTTTCATGGAAAAGGCATTTACATACGCAAGAAAGTATGCACCTTCAACATGTAAGCTTTACTACAACGACTATAATGAATACTGGGATCACAAGCGTGACTGCATTATAAGCACATGTAAGAACCTCTACAGCAAGGGCGTTCTTGATGGTATCGGAATGCAGAGTCACATCAATGCTGACAGAAACGGTTTCTCAGGTACACAGGCTTATACTACTGCAATGCAGAAGTTCCTTGAGATCGGCTGTGACGTACAGGTAACAGAACTTGATATCAGCCGTGAAAACGGAAAGTATTCAGAAACCGATCAGGCAAACAAGTATAAGGATGTATTCCAGGCGGCTATCAACTGCAATACAAGCGGAAAGTACAAGGGTAAGGTTACTGCAGTTTGTATATGGGGTCCGAATGACGCTAATACATGGATCAAGACGGAAAATGCTCCGCTTCTCCACAATACAAACAATCAGCCAAAGGCAGCTTACAATGCACTTATGCAGATGGTATCTCCTGAAAATCAGCAGCCGTACGGCGGAGATACTCCTGTTACTCCTCCTTCCCCGAAGACCGCGGATTCAAACGGTTACTACTATCACTACGATATGGAAAACGGAGTTTCTGACTTCAGCGCAAGAGGCAGTAATACAGTAGAGGGTTCAGGCGATTTCTACAAGGGAAGCAAGGGCCTTTCAGCTTCAGGACGTACAGCTGAGTGGAACGGTATCCAGATTCCTCTTGACTATACAACATTCAAGGCAGGCGAAGAATATTCATTCGCTGCAGCTTACAAGGGTAAGGAAGACGCTACCTTCAAGATGACACTTCAGTACAATGACGGAACAGAAACAAAGTACGATGAAGTTGCATCAGCTGCTACAGCAGCAGGAAGCTGGGTAATGCTTTCAAACTCAAACTACAAGATCCCGGCTGGCGCTTCAGATCTTACACTTGTATTTGAAACAACTGATTCATTATGTGACTTCAGCATCGACGAAGTTATCATGGCTAAGGCCGGCACAAAGGTTGACGGTCCTGAGGGACAGAAGCCTGTTACACAGTCTTCAGTAAGAGGCGACCTTGACGGAGACGAAAGAATCACTGTCGCTGACCTTTCAGTTCTCAAGAACGGTATTCTTAACGGCTGGAGAACAGATTCAGAAAAGAAGAATGCAGACGTTGACCAGAGCAGAGAGATAAACGCAGCTGACGCTCAGTATGTACGTGATTATCTCCTCGGCAAAATCACTGAATTCCCTGAAAACAAGCCTGCTGGTCCTAAAGTAAGCGAAGCAGATCTCGCTAAGTTTGCACAGCAGTTCTCAGGACTTAACCTCACTAAGTCAAACAAGAAGGACGGCGAAAACAATCCGCTTTATACACAGCGTTTCGGTGCTGACCCGGGCTGGCTCGTATATGACGGCAGACTTTACGTTTACACAACAGCCGATCAGTTCGCATACAGGAATAATCAGATGATCGAAAATGACTATTCTTCAGGTTACATCAACTGCTTATCAACAGCAGACCTTGTAAACTGGACTGACCACGGCGGAATTCCTGTAGCAAAGACAAGAGTAAACGGAACTCCTATTGCAAAATGGGCAAACAACGCATGGGCTCCTGATGCTGCATGGAAGAAGATCAACGGACAGGACAAGTTCTTCCTCTACTTTGCAAACAACGGTTCAGGTATCGGTGTTATCACAGCTGATGATCCGACATTCACAAAGAATGTAAAGGATCCTATCGGCAAGGAACTCATTTCAAGAAGCACACCAAACAGTAACGTAACATGGCTCTTCGACCCGGGCGTTTACTACGATCCTGAAACAAATACAGCAATCATGGCATACGGCGGCGGTGTTCCTCAGGGACAGGCAGCTCAGACTAAGCAGGGACGTATCGTTCAGCTTGGCGATGACATGATCTCAATCAAGGGCACACCATTCGATCCGGGTACACCGTACCTCTTCGAAGACTCAAGCATGATCAAGATCGGCAACACATGGTATTATTCATTCTGCCACAACTGGAGTGTTCCGGGCGGCACAAGTGTAAACGGTAACTCATTCAGCAGTGCTGATATCGGATACATGACATCAACAAATCCGCTGGGCGGATACAAGTACCAGGGTGTTGTATTCAAGAACACAGGTACTCAGAGACTTGACAACGGCGGTAACAACCACCACTCAATCATCGAATTCAAGGGCAGCTACTATGTACTTTATCACTCACGTCAGCTTGAAATGCGTATGGGCGTAAACGGCGGAAAGGGTCTTAACTACAGATCACCTTGTATCGACAAGGCAACTTTAAGCAACGGCAAGATCACATGCAGCGGTTCACAGAAGGGTGTAAGCCCGGTTGATACACTTGATCCGTTCAAGCTTGTTCAGGCTGAAACAATGAACAACAACGGCGGCATCAACGTTCGCGGTGTAGGCGACACAGTTGTTACAGACGTAAACAAGGGCGACTGGATCAGCCTTACAAACGTTAAGTTTGGTCAGGCTCCTACAAAGATTACAGCAAAAGTAGGTTCAAAGAGCGGCGGATGCATCAAGGTTTGCACAAAGCAGACAGGTGAAGCAGTAGCTTACATCGATGTACCTGCAGGCAACGTTCAGGAAGTTGAAGCAGCAGTATTCGGCGACCTTAACGGTACAACAGATCTTTACTTCATCTTCTCAGCAGACGGTATTGAATTTGATTCATGGCAGTTCAGCTGATAAATGAATAACTGATCCCTAAGATCATAAAATACACGGATCATATCTTCGGATATGGTCCGTTATTTTTTTTGAACTGTTGAAGATATCCGGCGTTAGTGCTATAATTATAGTGTAACAGCCGGATATGCGGAAAGTCGCTGTGCACTTACCGGCTGTTTACACGATGGATTGTGAAAACGCATTTTTGATTTTGCGTTTATGGTTTTGCATATCTGTTTATCAGAATAGTTCTGATCGCTTTGAGTATAACAGACATGTAAAAACCAGGGTTTGGATTTTTTACAGGAGGATTGTGTATGCATGTAAAGAAACTCAGTGCAGGCCTTACTGCACTTGTCATGTCGGCAGGCATGGCGGCATATCTGCCAGAGACCTCATTTTCGGGACTCTCAGCAGATGAAACAGATTATTATTATCATTACGACATGGAAAACGGAGTGGGTGATTTCACCGGACGAGGAGCTGCTTCGGTTTCGTCATCGACTGATGCATTTAAAGGAAACGGTGCACTCAGTGTAACAGGCCGTGAGGCAAAGTGGAATGGTGCTCAGCTTGCACTTGACTCAGCGACAGTCAGTGCGGGAAGCGAATACGCCATTGGAGCAGCGTTTAAGGGGGCGGAAGATACTGAATTCAAGATCACCCTTCAGTATGATGCCGGCGGAGAGACAACATATGATAAGGTGGCTCAAAGCTCCACAGCAGCCGGAAACTATATAATGCTCAGCAATTCGAATTATAAGATCCCGGAAGGAGCTGAAAACCTCGTACTTGTTTTTGAGTCAACAGACACCACCTGCGACTTTACGGTGGACGAAGTTGTCATCGCAAAGGCAGGAACGGTAATAGAAGGACCAAAGGGTATTGAACCGCTGCCTGTATCAGACGTACGCGGTGACCTTGACGGGGACAAAAGAATATCAGTACAGGATCTTCTTCTCCTTAAGTCAGGAGTACTCAGCGGATGGAAAACACCGGGTGCGAAGAAGAACGCTGACGTTGACCAGAGCAGAACAACGGATGCTGAAGATGCTCTCTACGTGCAGAAGTATCTTCTCGGAACACTTGATGAATTCCCGGTAAACACACCTCCGGGACCGACAATAAGCGACAGTGACAAGCAGAAATTCAGTTCAATGTTCTCAGGAATCAACCTTGCGAAGAGCTGGAAGTATGACGGAGAGAACAATCCGCTTACAACACAGCGATTCGGTGCTGACCCGGGCTGGCTCGTATACAATGACAGGCTCTATCTCTACACAACAAACGATGCGTTCGAATATCTCAACGACGGAAGAATGAGAATAAATACATACGACTCAGGTACGATCAACTGTGTATCAACTTCCGATATGATCAACTGGACTGACCACGGTCCTATGCCTATCGCAGCAAGAAACGGCAGAACAAAGAACGGCGTTGCTTCATGGGCATTTGCCGCATGGGCTCCTGATGCATGCTGCAAGATGTTCAACGGCAAGCCGAAGTTCTATCTCTTCTTCGCAAACAGCGGCGGCGGTATTGGTGTAGTTATGTCCGACAGTCCTACAGGTCCGTGGAAGGATCCAATCGGCGGCGCACTTCTTTCACATAATTCGCCTAACTGCTCAGATGTTGAGTGGATGTTTGACCCTGGCGTATACTACGATGAAAAGACTGATGAATGTTATCTCTTCTTCGGCGGCGGCAGAAAGAGCGGTATTCCTGCAGACAGCCCTGGTACAGGACGAGTTGTAAAGGTAAACCTTCAGGAAAACAAGGTATCACTTGCAGGCAACCCTGTAAAGATGGATATTCCTTATCTCTTTGAAGATTCAAGCGTTATCAAGGTTGACGATACATGGTATTATTCATACTGTTCTAACTGGAACGTACCGGCAGGTGCAAAGATCAACGGCGTTTCGTTCGGCAGTGCGGATATCTGCTATATGACTTCAAAAGATCCGCTTAAATGGAGCAAGAGCAACTTTGCCGGTATGGTATTTGCAAATACAGGTTCACAGAGAATCGATGGCGGCGGTAACAACCATCACTCGATCATTAAGTTCAAGGACAAGTATTACGTAGCTTACCATGCACGCCAGCAGGTGATCAGAATGCAGAAGGCAAACGGATACAAGTTCTACGAAAAGGACGGCAGAGCAAACAACGGTGAAGGTAACTACCGTTCGACACATATAAACGAAGCTCAGTTCAGCGGCGGAAAGTTTACATGTAAGGGCGATATGAAGGGCACAAGTGCGATCGGCACACTCAATCCTTATGAAACAGTACAGGCTGAAACAATGCAGAACCAGGCAGGAATCCAGATCGGCGGACTTGGTGATACATACATAACAGACGTAAACAAGGGCGACTGGACAAAGGTTGCTAATGTTAAGTTCGACAAGGGCGCATCTGCGATAACAGCGAAGGTAAGATCGAAGAGCGGCGGTGTTATCAAGGTTTGCACAAAGCAGACAGGTGATGCAGTGGCTTACATCGAAGTACCTGCCGGCAGTGAAATGCAGGAGGTTGAAGCAGCAGTATTCGGCGAGCTTAACGGCACAACGGATCTTTATTTCATCTTCTCGGCTGACGGGATCGAATTCGACAGCTGGAAGGCTGAATGATAAATAAAACAGGAGGACAGTGATACACCGGGTATCCGGGAGCACCGGATAATTAATGCAGAAGCTGATTTTTTAACTTCTCAGTGCTTTATCTGTCAGACTGTAATACGGACCACATTCATCAAACGGAATGTGGTCCTTTTTTATGGAAACTCGGGTTATTAGCCTGAAAGTACGGCCCGGATTCCGGTTTTATCATCGCTTCTGCGGATATGTGAAAATATTTTTCTAAATTCTTTTTTGTCTATTTAAAAATCATACAAACTTCCGAATAATATATTGTAGGGATTATTCTGCGACGATTTATATTCAAACTACAGAAAGGAGTTGTGCTTATGAATTTCAACGTGGGCAACATTTCCGGCGGATTCATGAAAACCGAAAAGGTCGGCAGCGCTGCTGGTATCAAGGCTTACACAAATATAATGACTTCATCAGGCAGACCGGCTGCACCTCAGCGTGACAAGGTTTCGATCAGCCCTGAAGCATCATCATACTGTGAACTTGATAAAACAACAAAGTCGATCTCTTCTGAAGTAAGCGGTCCTGCTTCACAGGAAAAGATCAGTTCTCTTAAGGCACAGATCCAGTCAGGCACTTATAGTGTATCAGCTGGCAGTGTAGCTGATGCTATTCTTGACAGAATGGCATTTTAAGAGGGTAACGAAAATACAGGGGAAAAGAAATGTAAGCCAGACGGGGGTCGGCTTACAGCTTTGAGAAAAAATCTGAAACCGGAGATGAATACGGATGAATAATTACGATGAGTTCTATGATTTTATGGAACAATATACTGACTTTTACGCCGAAGTATCAGAAAATGAAAAACTGAAAATGGATGCTCTTGCGTCTGAAGATCTGGAACTTATCAATAAGGTTCTCGCCGATTATCAGGTTTTTGTTTCAAAAGCAGAGAATTATGAAAAGAGAAGAGAAGAGCTATTTAAGAAAATAGGACTCGATGGAAAAACCTTCAGGGAGATCGTCGATGCAGAGAGCGGCGATCGACGTGAAGAACTTGAGGACCTGTTCTGTGATTTCAGGGACGCTGTTATCGCTGCGCGCGACTATAATAGCAGATCGCTTGACATCGTGAAGAAAAACCTGAAGGAAATGGGCATGCAGGACTATGATATAAACGATCCGGCTTGTTACGATAAGAGCGGAAATGTTTCTGAAAAGTTTCATACCATGCAGAACATTCTTGACAGACAGGCCTGAAGCGGAGGGATTATTATGAGTGTCAGACCGACATTTATGGGGTTCGAGGCATCGAAGACAGCGATTTTCGCAAGCCAGAAAGCGCTTGATATAGTCGGACAGAACCTTGCGAATATGTCAACAGAGGGGTATACGAGGCAGCGTACTGATCAGGTTTCTGTGGCTAACTATGCATACAGAAGCAGGGTCGGTGACACGTCTTACAATCATATCGGCATGGGTACGAACGTAGAGGGTATTTCCCAGACCCGTGACGAGAGAATGGATACAGCATTCAGAAATTCATATTCCGATACTTCTTACTACAGTAAGAGCAACGATATGTTTTCCGAACTGGAAACTATCATATCTGAAATTGATATCGGTACGGACGGTGACGGCTACGGACTCAGCTGGGGTCTGAAGACCATGTACACATCACTTGAAGCTTTGTCCAATAACTCGAATGTCAGTGCCAATTCAGTACTGTTTGCTGATGCTGTTAAGAATATGACATCACTTCTTAACAGGACTTCACAGGAACTTGAAGAAGCGAATAATTCATACAAGGATCAGCTTCAGACTGAGGTGAAGGATGCCAACCTTATCATGGAGGACATCGCTACACTTAACAAGCAGATTAAGGATGTAATGGCTGGAGCAGGTTATACTGAACAGTATGGTCCGAACGAACTTATCGATAAGAGAAATATGCTCCTTGATGAACTTTCTACGTTCGGTAAGGTTGAAGTAAAGAATCAGACTGACGGTACAGTAGATGTAAAACTTAATAATCATCTTTGTATCAAAGGCAAGGAAACTGACAGGATAGTTTTCCAGGAGAACAGGGACAATACTGTTTCACTTCTCTGGAAGAGTAATGGTCAGGGTATGGATAAACAGAACGGTATACTGAAGGCGTCTGCAGAGATTATCAATGGCAGGGGTCTCAATTCTGAAGGTATATCCGGTTCTGATGTGCGCGGTTTCAAGTACTATCAGGATCAGCTCGATTCATTTGCTGTTCAGCTTGCTGAGATACTTAACAATACCGTTCCGGATCCTGAATATAAGCCGGATAGCAAGGAACATCCTTATCCTTACAAGAAGCTTGTAGGTGACAGTGAGATTGATGAAAATGGTAATGAGAAAGTTTATGTAAACCGAAAGGTCAATGCGGCTAACATAACAATTTCCGATGAATTTCTGAGTGATCCGTCATACATACTTCCTGACAAGGACAGTACAGATAATGCGTATTTCCTCGATATGATAGGTAAACTTATGGAAGGCAAGCACACCTTCACAAACGGCGTTGAAAAATATGAAGGTACGCTTCAGGGCTTTATAGTTGACTATTCAGCTAAAATAGGTTCAGATGTAAGTTTTACAAAATCAAAATATGAGGCATGCGAGAAGTATTCCAACGAACTTCAGGACAACCGTGAAAATATCACAGGTGTCAGCGAAAGTGAGGAAACTGTTGCTATGCTTACACATAACAGAGCATTCCAGGCTGCAGCCAAGATGATGACTACAATGGATGAACTTCTTGATGTTATCATAAATCAGATTGGTGCTCTTGGATAGGGATGAACGGGGGTGAGACATCATGGCAGTAAGAATAACGAGCGGCACGACCAACAGAACTTATCTTAAAAACCTCAACGGTTCGCAGCATGCGATGAACAAGGCAATGGAACGTGTTGAATCCGGAAGGGATTTTCAGAGGGTATCTGATAATGTCACTCAGGCTACAAGAGCTATAAATGTTAGATCCAGAATATACAGAAATGAACAGATGACAAACAATGTGAATACTGCCGCTGAGCAGCTCAACATGGCTGAAACTGCTCTTAAGCAGATGAACGACATCTGTTCAAACGTTCAGTCCGAAATGTTCAAAGCATTGAACACACCTACACTTCAGGCTAGTAAGGAAACATTCAGTGCATTCCTCGACGGAGCTAAAGACGAATTCATGCGTCTTGCGAATACCAAGTACAATGACAAATACGTTCTCGGCGGATTAGGTATCGATGTTGCACCGTTTAAGGCAAACGTTGATGGTAAGATGGAGTTCAACGGTAGTGCCATTGAAAAAATGGTCGATAAAAAACCAATGGTTAGGGATAAGTAAAAATGCTTCGAATACTAGTTTGGATTACGAATGCGAATACGGATATGATGCTGAAAAAGTAGGTTTTGACGAAGTTCTTAATCTTTTTAATATGAATGAAAAACAGTTTCTTGATCAATTTGGCAGTGGAAATGACGATGTCGATAACTGGCGTAACGGCATATTCTGGATCACCGATTGCAGTCATAAAGGCTTTAAGGGAACGTTGCAAGACAGTACTTCGGTAGAAGGCGGAGATAAGCTGAAACCTGTTAATCCAGCTGTAATACAAAATATGCCGACAAGCACTCAGATTCAGAACGATCCGGAGAATTATTATTATGAAGATAATCCTGTAAAATATTCTGGCGATAGTTATGTAGATATAGGACTTGATATATCAGTGGCTGGAAACGGTAAAGTGGCTCCTAAAACTGCATTTAAAACTACAGTAGATGGTATTGCAGCTATGGGCTATGGCTCTACAACTATTCCATATGATGAAATAAAAGGATTACAGGCTAAAGCTGGTGCCACTGGAACCAATAACGGACAGGATCGTGAGAATGTGTCTAACAATCTTTATGACATGATGACTCAGATGCAGGATGCGATCAATAGCATTAAAGAAGATGAAAATGGTAATTCTAATATTGCTGATGTTATTGATAAGATCAGTGCAGTTATGGTTAATTTTCAGAAGCAGACTGATAAGGTTATCGCAGCAGAATCTGAGCTCGGCGTAAGGTCGAAGTTCCTCGAAACCAACCTCGACAGACTAGAACAGGAGAATACTTCACTCAAGAAAATGCAGAAGGATATCGAAGGCGTCGATGATGCAACTGAAATAACCAATTTCCTTGGTTATCAGAACGCCTGGAACTTGGTGCTTCAGTTCGGAAAGAATATCGTTCCGAAGTCACTTATGGATTATGTCAACTGATAATACCTGACGGTTTTATCATATAAAATGTAGTATGTCAAAATAAGAACAAGTGAATAGAAGTTTGTATATTAACAAGGAAAGTTTGATTATTCATTATTCAGGGAGGGATTTGAATGCAGCTTCTGAAAATAACTACAGTTCCGATTAAGTTTAAAGAACAGGAGAATATCACGGCTGATAATAATCCGGACTTTTCTCCTGAAAATGCTGAAGTTAATTCAGCGAATGTAAGAATTCCGGTTAAAAATACACATTCTTCAAAAAACAATCCGGAGATGTACGACGGTAATGTGGTCGGCAATAAAGCTGCCGGCGGCGTTCAGCAGAAATTCATAAACCGGCAGCCTGACAGTATGATGCACGAAAGTGCTTCGGAAACTGAAGGCAGTGAGTACAGTGTGAATTACTGCTACGGAAAGAAAAACGTCAGACCTGAGCCGAAACCGAACTGCGCGGAATATATGCGTCAGAACATACAGTCGGCAGCCACTATAGATTCGGCAATGGACAGCCTTGATTCTGTAGTGCCGGACAAATCGTGGGAGCCGGAGCCGAAAGAAGCTCCGAAGGCGGTAAAGATTCATGCACCGAAGCCGCAGCCTCGAAAGATAGTTGAAGAATATGCACATGTGGAATTTGAATATCTTGGCGGTTTCAATTACGTGCCAAAGAGTTCCGCGCCTGATTATGAAGAACCGGAAGAATAGGAACATAACAGGGAATGTGCTTAAACGGCATATTCCCTGTTTTTTTAACCGTACATGCACTGACAAAGTGCTTAAGTACAGCACATAAACTACAGAATACTGTCTCCTGCTGCACGACCGGCAGGAAGCAATGAATGCGGAGGTAATTATGAAAGTAAACACTAGAACTTTTGGTGAGATCGAGATCTCAGAGAACGACATTATCACATTTGAACAGCCGATCTTAGGATTTGAGGAAAACAAAAGATACGTATTCATGATCGATGAATCACTTAACGGCGAATTTATCTGGCTGCAGTGCCTTGATGATACAGATCTCTGCTTTGTACTTGCAAATCCTAAAACACTGAATCAGGAATATGCACCGACATTTGAGGAAGATATCACAAAGGTGATCGGCAAGGGAACATATGAAATGTGGCTTGTAATGGTAGTTGCAGACAACTTCGGTGAATCCACTGTTAATCTCAAGAGTCCTATCGTTGTGAATCTCGAGGAGAGAAGGGCTGCTCAGTTCTTAGCTGAAGAGGACTACACTATCCGATATAAGCTTTTTGAAAATGTTAAGGAGGACTAACAATGCTTATACTGTCAAGAAAAGTGGGGGAAACAGTTTATTTAAATGAAGATATAGAGATCAAGATCGTTGAAGTCAGCGGGGATAAGGTACGACTCGGTATTGAAGCACCTAAGGATGTTAAGGTGCTGAGAAGCGAACTGCGTCAGACCATGGAGAGCAATAAAAAAGCATCAGACGCTGTTGCGCCTGACGCATTTAAGAATATGCTTGGTCAGATCAAAAAATAACACTGATCAGTCACTGTACAGGGTCTGCTCGTCAACAAGTTCTATGTTGCCGAGCAGAGCCATATTTGCATTGCGTATGAATGCTCTCAGTTCAGATTCACATCGTTTATTGATTTTTCCGATTTTATATTTGTATTTGGTATGATTTCCAAACATGAGCCCTTTTTCTCCTGTATGGAGATGAATCTCCGTAGGCTTAGAAAATATAGGATCGGAAATTTTTATTGTGATCCTGTCAGCAAATTCACTGACGATCTCCGGACACTCTATTGCGGCACCGTTCATGGATATCGCTTTTATACAGCATTCTTCCCATCTGTAGGTAAGTCTGTTTGCGAAAAAAGTGTGTCTGAAGGCAGGAACATAAACCTGGGCTTCAAACGGTATGTGAGCGGCAAGTACTTTTTCAGCACCCATAATAAAAGCGCATTTAAGTGAGATGACCCGGAGAAGTTTCGGAGAAGAAAGATAAACCTCACCGGTAAACACGTGTGTCGTAACTCCGTTTTCAGTACAGACTACGGTGACTTTTGAATTGATCTGAAGAATAGGCACAAACTGAGCTGTAAAGTCTAAGTGCTGATCTTCAGCCGAGTACGAAGCAAAACCGTATTCCAGTATTTCACCGTTTATAAGCTTGAGTATCGCTTTGCATTTTACAGGAAACACTGATTACACCCCCAAATAATCGTATTATTCTATTATTATACCATAAAATCTGATGAATTGGAATATACCGTGAACGAAAAAATTCGTATTTTTATTCAGACAAGGGAGAAAAATATGGAAAACAATGAACGAACAGCACAGATCTGCAGCTGCTTTGATGAGATCGTGGAAGTGCTGCTTGAAATGGAAAAGGAAATAGGTGAACTTTATGTTTGTTCACCTGATGATGTTGACATTTCAGTGGAAAGAATTAACAGATACCGTGAGATTACCGACGAACTATTTGCCGGGATAGATTCGCTGTGTGCCGAAGATGAGACCGGCGAACTGAAAAAAGCGACAGAACCGCTCACTGACAGAAAAGACGTGGCCGAAGAATATGCCGTAGTATTTGAGAAAAGGCAGGAAGTAAACGCTGTTGCCTACAGGATAAGTGCGGCCATACCGATGGTTCAGGACAGACTGAAGAAGTCCATGGACAGAGTTCTCGAAGAGATCAGAGAGAACAATTCCGGACAGAGTGCCAAGGCAGCAAGATTTTACAGCGCGGTAAATGAGACTCAGGGACAGGGGGACAGAGTCTTTACACAAAAAAGCAGAATTATATGAAAATTTCTTAAAAACTCTTTAAAAAAATGTAAAAATGCCGAATAATATAATAAGCAGATTAATCTAATACAAGCACCAGAACACTGGTAATACATCAGTTCCGTTAAATCCGGATATACCGGAAGCGGAGTTTACAGGCAGATCCCTATATTCCTGTGCTGATGTCTTTAATCAGTGATTTCTTAAATTTTATGATCAGGGGGGATACATATGCAGGTAAGTTCAAGTTCAGAAAATACGTACACGAATGCATCCTACAGCAATAAGGGTATTTCAGGCATGAACTCAGGACTCGACACTGAAAGTCTTGTCAAGTCAATGATGAGCGACATGCAGACAAAAATAGACAAGCAGGAACAGCAGCAGAAAGTTCTTGAAATGAAGCAGGATCAGTATCGTGAGGTTATTGACAAGATCAATGATTTCAGGGGTAAATACTTTTCAGTTACCGGTGAGAAAACTCTCGCTCTTACATCAAGCTTCAAGAGTACAACTACTGAAAGTACATCTTCTGCAGTAAAGGCTGTTTCAACAGCGGATGCAGTTGAGGGAAGCTTCGATGTTGAAGTAATAAAACTTGCTTCTGAAGCAAAGTTTACAAGCAGCGTAAGTGCCAGCCAGGGCATGAATGTAAAAGCCGGCGGTGAACTTATGTCCGCTTCAGCTGCTAAAATGACGATCAGTGTCGGGGGTACAGACATTGAAGTCGATGTAAGCGGTGCAGCTTCAGCAAGTGATATGGCTGACAAGATCAACAAGGGCATAACAACATACAACAGACAGAATTCATCATCTGCTGTTGATGTATCAGTTTCAGTCGGTTCAGACGGAAAACTTAAGTTCTCCGGAACAGGCGCCTCAACAGATATCTCAGTAAACGGCAGCAGTGCGACGGTCAAAAATGCTTCTGTTACTTCAGGTAAATTTGACAAGTCAAAGCTTTCCGCAGATGCGAAGGACTATACATTCAAATTAAACGGTAAAGATGTTACTGTTAATCTCAGCAAAAATGATTCTGATGAGGATATTCTTTCGAAGATCAATGCTCAGGTTTCAGGAAAAGGAATAACAGTATCGTATGACGGCACCGGCGATGACAAAAAGCTCAAGTTTACAGGTAATTCTGATGTTGAAAAGATCACCATTGAAGCTGCATCAGACTCAAATGATCTGAAGGCACTCGGATTCAGCGGCAAGCAGGAAGCTTCAAGAACATCTGAAGTTTCAGCTGATGTACCGGCGATCGAATCAAAGGGTAAGCTGAATATAACATTTAACGGTGTATCAAAGGATATCTCACTGACATCAACAGATACAGCCGACAGCTTCAGTGAAAAGCTTTTCCAGGCCTTTGGCTCAGGTATCCATTTTGATGCAGACAGCGGCGAGATCACAGCCGGCACAGGAAAGAACATCAAGATAAAGGGTGACGAAAGTTCTCTTGAGTTCATCGGAATGGATTCAAAGGGTGCTACAAACCAGCTTGACACCTCAATGACGCTTAAAGATCTTTACGGATATAATGATTCTGACAAGATCGAGTTCAGTATAAACGGAACAGATTTTTCATTTACAGGCGATACAAAGCTTTCCGACATGATGACGGAAGTAAACGAGAGCCGTGCCGGTGTTACGATCACATACAACTCGCTGAATGACAAGTTCAGTATAAAGGGCCAGGAAACAGGTTCCGGTTCAGTGATCGAAGCAAGCGACAGTGATGAAAACGGCATTCTTAAGAAAATGTTCGGAACATCATCTATCAGCAAGCAGGGAACCGATGCTCACGCAGTCATTGACGGTGAAGATGTTTTCTACTCAGGCAATGAGCTTAAGTACAACGGCATCAATCTCACACTGAAGAATGTTACAAACGGTCCGGTAAACATCGAGACCACAAACGATAATGACAAGGTGCTTGATAACATAGTTTCATTCGTTGAAGACTACAACGCTCTTATCAAGGATCTCAATGACAGGACCCACGAAAAGGCTGAATACAAGCAGTACATGCCTCTTACTGATGCACAGAAGGACGAGATGACTGAAAGTGAGATCAAGAAGTGGGAGGAAAAGACCAACAAGGGCCTTTTAAGCGGTGACAATGATATTTCAAGTTTCCTCAATGAAATGCGTACAGTTCTCTATACTAAGGTAGGAGACAAGAAGCTTCTTTCCGAGATAGGAATAGAATCAAGCAGTGACTGGAAAGACTACGGCAAGCTTACGATCAACAAGGACAAGCTCAAGGATGCTATCCAGAACGATGCCAAGGGCGTTGCTGATATATTCACAGGCTCAAACGGCATAGCTTCAAGACTTGACAGCGCATGCAAGAAGGCAGCCAATACTTCTTCCGGTTCGCCTGGTTCACTTGTATCACTTGCCGGACTCAAGGGCAAGGCTACTGAAAAGAACAATACTATAAGCAAGCGCATCGATACTATCAAGGAAACTATCAAAAAGCTCAAGGAACAGTATGACTCCAGAAAGGAAAGACTGTGGAAACAGTTCAACTCAATGGAATCGGCTCTGGGAAATATGAATTCAACAGCTAATTACTTCGCATCAATGATAGGCGGAGGATTCTGATAACAACGGTGGTGAATGCCGGATGATCAGTCCGGCGTTCACTGTAACAACACTATTTAATTAACCTGAAAGGAGAAGTCTTCTATGGCTGCTTCAAACCCATATAACAACTACAAAGAACAGGCAATAATGACCATGACACCGGGAGAACTTATCATCGTTCTTTATGAGGAATGCATCAAGATGCTCAATCACGCAGTCTTCTACATTGAAGAAAAGAATGATCCTGATGAAGCCGACAAGGCTATCAGGAAAGCGCAGAGAATAATCCACTACCTTGACGGCATTCTTGATTACAAGTACGAGATATCAGGAAATCTTCACATGCTTTACGATTACTTCATCAGAACACTTGTTCAGGCAAATATCCGCAAGCGTGTTGAGGTTTTCAAACCGATAATCCCGATGCTTACAGAACTGAAGGATTCATTCCAGCAGGCTGAAAAGAAAGTGCACATGAAATAATTTCCTTGTTTGCGCCCTGACCGCTATAGGTCGGGGCGCTTTGTACAGTATACGTAAATACGCCGTTTACAGCCGAAACTTGCATATATTAAGTTTTTGTGGTAAAATAAGTAGGTATACATAAATCAGGAAGGATAATTGAAGTGCATAATACACGGAATCTTCTGCTTGGAAGAGATGCGGACATTACTGTTGACAAGCAGCAGGGATCAAGAAACGTCGGACGCAAGAGCATGAGCTATCTTGTAAAAATGGGTTTCTTCACTGCTGAAAAGGATCTGCCGAAGCAGGAAAGGCACATGATCTATATAATGGGCGCTGAGGATGTTTCAGACGAATTCAGGGGAAAGATCCTCGCTACTATAAAACGTCCTTCAAGTGAGCGTCTCCTTTTCGTTGCCGCTCCTGAGGGCAAACTCTACTGTGAACAGCAGATCAGTGAATGTCTCGGCTTTTATGAAAGACAGCATAAGTCTGATTTTGAGTTCTACATGACCATAGTCTGCGGTATGATCCTTGTCAAGGACTACGGAGACACAATAAGATTCCTTCTGGCTGAAGACCGGAAAACAAAAAAGATAAGCTTTATCAAGGATGTTATCAGCTACGGTGAATCAGAAAAGCAGGCTTCTGTCCGTGTGGTGAACCATTACACCGGCATAAAACCGGACACAGATGATTTCCGGACCGAATATATGCTGGGATCCGGAGAAGGAAAAAAGCAGAAGACCATAATGTATTTCGGAACATATACTGAAAAGAAACTCAGAATTCCGGAGGACTGCAGTTTCCGTACAGTAAACCTTGAGTTTGACAAAGCTATCAGGAGTCTTGACGATCCGCAGGAGAGGATCCTGCTGATGGAGGCAAAAGAACATTATGACAAAAAAAGAAAAGGCCGTTCTGGTATGTGAACGTCTTAAGGAGAAATATCCTGAAGCTGTCTGTTCACTTGTCTATGACAAACCATACGAACTGCTTATTGCCACGAGGCTTTCGGCACAGTGTACCGATGCCCGCGTAAATATAGTTACCAGAGACCTGTTTGCCAGGTATCCCACACTGCAGAGTTTTGCGGATGCTTCACTTGAAGATCTCGAAGAAATTGTGAAACCATGCGGATTTTACCGCGGCAAAGCGAAAAGTATAAAGGAAATGTCTGCTATGATCATTTCCGTGTACGGAGGCGAGGTCCCTGATACCATCGAAAAGCTTACATCTCTTCCGGGTGTAGGAAGAAAAACCGCCAATCTTATTCTCGGTGACGTGTACGGTAAACCTGCGGTCGTTACTGACACTCACTGTATCAGAATAACAGGAAGACTGGGACTTACAGACAATACTGAGCCTTATAAAGTTGAGAAAGATCTGAAAAAGATCGTTCCTCCTGCTGAAGGTTCAGATCTCTGTCATCGTCTTGTTTTTTTTCGGACGTGAGATCTGCAAAGCCAGAAAACCGCTTTGCAGTCAGTGCTGCCTTTCAGATATCTGCAGATACTTCAGCAGTGCCGGAAAGCAGTAACAGACGTCCCGGAGCCATCCGCGGATACCGCCGGATGACCGTCAGATCGGAGGATAGTAAATGAAAAGAAAATGTATGAGTCTGCTTCTGGCACTGACACTTGCAGGTTCAGATCTTTTTTCTGAAGTTTATTCAGTAAACGATAAATGCGGCATAGTCTGTTCTGCTTCATCATATCAGATCAGCGAGAACGGACTTGCTCTTATTAAAAGCTTTGAAGGATTTTCAAAATATGCCCAGTGGGATTATCACCAGTGGTCGATAGGATATGGCACAGGGGTAGACAAGGATGCGTATCCGGATGGAATAACTGAGGCTGAAGCAGACAGACTGCTTCGTGAGGTAGTTGTCGTTTATGAAAAATTTGTCCGTAATTTTCTTGACAAGTACGGGATATCAGTTACTCAGAACCAGTATGATGCTCTGGTAAGTTTTACTTACAACATGGGTAACGTCTGGAACAACACATCTGAAGTTACTATAAGAACATATCTTGTAAACGGTATTGAGAATTATACACCGGAGCAGATAACCGATGCCTTCAAACTCTGGTGCAAGGCCGGAGGACAGGTACTTCCCGGACTGGTGCGCAGGCGTGAGACCGAAGCCGCACTTTTCCTTTCCGGAGTTGATTATTCTGCGAACGAAACAGGTGAAAAGTGGCGCGTAACATCTTCGACCGGCATACGTCTGAGAAGCAGCGCCGACACCAGTGCCGAAATAATAAATGTTATCCCTTACAATCATGCGATAACCGTTGACGAAAAAAAGGAGAGCGGCGGGTTCCTGTGGGGCAGGACCAGCTACGGCGGAACGGATGGATGGTGTGTTCTTGACTATGCGGAACACATAAGAGGAGAAGTGGAAACTGTTGTTGAGCCGGATGAAGAAAAATTCGATCAGTACAGTATTACTTCGACCACAGGGGTAAGGCTCCGTTACAATCACGGAACTGACTTTGACATACTTGATGTTGTTCCGTATGAAGCGGTAATAACCGTATATGAAACATTTCAGGACAGTGATTATCTCTGGGGAAGGACCGAGTATAACGGCAAGCCAGGCTGGTGCGTACTCAATTATGCAAGAAAGCTTGGTACGGATGAACCGCCGGTCGATCTTGTTCTGAGAGCAATGCCACAGAAACTTGACTATCTTGCCGGTGAGATATTTGAAAATGCCGGTATGGTCGTTGCGGCCTGCTACAGCGACGGACGCGAGGAAATAGTTGAGGATTACGGCTGTGAAGGAAACACGATGGTACCGGGAGACAGTATTATAACTGTTGATTACAAAGGCGCATCATGCGGACTGATCGTCAGGGTAAAGGCACGCCGGGGAGACATCAACCGTAACGGTACTTTTGATCCGGAGGATAATTACTGCCTGAAGCAGCATATTCTCGGTGCTTCTGAAAATGATATCACCGAATCCGGCGATATTAACGGTGACGGTATAATAAACATTTTTGACACGATACACATCAAGCACGATATGCTTGCAAAACAGGAAGAAGCAGAACAGGTCTTTGAAGATCTGACAGACTGATATACAGGGATAAACGGGGAATAATCAGGGGAAAGCAAAATCAATATTCATTCAGGAGACTTTTTCATAAGACTATGATAAGAAATGAAAATATGAGAAAAAAAACAGGTATAGGAAACACCCTTATTATTATTGCTGTTATCGCCGCCGCAGCAGCGGTTCTGCTTATTGTTCTGATCGTATTTATGCTTTCAGGCAGAAACAAGGAAATGCCTGATCCGGGACCCTTTACAGTTCCGAACATAAACGTGACTTTCAGCAAGCTTGACAGGACGAAGTTTTACAGGGAAAACGGCTTTATAAACTACAGTGACAGCGAAAAGACTGTGAAAAAAGGCGTTGATGTATCCTACGCCCAGAAGGAAATAAACTGGCCGAAAGTTAAAGCTGCCGGAATTGATTACGCAATGGTCAGGGCCGGTTTCAGAGGATATGAGAGCGGAAAACTCAACGTTGATGATTATTACCACAGAAATATGAAAGGCGCTCAGGACGCCGGACTTGAAACAGGTGTTTACTTCTTCTCCCAGGCTACTTCAAAGGAGGAGGCTGAAGAGGAAGCACGTTTTGTGCTCGGCCTTATCAAGGACTACAATATTACCTGTCCGGTGGCGTACGACTGGGAACCTGTGACCCATGACACAGCGAGAACGGATTCCCTTGCCGGCGATGAACTCTGCGAATGCGCACTCGCATTCTGCCGTACAATTGAGGAAAACGGCTATAAACCGATAATCTACGCCTCACTTAATCTTCTGCGTGACCAGTTTAATATGTACGATCTTGAGCAGATCTCCGGATATGATCTCTGGCTTGCGGAATACAAGGAGCATCCGGAGTTTCCGTATGAGTTCAGCATGTGGCAGTATACCGATGAAGGAAAGGTTGACGGAATTATAAACTATGCTGATCTTAACCTGTTCATAGAATAAACTGTTCATGAAAAAATCAGCGCTTCCATAATAAAAAATGATCGTTGTCTCATTCCGGTGAGATAACGATCATTTTTGTTATTGGATTTTTATCAGAGAAACATTTTTTCGATAAACTTTGCTGCACCGTCTGAGTCGTTGTCCGAGTCAGTTGTGAAGCGGCAGAGTTTTTTTAAGTTTTCGTCTGCGTTTGCCATTGCTGTGCTTATACCGACTGTCCCAAGTATGCTGAGATCATTTTCAGTGTCGCCGAGTGCGGCGATCTCTGAAAGGAGTATGCCGGTCACTTCAGAAAGAGCGGTTATGCATTTTCCCTTGGTGGCTTTTTTTGATGTTATTTCGATATTGTTTGCACCGCCTGTGACACATACAAGTTCTTCGTCATATTTTTTCAGTATGGAAAGAAGTCTGTCACGGTTTTTTGTATTCGCCGTTTATTTTACGGAAGTTGACGGTGATCTTTTCAACATCCGGCCTGTTTATTGTGTAAAACTCAGTTATACTGTCAGTCAGTATTCTGCTGTTTCTGATATAGGCTTTGACTGCGTCAGAAGCATCCACGTCATTCAGCACACCGAGACAGCGGCTGTCCGTATAGGCGTTTTCAGCTGTGAAAAGATCGGACATAACATCGAGTTCCGGAAACAGGGGAATAAGTTCAGCCATTATGCCGTCCGGAATACATTCTTCCCTAAGCATTTTTCCGGCAGAAAGATCATATAATCCTGCACCGTTTGAAAAAAACTGCATATCTTACACCCTGAGCAAGTATCTCTTTCGGAATGCCTCCGAGATGCCTTCCGGTCACCGGTACGATGAGAATGCCTTTTTCTGATGCTTTTTTCAGAACCTCCAGGGAATACCTGCTCACGGTCTTGTCAGACCGGAGCAGAGTTCCGTCGAGGTCTGTGCATATCATTCTGACGATCATTTTTCAGGTCCGATAGTTTTTATCTTCTTTGAAAGATACTGTCTGAGTGTTGCAAGGTCTGTAAGATTTACAGCAGAGTCAGTAAGTACGTCTGCAGCCTTGAGCTGATCGCCTGTAAGCTTGCGGTCACCGATGAGGTAAAGGCTGAGAAGTGACATGTCTGTTACGTCGACCTTTGTATCGGCGTTGATATCACCGTATACAAGCTTTGTAGTCTTGTCTGTAGGTTCCTTTGTGGCAGGAGTCTTTGTAGCAGGTGTTTTTGTAGTCTCAGATGAAGGAGCTTCCGAAGGATTGATCGGAGGGAATTCCTTCGGTTCTTCACCGTACGGAGTTCCGTAAACGAGTTCATCTTCGAAGTAAACAGGAATTCTGTCTGTCGGACCGAATTCCTCGGACATTTTGAGACCTTCACGGCTGTAGTCGTTTGTGGCATCCCAGTTGCTTTCGTATTCAGCGTCCTGTCCTACGAGAATACCGAACTGCAGAGCTCTTGAACCGTGCCAGAGAGTTCCTGTCCAGTCCATTTCAACGTAGTAAATATTGTCTTTGAGATGTATCGGCTGTGATACCTTTGCACTTTCCTTCATGTCAGTAGTTGACTGAACTTCATCGTAGTATACTTCCGATCTTACATCCTTTATGCTCTGACCCTTGGCCACGAGTTCCGAGATGTCAAAGTAGTAGCGTGCCTTGAGCTTTTCAGTGTAAAGATATCTCGGCGGCTGTGTTGTATCATTGTGTACACGTACAGTTACCTGAGTTCTTTCAACGTTTTCCTGTACAACGTTGCCTTCGATCCAGAAGTCTGTCTTTGCAGGTTCCTTCGGAGGGAAGTTTTCATCAGGCTTCATGTCCTTTGTTCCGTACCACTTGTAAAGTGCGGCAAGATCGCCGACGATACCTGCGTTGTAGTCAACGGCAACTTCGTTGTAAACGTAGTCCTTGGTGATGTCTCTGTGCCAGTCTGTTGAGTCAGGACCGCCGACGAGAGCACCCCAGAGTGTATGTGCCTGATCGATAGGATCATCCATGCTGAATGTTGTTGAGCCGTGAGCTGCACGGTGGTGAGGATGTGAAGCTGCAGTAGGTGAGTAACCTACGATGTACGGACGGTTCATCGGGTTCTTGCCCATGATGTATTCCATCTGTCTTTCGGCCCAGTCGGTGAATCCTGTGTATTCCTCGTCAAACTTTGCAGTTTCCTTTCTGTAAACGGCAGCGCAGAGACCTGCGGCTGTGTTGTAACGGCATGAACCGTATTCGTTTACTACGGAGAACTTGGAAGGTGACATGTTGATATATGTTTTGTCGTTTACATCAACGTCCTTGATGTGCTGGTAGTCCATGTTCCAGATCTCGTCAGCAAGGCCTGCACACTTGAGGTGCGGTTCGCCTGACCAGAATTCGAGGTTCCATCTGAAAATGAACCAGTCACGTTCGTTGTTTGTGATAGGTGCGAGTTTAGCGAAAACACCGCCCCATACTGTATCCCAGCAGTGTACCCAGATATTCTGCCATGTAGAACCTGTAGTCTCCATGATCCTCTTGATATATCCGGTATATTTGTAACCGCCTGTTTCGGTTACTTCTGAAGTATCGACCGAGTTGATGTGATCGATGTATTCCTTTTTGCCTGTACAGATGTTGAGCCATACAGCAGCCCATGCGAGTTCATCGTAGTCGTAGCTTGAAGTGTAGAAGCCGCCGTCGTAACCAAGGCTGAGCACTTCATTGCTGTCTTCTGCTTCCTTGTGGGTCTCGCGTGCGAAGTCGTAGAGAGCGATGGCTTTCTTAAGACTTTCCTCAGCGTATTCAGGTTCTGTGTCCTTGAAGTTGAGGTAGTTGATAGCGAGTGAAGCAGCTGCGCCTGCACACATGTCTGAAGCCGGTGTGTCAACTGTTGCGAAGTATGCCGGTCTTGCGAAGTTAAGGAGCATCTTTGTGTCCTGGAGTTCCGGCGGACACCAGTAGTTGTGGTCGTTGTTACCCTCACCGACCTGGTAGCAGAAAGCAACTACCTTGTCATCTTCATCAAGATATGTACCCTTCATGTAGAAGTCATTGAACTGATGAAGAATGGTTTCGATATGTTCCTGATTTCCTGTATCCTTGTATGCGTCTCTGAATTCGTAGTAACCCCATCCGAGAGTTGATGCAGCATATGTACCAGGAAGACCGAATTTTACATGGTCACCGGCATCGTGCATACCGCCGCCGCAGTCGATAGTTCCGTCTCCGTCAGGATCGAGAATGTCACGGTATTCATCGATGAATTCCTGCGAGAGATTAGTACCGAACTTGGCATCGGCGCCTTCCATATCAACAGGCTGGAGCGGAATAGCATAGTCCTCAACGTGGCACTGACCGCGCCATTCAAGCTGGCGGAGCTTTTCGCCTGTTTTAGGGTTTACATCCTTTCCGCACATTTCAGCGTCATAGAAGTAAAGCACGTACTGGAGTGCCTTGGCGAAGTTTACTTCCACGTCATCGTAGCTGAATGAATCCGGATCAGGGAACACTCTTTCATCGTCCCAGATCTCCGGAGGCGGATCTCCGGCAGTTGCATCCACAAGTGACGGAGCCATAGCACTGCTGACGACAGTGAGGCTCAGAGCACCTGCAAGAAAGCGACCCCAGATTTTTCTGTTCTTCATTGGAAAATCAACCTTTCTGCAATAAGTCTGCATTTAATAAAATAGAAATGTATGGAATGGGTGTGAGGTCACACTCATTATAAATTATACTACAAAGCCAGTGCTTAATGCAACTTAAAAAATGCTGGCTTTAAGAAATATCAACAGCTCCGGACAGCGTGTTTATTTTCCGTTCTGTGATTTCCTGATACGGTCCTCAACGGTTTTAATAATAATGTTTATGACCTTGAGTCTGGCGTACAGCTTGTTGTTGGCTTCGATGATATGCCACGGAGCAAATGTGGTGGATGTCTTTGATATCATTTCATCCACGGCCAGTTCGTACTGATCCCATTTGTCGCGGTTACGCCAGTCCTCGTCAGTGATCTTCCATTGTTTTTCCGGATTGTTCTGACGTTCAGTGAATCGTCTGAGCTGTTCATCCTTATCAATGTGAAGCCAGAATTTTATCACTATAGCGCCCGAACCGGTAAGCTCGTATTCAAATTCATTTATCTCATTGAATGCGGCGTCACAGCGGCTTTTTTCAGTGAATCCCTCAATTTTTTCGACCATTACACGGCCGTACCATGTCCTGTCAAATATCGCGATGTGACCGCTTTTCGGCATACGTCTCCAGAAGCGCCACAGGTAGTGGTGTGCCAGTTCCGACTTGTCAGGAGCCGAGACCGGAATCGCTTCATATCCGCGCGGATCAAGTGCGGCAGAGATCCTTTTGATAGCTCCGCCTTTTCCGGCAGCATCCCAGCCTTCAAAACACAGAACGAGCGGAATACCCTTTTTATATAGTATATTGTGTATGTCGGAAAGCTTTTTCTGATATTTCTTAAGAAGTTCAGGATAGCGTTCCGTGCTGATAACTTTTCCGTCAAGTTCAGTTTCAGACAGCGCAGGCATGTCGAGCAGTCTGAAAGGTGATGATCTTGAAATGGAACGGTTTTCATTGTTTATGGCGTTGTTAACAGTTTCATTGATTATGGTATAAACCATGTGTTTTGTGAATGATGATCTTCTGGCGTCGATTACGTTCCAGCGCGCAAACGGAAAATCGGTTATTGAAAGCAGGTCATCATAGGTGCGGTAGTATTTGCTGTAGTTTCTGTTCTGAAACCGGTCGCTTTCGGTTACACGCCACTTCGTTTTTTTATCATCACTCAGTTTTTTCATCCTCTTTTTCTGCTCATCGGCATCGATCTGGAGAAAGATCTTCACGATGATATATCCGTCATCTGAAAGCTGGCGTTCAAAGTTTCTTATTGAGATGATCCGTCTGTCGTATTCGGCTTCTGAGATCTTTCCTTCAAGAAATGCGCAGGCGATCTCTGAATACCAGCTTTTGTCCAGCACTGATATTTTGCCTTTTTCAGGTATCATCTCCCAGTGACGTTTAAGGAACGGATATCTTTTTTCCTGACTGTCAGGTGCTTCTACAGTGAATACTCTGAAAAAGCGCGGGTCAAGATATTTTATCACCGAAGCGATCACGCTGCCTTTTCCGGATGCCTCCCAGCCCTCAAACACCAGTATGACAGGTCTGCTCTGCTCTTTTATTTTCAGCTGGAGATGCGGCAGAGACTCGCTCAGTTCCTTGTTCATCTCCTGAAGTGCAGATTTTTTTACTGTCCGGGAAACCGCTTTTTCTAACATAAGTCATTCCTCCCTTGTATCATTTTTGTGAATGGCTACAAAATTTCTCCCCATGTATTTATTTTATCATATAATATCGACTTATTCAAGTACGAAGTTGTGATGGACTTTACAAAATATTTATTGTATGATATAATGAATACGTTCTGTTTGTTAACGGGATCAGGGGATATCCCCTGCCAAATACTATTTATAAAAAAGTATACGGAGGAAAGTTATGGAAGAAAATATTGTCGCCGGTGTGGGGGCAGCTCTGAGGAAAAACCTCAGAAGACGTGAAGGACAGTTTAATGTAACACTCGGTGATATACTTGCACAGATGAAAAGACTGCTTGTACTGTGGATCATTGTATCTGTTGTTCTGTCACTTGTGGTCGTTTCGGCTACGGCAGTTGTCAAGCAGGATGCATATCAGAAGCTTACAGCTGTAATAAGCTTTACATATGACGGTGTTGAAAAGGGACTTGACCCTAACGGAAACAAGTTTTACGTAAACTCCATCAAGGGTGATGAGATCATTGATGAAGTAATGAAGAACATGAACATTCCGGCTGATCAGAAAGATATTATCAGAAGAAACATTACATTTGAAGGTGTTATTCCGGAAAATGCGATCTCAAGAATAACTTCAAGCAATAACCTTTTTGACGGCAAACAGTCAGTTTCATCAACTCAGTCGGTATCAGAGACTACATACTATCCGACACAGTACAAAGTACATTTTGACTATGCTGCTACAGGACTCGGAAACAGTCAGGCTGCTGATTTTATCAACAATATGCTCAAGTGCTACAGCCAGCACTTCTTCAATGCATACGGATACAACAAGTCTTTAAGCAAGTCACTCAATGCTTTCAACTATATTGATTATGACTATGCTGAAGCGATCGATGTTTTTGATTCATCACTTACAAAGCTTTCAACATACATCACTCAGGTATCAAGCAACGATACAACACGTTTCCGTTCAAGCGAAACAGGCTATACCTTTGCTGACCTTACAGAAGCTATTGAAACAATAAGAGAAAGAAATCTTGACACCATTGATTCCTATGTAAGCATCAACTCAGTTACAAAGGACAAGGAAACACTTCTGACCTATTACATGTTCAGGATTGAATCTCTCCAGAGACATCTTACAGTATGCAATGAAACACTTGCATCAGTAAATGAATCCATAAACAACTACAAGAAGAACACTATAATGTACTTCTCACAGGGTGATACACAGAATCAGAATGATATGACTGCCACTATCACATCACAGGAATACGATGATCTTTTTGAAAAGAGACAGTCTATACAGAATGATCTTTCATCAACTGCCCAGCAGATCAATCTTTACAACAAGAGGATCGAAAGACTCAATGCTTCAACACAGGCTAATTCATCAGCCCAGAAGGCAAAGGTTGAGGAAGAGATCTCAAAGCTCAATACGATGATAGACGATATTACAAATGACGTAGTAAAGACTACGGATGACTACTACAGAACAGTGGTTTTCCCAAAGGCTTACAATATTCTTACATACGCTTCATCATCAACATTAGGCGTTATCAAGCACGCAGTAAAGGATTCATTCTCAACAGTATTCATTCTCTGCGCTGTCATTTTTGCAGTTTACATTGCAGCAGCTGTTGTTCTTGCAGTAAACAAGGAAATGATAAAGCTTTACGGCTCTTCTTCAAAGAAAAAGGCTGATGTAAAGAAAGAAGCCAAAGCAAAGAGCTGATATATCAGAATTTTTTAAGGAATCACTGATTAAACCGGAAATCCGGCTTCGCCGGATTTCCGGAGATGGGATTTGCGGGGCTTCGCCCCGGAGCCCCCGCTGATTTATGAATAAATCAGCGTTTCCTTAATACAACCGAATCAGCATATCCTTACCCGAATAACTTCGCGGGTAAGGATGTGCTGATTTTTCTTTTTATGAGAGTTTTTTAACAGTCCCTATTTTTTCTTTACTTTAAAATGCTCATATGGTATAATTACTTTATACGTCGAATTTTACTTTACTGTATAATGAATTAACGGAGGGAACATTTTTGGCAAATAACAAGATCAGAAATTTCTGCATTATAGCGCACATAGATCACGGAAAATCAACTCTTGCAGACAGAATACTCGAGAAGACGAAGACCGTTGCTGAAAGAGACATGGAAGAACAGCTGCTCGACAACATGGATATTGAGCGTGAGCGCGGAATTACCATTAAAGCCAGAGCTGTAAGACTTCTTTACACGGCTGAGGACGGTGAGGAGTACACATTCAATCTTATCGATACACCAGGTCATGTTGACTTCAACTATGAAGTTTCACGTTCGCTTGCTGCCTGTGAAGGTGCGGTGCTCGTCGTTGATGCATCACAGGGCATTGAGGCACAGACTCTTGCAAACACATATCTTGCAATAGAACATGATCTTGAGGTCCTTCCGGTAGTAAACAAGATAGACCTCCCTTCAGCGGATCCTGAAAGGGTATGCAGTGAAGTTGAGAATATAATCGGAATACCGGCAATGGATGCACCGCGTATTTCTGCAAAAATGGGAATCAATATTGAAGCAGTGCTTGAAAAGATCGTAAAGGAGGTCCCGCCTCCGAAGGGAGATACCGAAGCTCCGCTCAAAGCTCTTATTTTTGACAGCTATTACGACTCCTACAAGGGCGTTATCATTTACGTAAGAGTCAAGGAAGGTACTGTAAGAACAGGCGACAGGATAAAGCTCATGGCTACCGGTGCTGAATTTACAGTAGTCGAAGCCGGATTCATGGACGCAGTAAACCATATCAACAAGGATTTTCTTGAAGCAGGCGAAGTAGGATACATTGCAGCTTCGATCAAGAATATCAGTGACACCCGTGTCGGTGATACTGTTACAAACAGTGACAGACCGTGTGACGAACCGCTTCCGGGTTACCGTAAGGTAAATCCTATGGTGTTCTCCGGTATCTATCCTGCTGACGGAGCCAAGTACGGCGATCTTCGTGATGCACTCGAAAAACTTCAGCTCAATGACGCTTCGCTCTCATTTGAACCTGAGACTTCCATCGCTCTCGGATTCGGCTTCCGCTGCGGATTCCTCGGACTTTTACACATGGAGATCATTCAGGAAAGACTTGAACGTGAGTACAATCTTGATCTTATCACAACTGCACCGTCAGTTATATTCAAGATCAATCTTACAAACGGTGAGACCGTGTATATCGACAATCCTACCAACTATCCGGATGCTGCGGTTATTGCATCAGCAGAAGAACCGATGGTCAAAGCTGAAATACTTGCACCTTCGGAATTTGTCGGAAATATCATGGAACTCTGTCAGGACCGCCGCGGTGTGTTCAAGACCATGGATTATCTTGACGACACCCGTGTAAACATTCACTACGAGCTTCCGCTGAACGAAATAGTATACGACTTTTTCGATGCGCTGAAGTCAAGAACCCGCGGATATGCTTCATTTGACTACGAACTTATCGGCTATCAGCCGTCAAAGCTTGTCAAGCTTGATATTCTTCTCAACGGAGACAACGTTGACGCACTTTCGTTTATCGTTCATGCTGACAACGCCTATGCGCGTGCAAGAAAAATGGTTGAAAAGCTCAAGGAAAACATTCCAAGACAGCTCTTCGAGGTTCCGGTCCAGGCTGCTATTGGCGGCAAGATCATTGCGCGTGAGACGATCAAGGCCATGAGAAAGGACGTTCTTGCCAAGTGTTACGGCGGCGATATTACCAGAAAGAAAAAACTTCTTGAAAAACAGAAGGAAGGTAAAAAGAGAATGCGTCAGCTCGGTACGGTAGAAGTACCTCAGGAAGCATTCATGAGTGTTCTTAAACTTGATGAATAAAAAGGAGAGACAGTATTATGAAGTATAAATGCCCGTACTGCGGAAAGATGACATATTCTTTCCTTTCAAAAATGTTTGCAGGAAATATGACTGCATCCGGAAGAAAGTGTCCGGAATGCGGAAGACATTCAGTTCACGGCCTTGATTCAACCATTTTCAGCACCGTTGTAATGGCCGCTGTTCTGATATCCGTTATCATGGTGTTCAGAAGCACACATAATTATCTGGCTTGTCTCGGCATCTTTGCCGCTGCTTATTTCGTATGCCGTCTGGCTGACGGTCTGTTCTTCGGACTTGCAAAGAATAACCGCAATGATGTATGGTGAATACCGGGCTTTACATTCATGTTCCGTTCTGCATAAAAAAATGTCCGTACTGTGATTTCTATTCCGCTGCCGGATGCAGCGAAAGCGAGTACGGACAGTATACCTCTGCGGTCATACGCAATATACAGAACTATCTTGAAAAATATCCGGAGATTGTTTTCGATACGGTATATTTCGGAGGCGGTACGCCTTCAGTCATGCCGGTATCATTTTTCCGGGATGTTCTGGAAAGTCTTAAGCATAACCTCGATGACGGTGCTGAGATCACTGCGGAACTTAATCCCGGAACGGCCGGAGAAGAAAAACTTGCCGGCATCAGGCAGTCCGGTGTGAACCGTCTTTCACTCGGCATCCAGTCGGCTGTTGACAGTGAACTTCGTGATCTTGGACGTATACATAATTTCCGTGAGGCCGAAACAGCTGTTTCACTGGCGAGAAAAGCGGGATTTTCAAATATTTCAGGCGATCTTATGACAGGAATAAAGGGACAGACTGAAGAAACGCTTATGAAGTCTGTGAACGCACTGGCAGATCTTGAACTCGATCATATTTCATCATATATGCTCAAGATCGAGCAGGGGACGGAGTATTTCAGAAACGGGATCTCTTCTGAAGTCCCTGATGAAGAAAAAACTGCAGAGCTTTATCTGCTTTCGGTGAAAACGCTTGCGGACAGAGGATATCATCAGTATGAGATATCGAACTTTTCACGTCCCGGATATGAAAGCAGACATAATCTTAAGTACTGGCACTGCGATGACTACATAGGCATAGGGCCTTCGGCACACTCGTGCTTCGGCGGAAAAAGGTACGAGGTCCCGCGTGATCTCAGTAAATTTATAAAAGAGAAGAACCAGCAGGAGATCATCAATGAGGATCATCCCTGCGGCTTTTTTGAAAAAGCTATGCTTGCTCTCCGGCTTACCGAAGGTATTGATCTTAATAATTATCCGGAAGAAGCTCCTTCAGTTCTGAAACAGGCTGAAAAACTTGCAGGTACGGGACTCGTGAAATGCAGAAACGGAGTTGTAAGCCTTACTGCCGAAGGTTTTCTTTTGTCAAACGAGATCATTTCAAGACTCCTTGCAGACTTCTGAAGATTGATTATTGCAATAATCATAACTGTGTGATACAATATAATAATACGGTGAGCGGAACGGATTTTCCGTTAGCCGAAAGTTCCGGGAACGTATTTCAGACGTTTCCGAATAATTTTAAAGAGAAGGTGAAAAATTAATGGACGGCGATCCTGGGTGTAATAACTACAATATAACTGATCCGTTCAGATGATTTTTCAGACCCATACGGTCCGTCTGTCCGGATCCGGAAAGGGTGTCATATTTATTATGAAACAGATCTACAAGACCTATGACGGCAAGATCAGTACAGTTGATTCATGGGAAGAAGGATGCTGGATTTCTCTTGTAGCACCTTCGGAAACTGAACTTATCGAGATAGCCCAGCAGAACGGCATTGAGACAGACGATATCCGTGCTGCCCTCGATGATGAGGAACGTTCACGTATTCAGATAGAAGACGCTTACACTATGATAATCGTTGACGTTCCTACTGTCGAAACACATAATGAGAAACAGTATTATGTGACGATACCTATGTCAATAATACTTACGAGAAAGGCGATCATCACTGTATGTCTTGAAGAAACGGAAGTTCTCAAGGCATTTGCACAGTCGAAGATACGTAATTTCCATACGCACATGAAAACAAGGTTCGTGCTTCAGATCCTTTACAGGAATGCATCGCTCTTTCTTCAGTATCTTCGCAACATAAACAGGCAGAGCGAAAATATTGAAACAAACATGCACAAGTCCACCAAAAACAAGGAACTTATCGAAATGCTTGAACTCGAAAAGAGCCTTATGTACTTTACGACTTCACTTCGTTCAAACGAAATGGTTCTTGAAAAGCTTCTCAAAACAGAGGCTGTGAAGAAATATCCTGAAGATCAGGATCTTCTCGAAGACGTTATTATTGAAAACAAACAGGCCATGGAGATGTCAAACATCTATTCCGGCATCCTTGGCGGAATGACTGATGCTTTTGCCTCTATAATCAATAATAATCTTAATATTATTATGAAGATCCTTGCAACTATCACTATTGTTCTTTCCATACCTACAATGATATTCAGTGCCTACGGAATGAATCTCAGTCCGGCAAGTATGCCGCTGTCGCAGAATCCGCACGGATTTGCTCTGGTTATCATCTTTACAATAGTGCTGAGTCTTATTATAGCGTTCATTTTCTTCAAGAAAAAGCTTTTCTGATCCGCTTTATGAAAAACTTTTCTGATAAAGACTTGAAAAATAAATAATAATATGATAAAATATACTGGTATAATTGAATGAAGGGTGTTCAGCATAAGTTTTCGGTAATTATTACAGTGAACGATATTTTTTTGATTTTACTGTAAAATATTAATCATGAGGTGATAAAGTTGGCAAAGAAAGCTAAAGCTAATAATAAGCAGAACGTTAATTTTAATCCGGGCACCAAAAAGAAAAAACAGGATCCGATGATAGTTGCAGTTTGCGTATTCGGCGCTGCAGTACTCGTAGCTCTTCCGGTAATCGGATTTATGATGTCACGCGGAGGCGGCGGTCCTCAGCAGTCAGTTTCAACTGAAAACAGCGCAGGCTGGAACAGCATTGACGGAAGAATGATCTATATTGATCCTGAGACACATGAAAAGGTTCAGGGACTTCATGAGATCGACGGCAAGATGTATTTCTTCGACGCAAACGGAGGAATCACACCGGGCTGGACAACATATGAAGATAACCTCGTTTATGTTACAAAGGAAGGAACACTTGCTACCGGTATTTACAAGATCGGTTCACAGATATTCTACTTCGATGAAGAAAACTACGGCATGTTCACCGGATTTAAAGTTGTTGACGGAAATATTTACTGCTTCAGAGATGACGGTCAGGCAATGACAGGATTCCAGAATATCGAAGGCAATGACTACTACTTCAACAATGACGGTATAATGCAGACCGGCTGGTTTGAAGCAGACGGAAAGAACTACTACGCTGATGAAGACGGTAGGCTTGCAAGAGGCTGGAAGATCCTCGACGACGGTACTCATTACTTTACAGATGACTTCAGCGCAGCAAGCGGTGAACTTCGTGTAGATGACACATTATACAACTTCGATGAATTCGGCTGTCCTGACCAGTCTGCAGAAGTAACAACAACTGCTGTTACAACCGAAGCTGTTACAGAAGCAGTAACTACAGCGGCAGAAAGCAAGGCTGCAGATAAACCGGAAGACAAGCCTTCTGATAAACCAGCTGAAAACAAGGAACCTGAAAAGCCGGCAGTTCCTGATGGCCACAAGCAGTTCTTCAATGACAAGGGCGAACCGCTCAAGGGTCTCAACGAAATCGACGGCAAGAAGTACTTCCTCGATGACAATGGTGTTACACTTGCAAAGGGCTTTGCTCAGTCAGGTGACAATACTTACTATACAAACGATGACTACACAATCTTAACAGGCGGAGAAAAGCAGATCGGCAACAGCTATTATTTCTTCGATGACGAAGGCAGAATGGCTAAGGGCTGGCGCTCATACAACAACAAGACATGCTTCTTCGAAAACGACGGTAAGATGTGCAGAGGCTTCAGAAACATCGACGGTTATAAGTATTACTTCAGCTGGGACAATAACGATAACAGAGGTAATAAGGTAACAGGATATATTCGTACAGGTGAAGGAAGATTCTATCTTGACGGCAACGGTGTTGTACAGCAGGGCTGGATCAGCATGAACGGTGATGAATATTACTTCGCATCAGACGGACACGGTGTTGCAGGTTACCAGACAATTGACGGCAACAAGTATTTCTTCAACTCTGACGGTATTCTCCAGAAGGGATTCCAGAACATCGACGGAACAGTATACTTCTTCGGCGATGACGGTGTTATCAGAGCTGGTAAGTACATGTACGACGGTGCTGAAAGAAACTTCGATGAAAACGGTATGATGACTGAATAACAGAAAAATCAGTAATAAAATAAAAAATGCAGATCCTCGTGATCTGCATTTTTTATTTCCCCGGCGTTTTCCTAGGAAGGTTTGCGCTTGTATGCTATACTGAAAAGCAGAGCTTCCAGTTCAGAATCTGTAAATATCTTCGGGCAACCGCATATACGGGTGTCACTCTGAGTACGTTTTACTATGGTACTTATATCTGTTTCACGAAGTTCATCAAAGTGATCGTCAAGATCAAGCATCATATTAAGATCTCTTATCTGTTCGATCATACGGAAGGCATTCTCAACTTCTGTGTTCCTGTCATCTGTAAAGTCACAGTGGTAGGCTATTGCAGCCAGGTCGCTTATTATTTCCGGCATGTACTCTTCAAGGATCACCGGAAGAAATACCGAGCATGCTTTGCCGAAGTGGATCCCATAGAGTTCTGTCATTCTGTTTGCAAGAGCTGAAATGTATCCGCCCGATGCACGCCGGAATGAAATACCGGAGTAGTATGAGGCTTTCAGAAGATTCATTCTGGCAGTAATGTTATCCGGATCAAGCCATGCTTCATACAGATTTTCAAAAACCATTCTGCAGGCTTTCGGTGCGTTGACAGTATCTCTGTAGAATCTTTCCGAGTAAGTGCTGATATACGATTCAATGGCGCGCGTAAGAATGCTCATTCCGCACCATGCGATCATTTCAGGGGTAAGCGAATAGAGAAAATCCGGATCAAGTGCAACTGCCCGCGGAACAAATTCTGATGAAACGACAGGGCATCTCCGGCCTTTCTGGTCGGTGTAGAATGAGACAAGCGAAACTTCCGATCCGCTTCCGGGTGTTGTAGGAGCCGCGTAGAGCGGGACAGCACGTTTAGGTGTGGATGTGTAGTCAAGAAAATAGTTCATGCTTTTGGTCGGATTAGCGGCCTTAAGTGCGATCAGTTTGGCACAGTCGATGACGGTTCCTCCGCCTATGGCCATTATAGTGTCGCAGTTTTCTGATAAAAACAGTTCCGTTCCTTTTTCAAGACATTCCATGTCTGCCTTACCGCATATTTCAGTAAAACGGGTAAATTCTATATCATATCTGACCAGCTGTTCCTCGAACCGGAAAGTCATACCGTTTTCAAGAACATTTTCGTCCGTAACGATCATGACTTTGCGGGCACCTTCATTGCGCATTATTTCTGCAATATGAAGGACTGATCCCGAACCGGTATATTTTTCTGCCAGATGCATTTTTTTTCATTCGCAGTATACTGCAGGATATCTGCTGCATTGACGACAGATATTTTTTTCTCACACTCATTGATTCTCACCTCCGTTAAAGGAAACGCTGATACGTTTTGAAATAAAGTCTGCGTATCCGGTGCGGCAGACAGTACTTACTTAGGGTATCGTAGTTTCCGTAAATTCATTAATATAATTATATCATAAAAATTGCACATAGTCAATATAATAGTGTTGAAATATATGTACAATATATATAAAATATTTTTCTCCATCGTTGACTATATAACAGTTATATGTTATACTTTGAATTACATTATTTGCAAAATATAAAAGGTGATATATGAAACAGTTTATTATAAAGAGCAATGACGCTGACCAGAGACTCGACAGGTTCATACTCAAAGCTTTTCCTGAACTTCAGAAAAGCGTTATGTACAAGGCAATACGTACCAAAAACATCAAGTTAAACGGGAAGCGCTGCGAAATATCCACGAGACTCAGAGCAGGGGACGAACTTAAAATATTTATTAATGACGAACTCCTCGGAAATCAGAAAACCGAGAAAAAACAGGTTTTCCGCAGCGGATCATCCCTGAAAAAGGAAGATATTATCTACGAGGACGAAAATATTATACTTCTTAATAAAAAGCCCGGTGTCATAGTTCACAGCGACAGCAAAAATGATACCGATACTCTTGCTGACCGGCTGAAGAATTATCTTTACAAACACGGGGAATACGATCCGGCTTCGGAAAACTCGTTTGCACCGGCTCTTTGTAACCGTCTGGACAGAAACACTGCCGGAATAGTTATCGGCGCCAAAAATGCAGCTGCACTCAGGGAAATAAATAAAAAGATAAGAGAGAACAGTGTTGTAAAGAAATATCTCTGTCTTCTTTCTGCGCTGCCTGATAAACCGAAGGCTACCATTACAGCCTGGCACAGAAAGGATAACGCCACCAATATAGTAACGGTGATGAAAGAGGAATTTGAGGGAAGCAAACAGATCATCACAAGTTACAGGGTGATAGACCCTTCGTTCGGAGGCCATGTGCTTGCTGAAGTCGAACTCGTTACCGGACGTACACATCAGATAAGAGCTCACATGGCGTTTATAGGATGTCCGATAGCAGGTGACACGAAATACGGCAGGGCAGATGTCAATGAGCGCTCAGGATTTGAATACCAGGCTCTCTGCGCATACAGACTTTTATTTAAGAAGACTACAGAGGAAAATGTTCTTTCCTATCTTGAAGGAAGAGAGTTTGAATGCCGCGATATATGGTTTCTTGCATAGTACAGTAAAAAAATCGCTGTCCGTCACCGTTTGAAAGGTGAAGGACAGCGATTCTGATTTTATATAGTCATTGCCTGCGTGTTTACGAATACAGGAGCACAGTCCTGCGATCACTGACCGTCAGCGTATCAGTACTGGAAACTGCTCTGTTTCTTCGGCGCAAACAGGAAACCGAAACCGGCACCGATAAGACCGCCGAGAATATGTGAAAGCTGTGAAACATTGTCATGACCGAGTGAACTGATAACTTCATTTCCAAGATAAAATGCTGCTGCAAGAATAAGTGTTACAGGAATATTGCCTTCTTTAATGTTTCCGCATGAAGCAAGAAGGATGAACATGAACACGATACCGCTTGCACCGCAGAGGGCAACATTGAAGAATACAATGTTGATAGCAGCGGTAAGAACAGCAGTAACTGCCATCATGAATAACAGACGCTTGCTGCCGTACTTTTCTTCAAGCATAGGTCCGAGAATAAGAATAAAGCTGAAGTTGCCCATGAAATGAGCCCAGCCGCCGTGTCCTATGACGTGTGTGAACAGCCTTAAATAAAATAACGGGTTAAGAAGAGATCCGCGCTGAACAACGAAAAGGCTGTGAAACAGTCGTGTGCCGGGGATCGAACTGATAAGCTGTACGACAAATGCTATAATGGTAAAAGTGAGTATTACCGGAGCATTGTAGTCGAATTTTGATAGTAGTTTTTTCATTTTTTCAGTCTCCTTTTTTACGGTACGGAATACAGCTGATCAGGTCAGTATTTCCGTGAACCTTTTTTTGTTTTTGTTTTAAAAACATTTTAACACAACAATATGACAGTGTCAATAGTTTAAGGTGAACGCCGCGTGAAAAAAACAGGAAAGGCTGCCTGGTAAGCGGCAGCCTTTCCTGTTCTGTTTAGGTTTCCCTTTCGGGATAGTTTATCATTACAGCTTAATTGCTGTGAGTATGGCATTAAACTTCAGGTTCGAGTACAGCGTAGTTTCCGTCAGTTCTCTTGTAAACTACATTTGTGGAACCGGTCTGTGCATTGCTGAACATGAAGAAGCTGTGGCCTAAAAGGTTCATCTGAAGAATTGCTTCGTCCACGTCCATAGGACGCATTGTGAATTTCTTATGTTTAACAACCTCGAAATCGTACTGTTCTTCGACATCTTCAGCATAAGGAGCAGCAAAAGCATTTTCCTTGAGCTTCTTTTCTACTCGTGTCTTATTCTTGCGGATCTGTCTGATGATCTTGTCGATAGCTGCATCCAGCGCATCGTTCTTGTCAACGGCACTCTTTTCTGATCTGTAAATAATATTGTTGTATCTTACAGTAAGTTCGACAACGATCTGACCTCTTGCTTCAGAGATAACGATCTTTGCGTCAGCGTCGTCACCGAAAAACTTTGATAATCTTGAATCAAGTCTCTCCTTTGCGTAGTCGTCAAAAGCCTGTGGAATGTTCATTTTCTTAGCTGATATAATTGTTTTCATACAAATTCCTCCTTTGTAACAAAGCATACATAAAAAATTAGTATGCTAAGTTGATATTTGTATTATATCACTTTTCTTAAAAAAAGGCAATAGGTTTTCAATATTTTTTTGCCCAATTAAACAAAAAAGAAATTTGTTTATTACCTATTATTAGAACGAAAGTCAAAAGTGTATGATCCGGAATTCGCCTGTACGGTGATCCGAATTATGTCCCGATGTCAGAAAGTCCCGTCTGACTTAGCCTGCAATTGATAAAGTTCAGTATAAGTGGTATAATGTAATCAGAAAAACAAACCGGTTCCGGTTCAGTGCCAGGCATTACGGAACACATATAACACAGTATTTCTTGAAAAGGGAAGGGAAATGTAAAATGAAAAAGATACTTCTTGTAATCGACATGCAGAATGATTTCATCGACGGTGCTCTCGGAACAAAGGAAGCAGTGAATATAGTTCCGGCAGTTGTGAAAACTGTGAATGAATTTGAAGGCGATGTGATCTTCACGAAGGACACCCACTATGAAGACTACATGGACACTCTTGAAGGAAAAAAGCTCCCTGTGAAACACTGCATAAAGGGAACTGAAGGCTGGGAGATATGCGATGCTCTTAAGGAGACAAAGGCTTATAAAAAAGGACGCATTATCGAAAAGGTTACATTCGGTTCCGAAAAGCTGGCAGAACTCATGAAAGAATTAAAACCGGACAGGGTTTATATGACCGGACTCTGCACAGATATATGCGTTATAAGCAATGCAATGCTCATAAGAGCGTTTTCACCTGAAACGGACATAACAGTGTATGAAAACTGCTGCGCCGGTGTAACTCCTGAAAGCCACAGAAATGCACTGGAAGCAATGAAAGTCTGTCAGGTGAATGTGGTTTAAAAAATTATAGTGAACGCAAAAAAGATTTTTACGTTCACTATAATTAATTTATTTATATTGCCTTGCAGATCCGCAAATTACGTTTGCTCCCTGCATATCGGCTAATAGTAAACGAAAAATGAATTTTTCGTTTACTATAAGTCCTCTGACATTTTTGCTGATGTCAGAGGACTTTTTCAGTTTATGAATTCCACTTCGGTAATGACGTCTTCATACGGGTTGAGGGCCATTATAGCGGATGTTATTTTCCGTCGGACTGTTTCGGCGGCGTTTTCACTGAATACTTTATTTGAGCTTATCAGTTCACGTACGTCAATGCTTTTTTCCTCAAACTCACTGTGCGCGAGTTCAGGTGTGGTCATCTTGCCGGCACTTATGACTATTCCTGATTCATCGACAAGCTTTGCATTGTCATAATCAACTGTAATATCACTGAGTTCAGGATACGGAATGCGTACCATGACTGTTCTGCGCTGCTGGTCAGTGATGAATTCTGCAAGCTGAAGATCAGCTGTGTACACTCCGTTTACTGGTATTACAAGTGTCAGTGAGCTTACGCCGTCTTCTTCAGCAGTCTGGGGGATTGCAACTGTATCGTATATTTTCATTACTTCCAGTTTCCCATTGCCGTAGTCTGCTGTAATATCCGTTCTGATATCATTTGTGGTTTTGTACTGTTCCAGTGCGGCCAGGTAATACTGTTCATATGTCAGTGGTGTCTGCGCTTCTTTTGATTCAGTGTATGCTTTGTCAAAGGCAGACGTGCTTTCTTCAACGGTAGTCCTGTAAAGAGCCAGGTTAAGGCTTGCTGCAAGTATTATGAGCACTGCAAGAATTATAGCTGAAAAGTTTATCCTTCTTCGTTTTACGGCTCTTCTTGCCGGTAATTTTCTACTCACCTGTACCACCGCCTTTCTGATCAGTAAATTCAACTGAACAGATATATTTTTTTCCGCATACTGTTTCAGCCAGCTTTTCGGTACGTGAAAGTGCGGTCTGTCTTGCTTCACGGCGGATGCTCTCATCTATGATACCGTTTGCCGCTGCCGCCTCCGTGTTGTCTGAGTTTCTGTAAATATGGCATTCCGGGTTCGGGATCCTGAGTATCAGAGATGTGTCTCCCGTTACCGTGACTTCTGCGTTCCCGAGATCAACGGTAAAAACGGCTGTTGTTCCTTTGCTGCTTTCATTCTCTGCGTTTTCCGGTACTGAACTGTCCGAAATGGTCTGTGACAGAAGACACATCTTTCCGGCTGCTGCGGCTGTTCTTTTCAGAGACTCTGCAGTTTCAGCTATGGTGTGTTCAGTGTTCCGGCTTTGTTCAACACCGTTCTGTATGCCTTTGACAGAACCCGTGTACACTCCGACTTTACGGCCGGTTTCTTCGCCGAGTATTCTTCCGTTTTCGGAAGCGTTCTGATATGCAGGAAATGTGCAGAAGAACAGTATGTACAGAAGAACCGCAAGAATTACAACCATAACACTGGTCAGTGATATATGCTTTATGCTGGTACGGCGCCTCATTGTCATTTCTCCTTCTTCTGTACTTCGATAAAGTCTTCACGTTTGATCGATGAACCGTCAAGATCTTCGGTTATTGTTATCGTTTCACTGCGTTCGTACGGCGACTTGCTCAGAAGATCGTACATCGCGGAAATAAAGTCCTTGTATATTATGTAGTCCTTGTTTTCGATAACATAGTCCATCACCAGTTTATCGTCCTCTTTTACCTGTGTCTTTCCGCTTACCGGTTTGCCGTTCAGCGTGAAAGTTACTTTTCCGTATTTGTCGGTGGTGATGAGATCAACGGTATATATCTTTTTACGCGGATAGTTTTTGCCGATCTTTTCAGCGACCTGCAGGTATTCAGAGTATTTCATCTGTGCGGTATAGACGTTATCCTTTACGTTGTCTCCGGTTATGTAGAACCCTTCGGCCGGCTTGAAAATCACGCTGACAAGTCTGTCACGGTCGAGCACATCACCTGCTGAGATAGCCTGATGATCCGAGGAATCAGCGTACTGAAGGGACAGTACTGCATTTTCAAAATTTCTCGGTTCGTAGGTCTGTCTGAATGCGATGGATATTGTGATCGTGATATCCTTGTAGAAAACGTCGTTTTCTTTCTGCCCGGTCTGCGGATAGATGTCGAGTTTCTTTTCTGAAGGAACATCACCCAGATAAATAATGTCGGTGGTTTCTTTTCCTTCGGAATCGGTTTTGACGATCTGAAGCTTGACGATCTGGCTCTTTGCGATCTTCCCGTTGTCAGCTGAAATATATATGCCGTCAGCAGTTCCGGTTGTCGCTTCGAGCAGAACATTGTTTTTGATGTCGCGGCTGAGCTGGTTTTCAGAGATATCAGAGGTCCTTATTGTGAACTGCATGTCAGTACCGACGAGTCTGTCAGCGATGACCTTCAGTTTAGGTCTGTGTTCGCTTATCTCCCTGAAAATATTCTTGGCGCTGACTTCTTCAATAGTAACGGTCTGTTCATCCGATTCATCCGAGACGGTGAATGTGTCACCTTCGACGGCACTTTCCCAGCCGGCCCACGGTTTAAGAATGAGTGTTATCTCAGTACCGGCAAGCAGCTTTTCGGTTTTTCCGGTAAGTGTCCTGTCTTCGGTTTTATAGGTGATACTTCCGCCTGCAGAAGGCTGCGGAAGTGTAACAGTAACAAGTTTCTTCTGATAAAAGCGTATTTTTTCGATCTGTTTCTGTGTCTCCTCCGGATCTTCGGAAACGGTTATAACATTGTTTCCGGTCGGCAGCCAGTATCCCTCGTCAGCTGAGTCTTCGCAGTATTCGATCTGACGGCCGGCAGCAAGACTTATCTTTCCGGTTATAGGATTACCGAGATAGCTGAATGTTACGCTGCCGTGTTCAAATGTATAATCAGCCGGGTCGAAAGTGAAGTCTTCCGACTGTTCTTTTACAACGAATGTATATGTGGCGAAGTTGTCATCCGATTTTTCGAGTGACAGAACAGTCTTATCGTACTCAGGAACATCTTTCTTGCTGCATTTGAGAACGATCACGTCACCGAATTTCAGGTGATCCAGTACTATATCCTGTCCCCTGGTGAAAGATCCGGCTGATTCGCCGTTTATTTCTGCACGTGCATTCGTCGCCGGTGCTTTAAGTGTAGTGGTTATGTACGGATGAAGTTCTACGGAATACTCCTGAATATCGTCGGAAGCCGAAGCACGACGGAATACAACGCTGCTTTCATTCTGCAGGCTGTACTTCGGTTCGGCAGATACGAAAAAGTACTTTTCAGCATCATATTCGTATTTTACGGAATACATTCCGAATGGTCCTGTTTCCGCTTCGCCGGCGCTGAATTCCTTGTCGCCTATCTTCCAGACGCCGCCGGCATCTATGTGGTTAAAAGTGTCATCGGTGTAGTAATCGGAAAGGGAAAGCTTCCTGTTTTCATATTTACCGGTAGGTTCCACAGCGAATTCTGTTCCGGAACAGTTTTCAGGTGCAGTGAAAAAAAGCCCTGCCTTCGTGTCGAAGCCTTCTGAGACCAGTGTTTTGATTCCGTTTTTTATACTGTAAACGCGAAAGCCGGAGAACGTGTATTTGTCCGGTGCACTTCCGCTTTTCTTTTCAGCCGATGCGTAAAGTGACTGACCCGGAGCAAGATAAATAAAACCATGATATGGGTCAGCTATCTCATTTTTGTGTTCTTCATCAAGATAGTACCGTACATTCAGCATGCTGTTCTGCGCAAATGACACGGCTGCAGATCCTTCAGTATCAGATGTATCGGAGAAATCTGTATCGACAGGAAAGCCCGAGTCATAATAATGCCCGTCGATAAGCCTTCCGGCAGAAAGATCGGCTTTGTATTTTATATAATCAGTATCACTGTTTATTTCGGAACGCTCTTTTACAGCACTGTTCATGCGGTTCCTGTAATAGTCTCCTGTGTGAGCGGCCGAACAGCTGCTTAAAGAGCATACAAGAAAAGCAAAGCAGAGGACTGACAGAACTTTTTTTTTCATTCTTTTTCCCTTCGTTTATTCAGTGTTTCATTACGGACGCGATCATATGTTCAGATACGCGGTCATTAATAAGTAGTATAGCACAATGCACTGTGTTTTTCAATAGCAGGGGACAGAAAAATATAACCGTAAATATAAAACGGAGAGAAATCTGAAGAATAATGATGATATTGCATAAATCAGATGTGCGGATTCAATAAATCGGAATAAATCAGTGAAAATACAGAAAAACAGATTAAAAATCGTGAAAATACGATTGACAAAGCGGGAGAATCAATGTATAATTATTAATGTTGTGTTGCGATAATACTGAATGATTGCCGTTAAAGGCTTCTTGCGATATTTGGTTTATCGGCAATTATTATAATATATCTAAATTAACAGATGGAGGAATCGAATATGTCAACTTATATGGCTAAATCAGGCGAAGTAAATCGTAAGTGGTATATTTTAGACGCAGAAGGCAAGCCGCTCGGTAGAGTTGCTGCTAAGGCTGCACACATTTTAAGAGGTAAGCACAAGCCAACATATACACCACACGTTGACTGTGGCGATCACGTAATCATCATCAACTGTGACAAGGCTATCCTCACAGGTAAGAAGCTCGAACAGAAGAAGTTCTACTGGCACACAGGCTGGATCGGTGGTCTTAAGTCAGAAAGCTATAAGGACCTTATGGCTAACAAGGCTGACAAGGCTATGATGATCGCAGTAAACGGCATGCTCCCTAACAACACACTCGGCAGAGCAGCTTTAACTCGTCTCAGAGTTTACAAGGGTGCTGAACACAAGCAGGCAGCTCAGAAGCCAGAAGCTTACGAATTCTAAGAAAGGAGCAAATTAACATGTACGAATCAAAGGAAAAATACTACTACGGAACAGGCAGAAGAAAGCATTCTGTAGCAAGAGTTAGAGTATACAACGGTACAGGCAAGATCACAATCAACGGCAGAGACATCGACGATTACTTTGGCCTTGAAACACTTAAGCTCATCGTTCGTCAGCCAATGGCTCTCACAGAAACACTTGGCAAGTTCGACATCGTTTGCACAGTTGCAGGCGGCGGCGTAACAGGTCAGGCTGGTGCTATCAGACACGGCCTTTCAAGAGCACTCCTTCTCTTCAACCCTGAACTCAGAGCAACTCTCAAGTCAGCAGGTCTCCTCACACGTGACCCAAGAATGAAGGAAAGAAAGAAGTACGGTCTCAAGGCTGCACGTCGTGCACCACAGTTCTCAAAGAGATAATTTTATCTCTACTGGGAGTATTCAAAATTTCGTATTTACGCTGTTCCGTTCAGTTCGTATTCATTTGAAATATGCTGGATTCTGGACGGTAAACGGCACGTAATAAACAAGAATTTAAGGCATTTGCCCTTCGTGGTAAATGCCTTATTTACTTATTTAATAGTTATTTTTGCTATTATCTTAACTATGTATAATCGAACTAAAATAGTGTATGGCTATTATGGCGCAATTAATCTGATGTATTGACACAATGAGAAATATATAGTAAAATATAATAGCTGAATCTGACTGCGATGAATGGAGTGAATGTTATGGTTTTTAAGATTAAGAATTTCGGGAAAATAACTGAGGCCAATATAAAACTTGACGGCATCACTGTCATTTGTGGTGATAATAATTCTGGAAAGAGTACAGTTGGAAAGGCTTTGTTTTCTTTCTTTAATGCCCTGTACGATTTGAACAATAAAATATCTGAAAATAAATTAAATAAAATAAGAAGTTTTCTATATTCTCAGGCATTTTCATTTACGGGTCATAGTGGTTATTCATTTCGTAATGATGACTCTTTTTCCGATTTTATTGTCAGAGAGAAAATATCCGCAAAAGAATTAAAGAAATATATAGATGATCATATCTTGCTTCCTGGTCATGTTAAACTTACACAGGATAGCCTTGCTCCCTTGGTTGAGGCATTGAATGCACCTATTTCGGAAGTTATTAATGAGTTAGTTTTACGTAATTTCGATAGCGTAATGAATGGGCAGATCAAAAACGATAATTCTACAGGTAAATGTAGTATAAACGCTATTTTTAAAGATGAAAATTCGAGAAAAAATAATTCAAATGAAATCGTATTTTATAAATCCGGGTGCAAATGCGATAATTTAAACGTACTGATACAGCATACCGCTTATTATATTAACAGTCCTTTTGTTCTTGACTGGCTCAATAATCCTGAACGCGTGAATATTATGAGATTTATGAATCTTATGGACAGAAGCACTATTGATGCTATTGTTAAAGCTCAGGCTGATATAAATGCAGATTCTATGTCAAATATACTTGAATCTGTTACAAACAGAGCTGACATGAAAATAGTAGAAGATGTTTTGAATCATGCTTATAGAGGAAATACCAAGATCAGTAACGGTAAATATTTTTATACTGATGAAAACGGTAAAGAGTTTGATTTTAGAAATATTTCAGCTGGTTTAAAATCATTTGCCTTAATCGAAAGAATGCTTAAAACCGGTGTACTGAAAAGGAAAGATGTTCTTATTCTTGACGAACCGGAAATACATCTGCATTCTGAGTGGCAGATTATTTACGCTGAATTGATAGTTATTCTTCAAAAGACATTTGATTTAACAATATTATTAGTAACACATAGTTCTCAATTCTTGGAATCGTTGATTTATTATATGGAAAAGTATGGGGTTGCTGATAAAGGAAACTATTATATTCCTGTTCAAAATGAAAAAGGTGTTACAATATCTGATAGCACCGATAATCTTACAAAGATGAAAAAGAGCCTCAAAAGTGGAATGTATACGCTTGCGAACAAGAAACTCGATGAGTTAACAAGAGGTGATTCTGATGAAGAAGATAACGAATGACTACTTTATCAAGTTTTGTAATGTTGTAAAGCGCTCTTTGATGGATGCTTCTAAGTTTAATGATTGCCTAAGCGACATGATTAGTGCTTCCGAAGACGATTCTAACGGCCATAAGCTTGTGTATACTAATGAAAAATTCAATATGGAAGTTCTTAAGCTTGATGAGTATACAAAAGATTTCAATAAAAAAAGACGTTGTGAATTGGCAGAATTAAAAGATAATCATCAACCATCTGCTGTAGATGCCGTTTGTGTTAATAAGGAAAACGAATGGTTCCTTATCGAGTTTAAAAATGAACCAATCGAACATATTCTAAAATCAACACCCAAGAAAATGCTCAGCAGCTTATGGTTGATAGCTTTTCTATACTCTAAACTTTCTGAAAAAATTGCTGATGAAACAGATATTCTAAAATTTGCAAGAGAACATGTTACATTTATCACAGTAGTTAGTTCTGATAAAAACGTAGAATATGATGAAACAATTGGAGCTACTTGGGAAGAAGACGGTACTTTTTATACGCCTAATAAATTCATTAAATACAAAGGATATTATTTCAAAGATGTATATGTATTGACGGAATTAGGATTGAGCTTTTTCATAGAACACTTTGATAAATAAACAATTTACATAGAAATCCCTGAGAGATTATCTCCCTCAGCGGTTCCTTTATGTCTATATCCTATTAATAACCCTCCAGCAGCTCCTGCACATTAACGTGTGTATAGATTTTCTCAGTCAGCGACATAGCGTAAGCGATCATAATCACCCGACTTCACAGGAGCTAGAAACCATGCTAAAATATCAAAAACGGCTAATAAGTCAGTTTAGATATGCACATGGAGGAAATAGCAATGAAGTCGAAATTAACGAAATACTCTAACGATCTCAAAGCGCAGAAATGGACGGAAATCGTAGTTAACTGCAACGAAAGCGGAATAAGCAAGACAGCGTGTTGCCGGGAGAATAATGTCAGCATAAAGTCATTCTTCTACTGGCAGCATAAGCTTCAGATGAAGATGATAGAATCTTTGCCGACAGCCAAAGCGGCGGAAATAGTTCAGATCAATCTTCACAAAGAAACAATCAGACAGGAACCGGTCACATCAACTGAAGTGATCCGGATCAGGAAAAACGATGTAACTGTCGAGTTTCCGATGACTGAGGCAGTAATAGAATCAGTAATCAGAGGACTGGAGCTATGCTGAGAGAAACCGCCATTCCAAACATATATGTAATCTGTGGATACACGGATATGCGAAAAGGTAAGGCGTGACTGATACAGATAATTCAGGGAACATATGACCTTGTTTGCTGATACAGAGAAAGGCGCAGAAGCAAGTGCCGATGTGTTCAGCATAATTGAAACAGCAAAGATGAACGATCTTGACGTGTTTGGATATCTTAACTTTCTTCTTACCGAGCTTCCGAAGTTAGGCGAAGCTCCTACTGATGAGCAGCTCGCCTGCGTTCTGCCATGGGGCGAAGCGCTTCCTGACTATTGCAGAAATCAGTCGAAAAATAAAATACAGATAAACATGCCCCATGCATTGAATTTTGCGTGGGGCTCTAATCATTAACGTAGGATTATGTATCGCTTACAAAATAAGTACAGGAGTTCTGTCAATAAAAACACCAGTACTTTTTTAGAATTGTTTCTATCATATACATTTTAGCTTCTATTGTCTCTTTGATTATTTATACTGATGTGCTATAATAGCAATATAACAATTGCTTATATCATTTACTTTTGGAGTCGGGAATTATTATGATTCAGAATATAGAGTTTTATCAGAAACAAATAGATTTACTTGAATCGGAAATATCATATTTGAGAGGCATTCTTGACAATGCAGGAATTTCATATAGGAGAAATATTGTTATTAATGATATTTCTGAAGAAAAACTGGATGATTTAAGACAGTCTGAAAAGGCAGCAGATCAAGGCGGACGGATTAAACCGGAGATAATTACTGCAAAGCATGTTTCATATTTCTATTCAATTTTTAAAGGACGAAAAGATGTATACAGCAAGAGAAGCGCACCTAATAAAGATACCGGAAAAGCGGCATATTATACACAGTGCAGGAATTACTGGATAGATGGACTTTGCCCGAGAAAAAGCGGATATAAGATAAAATGCGATGAATGTAAAAATCAGTCTTATCGTGAACTTACTCCACAGATTCTCTATAATCATTTAGTTGGAACTAAGGAAGACTGTTCTGATGTAATAGGGTTATATCCGGTGCATTCAGATGAAACATGTAATTTTCTTGTATTTGATTTTGATAATCATGATGAAGTTAACGATAACAATAACGAATGGATTCGTGAAGTGAACGTAATGCGTGATATCTGTAAAAATAATGATGTTCCTGTTTTGGTTGAACGATCTCGTTCAGGAAAAGGGGCGCATATCTGGCTAATTTTTTCTGAAGCGATTCCGGCAGCAATAGCAAGAAGATTCGGAAGTGCTCTGTTGACAAAGGGGGCTGAATCTGTAAATTTAAAATCATTCAGATATTATGACAGAATGATTCCTGCGCAGGATCATCTTCCGGTGAATATGAAAACCGGGAAAACAGGACTTGGAAATCTTGTTGCATTGCCGCTTCAGGGGATGGCGCTTAAAAACGGAAACAGTGCATTTATAGATGAAAAATGGAATGCTTATGAAAATCAGTGGCAGATACTAAAAAATGTGAAACGAATATCCGGAAGTTTTATAAATGATAAAATAAAAGAATGGGGATCGGATAATGTTTTAGGAATGCTGGCTAATGATATAGATAATAACATAGATTCAGATGCGCCTGGACCATGGGAAAAGCCAAAGTTCACTTTTGACAGTAGTGATGTTTCCGGTAAATTGCATATTATTCTTGCGGATAAAGTATATATAAGCACCAAAAATATTAAGCCTAGACTGCAGAACTTGTTAAGACGTATGGCAGCTTTCAGTAATCCTGAATTTTATAAAAAATCAAGAATGGGATTTTCAGTAAAAGGTATTCCAAGAATTGTTTACTGCGGAAGTGATGAAGGCGGTTATATATGTCTTCCGAGGTCGTTGATTGAATCTGTTAAAAGTAAAGCGGAAGAGGCAAAAGTTGAGTATATTATTAAAGATGAACGCTGTAACGGAAATAATATACGTGTTCAATTTACGGGGGAATTATATCCGGAACAGCAGGATGCCGTAAACTGCATTATGAAATACGAAAATGGTGTTATTGCTGCAACTACAGCTTTTGGAAAAAACAGTAGTTGGCGCCAATATGATTTCAGTAAGAAAAGTTAATACTCTAATTCTTGTACATAATACTGAAATACTAAAGAATTGGACGGAAGACCTGGAAAAGTTTCTTCAGATAAATGAAGAACTACCGGAATATAAAACTAAAACCGGGCGTATTAGAAAACGAAAAAGTGTTATCGGAAAACTATATGCTGGACATAATTCTCTGACAGGTATAGTTGATGTTGCGATGTTTTCTTCAATAGGTCAGAAGGAAGAATTTATTTCTTGGATTCAGAATTATGGAATGGTTATTATGGATGAATGCCACCATGGTGCAGCACAGACTGTTACAGATGTTATAGGAGCAGTTCGTGCTCACTGGGTATATGGATTAACTGCGACGCCAAAGCGAGATGATGGTCAGGAGAAAAAAGTCTATATGCAGTTTGGACCTGTTCGTTACAGATACACTGCCAAAGAAAGGGCTGCGAAGCAGGGAATAAGTCATTTTATATATCCAAGATTTACACGACTGGTTAGCAGTAGCGATTTAAAGATAAATGAGGCATATAAAGCTGTTGTTTCAAGTGAAATCAGAAACAGGCAAATAATAAATGATGTTGAAAAATGTATTTTGAAAGGAAGAACTCCTTTGGTTCTCAGCAAATATAAAGAACATGCTGAATTACTTTACAGTATGCTTGAAGATAAATCAGATCATATATTTCTGCTTCAAGGCGGAGGTCGCAGAAAGGAAAAAGACAGAATACGTGAAGAATTGCGTTCTGTTCCTGAAAACGAAACAGTAATACTTGTAGCAATAGATAAGTACATAGGAGAAGGATTTAATTATCCGAGACTTGATACCATGATGCTTACGATGCCGGTAGCCTGGGAAGGAAATGTTGAACAGTATGCCGGAAGACTGCACAGAGACTATGAATCAAAGAAAAATGTTATTATTTATGATTACGTTGATGTAAATATAAGAGTGCTTGAAAAGATGTATCATAAAAGATTGCGTACATATAAAAAAATAGGCTATGAAATATGCAGCAGCATAATAACAGAAAAGCAGGAAACCAATTCAGTTTATGATATGTCATCGTACTTAAATGTTTATAAGAGAGATTTAACTGAATCAAATTATGAAATCATTATTTCAAGTCCTGGTTTGAATAAAACCACTCTTACAAATTTTCTTAATCTTGTTCGGGAAAAGCAGGAAAACGGAGTAAGAATTACAGTAGTTACGCTGGATGCAGAATCATATCCTGCAGAGCGAGTTGAATCAGCATCAGAACGGATAGGAATACTGAAATTAAGTGGTGTAAATGTAGTTTTGAAAAAATATATGCATGAGCATTTTGCGGTTATAGATAAAGAAATAGTCTGGTATGGAAGTGTGAATCTGCTTTCTTCAGTTAAGGAAGAAGATAATATCATACGAATAAAAAGTAAAGAAATTTCTCAGGAACTTTTAGAGATAACTTTTTCAGAAAATTTGTAAATCATGTTTAAAACATGATTCTCCGGAGCCTGAGTTTGAGATCCTTGGCGGCGATATTACTTTGAAAATAACCACACAGTTCAACGTATTTGATAAACAATCATGGAGGTGTCACTATGCCGGATGCAGTAATTTTCACAGGAATACAGGCCTGCGGTAAGACCAGTTACTATCATAAATATTTTGAAGACTATGCTCACATCAGTCTGGACGTGCTCAATACACGTAACAGGGAAAAACTTATGCTGGAGGAGTGCATTTCATCGGGCAGATCTTTTGTGATCGATAATACTGATCCGACAAGAGCTGACCGGGAAAGATATATTGTTCCGGCTAAGAAGGCGGGTTTTAAGATCATAGGTTATTACTTCCGCTCTTCTATATCAGAATGCATCGAACGTAATGAAAAGCGTGAAGGAAAAGCGAAAGTTCCGAGAACTGCAGTCGCACATACCCATGCAATACTGGAAATGCCGGACTACAGTGAGGGATTTGACGAGCTTTATTATGTATATACGGAAAACGGTAATTTTGTTACAGAAAAATGGAAGGAGGAAAAAACATGAGGTTTAATGAGTTTGATAAAATGATGAGAGTATACGAGGAGTCACTTGACCAGTACATCCTCCCGGATATGTATATTGTTGCGAGACTGGACGGAAGAAGTTTTACTCGTCTTACCAAGGAAATATGTAAGTTTGAAGCGCCTTTTGATGTGCGCTTCCGCGATATGATGACAGGTACGGTAAAGGCACTTATGGAGTCATCCGGATTCCGTATCGTTTACGGCTACAGTGAAAGCGATGAGATATCGCTGCTTTTCCACCCTGAAGACAATGCGTTTGGAAGAAAGGTACGTAAGTTAAACACTACACTTGCCGGTGAAGCAAGTGCGGCATTTTCACTTATGCTTGGCAGAGCTGCAACATTTGACTGCCGCATAGTTCCGCTCCCGAATCTCAAAAGGGTAGAGGATTATTTCGCATGGAGGCAGGAAGACTCACACCGCAATTCACTCAACGCTCACTGCTACTGGCTGCTGAGAAAAGAGGGTATGAACAAGGATGAAGCGACCCGTGAACTGAGTGGTAAAAGTCTTGCATACAAGAACGAACTTCTTTTCCAGCACGGAATAAACTATAACGATCTTCCGGCATGGCAGAAGAGAGGACAGGGCATATATTTCAGAAATGTACAGAAAGAAGGCGTCGATCCGCGTACAAATACAAAGGTGATCACCGAAAGACGTGAACTGTACACAGATCTTGAACTTCCGCTTGGTACAGAGTACAGAAAATTTGTACTGAAATTCCTTGAAGATGAGAAATGAAAACTGATTTCTGATTTTTCAAAATCAAATCATAGTTTGATTAGTAAGGAGTATAATTTTCTATGAGAATCAACGAGTACAATTCACCCGAAGAGTTTATTAGCGAATACACTGGCGTTTGGAATCCATCAGAAGGTCACTGGCTTGGACTCGATTTCAAATATAATGATACGATTTATCGAATGCAAACTGGTCCGATGTATAAGCAGAAAAATACTATACTTCCAGATGGCAGAGAAGCGATGTATGGTATCTACATACAGTCTGATGCGGCCAAAAACAATAATTATGATCTGCTTGGCGAATATGCAGATATGCATGATATGCTGGAAAGCACGGTTATAGGTGGACGCGAATTCAGGGATATCATTATGGATGATTCAACCGAGATTTTAGGAAAAGACTGAAATCAAAGCGTTCGGGAGCATGGTTTACTGAGCTCACCAACAGCGTTTACATAAAAATTGAATTTTCCGGCAGATTTCGGTGTGAACGCTTCAACTTTTAATTCAACAACAACATAACATTTTAGCTTTATATGATAGAAAAGCATATCTATTCTTCGGGTTTTACTTGCTTCAGGGGTTCTCCAACAACTTGTTGGAGTTTTTCAGAATAGAAATTATACCATTTTTCATGCTCCAGAGATTTGTTGTACTGAAGCCTTTGGCGGAAGGAAACACTTATAGCATGAGAAAAAACAAAGGAAGGAGAAAAAGTCTTGAAATTAAACATCAGAGCATCATATGACAGCTTTCGCGAACTAAGGGAAAACAATTCGTATTATATAGATATAACTGATCTTTTTCCTTCGGAAAATAAAAGAGTAAGGAGTTGAAGTAAATGAGAGAAGTTTCTGATATTGTCAATCGATGTATTTCTCACGGTGATGAAGCAGAATGGTTTGAATTTAAGGAAAATCTGAATAAGCCTGATGATATAGGTGAGTATATTGCAGCGTTATCCAATGCAGCGGTTATGGCACATGAACCTTTCGGATACCTGATTTGGGGCATTCATAATGTGACACATGAGTTTACTGATACGAAATTTAATTATAACAAGGACATAAACAATGAGCCTTTCCAGCATTATCTGAGCCGAAATCTGACTCCTGCGATTTATTTCAGATTTTGTGAAGAAGAAATAGAAGGAAAACGTGTGGTTGTTCTCATTATTCCGGCTGCAAGAATTGTTCCTACTGAATATAAGGAAGTTCGATATATAAGAATTGGATCGAGTAAAGAAAATATCAAGAAGCATCCTGACCGTGAAGCAGCTCTTTTCAGTTATCTGAACTATGGTCCGCCAACTTTATTGAATATAGAGTCAAGATATACTGATCTGACATTTGAGCAGTTATTTCTTTACTATGATATGAAAGGTATCAGGTTAAGAGAAGAAACCTTTAAAAAGAATCTTGAACTCCTGACACCTACCGGAAAATACAATATGCTGGCACAACTTCTGTCTGACACTCCTCATATACCTATAAGATTTGCCTTGTTCAATGGTAATGATAAAAGTTCGACTATGTATGCCGTTCGTGATTTCGGTAATATGTGTTTGCTATTGGCTCTTGAAAAGGTTATCGATTATGGTGATACCATAAATGTTCCGCAGGCAGATGAAAGAGACAGGAGAGTTGAGCGGAAAGAAGTACGGCTTTTTAATCAAAATGCGTTTATGGAAGCAGTGATCAATGCCTTTCAGCATAATTTGTGGACAAGTGGTTCAGCCCCTAAATTTCATGCATATAAGGATAGAATAGAGATCACTTCGCTTGGGACTTTACCGTCCAACCAGACAAAAGACGGATTTTTTGCCGGGATTTCTGTTCCGGTCAATGACAAGCTTTCTGAAATATTTCTTCAGCTGCATATAAGTGAGATGTCCGGACGAGGTGTACCGAGAATTGTAGATATTTACGGTAAAGAAGCTTTTGAATTCAGAGATAACGCAATAGTTGTCACAATTCCTTTTGATCGTCTTGACTTGGGTAGTAATACCCAAGATGCTACCCAAGATGCTACCCAAGATGCTACTCAAGATACTACTATAGAAACAAGCAATGAAAATTCTGGTTCGAATATCAGAAATCAAATTGAGAAACAAATACTTGATTACTGTAAAACGGCAAGAAGCACAAGAGAAATTGCTGACTATTTGGGAGTTAAGGAGCGAAAAACTGCTTCAAAATATATTCGAAGCTTGTTAGAGAAAGGTCAACTTTCAATGACATTACCTGAAAAACCGAATAGTAAGTATCAGAAGTATATATCGATAAAATAATAACCTAGAAACCTCTGAGAGATATCTCGTGTTAGCGCCCACCTATCCTGTCATCCAAAAGTGAATGTATTTTGTCAGGGCAGGGACAGTATTTTGTCAACTGAATTGGAAAAACAAACTGACACCCCCAGCACGGAGGTGTCAATTTCAATCTAGAGAGCTATGCTCTCGGCAAAATCCCACATGGCGCTCAGGTCGCTCCCCAGCGTTGCCCTATCCTCCATTGTGGGCAAAAGCCCGTTAATCAAGTTGAACCGCAACATCAGATAATCAGTGACCGGCTCCGGTTACTTCGTTTTCAAGTACAATATCTACAGATTTGCTGTCGATACAGGTCTGTTTCATCTGTGCACCATAGATAAGTGACTGACTGCAGGCACGGTTTACGAGTCGTGGATTTCCGCCTGAAAAAGTAAAAATAGATTTCATTGCATCTTCAGTGAAGACAGGATTTTCCTGTCCGGCATAATGAAGCTGTGATTCAATGTACTGCTTGGTTTCTGAAAAATCCATAGGAGTAAGAAAGCATTCAACATCTACTCTTTCAAGAATGGCTCTGTATGCGGAAAGACGGAGTTTGTCCCAGAGTTCAGTCTGACCCGAAAGTATTAGTGCCATTGGATTTTCGGAATCCATTTTGTAATTCAGAAGAAAGCGGGCCTCTTCAAGCATTTCTTTTGGCAACAGATGTGCTTCGTCAAGAATCACGACCACTTTACGTTTCTGCATATTCCTCATTATTTCAATCTGCTTATGCAAAGCGTTTCTCGCTGCATTGCGATGAAATTCGGATTTGCATCCGAGCTGGTTCAGGAGATAGTTGTAGAAGCTTCGCGGAGTCAGTTTTGAATCAGAAACGTACAGAACCATGTACTCTGATTCAGGAAGTTCATCCTTTAAACGACGAAGTGTACTTGTCTTGCCGGTACCTGGTTCACCAATCAGCAGTGCGAATGACTGTTTCTGTGCAGTGATGATCAGACGACTGAAAACTTCAGTATTCTGATGTGTTCTGTGCAGCTGATCAGATGGAATACCGCGCGTAAACGGTGTATGCTGCATACCATAAAACATTTCAAACATTTTCAGCACCCTCCAATACCTGTGAATACGAAATAATAGCTCGACGTTCCTTTTCCCCGGCGCTCTTTGTAACAGCATCAAGAAGTCTTGAAGAATCCGCTGGGATACTTTCAATTTCAGCACGTTTCGGTTTTTTAGCAACGTGTGTACCTACCTTAGCCGGTTCAGCGTAAAACGGTTCATGATTCTTTGCTTCAATCCTTACACGTGCAATATTCTGAGGATCATAAACAACATCCACCTGCTGTCCGGCATAAAGAACGCCAACATCATAATCTTTACCCATGAAGCTGATACATCCTGACTTGTTAACTTTACGGGTTTCACAGTGCAGGAAAGCAGTTGAGAGTATTGCATCATCCGGATAGCGTAATGGCATGGAATCGCATTTGAATGCCTGTTCCGGGGTTATTCCGAGTGCACTGTGTATTTTACTGTGGTAACATTCAGAGAGCCAGGCGTTAAACAGTCTGTTCAGTTCTTCTATGCTGTCAGGACGGTTCAGGTTTACCTCTTCAATGAACGAGTCAACGGTATGGTTGAAGCGTTCCTGTTTTCCTTTACCCTGAGGATTACGCGGTTTAGCATACAGCAGTTTAATACTCAGAAGACTGCATGCACGCTTCATCCATTGGGTACGATACTGTGAACCGTTGTCGAAGTAGATACGACGGGGAAGTCCAAATTTCTGAATGCCTTTCTTCAGTGTATCCTCAACAATGCTCTGCTCCATATCTCCATAAAAACTCAGCATGAACAATGTAACGTGTTGCATCGTCAATCAGACACGACATGTACGTTGGCTGCGGCTTTCCGTCGATAGTCAGCGTTGGTCCGTATTTCAGGTCTCCCTGCCACAAGTCACAGCGATGAACTCTGGCAAAACGCTGTGAACCGTATCCATGATCCTGATAGGTCTTCATCATCTGAGATGAATAACCCGCCCTTGATAGTGCACGCTGAAGCGTCGTTCGTTTCAGCATGCCAACTTCGACCTTGTTTTCAAGTTCAAGTATCTGGATGATGGTAGGGACGCTTCGTGACGGAACTTCACGGCGCAGACGGATTGCCTCTTCCAGGATCTCCTTAGTGATCACGGTATTCTGTTCCGGTACTTTCCCTTTGGGTTTTAATCCGTCGATTCCATTTCCGTTATACGCATCCACATAGCGCTGGAGTGTTCTTGTTGATACTTCAAACGTATCAGCTAATTCCCGGCGCTTGCCGTAATACTCATCCTGAGACAGAGTGGTATCAAGCAGTGGCGCTATCATGATCACACGCTGTTCAGCTATCTCTTTTGCCAGTTTCTGATTTTTCATGTCCATAGAGGTACCTCCTTGTAGTTGATATCTCTATCATAGTACAGGTCAGACTGAAATGACAGGCGAACTAATGAACTTCCATTCATTGGAATTTACGACTATTCTGACAAAATAGGTGAGCGTGTCAAATGTTGATTCAAAACTGCTTCTGACGACCAGTGCAGGATGCTCAATTTTAAGTCTTCTGACAGTCGCAGAACCAAAATTCAGGAACTTTCTTACCCAGTTTCGGATGCGTATTATCGTGCTGTCATCAACATCATAGTTGTCAAGACCATCATATATTTCAGCTATTATTTCAGTACTGAGATGTTTGTAAGGAGCAACGTAATCCGGAAGCTCGCGGTGATAACGGTCGCATTCCGGGCAGTAGAAAACTCTGAGAGACAGAGTGATTCGCTCTTCGCCGGATACGCGCAGATACCGTCTGCACCTTCCGTGTGACTTCATTGGTTTGCCGCAAATTGGACAAACAGGTGAATTTGTTCCTGTAATTTCGACGATTCCGTCCTTGACTTTTTCACGAAAAAATGATATACTTTTCATTGTTGAGGGACGATAGCTGTGTCATAATTGCGAGTTATGACGATCAAAACAGCTATCGTTTATTCCTTTCTAAAGGTTAATACAATTATTATATCATTTTTATAGATAAAAACACAGACGGCATCATCCCGAAATTCGAATCGGAACGATGCCGTTTTCTATTATTTGTTACCGCGTGCCCGAAGGATGGGTTTATCGCGTTGGTTTTCCCGTGAGCATTCCGTGTCTGGGCCGCAGTTGCAGGACTGACTTTCCAGAATCTTGTACATTTCCCTTGACAGAACTGTTGCCTGCGTGACAAGATACAGTGCCTATTGGACGACATTATGGGTGGTCGGTAACAATCTCGCAGTTGAAAAAAATGATCGATCATAAAGGTGTAATTATGCCGGATGCAGTAATTTTCACAGGAATACAGGTATGAATATAACAGGAGGAAAACACAATGACATTTCTTGAACTTGCAAAGGAAAGATTCTCAGAAAGATATTTTGATTCAAAGCCGGTAGAGGATGAAAAGCTTAAACTCATCCTTGAAGCCGGAAGGCTCGCACCTACGGGATGTAACTATCAGCCGCAGAGGATATATGTTATCAAGAGCGAAGAGGCGAAGAAAAAGGCGATAAGCACAAAAGCTTCACTTTCCGGATGCCCGCTGGTACTTCTTGTTTGCTACGACAGTGATGAAGTATGGCACAATCCTCGTGAAGAAGGATATAACTGCGGAGAGCAGGATGCAAGTTCCGTTGCACTTCACATGATGTTTGAGGCAACAGAACTCGGCGTTCACAGTTTATGGATACGCGGATTCAATTCAGACGATGTAAGAAAAGCCTTTGATCTGCCGGAAAATCATGTTCCTGCAATGATGGTAGCCCTGGGCTATCCGTCTGCAGACAGTCACCCTGCAAAGCTTCATTCAGATAAGAAACCGCTTGAGGATACAGTTATCTACATCTGACCGTTATTTATTTTTTACTTGCGCTTTTGTATAAAACGATGTATAATAACTATGATTCGGGCGTCAAAAGGGTAAGACCTATCTGAGCCAACAAAAGCATCTTGAAAATTTAATATTATTACAACAAATGAAAACGCGAAATATGGTACAATAGAAGTATCAAATTTCGGAGGAAAAAGAAATGTCATTCGTAGCAAACGATTTAAGGAATGAACAAATGTCAATGTTCGATTCCACGCTGAATTTAACAGAAAGAGAACGCAGATTTTTAGAAAAATCATGGGCAAAAGTATTTGCTGAAAAAGTATTTCCTGCAATAGATGAAACACCGTATGCGGTTCTTTACAGCGAAAAAATATCGCGTCCAAATACTCCGGTAAACGTTCTCGTAGGCGCAATATTCATTCAGCAGCTAACAGGACAGTCCGATGATGAATTTCTTGAATCATTGCTGTTTGACATAAGATATCAGTATGCACTTCACACAACATCATTTGATGAACAGCCCCTTAGCGACAGAAGTCTTGGAAGATTTCGTGAAAGATTAGCAATGTATGAAATTGAAACAGGAATAGATCTCATACAAAATACGGAAAAAGAAATAACAGATGTTATGGCGCTTGTTATGGGAATAGATCATCATCTTAAACGTATGGATAGTATGATGATATCTGCAAATGTGAAAAAAATGTCGCGTCTCGAACTGCTTTATACATGTGTTTCAAACCTTGTAAAAGAGATGAAACGCAGTAATGCAGAAGTGCCTTCGGAATACTTGCATTATGCTGATGTAGATGACAGAAATAAAGTAGTATATCATAATCGTAGTGAATCTGTTGATAGCAAGATTGTAACTATTCTTGAAGATGCAAAAATTCTGATGAACCTGTGTGATGAAGATATTGAAGACAGCAGTGCATATAAATTGCTGGTACGCTTTCTCAATGAGCAGACTAACATATATCCTAACGGAATCCGTCAGCTTAAAGATGCAGACGATTCAAGTATGGATTCTTCAATACTTCAGAATCCTGCGGATCCGGAAGCAACATTTCGCCATAAAGCAGGTAAAAATCATATAGGATACGCTGCAAATTTAGTAGAATCATCAAATGAAAACGGTGATACGCTTGTAACTGATTTTCAGTTTGAAGCAAACAATTACAGTGATAAGAAATTCATCAATGATGCAATGGAAAGAATGAATTCTCAGCCGGAAGACGACCGCACAGTAATAGTAGCTGACGGTGCATATACAGCTGATGAAGCATTAGCAAAATCAAAAAACATTGAAATTGTAAACACTAATCTTACTGGTAAAGAAACACCAGATATCAATGCTGATTTTGAATTCAGTGAAGACGGAACACAGATCTTAAAGTGCCCCGGAGGACATGAACCAATAAGCTGCAGCTACAATAAAAAGACAGGGCAGTGCGTAGCATCCTTCGATAAAAAAAAGTGCGAAAACTGTCCACACTTTAATGAATGTAAACCTAACTTGAGAGTAAAGGTTTGTAAGAAAACAGTCTCATTAAAAAGTAAAAACAGAGCTCAGCAGCAGAGAAAACGTTCTACAAAAGAATTTAGTGACTTAACTAAATTCCGAAATGGTGTTGAATCCCTTCCATCCATTCTTCGAAGAAAATATCATGTTGACAAAATACCGGCAAGAGGTATGATTCGAAAGAAACTATTCTTTGGAGCTAAAGTAACTGCTATGAACATCCAGAAGTTTTGCAAATTCATGCAAGGCTCGGCATGCCGCGTCCAAAATGCGGTAATAGCCTGAAAAATGAGTAAGGAAAGCTACTAAATATTGAGATTTACGTTTCGATATATCCATAATTTGTAATAATATTAAATTTTCAAGATTCTATTGGAATTTTGAAAAGTCAAAATCGCTGTTTTGACGCTCTAATCATAACTATATATTTATGTTAATTCTTTGTTTTATTCCGGAAGCAACAGGATATTTCCGGATAAAAAGCGAATCATGCAGTGTCAGAAATTATCTGATCTGTACGTAGATCATCGGGGATAAGAATGATTTACGCTTTGGGCATTATTTCGCTGAAGGATGAATTATATGGGATAACAGGGGGATGAAAGTGCATGTATTACTCAGCAATAGGTATACTCGCAATATTTATTTTACTTATAGAAAATTATGATATTTTTCTGAAACTGGGAAGCTTTGCGAAAAATTCAGAATGGAAAGTGTACCGAAAATTCCTGCTCTCAGTACTGGTGTACTATGTTACAGATGCTTTATGGGGATTCATTGAATACTTAAAGCTGCCGATGCTGCTGTATATTGATACGCTGTTCTATTTTGTAGCCATGGCAGGAGGACTTCTGTTCTGGACGAATTTCGTGGTTACATATATCAATTCAAAAAATAATCTAGGGCGTGCTCTTGTCATTACAGGGCGGATATTCTTTGCCGTGTTTTTAGCAGGTATCCTTGTCAACGCTTTTGTGCCGATACTTTTTGAAGTAGACAGTAACTGCGTTTACGTTGCCAAACCTCTCCGCCACGTTATGCTTGTTCTGCAGATTCTGATGTTTGCGCTTCTGACGATTCATGCTTTTGTTCATATGAGAAGCAACAGCGGCCTTCTCAGATTCCGCTACTGTACAGTTGGATTTTTTGGACTTGTAGTGGGGGTGTTCCTTACAATACAGCTCTGGTTCCCGTATCTTCCACTGTACTCCATAGCATATATGCTGGGCACCTGCCTTCTTCATACATTTGTTATTAACGGTGAAAGAGCCGAGATTACTACCGAACTTGAAAATTCTCTAGAAAGAGAGAAAAAACAGTATCTTGAACTGCTCAGCACACGTGTTCTTGCATACAAAGATACGCTTACCGGAGTAAAGAGCAAGCTTGCGTATGCCGAGTTTGAAGCCAAAAAGAATTCAGATATCAAAAATAGACGAAATCTGGAATTTGCGGTTGCAGTATTTGATGTAAACGGACTTAAGCAGGTAAATGATACCTACGGACATAAAAGAGGCGATCAGTTTATCATGGATGCCTGTGCAGTAATATGCGCTCAGTTCAAGCGAAGCCCGGTGTTCCGTATCGGCGGTGACGAATTTGTTGCCATACTCGAACGTGATGATTTTGATAAAAGAGAAGAACTAACCGAAAGTTTCAACTTTACAATTGAACATCCCGTCGATCCGGATTTTCCGTTAGTTGTTGCACTTGGTATAACTGATTACGAAGACGGCAAAGACCAGAGTTTTCATGACGTTTTCGAGCGCGCCGACAGGCTTATGTATGAGCGTAAACGGGAACTGAAAAGCAAGATGAATTGTTGTGCTTCAGCATAAATAAGATAAAGTTTTATCAGCATATCCAATACGTGTTTTGACGTTAAGGATATGCTGTTTTTTAATACGGTGCTGATAACCTCGTGCTCAGTGCTTTTTCTGTTGCCTGAACAGTCAAAACGTGTTATACTTATAGCATGAGAAAAAACGCAGGAAGGAGCAAAAGTCTTGAAAATAAATATCAGAGCATCATATGACAGTTTCCGTGAATTAAGAGAAAACAGTTCGTATTACATAGATAAAACTGACCTGATAGAAGAATTTCTTATCGATAAATTCGATAAGGCAGTACTGTTTGCACGCCCGAGAAGATTCGGAAAGACACTTACAATGACGATGCTCAGAGATTTTCTTGATATCAGACAGGAAAGCAGGGACATTTTTTGTGGACTGAAAGTTATGGATAATGCATTTCTTGTTGAAAATTACATGAATAAATATCCAGTGGTTTTCATATCGCTGAAGGAAGTCTTTGGAGAAAATTTTAAATCAATATTCAGTTCTTTACGTATTGCTGTTTCGAATCTCTGTGAAGAGAATCGTTTTTTAGTCGAAGAAAACAATACGAATATAAGCGAAACGAGTAAATCATTATTTGCTAACCTCTGGAATCGCAGAGCCGAACAGCCGGATACCGAGCAGGCGCTAGGTCTGCTGTGTCAGATGCTGAGAAGTTATTATAAGCAGAAAGTATTTGTTATAATTGATGAATATGATGTACCGATGGCAAAGGCACTTGGCAGTCCTGAGTATGACAAAGTCCGTGATATGATCGAGCATATGCTTAGCTACGTCTGCAAGACTAACGAGAACGTCAAGGGCGTTATTCTTTCCGGATGCCTTTATACTGTGAAAAACAGTACTTATACAGGTGTGAATAATATCATACCATATACAGTTCTTTCACCTAATTTCGCATCATCTATTGGATTTACCGATGATAACGTAAAGAAGCTTCTTGAAGATGCCGGGTTGTCAGACAGATATGATACTGTTTCAGAATGGTATGACGGATATATCTTCGGACGTGAAAAAATGTACTGTCCTTGGGATGTGCTTCTTTATGTACGATCAGTTCTTGATGGTTCATACAGTGAAATAATGGGACCTGAAAGCTACTGGGTGAATACATCGTATACAACACAGAATCTTATTCATGGCTTTTTAGGAAAAACTTCTGAAGTAAATGAAAAGTTTGAAAAACTGCTTGCCGGTGAGACTGTAAAATGTTTCGTAAATGAACATGTTCCATATCATCTTATTCATGAAAATGGCGATAATCTCTGGTCAGCACTGCTTGAAACCGGGTATCTTTCAAAGGCTACAGAAGAACGAATGAAAGTCATGACTTTAAGAATACCGAACAAAGAAATTAAAGAAGTGTTCCGGCAGGAAGTCTGGAATTACTTTAACACCAAAATAAATAATGAGTTCGTAAATAATCTCATAGATTCGCTTTGGGCAGAGAGTACTGAAAGTGCAAAGGCTTCAATGAATCAGATCCTTGAGGCAACACTTTCGTTCTATCACGAATACCATGAATACAGCTATCATTTGATCCTTGACGGATTCTTTACAGGACTTGGGTACATGGTGGATTCGGAAAGGGAAAGCGGATACGGAAGAACAGACCTGATAATCCGTGATACCGCCAGAAAATGCTGCCTGATTCTTGAGCTTAAGCACGTAAAAGAAGAATCGGAAATGGAAAATGCACTGAAGGAAGCAAAAAGTCAGATTGTTCGTAATAAATATGAAAGCAGACTTGAGTATGAAGGATATACGACAAGACTGCAGTATGGTATGGTGTTCTGGGGTAAAAAGTGTATCATAGGAAAAGTGACAGGCAACTGATTCGAAAATGGAGTATTTTCCTTCGGAAAATTACCGATTGAAAGGATAACGTATGACATTTGCAATTCTAAAGATCATCAGAAAAGGTGAAAAGCCACCTGTATGGCGCAGAATACGGGTACCGATTGAGATAACTTTTGCACAGCTCGCAGTTATTTTAGAAAAAGTCCTTGAAATCAAAGAAACAGATAAATATCAGTTTGATTTTCTGCGTAAATACAGAATGATGGAAATAACTGATGAAACGGTTTATGAAAATTCCTATTACTATACATATCTGAACTCACCGGACACGTTTATAAATAATTATCTGGAATGCAAAAAGAGATTCACATTCAGAATTTCTGGCAATACAGATTTGCCAGAATATACGGTCGATGTTGAAAAATTCGAAGTTTATGAAAGCAAAGATGAAAATCATATCTTTACCCCTCAGATACTCAAATGGACAGTAGTACCAGATGACAGATACTGGGCTCGTGATTCGAAAGATATCAACAGTGAAATGGAAACGGAATTCGGACTAAGCTATGGGGAAAAGGTCTGTTCCACTTTCAGTCAGATAACAGGAAACATAAGATCAGGCAGCGGAATTATTCTGTCAAATGATACTGAAGACATAACAGATAAAAGGAAAGCTTCAGGGTCAGAACTGTTGTATGAAACAGCAAAAACGCTTGAAAAATTCATTAATTCAAAACAACAGAAACAGTCTTCAGGTTATCCATCTATGTCAGAGATACTTTCTCATTTCAGTGATAATTCCTTAAAGTATTATACTGAGGACTTTAAATTTAATTTTGATTTTTCGAACAGAGTAAGCAGTCTGGAGAAATTCTGCAAACTTCTTCTGAAACCAGAAATAATTAAACTTAATCTCACTCTGCTGAAGCCAGAATCATTTGATCTTATAGAAAAATGCATCAATGATCCGGATATCTTTGACAAAACAAATCCTGAAATGTGCAAGCTCGTTGAATTAGGATATTTTTTCATTTCAACTGATAACAAAATATTTCCTTCGAAAGAGTTCAGCGAAATTTATACGAACTATATTTCAGAATCGTATCGTGATTACCATAGTAAAGTATACTGGATACGTAACTGTCTGTTTGCATTCCAATGGTGTTATTCTGTTGCTCCTTTAAAAATCATGTATGGAATGTATTGCACTAATAACAGTTTCACACATGATAAAGATGAGTTCACCGAAATTCTGTCAGATATGACCAGATTGATGTCAACAGGTATTACTATACAGAATGATTATATTATCGCTAACGGTGTTCTTAAAAATAAGACCTATGAAAAAATCATCAAAAAATACAGCGAAATTGAATGGACCATTATTAACGAAAATGAAATCAGAGAACTATTTGAACATTTGTATCCATACAAGTCTGATGCATATAAAATGTTAAGAACGTTTCTGAAAAAAGAGTCAGACTTCGACGATGAGAAAATTGAAGATACGTGCATAAAAATTTATCAGCTTGCTGCGGCAGGTATGGATTCAATTGGAATTATTCCAGTTTATCTATCTGAAATAGGTGTTTTAAAAAACACTAAAAGATATAATAATCTATTCTTACCAATATTGGATAAGATTGTGTTAAACACAAGAATGCCTGAATTTAAAGGACATACACCGGACGAAGCAACTGCCGAATTAACAAAAATGAACAGAGAACTTAAGAAACAAATAATAAGCAACCTTGATAATCTTTATGGAGCTGCTCCTGTAAATCATATGCTTAAAGATCCTTTTCTGACGTTTTCTGGCGAACTGGCAAGTACAGTTAAAACATCCCCTAACAGTCCGTGCCCATGCGGCAGCGGCAAAAAATATAAAAAATGCTGCGGACTAAAGTAAAAACATAAATATCACTTAAATGAACCGTTCGTACTCTCGATCTGAACAAGAGTTTTTCTGAGATTTCAACACAGCTAAAATCCATTGTTGAGGAACATTTTTCTTGAATAGAATGCTGAAACAGATATCCAGATTTATGTGTATTAAAAGAATCTTAACTCACACTTAAAATAAGAATGCTGTTAATAAGCTGAAAAGAAAAAAAACCATCAGTGAAAAGAGCCTTTCCACCGATGGTTATATGCAAGGATACGCCGATGTTAGATTACCGATTTGTGCATCAAAAGTGCAACAAAGTTATTGTAAGATAGAATAAATTATGATATAATAGAAAAGGTTTAAATGCTTTTTAACTAATTAAAATTCCGTATTTGCGTTAGTTACGAGAAGTTGTGAGATATTATGAGAATCATTCAACACGACTCAAAGAGATAATTATTTCTTTACTCAAAGATCGCATTTACGCGGTTTATACAAGTTATTCAGAGCGAGTTGGCCATTATTTGATCAATTCGCTTTTGTTTTGTGAAATACTGTAAAACAGTCTGCAATATACGTGAAGCTGTAGGAACTGCTTATCAGTATTAATAACGGATTTATCATGTTTCAAAAAAATTATATTTCGAATATATAAACCCCTCCTCTGAAAACTGAGGAGGGGTTGCTTGTGTTATGAGTTCCTTTTCTGAAATCTCTCGAATTAAATAGTTTCTGAATAGTTATTTTAATGCGAGTTATGTTCGTTTATCTGATATCTCTTTCCTTTAGTAGCTCTGTTATCAATAAGACATCCTTTTTTTACCATGAGGCACAGGAGCTCTTTTGTACGTGTTTCTTTTAAGCCAAGAACATTTACTAAGTCTGAACTACGATACCATTTTCGAGGTACCATATATGCAAGAATAGTATTCATTTGTTTAACAGAATTTTCTTTGAATATCTTACAGCAAATTAATAAGCCGATAACGTTAGAGTTTGCTCATTGAAAACTTCTGCGAGTTTTAGCGTTAGTTTTCATTTTTTGAGGGACATAAAGAAACGGTTACAGTTTCAAATTCTGTAACCGCATTTTGTTATATTGAATTTTCATCAAGTAAAAACTCACTTATTCCGATATTCAGTACACCGTTATCATCATACCACTTTTTTCGGATATCCCTGCGAACGATGATCTTTGGAAATGAATCGCCTGTTAGTGAAAACGGACGAAGCTCTTGTTCGGTCTTGGTTTCGTCGGGAAGAGCCAGTGCTGATTGGATATATACCTTCTTACCACCCCTGGTTGCTACGAAATCTATCTCTCGCGCAGTTCTTGTGTAGCTGCCGGATGGGTTCTTTTCGTTGGCATAAACCACGCCTACATCTACCGAGAAACCTCTGACGATAAGTTCGTTGTAAATGATATTCTCCATAATGTGGGTCATTTCCTGTTGCCTGAAGCCGATACGCGCGTTTCTCAGCCCGAGGTCTTCGCAGTAATACTTGTATGGGTACTCAAAATATTTGCGTCCCTTAACATCGTAACGCTTGGCTTCACTGAAAAGAAAAGCATCTTCCAAATGTGAGATATATGAGGATATAGTATTCTGTGAAATGTTATCACCAGTTTTTGAACGCAAGGTATCAGCAATTTTCTTTGGATTGGTCAGTGAGCCTACCGACGAACTGAGCAGATCGAGGAGCATACCGAGAATGTCTTCACGCTCGATCTTCTTTCGTTCTATAATATCCTTGATATATACCTCTGTGAACAGGGAGGAGAGGTAGTTTGCTTTTGCTGTATCATCTGGACGCAACAGGACGAGAGGCATACCACCGTAGAATGCGTATTCTTCAAAAGCGTCCTCTTTGTCTCCGCCCACAGCAGAGTAATACTCAGCAAAACTGAGCGGATGAACCTGTATTTCGTCACTGCGACCACGGAATTCAGTCAGAATATCTCTGGAAAGCATCTTTGAGTTGCTGCCTGTTACATACACGTCAAGGTTAGGCAATGAGCGCAGATCGTTCATAGCGTCATAGAAAGTGATCTTCTTGCCATCGGGATTGTATGGGTTCTTTACTTCGTCTGACATCTGTATTTCATCAACGAACAGATAGAATTGTCCGTCATTACCTTCGACTTTGCTGCGAACATATTCTGCCAGCACAAGTGGATCACGGTATTTGATATCCTTTGTCATTGATATCCTTTGTCAGATCGAGTTCTACAGATATGATATTGTCAGCAGGGACGTCTTGTTTCAGCAGATATTTCTTGAATAAGGTGTTCAATAAAAAAGACTTCCCACAGCGACGGATACCGGTTATGACCTTAACTTGACCGTCCCACATAAATCCTATGATCTGACGAAGATATCTGTCTCTTTTGATCTCCATGTTATCACCTCATTGAAAACTTTTGCGAGTTTTGATGTTAGTTTTCATTATTATATCATATAAGAGGAGAGTAATCAATAGAAAAATGGTGGTGCCTTCGGCACAATGGAAAAAAGCTGCACGCGAGGTGCAGCTTTTGTAATATCATTTCAGATTTTCAGACTAATTTTTTTCATTGAAAACTTCTGCGAGTTTTGGCGTTAGTTTTCAATTGCATCACATAAGATGATGAGTGATCAATAGTAAATCGTTCATTATCTTATGCAGCAGTATCAGTGTCCGGTACAATACTGTACATATGATCTTCATCCGGCTCAACATTCTTACATTCAAATAATTCGTTCAACGTAACGAATGTGTACCCTTCCTTCTGCAGTGCCGGGATGATAGTCTTCAGCGCTTTGACTGTCTGCTTATTGCCTTCTGCATCATGCAGTAAAACGATCTGGCCGTCCTTGGCATTTTTGATAACAGCATCTGCACGCTGTTTAGCAGTTACGTCATCCATCCAGTCGTCGCAGCCCTTACCGCAGATAAACGGTATATCAATTGCGCTGTACATATCATCACTGACTGCAATAAAAGGCGGGCGGAAAAAGGATGGATATTCGCCTGTGATTTTGTATACATAGTCATCAACATATTTTATCTCATATTTGATCTCGTCGACAGTCATTTTATCCATGTAGTCGTGGGATTTTGAATGGTTATCGATCTCGCATCCCATATCATGCGCACGCTTTACGGCTTTTGCGCTTTTATCATCAATGTTATCTCCGATAAGGAAAAAACTTGCCTTTACATTATACTCTTCAAGAATATCAAGGACTTCATTGGTTGTCGATGTATTTGGGCCGTCATCAAAAGTAAGAGCGATATACTTTTCATTTGCTTCGTCGGCTGGAGTATTCGCTACAGGTTCGTTCGCTTCTTTTGCTGCACACGATGTTAGACCTGTGAGCATGCATAATGACAGTAATGCTGCGGAGCTTCTCGCAAAAATGTTCTTCATTATATGATTCCTTTCTCAGAGGGCGACTTAAGTAATAATTATAATTCTATTATACACATAAAGTAAAAGAATTCAATGGGTATTCTGGCTAAATAACAGGCAATTCGTTTTATGTGGATTGACATTGATTTAAATAGCGAGTATAATTGTGTTGTATAGATGCATTGATCATAAATGATAATACTGGAGTTGTTGATAATGAGTGAGGTTTAGCATATAAGTGAGATGTCCGGACGAGGTGTACCGAGAATTGTAGATATTTACGGTAAAGAAGCTTGTTAGAGAAAGGTCAACTTTCAATGACATTACCTGAAAAACCGAATAGTAAGTATCAGAAGTATATATCAATAAAATAATAACCTAGGGAAACACTGATTAAATCGGAAATCCGGCGAAGCCGGATTTCCGAAGGTGGGATTTGCGGGGGCTTCGCCCCGGAGCCCCACGCTGATTTATGAATAAATCAGCGTTTCCCTAGAAACCTCTGAGAGATATCTCGCAGTTGAAAAAAAATGATCGATCATAAAGGTGTAATTATGCCGGATGCAGTAATTTTCACAGGAATACAGGTATGAATATAACAGGAGGAAAACACAATGACATTTCTTGAACTTGCAAAGGAAAGATATTCCGAAAGATATTTTGATTCAAAACCGATAGAGGATGAAAAGCTTAAACTAGTAAAGTTTATTTAGTGCTTTTGCCGGAAAACCGCGTCATATTGAGTTTTCTGTCAGAATATGATATAATAAAAACCTGCTGCAGATAATGACAAATGACTTTTTGACGGCTTGTTTGAAGAAGTTTCTGCAGTAATGCAATGAAAAACAGGAAAGGGATTATTTCAAAATGAGAAAGAATAAGATCGTTTTAACGGCGCTGTTAATATTCGGACTTGCGTTTACCGGATGCGGACCTATGGGCGGAAAAGGGGAAGAAGCGGATAACGCTGCGGTGACTGAAGCCGGTACCGAAGTGGCTGAGGAAACAGATGCAGTATCTGAAGAGAGCGAAGAAACTGCTGAAGTTACAGAAGAAGCTGCAGAGACGGCAGGTGCAGTAACTGAAGCTGAAAGTGAAACGTCAGAGTTACCTGCCGGCTGTGATAAGGCAATAAGAGATTACTATGACGCTCTGAATAACAGCGATGTTGACGGGATGCTCAGTTCCTTTTATCCTGAAAAGGTTATAAAGGCGATCCAGGCAGTAAATGAACCTGGCGAAAATGATCTTTCACAGATACTCGACGGAAAAAAGCAGTATGAAATAACTGATATCGAGCTTGTCGGAGAAATGACTGAAGATGAAACTGATGTTTACATGCAGCTTTTTGATTCCATGGCGTATTCCCTTGATAAAATAGAAGAATACGGCGGAAAGGAAAATCTGGATGAAGAAATGGCAGAGGAGCTCTACGGCTATTTTCTCGGTATGGCTGAGCCGGATTCAGAAATGAAAAGAACCTATAAAACGACGGAAGGCTATGACGTTACTGTAAAATACAATGTCGACGGTGAGCCGGACGAAGATTATTTCTACGTGTTCAATGTTGAAGGCGAAGGCTGGAAACTGAATAATGAGATGAGAAAATTTGCGAAAAAAGCTAGGCAGTCGATGTCAAATTCAACTGCAAAATCTCTTTTTACAATTGTACAGACTGTTCTTACCGATCTTGAATGCGACGGAAAAGATGTAAAAGGACAGTATATAATCTCATCAGATGAAGATAAATGCTTTGGAATTCCTGACACATTCGACAGAAGTGAATACGATGCTCTGTTTGCAAAGTATTCTGAGGATTACGGAACAGTTAAGGATTACAGCTATTATATTTTCATAAACAGCGGAAACTGCGAATATGCAGCAGTAACTAAAAAAGACGGAACAGGTGATACAGGAGTTTATCCGGTTATGACAGTTCCTTCGGAATTCACAGGCGGAAGACTTGTGACAGAATCAGTGTCCTCGTTAAACGGTTATGACTATAACGGACTGTATGAAAAATTACAGTCTCTGATCAGATAATGCGGGCATAAGCTTACTGATCCCGTTTTGAACGGTTCATGCGAAAGTTTCGCGGCTGCCCGATTACTTAAAAAAGAATAAGGGGACAGATTTATGAGTCAGAAAAATATACCGGATAATGAACTTTCAAAAGCACAGATCATTTTATCTGCAGTGCTTAAGATAATTGTGATAATTTCCGCAGTTACCGGCACGCTGATAAGCGCGCTTGCCGGAAGCGACGACTTCATGGGCGGACGTTATGTGTTTATGTATTTTACCATACAGTCCAATATCGCACTTGCAGCCATATGCCTTGCAGGACTTGTTATGATGCTGAAAAACAGGCGGTTCAGTGACGTATGGTACGTTGTCAAGTTCGCAGGAACGATATCTATCACACTTACAGGAGCGGTTTTCTGCTTTGTGCTTGCGCCGACCATGAAAGATGCGTTCAATCTGCAGAACGTTCTTACACATATAGTTGTACCGCTCGCATCGGTTATCGACTTTTTCGTTACAGGGATCCAGAGCAGGATAAAAAAGATAAATTCACTCTGGGTCACAGTTCCGCCGCTGCTGTATGCGGGATATGCAGGTATCGGATACATAAATAACTGGCAGTTTGCCACAGGATACAATTATCCGTACTTCTTTCTGAACTGGGGAAGTCCGGCGGGAGCGTTCGGATTTACAAAGGATCTTCCGTACATGGGTACTGCCTGGTGGATGATCTTCCTGCTTATTGCACTGATAATCGTCGGATTTATCTATCTTCTTATAACCGATCTGCTTAAAAGGATATTTTTACGTAAATAAAAAATATAACGGCCGATGCAGTAACATGGCAACTGCATCGGCCGTTTTCTTTAACCGAAAAACTGACCGGACGGAACCTGTGATCCGGACAGAAAATGTGAACGGTTACTGTTTCATCAAAGTAAACCGAGGGCGTGCTTTGCGGCTATCATGCCGGAGGTGTAGCAGCGTCCGAGAGAAAGTCCTGTCTGATGGAACGGGTAGTCATTGCCTCCGTAGAAAGGTCCGCCGAGATTACCCGCACAGTAGAGACCGTCTATTACATTTCCGTTTCTGTCAAGGGCCTGTGCGTATTCATTGGTTATGACACCGGAAACTTCAGCTGAAACACGTATGTGTTTTCTTGCTGCCCAGAAAGGTGTCTTCTCTATTTTATGCATGTACTTTGAGGGCTTTCCGAAGTCTTCATCATACTGTCTGTCGCAGAGCTCATTGTATCTGTCAATCGATTTTTTCATAGCATCAAACGGTATACCGAGTTCTTCCGCGAGTTCCTCAAGAGTATCACAGCGGTGAAGGTCAATAAGGTTTCTGAACACACCCTGAGGTTCTTCGACCGCACCCGGAATGAATTTTTCCATAACGAACGGCGGAACCTTTCCGTCAACAAATTCATCATCCGGCCATTCCATGTATGAGCTGTCATACACCGCACAGTACCATCCCTTTGAACCATCAGGATGATCAGCGTCAGTATTCGGTCCTTTGAAGGAAGGCTGGTATTTCAGAATGTTTCCCATGTAGACAAAGCCTGTGTATTCATTGGTGAAACGTTCGCCCTTCATGTTAAGGTAGAGGAAAGGCTCTTCGAACATAAGGGCAGAGTCAAAGTCGTGCATCATTTTTGTGTGTCCGGTGTTTTCCATCACTGCGCCTGCACTTATGGCAAGAACATGACCGTCACCGGTCTTGCCGAACTGTTTTTTGTCGAACTCAGCTATGTCAGGACACCAGCGTGATACCATTGCACTGTTGTTTGTGTAGTCACCGGTTGCAAGAATAACGGCCTTTGAAGCGTTGAACTGAATGTGTTTTCCGTCAGAGGTCCTGGCAATAACACCGGTTACTCTGTTTCCGGTTTTAACAAGTTTTACAGCAGGCGTTGAAAAGTACGTATGAAGGTTATCGCAATTTTTCTGAATGTTCTTTATGACATTTTTCATGGCATTGCCTGTGTTGTACGGTTTCGGACCTATCCACGGAGCCCAGAAATAACAATGGTCATCACCGTAGTCGTAGCTGTTCATACGATCCTTCCAAAGTCCGGTAAAATCACCGCTCGTACTTCTGAAAGCGCAGAGGGTTTCACCGTCATTAAGAAGTTTTGCACTGTCTGAATTGCTGTCGACCTTGCTTCCGTCGCCGTATTCCGTTTCAGATGTAAGCCCCGCACGGTTTAAAAACCACATCATTGCCTCCTCGGAATGGTCGGCATATGCGCGCAGTTGTTTTACATCCGCTCTCCAGTCACAGAGACTGTTTGTATGGTGTATCCACTTTGCGATACCACCCGGTGTGGATCTTGATTTTATGATAGCCGAACCGCAGTTTCCCTGAGAGATAACACCGCTTTCCTTTTGAAGAAGAGCAGTTTTTGCACCGCTTTCAGCAGCCCATCCCGCAGCCGGAACTCCCGCAGCACCTGCACCCACTACTACGATATCGTAGTCAAGTATTTCATCCGGTGTGATATTACCTGTTTCGCATACCGAGCATTTAATTTCTTCTTCGGTAAGTACACAGCAGCTGTTGCCATTTTCCATTTTAAGATCTCCTTTTATTGACGTATTGTGAACGTAAAATTCTTTTTGGCGTTCAGTATAATTATAGCACTTTTGCAGACTGAACACAAATACATCTGTGAAATCACTCAGCGCATACAGAAGCGGGGAATACGTATGTGCTGATGCACGCTTCTCATTTCCGCTGATCATTTACACCGTGCAGTTTATGTCAGATGATGATTGAAAAAGCTGCTCAGAGATGGTATAATAGAAAACGACATATTGTTCGAAAGATGATAAACAGAACCAAGGAAACACTGATTAAACCGGAAATCCAGCTTCGCCGGATTTCCGGAGGTGGGATTTGCGGGGCTTCGCCCCGGATCCCCGCGCTGATTTATGAATAAATCAGCGTTTCCTAAAGAAAAAGGAGATACACATGAATCTGCCATATACAGTGACACAAAACGAACTTTCAGATCTGCTGCTGAATATCTCGCCGAAAAGGCCGGTGTTCATATGGGGTGCACCGGGAATAGGAAAGTCAGCACTTGTTCAGAAATTTGCTGATGACGTGGGAATGGAGTGCGTTTCACTTCTTGGAAGCCAGCTTGCCCCGGAAGATATAATCGGTATTCCGCAGATCGACGGAGAGACTTCACGTTTCATGCCGCCGAAGATGATAGCGAGGAAGGAACCGTATGTTCTGTTTCTCGATGAACTGAACGCCTGCTCGCAGGAAGTGCAGAAAGCGTTCTACAGCCTTATACATGAAAGGCGTATAGGCGAGTATCATCTGCCGGCGGGAAGCGTTGTGATCGGTGCAGGAAACCGTTCACAGGACGGTGCAATCGTAAAGACCATGTCAACTGCACTCATAAACAGAATGTTTCACGTTCAGCTCATTGCCGATCCGGAACAGTGGCTTCAGTGGGCGTATGATGAGGGACTTCATCCGTGGATAACGGATTATATCACACAAAGACCTGATCATCTTTTCTCGGAACCGCCGAAAACCGAGGAGCCGTATTCAACACCGCGTTCGTGGCATATGCTGAGCGATGCACTTAAGGAATACGGAGCAGGGGAAAAAACGGTGCCTGAAAATATTCTGAGGGTGCTTGCATACGGATGTATATCAGCGCGTCATGCCGGAATGTTCATTGCGTTTATCAAGCAGATAAAGAACAAGGACCTTTTAAGTGAGATCATAAAAGGCAATGCAAAGTTCCCGTCTGATCCGGCCGACAGGGATGTGCTCTACTTTACTGCACAGAGTTTCCGTGCAAGGCTGCTTCTTGAACTGCCGCGTGACAAGCAGGATCTTGACCGCACGACCCAGCAGCTTACACACAGAGCAAAGGCTCTTATAAAGGATCTTTCGCATATCAATCTTGAAATAGCACAGATGGTGGTATCTTCTGATGATGACAAGGTGCTTCCGGAATGGTTCATGGTCGAAATTGTACGTGATCTTCCGCGTCTTGTCAAAAACGGCGGGTGATGATCAATGGCTAAGAAAAAGGCTGATGACAAACTCACTCAGAACGAGCAGAACCTTTATGCCGGTATGGATATCATAAAAGATCACAGGCTTTTCGGAAAGCTGGATATCGGCCTTAATATCGCAAACCGTGGAAAGTATCTGAAAGGAAAGCTTAACAAGGAAACTGCCGCACTTACATGTGAAAGCGGCGACATTCTGCTGAACCCCGATGAAAGCCGTACACCGGGTCAGTGGGCATATATAATTGCTCACTGCATGCTCCATCTTTGTTTCGGACACTTTGAAAGCGAGAAAATGCCGGGCTTTTACGAGGAACAGAAAGACGGCAGTAAAAAGTGGACCGTGCACTGTGACCGTGAAAGATGGAATACCGCATGTGATATTTACATAGCAAAATTTCTTGCAGATATAAAATTTCCGGGTGCAGATCCGCCGCCGCAGGAACTCACCGCTTCAGATGAACGTAAGATCTATGATCTGCTGTGCGGTAAAGAAGATTCGGAACGTCCGTTTATCTTCAGTACGGCAGCACACGGTAAAGATATGTTCTGGAACGGGATCTCAGCCAGTTTTTGGCGAAGGAACCACAGCTATGCTGCCGAGTTTGCTTTTGCACTGGCCGATTCAGTCCGCTCAGTCATCGATGAAGCCGGAGGAAAAACCGATAACCGGAAAAAGACCGTTCAGGAAAAAGCGGCTGAGTGGTTCATTGCACATTATCCGCTGCTCGGTGCACTTGCGTCAGCATTCAGGATAACCGAAGTCGGATTCGGAAGTGCTGCACCCATGAACGCTGACATAGGCGTTGCTGCAATAAATGTCACTGAACGCGAGATATATGTAAACACAGCAGCCGGACTTGACAGTGAGGAATGGAAATTCGTTCTGGCTCATGAATATCTGCACGCCGGACTTATGCATCACGAGCGCTGCGAGGGACGTGACCCGTACCTCTGGAACGTGGCGTGCGACTTCGTCATCAATGGCTGGCTTCATGAAATGCAGATCGGAAAAATGCCGGTAAACGGCGGCCTTTACGATGAAACACTTAAAGGATGCTCGGCTGAAGAGATATACGATATCATTGTAAGTGACATACGCCGAAGCTCGAAATATCAGACGTTCCGCGGAAACAGCAAATGTGACATACTTGATAAAGGCTATGCCGAATCCAAATATAAACCGGTAACGCTTGATGATTTCTGCCGCAGTGCATTAAGATCAGGCCTTGAATATCATACCGAAAAGGGACGCGGTTACATTCCTGCAGGACTCATCGAGGAGATACGCGCACTGTCAGAGCCGCCGATACCATGGGATGTTGAGCTGGCAAAGTGGTTTGAAGACCACTTTGAACCGGTGGGAAAAAAGAGAACATACGCCCGCCCGAGCAGAAGGCAGAGCAGTACTCCGGACATTCCGCGGCCGAGTTATGTCACCGAAGAGATACCGGAACACAGCCGTACTTACGGCGTAATTATCGACACGTCGGGTTCAATGTCGCCGGAAGATATCGGTCTTGCACTCGGTGCGGTCGTAAGCTATTCGGTTGAAAGGGAAGTTCCGCTTGTAAGAGTCGTGTTCTGTGATGCCACCGCATATGATGCCGGCTGGATCCGTCCGGATGACTTAGCAGGAACAGTCGAGGTAAAAGGCCGCGGCGGAACAGTTATTCAGCCTGCCGTTGATCTTCTCGAACGCGATAAGGATTTTCCGAATGACGGACCAATACTGATAATCACTGACGGAATGATAGAAAAAGATCTGACCGTGCACCACGAACACGCATTCATGCTTCCGAGGGGATATTCACTTCCGTTCAGAGCGCAGGGAAAGGTGTTTTACTTCAGCAGGAGATGACAGTATCAGTAACTTAAAACATACATCATCCGGTCTGCGGATCTGAAAAGCGAAATAAAACGCTGAATACATTACAGAGGAGTATACCATATGAAAAAAGAAGAAAAAACAAATGTCATGAGAATACTTGACGGTAAGAAAATAGAATATCAGAGTCATACCTACGAAGCAGATCCGACACTGACGGGCGAACAGATAGCCGGTATTCTCGGTGAGGATCCGGAAAAAGTGTTCAAGACACTTGTTACTCAGGCGAAGAGCGGTACTTATTATGTTTTCGTTGTTCCGGTAAAGGAGGAGCTTGATCTGAAAAAAGCTGCAAAGGCGGCGGGCGAAAAGGCGATAAGCATGCTTAAGCAGAAGGATCTTCTTCCGCTTACCGGATATGTTCACGGAGGATGTTCACCTGTAGGAATGAAAAAGCAGTTTGCGACCTTTATACATGAAACGGCACCTTCATTTGAAAAGATCTTCGTAAGTGCCGGCAGAGTCGGAGCCCAGATAGAGCTGAGTCCTGCTGATCTTATGGGGGTTGCGGGAATAAAAACAGCCGATATCATAGTCTGAACAGAAAATGTTGCACTTTTGACCGAAATGTGCTATAATAAAGTAAATTTTTTGTTTCGATATTACAGCAATCTGCCTTGAACTTTTACGTTGAAGTCAGATATATGAGGTATAGAGATGAATGGGGTAATTAATAAAAACAAACAGACGGTAAGAAAAAAACCGGAGAAGCGTCGGAAAAGCATAACTACCTGGAAATATGTTTTTGCAGCCACGCTCATGATGCTTGTAAATATTCTGCTCGGACTGTTTCTTTCCGAAAAATCAGGCGAAGCGATGAAGACTCTGATATCAGCACGAATGCTTGATATCACCAATACTGCTGCTGACATGATCGACGGTGATATTCTGAAAAATATTACAGCGGAAGATGCCGGAACACCTGAGTATGAACAGATAATGGAAGTGCTGACACATTTTCAGGATAATATTGAACTGGAATATATCTACTGCATACAGGACAAGGGAAATAAGAATTTTGTTTTCGGTATTGACCCTACTCCGGTTGATCCGGGTGAATTCGGAGCTCCCGTAGTATTTACCGAAGCTCTTTTCAGTGCAAGCCGCGGAAAAGCTGCGGCTGATATGGTGTCGTACAGTGACGAATGGGGGTCATTCTACAGCGCCTACAGTCCTGTCTTTGATTCGGAAGGAAATGTAGCCGGAATAATCGCAGTGGATTTCGACAAAACCTGGTACGATTCATATGTGAACCGCTTCCTGTGGACAACTGTTCTTATAGTTACAGTTTCACTTGCGGTAGGTGTTGCACTTGTCATCATGTTCACGAGCAATACCCGCAAAAGAATAAGCAGGGTAAACAGTCAGCTTGTCGGACTTGCTGATAATTTTACCAGACTTATGACTGAAGTACGTAATATGTCGGGATCCGGAGATGACCCGTCAGTATTTGAAACTGAAGACAATTATACTGCACAGGATGATATCGAAGCGATCCAGCACAGGATAATAATACTTCAGGACGATCTCTATTCACTTCTTGCAAGTGTGCGCCGTCAGGCATTCACTGACAGTATGACCGGAGTGCGCAACAAGTCGGCATACATTGAACGTGAGCGTGAGATCAGTCTCAGGATAAAAAAAGGCAGCGCAGCATTTACCGTTGTCATTTTCGACGTGAACGGACTGAAAAAAGTCAATGACAGTCTCGGCCACGCATACGGCGATATGCTTCTTAAGGATGCAGCGGACATACTTATTGCAGTGTACGGATGCGACAGGGTCTACCGTGTCGGCGGCGATGAGTTCATTGCAATAATAAACTCACTTTCCGAGGATGAGATACAGACCTCCATTTCCAGATTCGATTATCATATTGCTGCTGAAAATGCCAAAGAGAAGCCGTACGGTCAGACTTTTGCAGTATCAAGAGGATATGCCATTTTCCGCCCGGGTATCGATTCCGATTACCAGGATGTTTTCAGACGTGCTGATCATATGATGTATCAGGACAAGGCGGCCTACTACAGGACTCACGGTGACCGCCGCAGGAGACAGGAGGGATCGTAATGCTTGTATTTATCATGGTCATCCTGTCAGTTTCAGTGACAGCAGCTGCTGCGGTCGTACTGTACAGAAGAAATGAGGTAACGCAGCGCATCAGCAATCAGCTTTCGTCAACGGCTGATATATATATTTCTCTTCACGAGATCAATTTTATAGACGATACGTTTATTGAAGTACGTAACAACAAGTCTGAAGCAGTCGATATGATAGGCGATACGCGTTCGGACTGCCAGCAGATGATACGTGCTGTAATGGAGAAGTTCTCCGATGAATCCACGCGTGAAAGTGTGCTTGACTTTGTTGATTTCAGTAAGCTGAACGTCCGGCTCAAGGACCGTAACACCATCACGACAGAGTTCCTCAATGCTGAAAAAAAGTGGAGGAGAGCAAGGTACATAGTTTCGGAAAGAATGCCTGACGGCAGAGTTGCCAGAGCGATGTATCTTATCGAGGACATCGATGAGGAAAAGAGAAACCGTGATCTGACACTTGAAGCGCTCAGAAAGCTGAACAGTCAGATGGCATCAGTGGCGAACATCTATTTTACCATGCATGACATCGATCTTGAAAATGATTCGTTTACTGAGATAAAAACAAATACAAATGATGTTTCGGAACTGGCTTATGCCGATAATGTCAATGCACAGGAAACAATGTATGCCGTAATGAAACAGCTCGCAGATGATACAACCCGAAGTGCGATGCTTGAATTCGTTGACTTTTCCACACTGAACGAGCGTCTTAGAAACAGAAACACGATAACGCAGGAGTTTTTAAGCTTCAAGGGTGTCTGGGGACGTGCAAGATTCGTTGTTTCAAAACGAAATGAAGACGGCACGCCGGCACACGTAATGTGGCTCATCGAAGGTATCGACGAGGAAAAGAGGAAGCGTGACGAACTCGCTGAAACGGCAGAAACGCTCAACTACCGTATTTCATCCATTGCGGATATTTATCAGACTGCTCATGACATCGATCTTGAAAATGACACGTTTACTGAGCTGAAGTCCGACAGCAGAGCGGTGAGCGAACTCGTCGGAGGAGCTCATGACCACGCCCGTGCAACTCTGCAAAGAGTAATGAAAAGTATAACTGATGAGGCTTTTACTGATAATGTATTAAGATTTACCGATCTTGACACCCTTGAACAGCGCATGTTCGGTATCAAGACGATGACTATCGAATACATGCACAGAAACGGTCAGTGGAGAAGAGGAAGATTCGTTGCTTCAAGACGTGACGAAAACGGCAGGCTCAAGCGCGTCCTCTGGCTTTCGGAAGATATTGACGGTGAAAAGAAGGAACGTGACAAGCTTATCGACTTGTCGGAGCGGGCATTCGCCGCAAGTGAGGCCAAGTCATCATTCCTTTCGAACATGTCCCACGAGATCCGTACCCCGATCAGTGCGGTGCTGGGTATGAATGAAATGATACTCCGCGAATGTGATGATGAAAACATTCTCGGATATTCCGAAAATATACGTGCTGCCGGAACTGCACTGCTCAGTCTTATAAATGACATACTCGATTTTTCAAAGATCGAGGCGGGCAAGATGAGTATAACGGAATCAAAGTATGATCTGTCCGTTCTTATAAACGATATTGTGAATATGATTCAGATAAAGGCGGAGGAAAAAGCACTTCACTTTGTTCTCGACGTCAGTCCTGACATACCGAGGAATCTTTTCGGTGACGGATCACGTATCAGACAGATAATAACCAATCTTCTGACCAACGCAGTAAAGTACACGGAAAAAGGAAGCATAGAGCTGAGTATCAGATACCGTAATGATAATGATGATCCTGAAAAGATAGTTCTCATCATTTCAGTAAGGGATTCCGGCATAGGAATAAAGCCGGAGGATATGCGCAGACTGTTTTCAGAGTTTGAACGTATCGATGAGGATCATAACCGGAACATCGAGGGAACCGGCCTTGGAATAAGCATTACGGAAAAGCTTCTCGGACTTATGGGTTCATCTCTCAGAGTTGACAGTATTTACGGACTCGGCTCAAGGTTCTGGTTTGAACTGAAGCAGAAAGTCACAGACCGTGAACCTGTGGGTGACTGTAATGCAAAAGACACAAAACTGCCGGGAAGCAGAAAAAGATATTATGAGATGTTCCGTGCACCTGATGCATGCGTACTTGCTGCAGATGACACGCCGGTGAATCTTATGGTATTCAGAAACCTTCTTAAAAGAACGAAAGTAAAGATAGATACTGCAGAGAGCGGAGCTGAATGTCTGAAGCTTGCGTCTGCAAAGAAATATGATATTATTTTCCTTGATCACATGATGCCTGATATGGACGGGATCGAAACGCTGAGGAGAATACGCTCCGATCCGGGTGGCATAAACGCAGGTACACCTGCGGTGTGTCTGACAGCCAATGCGATATCAGGAGCAAAGGAAAAGTATATCGAAGCCGGATTCGACGAATATCTTACAAAACCAGTTGATCCGGAACTTCTGGAGATACTTCTGGCTGACAGGCTTCCTGGGAAAAAAGTGATCATAACGGATCCGTCTGAAGCTGAGAAGAGGGAAAGCGAAAGGCAGGTTTCCGTTATTCCCGGAAGCATAAGAAAGATAAAGGAACTGAATATATCTGCCGGTGTTGAAAACTGCGGAGATGAGAATTCGTATCTTGAAACGCTGAAGATATATGCGGAAATGGTCGATGAATATGCAGACAGCATCGATGAGTACCTGAAAAACGGTGATGCGGAGAATGCGGTTATCAGAATACACGCACTGAAAAGTACTTCACGTATAATCGGCGCTTCCGGACTCGGAGATCTCGCAGCGGAACTCGAAAGCGCAGGCAGAAACGGAGACATGGAAAAGCTTGATAAAAACGCAGGGGAACTGACGGAGAGAAGCAGAAAACTTGGTCAGAAACTGAAAGGGGTATTATTATGAGCGGCACAGTGAATGAAGCTAAAACGGATGTCAGGGAAGAACAGTTCATACATGACAAAAATCACATTCTCATATGTGACGATGATATAATGTTTCTTAAGATAGTAAGTGACTGGCTGAAAGACCGCTATCATGTAATTGCTGTAAGAAACGGTCCGGAAGCGGTTCCTGCGGCATACAACGAACGTCCGGACCTTATCCTGCTTGATCTTGAAATGCCGGGTATGAACGGACCGGAAGTACTTGAAGCACTGAGAACGGATGAACAGACTGCAAACATACCGGTAGTTTTTCTTACCGGTCATTCAGACAGAGACAGTGTTATGGACTGCCTGAAACTCAGACCTCAGGGATATATGCTCAAGTCTGTGAAACGTCAGGGAATGCTGGCGAGTATCGATCATTTTTTTGAAAGCGGTCGCTGGATGAATATCGAAGCCTGATGGACAGAGGGTGATATGATATGAGGGAAAAAAAACGGAAACAAGGGATATTCTGTTTCAGGAAGCATTCTGATAAGTTTAACACTGACAGTTTTCTTTGTCGGTATAGTGCTTTTCTATTACAGGCAGATCTATCAGGAAAAACGTGAACTGATGGTCAGAAACGGTGAAATGGCATCTGTAAAGGCTGTCAGTGAAATGAACAGCTATCTTTCCATAAGCTATGATACCATTGAGCTGACATCATATACGCTTGACAAAATGATAAATGACGGCAGATCGGCAGGAGACATACTGGAGTATCTTACCGATCAGTCAGATGGTATCGAAGCAGCGATAGACAAGAAGAGCAACGGTATTTACGGCCTTATAAACGGTGAATTCCTTAACGGATCCGGCTGGGTGCCTGAACCAGGTTTCGTAGCTCAGTCAAGGCCGTGGTATAAGACCGCCATGGCAGCAGGCGGCGAGATAACCATAGTTGATCCTTATACTGACGTCAAGACCGGTACTGTCATGATAACACTTGCCAAGATGCTGTCTGACGGGGAAAGCGTTGTCGCTTTTGACATAACACTTGACGAACTGCAGCATATTACAGAAGAAACAGTAAGATCCGGAATTACGGATATGCTTTTCGTACTTGACAGAAACAATACCGTTGTTGCAAATTCTGAAAAAGGAGAAATCGGAAAAAACTACAGTATAGATGACGGTTCGTTCGGAGCGGCAATAGTCGGCGAAAAAATGCTTACCGGCAGGGAGCATTTTGATATCATGTACAACGGCCGGCACAATATCGTATACTGCAATGTGATGAAAAACGGCTGGTACTGTATATCGGCCGGTGATGCCACAAGAGATCTTCGGGCCATCCTTACGATATTCATTTTTACAGTTCTGACGATAATCGCAATAGTCGTGACAGTCGGAATCATGATGGCAAGAGCCAGCAGAAGAAGCATGATCGCGGCCCGTCTGGATTCACAGCTTTCCTCGACTGCAGATATCTACATTTCGCTTCACGAGATCAATTTCATCGATGATACTTTCAGTGAAATAAGAAATAACAAGACTCAGGCATATCCTGTCATAAGCGAAGTACATGACAGCTGTCAGGAAAAGATACGCGAGATAATGACAAAGTTTTCTGATGAGACCACACGTGATATTATTCTTGATTTTGTGGATTTCAGCAAGCTTAATGAACGCCTGCGGGACTGCAACACCATAACGACAGAGTTCCTTAATGAGGATAAACTCTGGAGAAGAGCAAGGTACATAGTTTCAGGCAGGACACCTGACGGAAATGTCGCAAGAGCGATGTACATGGTTGAGGATATCGACAGGGAAAAGCGTGAACGCGATATGACGCTTGAAGCTGTAAAGCTGATGAATGAGCAGATCTCATCCGTTGCCAATATCTATTATTCAATACATGATATTAATCTTAAAAACGACACATTCAGTGAGTTAAAGTCAGATGAACGCAAGCTCACTGAGATAGTTGACGGAAGCAGCGGAGGAGCACAGCAGGTCATTTATACGGTAATGGACAAAATCACCGGCAGAAACTATGCTGACAGCATGCGCAGGTTTACCGATTTTTTAACTCTTGGTGAGCGCCTTAAGATCAAAGACAGTGTTACCGAAGAGTTTATGGACAATGAAAATGTATGGTTCAGGGCAAGATTTGTCGTATCAAAGCGCGGGGCCGGCGGAATGGCAGAACAGGTGCTTCTGCTTGTTGAAAATATCGATGAGGAAAAACGCCGCAGGGACGCACTTTCGGAAACCGCTGAGAGTCTGAATTCACAGATGGCGTCCATCTCGAACGTGTTCATGACAGTATACGATATCGATATTCTTCGTGATACTTTTGAGGTTATAAAGTCATCCAATTCAAATGTTGATAATCTTGTTCGCGACAAACGTGACAATGCACAGAAGCTGCTGTCCGAGATCACGCTGAAATTCACTGATCAGCGGTCAGCAGACGAGACACTGCGTTTTGTCGATCTGAGTACGCTCAGCACGCGTCTGCTGGAATGCGATACTGTTATGATGGAAGCATATACTGCCACAAACAAATGGGTGCGTATGAGATTCATGGTTTCGGAACGTGCGAAGTCAGGCAGACCGGTACATGTACTCTGGCTTGTTGAGGACATCGATGCCGAAAAGAAAAAGCGTGATGAGCTCATCGACATGTCGGAACGTGCGCTTGCCGCAAGCGAAGCCAAGTCGTCATTCCTTTCTGTCATGTCGCATGAGATCGGCAGACAGCTGGTTACAGTACTCAGCCTGAACAAAAAGATACTCGATCACAGCAGTGAACCTGATACACTTGAATATGCAGAAGGAGTACGAGAATCAGGAAAAGTTCTGCAGGAATATATAAACGGCATATTTGACTACTCCGAGATCGAAGCCGGCAAAATCAGGCTTGAGGATAGTGACTACAGATTTAAGGATATGATCGGCGATTTAATTTTCAAAATGAGGAAGGAAGCCGAGAAAAAGGGTATCTTTCTTATAGCGGATACTGATGCTGAACTTCCGGAAATACTCCGCGGTGACGGACAAAGAATGAGGCAGATAATCGATGCAGTCCTGCAGAATGCTGTCAGATACACCGAAAGGGGAAGTGTTACTTTCTCGGCAGGTTGTGAAAAGGTTCCGGATGATCCGGACAGCGTTTTGCTGAATGTTTCCGTCAAGGATACCGGCAGCGGTATCAGGGAAGAAAATATGCGCAAACTGTTTTCAGCTTTTGAACGCTTTGAAACTGAAAACGGAAATAATTCAGAAGGTCTTGGCCTCGGTCTGCCGGTCGCAAACCGGCTGCTTGAAATGATGGATTCATCGCTGAAGGCTGAAAGTGTATACGGCCTTGGTTCACGTTTCTCGTTCTCAGTCAGACAGAAACTTCCCTGAGGAAACGCTGATTTATTCATAAATCAGCGCGGGGCTCCGGGGCGAAGCCCCGCAAATCCCACCTCCGGAAATCCGGCGAAGCCGGATTTCCGGTTTGATCAGTGCTTCCCTAAACAAAAAAGAAAGCAGGAAATACATTGAATATAATTGAAATCAGCAGTGAAAACAGGAAAGAAACAGAGATATTCACATCGGTGCCGGAACGTGAGCTTTATCATTATTACGAACCGGATCGGGGCATCTTTATTGCTGAAAGTCCGAAAGTAATCGAAAGGGCGCTGAATGCCGGCTACGAGCCGCTTGAACTTATGATGTGCCGGCGTGATATTACCGGTGAGGCTGCAAAGATCATCTCCCGGTGCGGAGACATACCGCTTTATACCGGTGATTATGATGAAATAACTGCTGTTACCGGTTTTGAACTGATACGCGGTGCAATATGTGCAATGCGGCGCAGGAAACTGCCGGCAGCTGAGGAGATATGCCGTGATGCAAGGCGCATAGCTGTACTTGAAAATGTAGTGAATCCGGCTAATATGGGATCGATATTCCGGAGTGCAGCGGCACTTGATATGGATGCTGTCCTGCTGACGAAAGGCTGTACTGATCCGCTTTACAGGCGTTCATCCCGTGTGAGCATGGGGACGGTCTTTCAGGTGCCGTGGACATTTATCGATGCCGCAGAAAACGGATATACCGAACTGCTCCGGAATCTCGGATTTTCACTGGCAGCAATGGCACTGTGTGACGATTCCGTTGATATTGACGATGCAGCACTTAATTCAGAGGAGAAACTTGCAGTCATAATGGGAGCGGAAGGTGAAGGACTTCTCGCTTCCACCATCGAAGCCTGCGACTACACCGTGAAAATCCCAATGTCACACGGCGTCGATTCCCTTAACGTGGCCGCAGCAAGCGCAGTTGCCTTCTGGCAGCTCGGAAGAAAGAAAAAATAAAAGAAAAACCAGACGGGATTTTATATAAATTCTTCAAAAAAGATTGAAAATCTAATTAATATTTGGTATAATTACAATATATAAATTCATACACAGCTTTGGAAAGTGATAATCAGTGAATTGAAAATGATGAAGACCGGCTTTAAGTGATGTGCCGGATATTAAAACAGCTTTTCATAAGAAAACCGTATGATAGAAGGGTAATATTTTTAATGAAAAAAATTTTAGACTGGAACAGATATATTGAAAAGGCGGTGCAGACTGTTTCCGAGGGTATTGTAATGCTCATCAACAGGAACGGTGCGCTTCCTCTCAGTAAAAATGAAGAGGTAGCAGTTTTCGGAAGAATACAGCTGCACTACTATAAAAGCGGAACAGGCTCCGGCGGAATGGTAAACGTTTCGAAAGTGACCGGAATCGTTGACGGTCTCCGTGAAAGCGGTGTGCCGGTAAATGAGGAGCTTTATTCCGTTTATGAAAAATGGGATGAAAAGAATCCTTTCGATCCCGGTGAGGGCTGGGGAACCGAACCGTGGTCACAGAAGGAGATGCCTCTTGAAGATGAATTTGTTGAAAGAATAGCAGCTCAGTGTAAGACTGCTGTAGTAATAATCGGCAGAACAGCAGGTGAGGAACAGGATAACCGTGAGGAAGACGGTGCGTTTTTCCTAAGCGAAACTGAACGTGACATGATAAGAAAGGTCAGAAAAGCCTTTCCGAAAATGATAGTCCTTCTGAACACAGGCGGAATCATGAATACTCTGTTTATCGAGGAGAATGAGCCTGATGCACTTCTGTACGTTTGGCAGGGAGGCATGACAGGCGGAACCGGTACAGCCAGGGTGCTTACAGGTGAAGTTTCACCGTCCGGCAAGCTTACGGATACTGCTGCATTTAAGATAGCAGACTATCCGGCTGCGGAGTATTTCGGCGATAAGGAACGCAATTTCTACGCTGAGGACATTTATGTCGGCTACCGTTATTTTGAAACTTTTGCGAAGGAAAAGGTGCATTTCCCGTTCGGCTACGGCCTTTCATACACGACTTTTGACGTAAAGGTGAACGGAACCAGTTCGAAAGCGTACCGCGATTATTCGGAATATACTTCAGTTTTTGATATTACAGTAAAGAACACCGGTAATTATTCGGGTAAGGAAGTAGTACAGATCTACTGTGAGGCTCCGCAGGGAAAACTTGGAAAATCTTTAAGGGTGCTTTGCGGATTTAAGAAAACGAAGAAACTGAGACCTGGTGAGGAGGAACGCTTTACTATCGAAGTTCCGCTGTCAGAAGCCGCTTCCTACGATGACTCCGGTGTTACAGGACACCGTTCATGTTTCGTGCTTGAAGCAGGTGAATATAAATTCTATGCCGGAACCGATGTTAGAAGTGCAAAGCCTGTATCTTCAGTTACACTGGAAAACACTGAGGTAATAAAGAAACTTTCACAGTGTGTCGCACCGGTACTTCCGTTTAAGAGAATGCGTCCTGAACTTCAGAATGACGGAACGTACAAAGTTGTTTTTGAAGATGTTCCGCTTCTTGAAGCAGATGAAAATAAAAAACGTCTTGACAACCTGCCGCCTGAGATCCCGTATACGGGAGACAGGGGAATAAAGCTTAAGGATGTCAGGAATAGAAGCCGTACGATGGATGAATTCATCGCACAGCTTTCAGACAATGACCTTGCATGCATAATACGCGGCGAGGGTATGGGAAGTCCGAAGGTAACAGCCGGAACGGCTTCAGCTTTCGGAGGAGTCACAGACAGCCTGAAAGACTTCGGCATACCGTGCGGATGCTGTGCGGACGGTCCTTCGGGAATGAGACTTGACTGCGGAATAAAGGCGTTCAGTCTTCCGAACGGAACGATGATCGCCTCCACGTTCAACCCGGAACTTGTAACCGAGCTTTTTGAGTTTACAGGATATGAAATGGCAGAAAACAAAGTTGACTGTCTTTTAGGACCGGGAATGAATATCCACCGTCATCCGCTTAACGGCAGAAACTTTGAATATTTCTCCGAAGATCCGTATCTCACCGGAATAATGGCATGTGCCGAACTTGAGGGCCTTCACAGAAGCGGTTCCGAGGGAACGATCAAGCATTTCTGCGGAAACAATCAGGAAACAGGACGTCTTGTTATCGATTCTGTTATTTCCGAGAGAGCGCTTCGCGAGATCTATTTAAAAGGCTTTGAAATGGTCATTAAGAACACAGGTGCACGTACCGTTATGACAACATACGGTTCACTTAACGGCCTGTGGACAGCCGGACACTACGACCTCGACACATCCGTTCTGAGAAACGAATGGGGCTTTGAGGGAATGGTAATGACCGACTGGTGGGCCGATATAAACGAGCGCGGAGAAAAGCAGTGCAAGAACAATTTCGCTGCAATGGCAAGAGCCCAGAATGACGTTTACATGGTTTGCTCGGACAGTGCCGATCATGATGACAACACACTTTCCTCTCTTGCCGACGGAACGCTTACAAGGGCTGAACTCCAGAGAAACGCAGCAAACATCTGCCGTTTCCTTATGAATACAAATGCGATGAAGCGCCTTGAAGGCACATACGAAAAAACTGAGATCATAAACCGTCCTGAAGAGGATGAGGGAAGTGATGCACCGGTTGTATTCTATGAGCTTGAAAATGAGATAGAGATACCGTTTGAAAATGTTAAGACCGACAAGGGATGCATTTACTGCTATGAGCTTACCATTACCACGCCGGGTGCATTTGAGGCGGAAATAACAGCTTCTTCGAAAAACAGCGAGACTGCACAGATACCTGTCACATATTTCTGCAACGGTACAGTCTGCGCTACCTATACATTCAACGGTACCGGAGGAAAATATGTTTCTGAGGTACGCAGTGTGAACATGTATTCACGTTTCAATACCGTCCGGTTCTATTTCGGACAGAGCGGTCTTGATATAAAAAGCATAAGGTACAGGTTAGTAAAGCCTTTCGAAAGAAGGCATGATTAGTTAAAGAAAGCGGGGATTCTATGAAAGTAACACTTAATACAGACGAAGAAGTAGTAAAGACAATAAAGGAAGGTCTTGAACGCACAGGCGGATACTGTCCGTGCAGAATAGGCAAAAAGGAAGAATACAAGTGCATGTGCCAGGAATTCAGGGATCAGATAAAGGATCCTGAATTTGAAGGTTTCTGTCACTGCATGCTCTATTACAAGTCAAAATAAATGAAATACGGAGGTTAAAAAATGGCAGAGATCAATGTTACTCTTGAAAACTTTGAGGAAGAAGTGGAAAAGTGCAGTATACCTGTTCTTCTTGACTTCTGGGCAGAATGGTGCGGACCGTGCAGAATGCTTTCGCCGGTTGTCGCAGAGGTAGCAAAAAAATATGAAGGAAAGATCAGAGTAGGCAAGGTCAATGTTGATGAAGTTCCTGAACTCGCTGATTCCTTCGGAGTTTCAAGCATTCCTATGCTTATGGTCATGAAGGAAGGAAAATGCATGACTACAGCTGTAGGATACAGAGATCAGCCTCAGGTTGAAAAAATGCTCGAAGAGTACATCTGAAAATAATAAAGCTGCTTAACTGACTGGTTAAGCAGCTTTAATTATTTAATTAATTAACTTAATACAATATTTGTGCGCAATATACATAAAACAGCTTGATTTTTTTGAATTTATGTGTTAAAATAATAATCAGGATTGGATGACGGGCATTTTCAGGTATGCCCGCAAAAATTGAATTTAACAGGTAAGGAGCGTATGTAATGAAAGTTTTTAAAAGAATCGTGTCATTTATGACAGCAGCAGGACTGTGCGGTACAATGGCAGGATACCTGACATTCAGTGAAAATGAGGTAAAGGCAGCTGCTGTCGTATCTCTTTCACCAAACAGCAAATACGAGATCAACAACGGCGTGTTCGAAGGATGGGGCACATCACTCTGCTGGTGGGCCAACCGTGTCGGTTATTCCGATGAACTTGCTGAAAAGACAGCAGAGCTTTTCTTCGGTGACACAGGTCTTCGCATGAACATTGCAAGATTCAACATCGGCGGCGGTGACGATCCTTCGCACAACCACATCACGAGAACTGACTCTGCAATGCCTGGTTACTCAAAGTACCAGAACGGACAGGTAGTCTACGACTGGAATGCGGACTACAATCAGAGAAACGTTCTTAAAAAGGCTCTGGGAAAGAACAAGGATCTTATTGTTGAAATGTTCTCGAACTCTCCTCCGTACTACATGACAAACAGCGGATGTACAAGCGGTAACAAGGATGCAGGCAAGAACAACCTCAAGGATAACTGGTACGCAGGTTTTGCAGACTACATGGCTGAAGTTTGTGCCCATTACGAAAAGGAATGGGGAATACATATTCAGAGTGTTGAACCTTTCAACGAACCGTATACGAATTTCTGGGGAGCCTACAGTCCAAAGCAGGAAGGCTGCCACTTCGATATCGGCAACAGCGAATCAAAGATGCTCATGGAAATGAAACGTGCCATGGATGCAAAGAACATGGGCGGCACAATGATCGTTGCTTCAGACGAAACATCTATCGATACACAGATCGATGCATTCAAGGCTCTTTCAGGCGATGCCAAGAAGGTAGTTCAGAGAATCGATACACATACATACGGCGGCTGGAAGAGAACAGACCTCAAGAACCTGGCTCTTCAGAACGGCAAGAATCTCTGGATGAGTGAAGTTGACGGCAACGGTACAGCAGGTACCAATGCAGGTGAAATGGCTCCGGCCCTCTGGCTCGCAAACAGAATGCGCGACGACTGCAACGGACTCGAGTGTTCAGCATGGATCCTCTGGCAGGCTATCGACAAGCACATTTCAAAGAACGGCTACAACGGAAAGAAAGACAGCGGTATGATCGATATCTCCAAGGGTTTCTGGGGACTTTCAGTCTGCGACCATGATAAGAAGGACGTTATCCTTACACAGAAATATTACGCATTCGGACAGTATTCACGTTACATCCGTCCGGGATTCACAATGCTCAAGACATCTGACAAGACAGTTGCTGCCTACGACCCTAAGGGCAATCAGCTCGTTATCGTAGCAACAAATGACGGCGGTCAGCGTGACCTCGAATTCGACCTTTCAGAATTCGGTGCTGTCGGCGACAGTGTAAAGGTAATCAGAACAAGCGGTACAATGTCCAACGGTGAACACTGGAAGGAAGTCGGAACTATTGCAACAAACGACAACGGATTCAAGGCAACTCTTGCTCCGCTTTCAATCACAACATACATCGTTGACGGCGTGAAGGCAGAAGCTTTCGCAGGCAATAAGATCGAAATCGATGCTTCAAAGGTAACAGGAAGCAATCCGTGGAAGAATTCAGCAGATACAGCTCAGAAGGTATTTGACGGAAACACATCAACATACTTTGACGGTGTAGGCAACGGCTGGGTACAGGCTGACCTCGGCGGCGTCTACAATATTTCAGCAATTGCATATTCACCTCGTTCAGGCTATGAATACAGATGTCCGGGCGGACAGTTCTTCTCATCAGCCGACGGTGTGAACTGGAAGGAAATGTACAAGATCACTTCCGTTCCTTCATTCGGAATGCATACACTTACAAAACTTCAGAACACTGAAGGAGTAAGATACATCAAATATCAGGTTCCGGAAGGCAAACCGGACAGCAGCATCAACAAGGATTCAGTTTACTGCTGCAACATTGCAGAGATCGCAGTTTACGGCGATGCTGCACAGGCAGCTCCGACAGTCGAACCAACAGTGGAACCTACAGCAGAGCCAACAGTTGAGCCAACAGTGGAACCTACAGCCGAACCAACAACAGAGCCTTCACCGGAACCGGTAAAGGGTGACGTAAACAATGACGGTGTTCTCAATACATCCGACATCATTACACTTTCATCTTTCATCCTCGGAAAAGATGAAGCGATTACTGCAGAAAATGCCGATCTTAACAAGGACGGAAAGATTAACATCATTGATTTCATTACTCTCAGATCTTTATTTGCGTAATAATCGTTATTAAATAATTAAACAAAAAAGCCCATGAAATGCATCAGTTTCATTTCATGGGCTTGATTTATTATTGACAAAAAACGATTCAGAATATATAATAAATTATATAACTATGTACGAAGAGATCGAGGGGGGATCTTTTTATGATAAAGGATTATCAGGGAGAGGGGATAACCAGAAAGCAAACCATGCTGATCATTCAGATGCTGATCGTTCTGTTTCAGTTTCTGATGGAGGTATTCAGTATCGTATATAATACCTTTCATAAACCGGATTTCATTCTGAGTTTTGACTACTGCATGGATTATCTTGTTATGCCGTCATTGATGAACATCTTTGCGATGTTTTCCGAGATCTTTTTTCTGACCAGAACAGAAAAATCAGAACGCAGGGACGTTTATCAGAAATATATAATGCTTATTACCTTTATTGTAATAGGCCTTGTGCTTTACACTACGCACTATGACTGCGCCAGCGCTTTTGCCGTATTTTTTGTACCGATCGCGATGACTCTTTTTTACGAGGACCAGCGTCTTACCAATATCACTATGCTGTTCAGCGTTGGCGGACTTATTCCGGGACTTGTTCAGAGAGCGCATGACAATAAACTGTCGGATGATTTCTATTATGAAGCGGTAACATCTGTAGGATTTGTTTTACTTTTCGGTTTACTGATAGGTACAGCATCAAGGGCTTTTGTAAAGCGAAGCGAATCACTGCGTGAGATGACGGATATTGCTGAAAATGCAAGCCGTGCGAAAAGTGATTTCCTTGCAAACATGAGCCATGAAATCAGAACACCTATGAACGCTATAGTAGGTATGTGCGAGCTTATTCTCCGTGAGCCTGATATCAGTGACAACGTGCGCAGCAACTGTTTTGCGATCCAGAGTTCGGGCAGAAACCTTCTCTACATCATAAATGACATACTTGACTTTTCAAAGATCGAGTCCGGAAAAATGGAGCTTATAGAGTCGGAATTCAACATAGCCTCCACGCTCAACGATGTCATCAATATGACTGTTACGAGAAAACGTGACAAGAAGATCGAAATTATCGCCTTTGTTGATCCTGATATCCCGTCAGGTCTTATCGGTGATGAGATACGTATAAGACAGATCATGATAAACATCATGACCAATGCTGTCAAATATACAAACGAAGGAGCCGTTATATTAAGACTGTCATATACAAAGCATAACTACGGTATCAATCTTAAAGTGACAGTCGAAGATACGGGAATAGGTATATCTCCGGAGAATATTGAAAAGCTTTTCACAAGCTTCCAGCAGGTGGATACCAGAAAGAACCGTGCAGTAGAGGGTACAGGTCTCGGACTTGCCATTTCCAAAAGACTCGTTTCCAAGATGGGCGGATTTATTAATGTAAAGAGTGAATCAGGAAAGGGATCTGTTTTCTCAGTTGTTATTCCGCTTCGTGTTTCTAATGAGAGACCGTTCATTCTGATAAAGGATGCCGAGAAGATAAATGCTGTCGCATTCATACGTTCAGACAGACTGCCGGACAGTATCGTAAGCGAGAAATATAATGAACTTGTTGATGAGATCAGAACGAAACTTAAGATCAATGTCGTACAGACTGACAGCATTGACGAAGTAAAGGCACTTTTCCTTGTTCCGGACGCAGGTATTACGCATCTTTTTGTGACCAAGGAAGGATATCTCGAAAACAGACAGTATATCAAGGATATCAGCAATATCGTTCAGGTTATCATCATTCAGGATATCATTAATTCAATTCAGCCTGAACCTAATATGAAGTGCATATACAAGCCGCTGTATTCACTGTCGGTCGCATCAGTTTTCAATAATGAAAACATAGTGCTCAACCTGAATGAAAGAAGAAATTCTCAGATCACATTCTCGGCACCGAAGGCGCGTGTCATGATAGTTGATGACAATGAGATAAACCTTAAAGTCGCTGTAGGACTTATGAGACCTTACAATATGCAGTTCATTACTGCGTCGAGCGCGAAGGAAGCTATTACCCTGTTACGTAAAAAGGAAGTTGACCTTGTGCTTATGGATCATATGATGCCTGAAATGGACGGCGTTGAAGCTACTACGCTTATCCGTGAGTTTGAGGATGAATACTTTAAGAAACTTCCGATAATAGCACTTTCGGCCAATGCGGTCAGCGGTGCCAGAAAGATGTTCCTTGAAGCAGGATTCAACGACTTTATTCCTAAGCCAATCGAACACAGCACGCTTGACAGGGTGCTGAAAAAATGGCTTCCTGCTGAACTTATCTGTCCTCCGGTACGAACTGTAATGGTGGGCGGAAGAAGAAAGAGCGACCGCGAAGGCGGAACAGCAGCCAGCGGAAGACTCATATCCGTAAATCTCGGACTTAACTATACAGGCGGAAATGAGGAGGCCTATCTTGATATTCTGAAGGATTTCATCGAAAGACTTCCGGAAAAGACAGCCTACATCAATAAGCTTTACGAGGAAGAGGAATGGAAGGATTATGTTATAGAGACACATGCTCTCAAGAGTGCATCACTTTCCATCGGAAGCCGTACACTTTCCGACGCTGCAAAAGAGATGGAGATGGCAGGACGTGCATGTGATTTTGAAAAGATCAGTACCGGCCATTCAATTTTCCTTAAATACTGTAACGACGTTTATGACGAAGGCGTGAAGTATCTTGCCTTAAAGGGCATAAAGGTCGGGGAAGAAATAAAGCCTGTTAAGGATAATCTTAAACTTGCCCCGCCGATAAAAGCAGAAGAGCTTTTAAAGATCTTAACGAAGGCTGCCGATGCATGCGCAGGCTTCGATGCGGATGCAGCTTCGAAACTGTGTGAAGAGGCGTCACGTTATTCATTCGGAGGAATGAATCTTAAAGACGTTTTCGGAAAGGCTGCCAAGCTTGCAAATGATTATGAATATGATCAGGCGGGCGGAATAATAAACGATTTCATAAAGGGGATCAACAGTACGGGGGGAGAATCATGAAAAAGAAAATTCAGATAACTGCGGACTGTACAAGTGATCTTTCCGATGAACTTCTTAAACAGTATGGTATAGGAACACTGCCGTTCAACATTATAACAGAACGTGGATGTTTTCTTGACCGTGAGGAGATCACAGCGAACAATGTGTTTGAACACATGAGCAGCGGAGGTTCGATACGAAGTGAAGCGCCTTCTGTTGATGACTGTATCAGATTTTTTACTGAGCATCTTGAAGAGGCGGATAATATCATTCATATATGCATGAGTTCGGAGATAAGCCGTTCCTACAGAAATTGCTGTGAAGCACTGAGGATAATGGGAGAAAACGCAAAGAACATCCGTATATTTGATTCGAAGCATCTTTCCATGGGGACAGGATTTATAGTGCTGAAGGCGTGTTCACTTGCCGAGTGCTGTTCATCTCCCGACAGAATAATAACTGAACTTACAGAGTACCGAAGCAAGATTGTAACTCAGTTTCTTATAAAAGATCTGGAGAATCTCCGCAGAAACGGGCGTGTGGGGAATATTACATACAAACTCTGCTCGCTGTTTTCGATACACCCTGTATTTGAACTCAGGCACGGCCGCATGGTCGCTAAAAAGTTTTACAAGGGAGATTATCAGAACACGGAACTTCGCTTTATCAATTCCATTATAAGAAAGGTGCGTAATTCTGAAGAGGCTGATCCTGAAAGAGTTTACCTTATACACGCAGGATGCCTGTTCCGTGAGATGGATACGATGCACAAGCGTTTTGAAAAAAGCGGATTATTCACTAACGTCTGCGTTGCAGAATCATCGGCTGCCGTGTCGTGTAACTGCGGACCGCACAGCGTTGGTGTGGTGTATGTGAAAAAGCAGTGACGGAGGTTCAGTGTTCCATGAATAATAAAATTATATACGAAAGGATGATAACATGAAGCATCTTCTAATAGTTGACGACGACAAGACCAATCTCACAATGGCCCGCAATGCTCTGAGCGATGTGTACAGAATCACCGCCGTACTATCCGGAGATCAGGCGCTTCGTTTCCTTGCATCAAATATACCGGACCTCATTCTTCTTGATATAAACATGCCTGATATGGATGGCTATGAAGTAATGACAGCTATAAGAAAAGACGACAGGCTTCAGTATGTTCCTGTTATTTTCCTTACAGCAGACAGCGAAGCAGAAACTGAATGCCGCTGCCTTGAAGCCGGTGCTGTTGATTTTATCACCAAGCCTTTTATTCCGCTTGTAATGCGTTCAAGAATAAGCAGAATACTTGAACTTGAAGAACTGAGGACCAGCCTTCGCCGCAAGCTCGACCAGAAGATACAGGAAGTTTCAGTTATGCGGGAGCGCTCCAGCCATGACGGACTTACCGGACTGCTTAACAGAAATTCAGCGGCTGAAGCGGTCAACAGTCTGCTTTCTTCGGAAGGAAACGGAACACTGTTCATGATAGACATGGACAATTTTAAGATAATAAATGATGTATACGGCCATGCTGCCGGAGACAGTGTGCTTAAAATGTTTGCCCGGACGCTGGAGGAACATTCCGGGGAGGGCGATGTGATCTGCCGTCTTGGCGGTGACGAATTTGTCATGTTTATAAAGAAAAGCAGATCTGCCGAAGAACTCAGTGCGCTTGCCGGAGCAATAATTGAAGATCTGACCGCAAAAGTCCATGACGCAGGATACAATACCGGTACGACTGCATCGGTCGGCATATCGTTCTTCCCGACTGACGGCGATGATTTTGCTTCGCTTTGCCACAGTGCTGACAAGGCACTGTATTTCGTGAAACAGAACGGTAAGGGAGCCTTCCATTTTTACCGTGATGAAAAAGCTGATGACAAAAAACGTACAGAAAATCTTGTTGATCTGGGATATCTTAATGATTATCTTGCCCGTTCAGATGCCAGCAACGGTTCATATATTCTCAATCTTGAATCGTTCAGCCATGTGTACAATTTTATCAGACGTATAGTCAGACGCAGTGCGAGTGATGTTCAGACTCTGCTGTTCACCTTTACTTTTCCTGTAAGTCATGACACAGATTATGAAAGAACGCTTGAAATATTTGAAAAGGCTGTTTTTGCGTCTCTCAGGCGTGTTGATGTATCGACCAGATATTCAGGAAGGCAGATACTCGTTGTGCTTATGAATGCTGATGAGGAGGACTGCGGGCAGATCGCAGGCAGAATAATGGACAATTTCAGAAGCATATATACCGGTCCTGAGGTTGATATCCGTTATGAGACGGAACGGCTTGAAAGCAAAGGTCAGGGATGCACTGACTGATAAGCGGTTCCCCGGGAAAACAACATTACTAAGGCGTATAGGGATGAAAAAATGAAATTAAGGAAAAGAATTGGTGTTCTGGTCACGGCATTTCTTCTTGTAATGCAGATCGGGACAGGTTTTGTAAGCTCCGAGGATGACGGAAAAGACCTTCTTGAGAACAAGTCGCTGAATGAGCTTGACACACTGAAGGTAAAGAACAACGTCAGGCTTGATACGCTTCAGAGGGGAATTGAGCAGGCAAGAAAGCAGTATGAGGCTGCTTCGAAAAGTGAAAGTGCCAAAAAGGAATATATAAAAAAGCTTGATGAAAAGATGGCACTGAGAAATGAAAATCTCGAATGCACTGTCCGTCAGATAAACATGCTCGAGACTGAAGCTTATAATACAAGTGAAATGATGACGGATATCGAGTCGGAAATGTCGGGCTTTCGTGAGGATACGGAAGAAGCACTTAAGCTGTTCAAGCAGCGTCTCCGTGTTTCGTATATGTCAAAGCCGGATAATCTTTCCTCTGTTCTTATGGGTTCTTCAAGCGTTTCCGAGATAATTTCAAGAGCTGAACTTGTTTCAAGGATCGCGGAAAAGGACAGGAAGACACTTGACGCACTTGAAAAGAAGCTGGAAGAACTCAGTGTTCTGGATGACCAGCTGAAGTTCAAAAAACAGATAGTTGACGAAAACCTTGCTTCAGTATCGGAAAGAAAAGCTGAACTGGATGAAGAACTGGCGGAAATGAAGGAAGACTATGAAAACATCAGGTCTGAACTCGAAAAGATCACGGAAGAGAAGAACCGGTACAAAAATGAATACGATGCCCAAAAAGCTGCTGTTGCTGAAAAGCAGAAGGAACAGGAGAAGATCACAAAGGCCATAAAGGCAGAACAGGCGAGACTCAAGGAAGAAATGGAAAAACTCGAGGAGGAAGCCCGTAAACAGAAGACGATACCCGGAGGAGTAAAGAAGAAAAACACAGGACCTTCACAGATAAATGTATCTTCATCGTCAGCGAACATGCTCTGGCCGGTGCCGGGATATACAAGTCATTCAAGCTTTTACGGATACAGAGAGTTTGACCAGAGTGATCACAAGGCGATTGATATTCAGGGAAACCCGAACGACACTATCGAATTCGCAAAGATCTATGCTGCTGAAAACGGTACGGTAGTTACGGCATGCAACTACTGCACACATTCATACGGAAAGAACTACAGCTGCGGATGCGGCGGCGGATACGGCAACTACATAGTTCTTCAGCACGATGATGGCGTTTACCAGACAGTTTATGCACACTGCTACACCATCTATGTTTCCGAGGGCGAGCATGTAAGAAAAGGTCAGCTCATAGGACTGGTGGGTTCTACCGGATATTCAACAGGACCACATCTCCATTTTGAAGTCAGAAAGAACGGAGAGAAGACAAATCCGGACAGTTATACATATATCAATTACGGATGATATCGTCGTATTTTGACGTTTCATCCGTAATTTGTATTGTTTGAAAAGAGTACAATTAATGCTGCCGTAACTAATGATTCTGAAATGAAATCGTTCTGTAACCAAATTGAAATAAATAAGCTCTTTAATCATCAGATGTTGTGTGATATGTTCAAAAAAGATACTGGAAATTTTCTGTATTAATATGTTGTAATATTGCACAGATAATGTTATAATAATAACAAGATTTTGATAATCATGTCGGTTTTGATAATGTAGCAGTAAATTACTGACATGAAATGGGAATCAAAGGGTTTTATGATTTTTTAAGAACAGGGGATGATTTTATGAGTTTGTTTGGTAAGAAGAAATGTTGTGCGTGCGGAGAGAATATCGGGGCCTTCTACAGAAAAAAGCTGCCTTGCGGTTTTATCTGTGAAAAATGCAGCCATCAGATCTCACCGCTGGTCAAGTACACCAGATTTACTGATGCTGAAAAGCTGAAAGAACATCTGGAGTACAGAAAGGAGAGTTCGGAACTTCTTGAAAAGTTCCAGATCACACGCATCATAGGGGAAAAAGAGCGTATTGTGATCGACGACAAAAACAAGCTTGTTCTTTTCGCTGCAGAAGGAGACAAGTGGACAAAGTACCAGCCGGATGTAATTCATTTTGACCAGATCACAGGTTTTGATGAGTACATTGAAGTTATCGATTCAGGTGATTATTACGAAAGCTCGGAAGGCATTGAAAACGAAGTGCCTGACGGTTATGTAAGCTGTAATTTCAGTTTCATTCTCACCATCGATTCGCCATGGTTCAGTGTAATTCCGATCCGGGTAAACCGTGACGAACTGATCACAGATGATACAGGTTCGGCAGAATACAGAAAATACAAAGAAATGCTCGATGAAGTCAGGGAAACATTCAGACCTTACTACAGAAGTGCAAGAAAGATAAGCTGATTATTTATGTTGGATAATGATAATGAAATAATTTCACCCCTTCGGTGATGACCGTTTTTTCAAGGTCTTCTGAAGGGGTGTTTTTATTTTTCCGGCCCTGCGGATTTTTCCGTCAGGGTGCCTTGAAACCGCAGATGAGCTTAAAATGAACTTCTTTTTTTATTTACAATAAGAAAAATATGTGGTAAAATAATATTTGTGATAATTTACAGGAGGAAAGTAGGTGGAAAGAGATGAAATACCTTAAAAAACTTATACCTGTTTACGGCGGATTTCTTCTTGCAGTGGTACTTATCTATTCCAGATTCGGTCTTCATCTTATAAACGGAAACCCTCTGCGTACAGCTGCAGGGATAGTTATAATGCTTTTGATGATAGGTCTCGTTATTTATCTGACTATAAGTGCTCTTCAGGCGGCGAAGATAAGTGAGCTTCCTGCCATAGAAACAAAGGCACCAGTGTCAGAAGTAAGAAGACTTGAAGAATTCACTGATTTTTACAGAAGAATGGCCGGAGCTAATCTCGGACCGTTTGAAAGCAGAAAAAGAGATATATATGACCTTTGTGTCAGCATGAAGCAGAAAAACGATAATATCCGGAAACTTCTCCGCGATTCGTTTTCGACTGAAGATCTTACCTATAACACTTACATGAGTACGCTTGATGAGGTAATGAAGATATTCAACAATAATCTCGGCGGAATAAAAAAGCGTATTGAGGTGTTCGACTATAAGAACTGGAGTGATAACAGAAACGATGAACATGCAGATGAATATATTTCTGAGGTGGATGATCTTTACCAGAAAAACTATGTTGTAATTGATCACATTGATGATCTTATGCATGAGCTTGTCAATCTTGATGACATTTCAGATGTGCCTCTTGAAAAAGTGACCAGACTTGTGGAACAGACACAGAATTATAAAAAAATTAAAGAAAGGCAGATGTAAAACTCATGAAAAAAGGACCAGTAATAGTTATCAGCGCAGTAATATGCCTTATAGGCGCAATACTGGGTATAGTTTTCGCTGTAACGGGAAATGACAAACCGGCGGGGAATGATAAATCAGGAATATCAGAGATCTCATCAGCGGAAGCACTCAAAGTATTTTCAAAGGCAGCCGGCAGAGTTTCAGTAACCGAGAACCATGCTCCGAAAGGAACTGTTTCATATGATGCAGTTACCTCCAGAGAGGAGCTCCCTGACATCGATACATCCTATCCGCTTGTAGTAAAACCTTCAGGCAAGGAACTTGTTGTCGAGATTTTCAGTTCACCTGAAAAGGCAGGTTCCGGTACAGACGGATGGCTTAAGGAACTCGCTGAAGAATACAACGACAGCAACCAGCAGGTTGACGGAAAAACAGCCGGCATTGCTCTGCGTTCAGTTTCATCCGGCACACAGATAGATTATATTGAGTCAGGAGTCTATGTTCCTGATGCTATTACTCCGTCAGCATCCATGTGGGCGGATATGCTTGAATTCAGCGGTACAAAGCTTGAACTCATTTCTGAAAGAATGGTCGGAAACGTTGCAGGTGTACTTATCGACAAAAAGACATACAGTGATCTTGAATCACAGTACGGCAGTGTGGATATTCAGACTGTTATCACTGCAACTGAAGAAGGAAAAATCACAGCGGGTTACACAAATCCGTTTTCAAGTACATCAGGACTTAATTTCCTTGCGGCAACACTCTACAGCTACGACAAGGCTGACCCGCTGAGTGCTGCAGCAGTTGAAGGCTTCAACAAGTTCCAGAATAACGTTCCTTTTGTAGCCTACAACACTCTTCAGATGAGAGACGCTGCATCGAACAATACTTTCACAAGCTTTATTCTTGAATATCAGGGTTACTATAATAACATTGACCTTAAGAATAATTATGAATTTCTTCCTTACGGTATAAGACACGATAATCCGCTCTATGCAGTAAAGGGCATTTCAGCTGAAAAAACGGATCTGCTTAAAGCTTTCAGCGCTTACTGTTCAACAGATGCTGCGAAAAAGCGTTCGACAGATTACGGCTTTAACCAGCTTGACAGCTATAAGGACAGCATCCCTGCTACTGACGGCCAGAAATGGTCACAGATGCAGAAGGTATGGAAGAAGAACAAGAATACAGCAAAACCGATCGCTGCAGTATTCGTGCTCGATACATCAGGCTCAATGTCCGGTGAACCTATAAATGCACTCAAGAGTTCGCTTACAAACAGTATCCGTTATATCAACACCACAAATTATGTCGGCGTAATAAGCTATGCATCCGACGTGAACATAGATCTTCCTATCGGCATTTTCGACATCAATCAGCAGGCGCTTTTCCAGGGTGCGGTCGATCAGCTGCATGCTTCAGGAAGCACAGCGACTTACTCGGCTCTTGCCCAGGCTTCAATTATGCTTGATGAGTTTATGAAAACCACACCGAACGTTCAGCCAATGATATTCCTTCTGAGTGACGGCGAACAGAATGTAGGGGCATCATTCAACGATATCAGGGCAGCCGTAAAGAGCTTAAAAACACCGATCTATACTATCGGATACAACGCAGACCTTGATGAACTCAAAAAGATCTCATCTATAAACGAAGCGGCAAGTATTGATGCGGCAAGCGAAGACGTCGTTTATCAGTTAAAGAATCTTTTCAACGCAAATCTCTGAGGAAAGTTTTATGTATTCTACAGAAATGAAAAAAGCGGTATCGTCAGCACAAAGCTGTATAGATCTGTGCTGCGGTCCGAACAACGTTGCTGTACGTTCTGCAGAACTTATTTCAGCCTTTGCAAAATATCTCGATGTCCTTGATCCTTCAGGCATTGATTTTACGAAGAGCGGTTTTTTTGCGGAAAGAAAGATCAGAAAATACTGGATGCTTTTTTCGGAGCATTACAGCAAAGTCGGAGTGATTACCGGAGAACTGAAAAAGAACAGGCTTGTAGCAGAGAATACTCTTGTTACCCTTAAAAGCGAGCTTGAAAACTATAAAACGGTACTTGACAGTTTTCTGACCGGATTTTCAGAAAAATGCAGACAGAGAGATCAGCGATCAGAAGATGGTCGCACTGAATATGAAGGGACTGCTTGAAAACACTGCTGCCGAGTATACAGCTCTTACGGAACGGCTTGCCGGTATAACCACAACGGCATCTGATGTATTCACGAATGCAGTACTGATCGCCAGAGTAAATTATCAGATAAATCTTACAGGCGGTGAACAGATCTCAGGAGTTTACGAAACAGCTGATATAGCCGGATTTCGCAGCGGCTTCAGCAGATTGTACAGTATGTGCAGATGAAATATGAGAAGCGCACAGGTGAACCGGGTTTCCGGTACAGCATACTGTCAGCGCTTCTTTTTTAAAGATAAAATAAAACGGGAGACAAATTAATATGGAGCTAAACAGAAATTTCTATCGCCTTCACGCAAAGAAAATAGTGAACAGAAATGAAGAAGAGATCCAGTCTGAAGAAATTCAGACAAAGCAGGAAGAACACATGAATTTCATTTCGTACGTTGAAAATACGATGGAGACTTTTGAGGAAAAGCCTTTCTGTGATGCTGACGCTCTTGTGTTTTCATGGCTTGCGTATATCGACTTTCCTGAAAACTGTATTCCGGACGATGCGGTACGGTTAGGAGATCTTTATAAGGCCGAACTTTTTGAACAGTTGTTCAGAACAGCAGTAGCCTATGATGAAACAAAGGCACTTTTCTGCGCAGCTGCAGCAAGCCCGCGTTTCCGTGACACAGGCGTGAGCCATTACGTAAGCCGTCTTGATCCGGAAACGCTGAAGCAGTTTTCAGCTGTTAATTTTCATATTTCCGATAACTTAAGGTTCGTTGCTTTCCGCGGTACTGACAAGTTTATTGTAGGCTGGAAGGAAGACCTTTGTCTTGCCCTGGCGGATCCGGTTGAATCGCAGAAATCATCCGTCCGCTATCTTACCCGCTGCGCTTCAGGGTTTGACGGAGAGATAATAACAGGAGGTCATTCCAAAGGCGGAAATCTGGCGATATTTTCGTCAGCTTTATGCGACGAATCCATAAGGAACAGGATCACGAAGATCTATTCGTTTGACGGTCCGGGTGTGGATGATGAGGTGAACGAAGAACTGATCGACCAGATATATGACAAGGTAGTAAAAGTTGTTCCTCAGTCATCACTTATCGGTCTGATAATGGAAAAACGTGAAGATTACCGGATAGTGAAATCAGACGGCCGCGGATTCTCACAGCATATGGCGTTCTACTGGCACATAACGCCTGAAGGTGAGTTTGACTTTACGGACGATCTTACATACGACAGCCGTATTCTTAATGTATCTGTAAACAAGTGGATCGCTGACATGAACTACGAGGAACGTTCAAGGATCATACAGTCGCTGTTCGAGCTTTTCAACACGACAAATGCTGAAACTCTCGATGACATAGATTTTATGAAGGTGATCCCGGAAATCAAGAAAAAACTTTGATGACATGAATCCGGAAGCGCGTAAGATCCTTTTGAACAATGTCAAAAATATAATAACTGAAAGCGTAAAGAATATTCCTAAGGCTTTTGAAAAAAGAGAATAAGTATAAAAGATAATTCTTGTATACAAAAAATCAGCATATCCGGATCACGTAAATACGTGTCCTGTGATATGCTGATCTGCTTTCAGGGGAGCTTTCTGCGCCCTTTTGTAAGCTTTAAAAAGTATTTGTGAGATCAGATTACTTTACAACTTTGCCCCAGATCTCATCATCGATCTCGTCCTTGCCTGCAAGGCTTGTTTCAAGGAGAGCTCTGAGAATGTATGTTGCATCAGTCTGACGGTACTTTGAACCCTTGTCAGAGTTATCGATGTCGCCGTTTTTGTTTGATAATTCAACGTAGTTAGGATACTTTTTCTTGGCATCAGCGCTGATAAGATCATCGAGAACAGACTTGCCGTTTACTGAAACTGAAAGTACGTCACGAAGGAGTATTGTTGCATCGATCTGAGTAACCTTTCCGTCAAGGTTTACGTCACCTCTGAGTTCGCCTTCGGTCTTTGCAGGAGCAGTATGATCATCTGTACTGTCACCGATCTGAACGAGCGCACCGCGGAATGTCGGGTTTATAACAACAGGTGATCTGTTTCCGTTATCGTTGACTATACGGTTTGCCATAGCTCCGTCATCACCGTCAGCATCAAAAGGAAGTGAATAGTATCCTTCCGGAGCGCTGTCGTTTGCTTTAAGTGTGAAAGTAGCAATAACGATATCACCTGTGTAGTTGTTTGCGTCACTGTAAAGTGCAAGGAGAGTCTTTATGTTTTTAGGACCGCCTTTTTTTACGAATGAGTTGAGTGTAACATTTGAATATGCTTCGCTGTCTTCGTAATCTTTGATGTCAGGGTCTCCGGCTTCTGATTTTACAATTTCAAAGTAATCGGTGTTGACATCAAGCCATGAGTTTACAGCATTGAATCCGTCAGCGTTGTTAGTTACCTTTATCTTGACTTTGAATGTTTCGCCTTTCTTTACTTTGTAAATACCGGCATCAACTGTCGGGCCTGCTGTTCCTTTTGCAGCTTTGGTCACGGATACAGCCTGTTCTGCAGCGTTTACTGTCTGAACGTTACTGTATGCAGGATAATAAGATGCTGAAGCAGCGAACATTGCAAGAGCAAAAGCAACAGCTGCTGTTTTTCTGATTTTTCTTGACATTTGTATATAACCTCCATTATTTGTATTTGTGGTTTACTATATATTATACAATAAAAAAACTTAAATGTATAGTCAGATTCTGTGATCTACAACAAAATGCAGAAATATTTGTGCATTTCTTTATAAAATCAGTGTATTGTCAAATGACATAGGGTGATAACGCCTAAAATTGTGTGATTATTGCACGGAAACTGTCTTGCTTCGTCAGAAATTTCTTTGCTATATGATCTTTTTAATGTATAACTGAATGAATAATCACCGAAGATTCGAAGTTATCTGCTTAAAGAAATCCGCACTCCAGATATTGAGTGAATCAGTATCTCTGATAAACGGACGCACATCGTTTTTGGCATTTTCGAAATCTATTGAATCAAATCTTGAAAAAAGAAGATCACGTGTATCTTCAATCGAAAGATCTTTTTCAGGATCCCATGCTCCGGACTGAACGAGTCTGGCTTTCAGGTGCGGTAAATTAAGTGCTGCATTGCGGGAAAGATAAAAAATGTAATCGTAGAGATCTCTTCCTTTTACTCGCTGTTTCCAAGCACGGCAGATAACTGCATGAACTTTTCCGGCAAAAAGCGAAGGCATATCATACATCTTAACTTCGTAAGGTGAGGGAAGAAGACGATATTTATTCTCATATCCTGCCCATTCAGGAGGCATGGTATCAACTTCAAATTTGATTTTTATAACTTCATCTCTGGAAATCCCGCTTTTTAATGATTCTGAAGCATAAAATACAAGCATGTGTTCCATAGTGTTTCCCTTAAGAAATGCGGAACGTATTGCTGAATCTGTATTTTTTTCTTTCAGCGAAATATCAACGTTTAATCCCCATGAAGTGACTTCCTTTTTCAGAACAGGAAAATATGACGACAGATCAAAATCAGGTTCGGGACTTGTAAGAGAAAAATCAAGATCTTCAGAAAATCTGTTCAGGCCGTAGAATATACGCAGAGCGGTTCCACCGTAAAATGCAGCTTTATTAAAGAATCCTGCCCGTGAAAGTCCGCACAGAACAATTTCCTGTATTATCTCCTTCATCGCATTCTTTTTATCGGTAAGATTATTGGTCTGATAGTATTTCAGCATTTCTTCAATTGTGCTGTTCATTACTTTGCTCCTTTTTCAGAAATTTTATGAGATACTTTATATTGTTGCTGTGGTATTTGTCTCCGATTTCAAATATATCCCCGAAACTGAGAGTATAGAATAAAGCCCGGTCTATTCGCAGATCTTCAAAAAGCAGTTTCTTTATATCTTTCTGACTGGTTACCGGCGGCATAATGCAGAGTTTATCGCACAGGGCTTTTTCAGGGGATGCTATAAGAAACTGATACCCGTTTTCTTCTGAAAGAGAGACTCCGAACGGGTAAGCTTCGGCAGGAATGTCGTGATAATAGTAATTGCCAAAGAAATTACTGTATTCTTTTATTTTTTTCTTTTCATAAGTTGCTGAAGTTACAGTATACACAGCTTCAGGAATAAGTCCGTAGTAAGATAAGGCGTATTCAAAAGATATATAGGAAGGACCGTATATGGCTCCGGCCATAAGATATGCAGGAACAGTTTTATCATCCTGATACAGTCCGCGGACAAGAGAAATTATTTCTCCGGATTTTTTCATTCTCATTATCCTTCCTGCAGGATCACTGTAATTATTCAGCTTTTGTGATAACATGGATGCAGAAAAAATCATTATTTTCACCTCTTAATTGTATTATACACAATTTACCGGAGAAAATCAATAGTTTTTTGATTGCGTTTTATAAGAAAAAAAAGATCGTGCAGCTGACAGATGACCTGTACAAAAGATAAACAAATGTATAAACACGCAGGCAAAGTCGGCCGCGATCATCAGACTTTTGCTTGAAAAGTACGGTGAGCTGCCGGATATGCCGGTGAATGAGTTTACGGTATTTCATAAGCAGTTTGTTACAGCATAGACTGACCGCATTCTTCAAAAAGGTACTGCCGTCTCTGACGAGCCGACAGTACCTGATTCTTCTATTGACAATTTAGTGAAACAGGAGTATAATAATCGTAATTCACTAAAATGAAAAGGAGAGGATTCTATGTTCATAGGACGTCAGAATGAACTTGAGCTGCTGAATGAGCTGCACAGCTCGAAAAGATTTGAATTTCTTGTGCTTTACGGCCGCAGGCGTGTTGGTAAGACCTCGCTTTTGAAGGAGTTCAGCACCAGATCGTCTACTGTTTTCTTTTCAGCACAGGAAAAAAATGATGCTCTGAACCTTATTGATTTTTCCAGAACAGTTCAGAAGTACTTTGAAGGAAAAGATTTCGGAAGCTTTGAAAGCTGGGAAAAGGCATTTGACTATATCGGTCTTAAAGCTTCTGGCAAAAACAAAGTCACTATTATCATAGATGAATTTCCTTTTATAGCAGCGGAAAATCCGAGTATAAAAAGCATTCTTCAACATACTGTAGATCACTCGTGGAAAAACAAAAACATTTTTCTGATACTGTGCGGATCAAGTGTAAGTTTTATGGAGAATGACGTAATGGGGTACAAGAGTCCTCTTTACGGCAGATCCACATCACAGCTGGAACTGCTTCCTTTTGATTACCTTGACAGTGCAGAGTTTTTCAGAAACTATTCTTCAGAGGAAAAACTTGCGGCATACGGGATACTGGGAGGAATACCATGTTATCTTCAGACATTTGATCCTGAAAGATCGATAAAAGAAAATATCGCCAAAAATATTCTGCGTACAGGCGCATTTCTGACTGAAGAGCCACAGTCGCTTCTGAAGATGGAACTTCGTGATCCGGCAGTGTATAACAGTATTTTTGAAGCAATCGCAAATGGTGCGAGCAGAATGAATGATATCACACAGAAGATACATGAAGAACCTTCAAAATGCAGTAAATATCTGAAAACTCTTATAGATCTGAAACTTATCAGCAGAAATACCCCGTGCGGTGAGGAAGAAAGTTCACGTAAAACGCTTTACAGTATAAGTGATAATTTCTTCGCATTCTGGTTCCGGTATCTTTTTACTGAAAAAAGCTACTACGAACTTATCGGAGCGGAGGACGCAGCCAGAGAAATAACTGATCCTGACTCTTTCAACAATTATATGAGACTTATATTTGAAAAGATATGCTGCCAGTACATGAAACGCCTTGCCAAACAGAAAAAGCTTCCTTTTATCCCACATAAGATGGGAAAATGGTGGGGAACGAACAGTAAACTGAAGCGTCAGGATGACTGTGATATTCTTTTACTAAGCAGAGATAACCGTAAGGCCGTATTCTGTGAATGCAAATATAAAAATTCACCGCTTGATAAAAAAGAGTTTGATGCTATATGTGCTACCGCAGATAATTTCAGCGGTATAACTGAAAAGTATTTTTATTTCTTCAGCAAAGGCGGATTTACAGAATGGATCAGAGAAAAGGCAGAGAACGAGAAGAATATATTTCTTGTAGAACCTGATGATCTTTTTAATGTATAATCCGTATATTCATCTTGACAGCCGATGTGGTTTGTTGATATACTTTTATTAGCTAAAAAAACGGCACGTAAGTTGACTATATCAATTTACGTGCTTGTTTATATTTATGAAAAGGAGAAATGATGATGGGAAGAAAAGATGATCTTAAAGATAAAGCTTTGAAGCATACTGAAAAAATGGTGAAACAGTACTCCGATGAAATACAGAAGAGTATTCTGGCAACGCATGTATTTGGAACCGAATTTGTGAGAGATAAGATAACAGGAAAAAGAGCGGAGTTTGTTCTTGAAAAGTCATATACCGAAGAGAGTGTTTTAAAGCATTCTAACGGGAATAAACTTGCTGTACTTAACTTTGCAAGCTACAGACATCCCGGAGGAGGCTTTTTAAATGGAGCTATGGCACAGGAAGAGGCGTTATGTCACGCATCGTTCTTATATAATGTACTCAGTACTTTTCCGGATTATTATGAATGGAATGAAGCCAATTATAATATGGGTTTGTATATGAACAGGGCGCTCTATTCTCCTGGTGTGTACTTCTTTAATGATGACGAAAATAAGCATGTAACCGCTGATGTAATAACATGCGCAGCACCTAATCGTTCTGTGATGCTTAAAAAAGGAAGTATAAGTGAAGAGCAGAATGATCGTGCACTGAAGGACAGAATACGTTTCATAAGAGATATTTGTGATTCGCTGAATGTGGAAGTATTGATTGCCGGAGCATTTGGATGCGGAGTTTTTGCCCAAAGACCGGAGAGGGTGGCAAGTCTGTTCATAGAATTATTCAGTGATACCGTAGTAAAACAAGTAGTTTTTGCTGTACCGCCGGATAGAAATTATGCCGCGTTTGAAAGGGTGCTTTACAGCCGGAAAGATTGATATTGTTATGCACGCTTCTTCGTTTTCTATGCCTAGAGGACTTTTAAAACGGTTATGAGCATCAGCTAATTCGAGAATGTTTGAGTTACTTAATCAAATATGCTCTTTATAACTCTTGCCGGACTGCCTACAGCTATCATGTTTTCGGGGATATCCTTAGTGATCACCGAGCCTGCACCGATCACAGCATTATCTCCGATAGTCACGCCAGCAAGAACAGTTGAATTTGATCCGATCCACACATTATTACCGATGTGAATGGGTTTCGGTATCAGATCGTGGCGTTCTTCAGGCAGAATTCCGTGGTTCAGCGTTGCAAGCACCGTGTTGTGACCGATCAGCACTCCGTCACCAATATAGATGCCGCCCTGATCCTGAAATTTACAGCCGGAATTTATAAACACGTTCTTGCCGAGATGAATGTTCTTTCCGCAGTCGGCGTTGAACGGAGGAAACAGTCCGACCTCAACCGGCTCACCGATAAGCTCCGACATCAATGCATTGATCTCGTCGGGGGTATGGTAATGATTGTTGATCTCCATTGTGATCCGGATCGCTTCCTGACTGAGCCTGTGCATCGTCTGATGAACATCACATTCAGCCGTAACCTGTTTTCCGCTGGACATGAAGTCAATGAATTCTTTTGTTGTCATGGCTGTTACCTCCGTGTAGCTTTCTTTTATGTGCGCACCTGCAACGCTTTTGTTGTATTCATTATAACAAGACTTTCTGAAAATAGCAAATGCCTATAGTGAATACTCTGATATACTTTGCAGTTATAGTATAGTGATTGACTGTTAATGAATAGCGTGATAAAATAATAACGTGAACTGACACCTGAGTGGTGGATTTAAGGTTAAGTTATTTATGTAATAAAAACTGGGAGAGAGGTAAAAAATATGAAAATGACATCTGCACAGGCTTCAAAGCTTCTTCGTCAGCTTAATGATGAACTCCGTACACTTCAGGTGCGTGATGAGAATTCAAAGTCATTCTTAGCATCACTCGGTGAAGATGTGGAATCGGTTCGTCCTTCGTATGACTATGCTTCAATGCAGGAGGAGCAGATAAAGGTTGAACAGAAGATCCGTAAACTGAAGCATGCTGTAAATGTGTTCAATACAAATACGGTGATACCGGAATATGGTTTTACCATCGACGAAATGCTTGTATATCTGCCGCAGCTTCAGAAGCGTCAGACCAAGCTTTTTGCTATGAAGGACGCTCTTCCGAAGGTGCGTGAAAACGTAGGATTCGGAAGAGGCACAAATGTGGTTGATTACCGGTATGCGAACTACGATATTGATCTTGCGGAAAAAGACTATAAAGATCTTTCTGCTGAGATAGCAAGAGCGCAGCTTGCACTTGATACAGTAAACAGTACTGCCGAGCTGGAAGTTGATTTATAAATCAGAGTAAAAGCTCTTTCCGTTTACTGTTCACACACCCTTTTTATATCACAGAGTAAAAGTTTACGGTTATAGTTTTCCGTTATTCGTTATTCTACGGGACAGGTAATTGTTTAATGTTAATGTATCCATCCCGGAAGACTTCATTTTTTGTGTCGGACAGTAAAGAAAACTTTATCCGGCAGCGGAAGTTCGGTTTCATGCTGCCGGTTTTATTTTTATGAGTTAAAAGAATGAGATACCGGTGATTTTCTGACGGACAAATAAAGCCAAGAAAAATCGGGAAAGATATTCGTCAGTGTGGTAAGATAGAATCACAGCAGGCGAAGGGAGAAAGAACAATATGGAGTGGATGAGGATAATAGGCGATTCGATTCAGTATATTGAGGATCATATCACTGAAGGTGTAACGGCAGATGATGCGGCGAAAGCTGTGGGTGTGTCTCCGTTCTATTTTCAGAAAGGATTTGCAATGCTCTGCGGATTCAGCGCTGCGGAATATATCCGTAACAGAAGACTGGCTCTTGCGGGAAATGATCTTCTGATAACTGATGAAAAGATAATCGATATCGCCATGAAGTACGGGTATGACTCTCCGGACAGTTTTACCAAAGCTTTTACAAGATTCCACGGCGTTTCACCTTCATCCGTGCGCAGGGATGAGGTGCTTCTCAAGACCTTTGCTCCGCTGAAACTGAAGCTGTCATTAGAAGGAGGATATCTCATGGATTACAAGATCATTAAGAAGGACGCTTTTACGGTTATCGCTAATGCAAAGACATTTTCATACGAAGGTGCAAAGGAAAATGTTCCGCAGTTCTGGCAGGAACATTACGCATCAGGCTGCGGAAAATATGTAATGGGAATGTACGGTATCAATATCGACACCGCTATGGGCAGGGAAAATTTTGAATACCTTATCGCAGATCCGTATGATCCGGAAAAGGAGGTGCCGGAGGGATTAGTCACAAGAACTATACCTTCATTTGAATGGGCGGTTTTCCCGTGCAGAGGAGCAATGCCGGACGCACTTCAGGACGTAAACACCAAGATCTTCACAGAATGGCTTCCGGCGTTAAAGGATTATGAGTTTGCAGCCGGATACTGCGTGGAGTATTATGATGATCCGACCAAGTACGAAAAGGGTACTAAAGACGGGAATTATTACTGCGAGATCTGGATCCCGGTGAAGAAGAAATAAGCGTCAGAAAACTGATATTTAATTGATCACATACAACAGAACAGCCTTTCTGCAGACAGTCATACGCCTGCAGAGAGGTTGTTTTTTTATTGAAAATATGCTATCATAGACAGTATAAATACATGGGAATGATGAATTATAAAGGGGAAAAATACAATGAAGAAAAAATTTTTGATCGTACTTACCGCTGCTGTTCTGCTTCTTGCAGGATGCGGTAAAAGTGATGAGGAAAATGCAGACAGTGTCGCAGAAACAGATGTTTCAGGAAATGTGATCGAGCCTGAAACTGATGATGAAAAAGAAGATAACGATTCCGGAGATGATAATAAAGACAAGGATTCCGGGGACGATAAAAAATCAAAAGATGATAAGAAAAGCAAGGACGACAAGGATTCAAAGGACGATAAAGAATCAAAGGATAACAAAGACTCAAAGGATGATAAGGATTCCGTTGCTGAAGAGAATGATGAGAGTTCTGCCGAAGAAGTTACTGAGGAACCTGTTCCGGAATATTCATTTGATGTTCAGAACGAATACCTCGGTGCTTATGTAAAATCACTGGAGGAAGCGGACGGAGGTGCTACTCTGACGATCGAGTTTGTTAATGTATCTGATCAGGTCTATTACAAGAGCGATGAAGAGATGAAACCGGGTGCGACCTGGGAGAAATCTATCACACAGCCGAAGGAAAAGTGGCTTGCTGCTGCTGAAAAAGGAACGGAAAACTGGATCCATTATGAATTTTATGATAAGGAAAGCAACTGTATTTTCAAAGGCGGAGTTGTGTTTAAAACTGATAAAAACATTGAAGTGAAAGATATGAGGGTGTTTACAGAATAAGATATACTCCCCCGGAACCGTGATCTGGTTTTCGGGGGATAATTGATTATGGGAATTTCACATAGTTTACGTAAACGGGAGGCCGGAATGTTAAGATTCATACTTGGAGAGGCAGGTTCCGGAAAGTCATCTGCCATAATAGAAAGAATAAAGACGCATGCGGAAAGCGGCAGGAGAATATTTGTTATAGTTCCCGAGCAGTTTTCTTTTGAATATGAGCGTAAGATGTATCAGAAACTCGGAAGCTCTGTGTCGAACAGTATAAATGTTCTCAGCTTTACACGGCTTGCCCGCCTGATATTCGATACTTTCGGAAGCCGTTCCGGTGAATATGCGGACGACAGCACAAAGGCCGCACTTATGTATCTCGCACTTAAGGAGATACGAAAAAATAAATCATTTATGTTTTTCGGAAGGCAGGCGGAAAGCAGATCGTTTATAAACGATGCCCTTGAAATAGTCGCAGACCTCAGACGTGCTTCGGTTACAGCTGACAGTCTTGCTTCACGTATAAACGGCATGGATGAAAAGCTGAAGGAAAAGGCGTCGGACATATCCATGATCTATTCGGCTTACGACAGCATAATGACTGAACGCGGATTTCGTGACAGTCTTACAGATATAACCGAGGCAGCGGCTGCCGCCAATATGAATGACTTTTTTGAGGATACCGTCTGCTTCATCGATGAGTTCGATTCATTCAGTCCGGATGAACTGGAAATGATCGATGTCATGACAGCAGAGTGTTCGGAAATAAATATCGCTCTGTGTACACCGGAGACGGAAAAGAAGGAGAATTCACTGTTTTCGACTGTTAATACCACTTATGCAAGGCTTAAGGCCTTAGCTGAAAAGTACAGGACAGAACAGAAAACTGAGCTTCTTACGGAGAATCATCGTTTCAGAAACGATGCAGTTAAGAAACTGAGCGGAAGTATCTTCAGAAGAAGGACGGCTCCGGTTCCGTCCGAAGGAGCTGTACAGATAACCGAGGCGAAAGACCTTTACAGGGAAGCTGATTTTGTATGCTCATATATCAGAAAACTCGTTGACGAAAATGAATGCCGGTACGGTGAGATAACCATAGCTTCACGTCAGCCGGAGGATTATGACATCATACTTAAGTCAGCGCTTGAACGCTACGGCATCCCTTATTTTTCCGATGAGGAAACTCCGGTCATGCATACTTCCATAGTAATACTGATAACATCACTTCTTGATTTGTCCGGTATGAAAAAAATTCAGAGCGACGTTCTTTTCCGTTATGCCAAGACCGGTCTTACTCCGGTCTCACTGACCGAAACAGCATTTCTTGAAAACTTCTGCTACAAGTGGAATGTTGACGGGGCCATGTGGGAGGAAAGCTTTACTGATACCGGACTTTCCGGTACGGAAAGGAAAGAGAATCTTGCAAATGCCGAAGCACTCAGGATGAGACTTGCCGATCCGATCATTGCGCTCCGTAAAAAGATGAAGGGAAGCACGGCGGCGCAGATGTGCCGGTATATCTATGAATTCCTTGAGGAACAGGAGATAACGAAAAATGTCTCCGGTCTTATTGCAGAATACAAAAACAACGGAATAACTGATACAGCTTCGGAACTGGAACGTCTGTGGAACTGTATCATGGACACCTTCGATACGGTTGCTGAAGTACTGGGCGATGAGATTACAGATCCTTCTGAATTTGCAGAGCTGTTCACACTTATCGTAAGGCAGAACAGATTCCTTGCACCTCCGCAGAAACTCGATATCGTTTCGGTAGTGTCAGCTGAAAAGGCGAGAGTTGAAGGACAGAAGGTGATTTTCGTTACGGGCGCAAATGAAGGAATTCTTCCGTTTGCGGCAAAGTCATCAGGACTTTTGAGCAGCACTGACAAGGAAGCGTTTGAAAAACTTGGCATCGATCTCGGCAAGGACACAAAGCGCCTTCTGGCAGATGAAAGATTTGTGGTGTACCGTCTGTTTTCATCTGCTTCAGAACGCGTGATAATTTCCTATCCGCTCTGCGATGCACAGGGAGGAACACGCTTTCCGTCGTATATACTTAACCAGATAGCCGGCATGTATACGGACAATATAAGAAAACCGGCCGCGGAATATGACGTGCTGTTCTATTCACCGACACCTGCTGCCGCTTACCGCAATTACGTTCAGGGCATGTTCCGTGATGAGCAGGAAAAAGCCTCGCTGCGCGAAGCGCTTTTAAATATTCCTGAGTATAAAAGCAAAATAGAGTACCTCGATTCTATCGGTAAAGACGGAGTACACGCCGTAAGTGACAGCTCGCTTATTGGCAGACTTATGGGCGACAGAATACAGGTGTCGGCAACCTCGTTTGAAGATTACAGCGAGTGCCATTTCCGCTATTTCTGTAAATACGGACTTCACATCAGAGCCCGCGACAGGAGAGAGATGGATTTCAGAGATCTCGGAAGTCTTGTTCACAGCTGCCTTGAAAACATTCTTTCCGGATGCAGCACGAAGGATGAGTTTATCTCGCTGACTGATGAGGTCATTACAGAAAAAATTAAGGAGTTCGCTGAAAAATACAAGGCTGAAAACCTTGCAGGCGATTTCGGCAAAAATGCGAGACTTGATTCGAAGTTTGAAAAGTTTACGGAAGATACGCTGTATCTTGTGAACCATCTTAAGAAAGAACTGGCTGCTTCACAGTTCATGCCGGAAAAATTCGAGTTTGAGATAAATGAGGCGACCTGCGGGGAGCCGTTCCGAATAAAAGGGCATGAAGGCACCGAGATCATACTTAAGGGCAAGATCGACCGTGTTGACAGCTACACCGATCCTGAAACAGGTGAAAAATTCATAAGGATCATAGACTACAAGACCGGCGTTAAAAGCTTTGAACTTGAAAAGATACTCTACGGCATCGACATACAGATGCTTCTCTATCTTTTCTCAGTTACATCCGGGGGCGGAGTTTACGGCGATTCCATACCTGCCGGAGTTCTCTACATGCCTTCAGGATCGATAGAACTCGGACGTGACAGGACCGGAGACGATGATACCGAAGCGTATCTCAGCAAATTTTACCGTATGAGCGGTGTAGTACTGAAGGAACTGAAGGTACTCCGTGCTATGGAGGAGAATATAGCCGGTATATACATCCCTGCAAAGCTTACGGCAGATGCGGTGAAAAAAGGCACGTTTGAACTGGACAAAACAAGAAGCCGCTGCCTTACAAGACCGCAGTTCGAGCGCCTTCGCAGACATGTAAGAGAAATGCTTGAAAAAATGGCGGCCGATCTTCTTGACGGTGATGTAAGTGCACTGCCGCTTAACTACGATACACAGAAAGATGTCTGCAGATTCTGCGACTACAAAGAGATATGCGGAAACTTTCCTCGTAAGTACGAACGCTTTGTTCCGGACGATGTTAAGGAACTGAAAATGAATATTCTCGGAAGTGACGGGGAGGAGAAAATAGATGGGCTGGACTAAGGAACAGGAAACGGCGATAGATGCAAGGGGATGCTCGCTGCTTGTATCTGCGGCGGCAGGAAGCGGAAAAACGTCGGTACTGGTCGAAAGGCTTGTACGTATTCTTTCGGACAGCGAAAACAGAGTGCCGGCGGACAGAATGATCGTCGTTACTTTTACGAAGGATGCAGCTGCTGAAATGAAGCAGCGACTTACTGCGGCGCTGGCTGACCTGATAGAAAAGGATCCGGAAAACCAGTGGCTGAGTGAGCAGCAGCTTCTTTTGCAGAGTGCGAAAATATCCACTGTTCATTCTTTCTGCTTTGACCTTATACGTGACAACATCCATGAGCTGGAGCTTACAGGCAGCTTCAGAATACTTGATGAAACTGAAGCGGAACTTATGGAAAGCAGGCTTGTTTCGGAAATAGTAACGGAAAGATATGAAACACATCCTGAGATGACCGGGCTTCTCTACGATCAGTTCTGCAGCCGGAACGATACACCGATAGAGGATATCATTAAGGAGATCTGGAGATTCGTAAGTTCCATACCTTACGGAACTTCATGGCTTGAAAGCATATGTAAGGGATATTCTTCTGAAGGAAATACCGGCAGATATTTTAAGGACGAATATTTAAGATATATCTGCGGAGCTGTCCGTAATGCCTGCACGCTTTCCGGTGAATGCCTGGAACTTGCGGAGTCGGATGATGTGGGTGAAAAGGCTCTGGATATTATCAGAACTGAAAATGACACAATAAAGATGATTTACCGGACTTTATCCGGAAATGAAGGAACTCCGGAGGAGAGGATAAGTTCGTACGAAGAGCCGGCGTTCGCAGTGCTCAGAATGGCGAAAACAGTTACTCCGGAAGCAAAGGACAGCATAAAGGCGCTGCGTGACGGCTACAAGAAAATACTGAAGGAAAAACTTGTTTCAGCTAAGGAACTCATACTCTGTGCAGATGAGGACATTGCCGTGCACTGCCGCGTGCTTGAAGCATTTACTGATATCATAAAGGAACTGGAAGAAAAACTCTGGAAGAAGAAAGTAGAGAAAAGCTGCATAGGATTTTCCGATGCTGAATCGCTGGCAGTAAAGCTTCTTTCAGTACAGGACGAAAACGGAGTTCCGGTAAAATCCGCACTTGCAAAAGAGCTTTCGGAATACTACAAGGTCATAATGATCGACGAGTTTCAGGATACGAACAACAATCAGGACCTTATTTTCAGAATGCTCTCGCACGGAGGAACTGCCGGATGTCCGGGCGACGATCTGTTCATGGTCGGTGACGTGAAGCAGTCGATTTACCGTTTTCGTCTTGCCAACCCGAAAATATTCATAAACACAATGGAAAACTCGGAGGATTATTCTGAAAATAACGGCGGAAGAAATTCATGCATACGCCTTAACCGAAATTTCAGAAGTTCTGAAGATGTTATAGAATTTGTAAACTTCATTTTCCGCTCAGTCATGAGCCGTGAAGTCGGCGAGATCGTATACGATGAGGGCGAAAAACTGATAAAGGGTGCAGAGTTTTCGGAACGTGACAGGAAAACCGTTGTGGCCCTTACTGATCCGGATGCGGATGAACCGGTAACTCAGGCAGAATACACTGCACGTAAAATAGCCTCGATGCTGAAGGATGGGACTCCTGTTGATGACAGAAAAGGCGGCGTGCGTCCGTGTACGAAAAGGGATTTCTGTATTCTTCTGAGACGAAAGAAGGATGCGGCGGATTATATAAAAGCTCTCGCTGAATACGGCATTACGGCATACAGCGAGGAAACTGCCGGATATCTCAGTTCAAGGGAGATCAGTGTACTTCTGAATCTTCTGCGTATGACGGACAATCCGCTTATCGACACATCGCTTGCAGCGGTACTCATGTCTCCGCTTTTCATGTTCACTGACGATGAAATGATCATCCTGCGTCTTGAAAAAAGGACGGGACATCTGTACCATGCACTTCTTGACATATATAACGGTGATAACACCGAACAGATACCGGAGGAAATGAAACGCAAGGTGATCCATGTTATGGACACTGTTTCGGAACTGAGGATGCTTGCGGCTTCGAGAAGCCTTGTGGAACTTATTCAGTACATTTATGAAAGAACGGATTTCATTTCGCTGGTTTATATGCTGGATGACGGTGAGAAAAAGCGTGCCAATCTCCGCGCCCTGCTGGAATATGCACGGACATATCAGCAGGCATCGGACGAGGGACTGAGCGGATTTATAAGATATATCGACCGTACTCTTGAAATGAACGGGGACTTTAAGTCCGGCCAGACAGCTTCCACATCGGAGGACGTGGTTGCCATCAAGACTATTCATAAATCGAAGGGTCTGGAATATCCGTTTGTGTTCCTCTGTGAAACTCAGGCGCCGTTCAACAGATCGGACAGTCTTAAAAAGATACAGCTCAGCTTCGAAAGCGGTATAGGCTTCAGACTTCAGAAAAGGCGTGAGTTCAGACGCTACACAACTCTTCCGTTTGAACTTATAAACATACGGAACATGCGTGATTCCGTAAGTGAAGAGATGCGACTGCTCTACGTTGCGCTGACGAGGGCAAGGGAGCGCCTTTTCATCACGCTCGACACCGGAAAAGCGACAGTGCAGAAGCTTGCGGAATATGCAGCTTCAGCACACAGGGCCGGAGGGATCACTTCTGATCTTGCAGCAAAAGCCGGCTGTATGGAAGACTGGCTGCTGATGGCTCTCATTACACATCCGGACGGTAAAAAGCTCAGGGAACTCAGCGGAAAGGATATGTTCTTTGTTTCCGATGAAAAATTCAGAGTGGAATTTGAAGAAGCATCCGCGATGAGTGAAGTGACCGGAGAGGCTGATACCGAAACGGAAGAGATCAGCGCTGATCCGGAACTTACCGTAAAGATAACCGGACGCTTTGCATCAGTAAAACAGACGTCCGTTCTTCATGAGGCCAAGTTTGCAGTTTCGGATATTTCGAAGGATCATGAAAAATACGGAACAGTACTTAAGCGTCCGGCCTTTATGAAGGAACGCACCGGAATGACCGGAACCGAACGCGGTACAGCGATACACAGTATCCTTGAGCATGCTGATTTCAGAGCTCTTGAAAACGATCCGGCCGGTGAGATAAAGCGTGCAGCCGAAAAGGGATTTATCACGGCTAGGCAGGCTGAGGGCATTGATCCTGAGTATATAAAAGCCTTCACTTCATCGGAACTTTTCAGACGTGCCGTCTCATCAGAACGTATGGAGAGGGAACGAAAATTCCTTGTCCGTCTCGGTGATCTGGAACTTAATGATGCAGCCTTTGAAAAGTTTAAGGATTCTGACAGCATGGTACAGGGCATTGTCGATATGTACTTCGAGGAGGAAGACGGTCTGGTGCTTGTTGATTACAAGACCGATTATGTAACAGATATTTCAGAACTTGTGGAAAACTACTCGCTCCAGCTGGAGATCTACCGTGCTGCTCTGGAAAAAACAGAAAACAAAAAAGTAAAGTGTGCCGTTATCTATTCGCTGAAACTTGGAAAATACGCGGAAATAATGAAGCGCTGATAAACAATACAGGGAATATTATGGCTTACAAATACAAAGCATTAGTCGAGCAGTGACCTCAGTGAGGATATAGTAAACGCCATTGAGAATTCAGAATTTCTTATCGTAATATGTTCACCTTTTCAATAAAAAAAGAAAACGTTCTGAGATTTTTTCTCTGAACGTTTTCTTTATTTTGCATTGAAAAACCGTTTCCAAAATGATATAATCATAATGTTTAAATGCCCATGTGGGAAAACAGCAACGGAGGGAAATTTAATGGGAAAGATCTACTGCCTTATTGGAAAGAGCGGTTCCGGAAAGGATACTGCCTTCAATACACTTATGAATAAAAACATACCTGATCTTGAAAGGGTGGTCACTTATACCACCAGACCGATAAGAACAGGGGAGACCGACGGGGTCGAATATCATTTCGTCGATGAGGAAAAGCTTCATGAGCTCGAAAGTGCGGGAAAAGTCATTGAAAGGCGTACTTACCATACGGTACACGGCGACTGGAACTATTTTACCTGTACTATTGATATATCAGGAAAGACTGATCACATAATCATCTGTACGCCGGATGTTATCGACAAACTCTACGAAAAATACGACAGAAGTGACATAGTGGTGTTTTATCTGGAAATGGATAACGGTGAGCGGCTTAAAAGGTGCATAGACCGTGAATCACGCCAGAAAACGCCTGATTACAGCGAAGTGTGCAGACGCTTCCTTGCCGATGAGGCAGATTTCTACAGGGGACGCTCGGAGAAATATGGAAATCTCCATCGTATAGATGCCTCACAGAATGTCGGAGAAGTCGTAAAATGTATTGAAAATCTAATTGACAAGTACCGCGTATAAGTGGTAAAATAAATAGTGTGTGTGAGTGGACGTAAAAATGTTCACTGCATCGGGTACATCGCACCGCAGAAGATGTTTCCGAACACTAAGACTATTTTCAGGCTGCGGAGAAACGGAGTAAATTAATGGGACTTACATTAACTGAAAAGATCCTCAAAAACCATATCGTAGACGGTGAAATGATCAAGGGCAGCGAGATCGGTATCCGTATTGACCAGACACTTACACAGGACGCTACAGGAACAATGGCTTACCTCGAATTTGAAGCTATGGGTGTTCCGCGAGTAAAGACAGAACGTTCTGTTGCATACATCGACCACAATACTCTCCAGAACGGCTTTGAAAATGCTGATGACCACAGATTTATCGGAAGCGTAGCAAAGAAGCACGGCATTTATTTCTCAAGACCTGGTAACGGTATCTGCCATCAGGTACACCTCGAAAGATTCGGTATCCCTGGCAAGACACTTATCGGTTCAGACAGCCACACACCAACAGGCGGCGGTATCGGTATGATCGCTATCGGTGCAGGCGGACTCGACGTTGCTGTTGCTATGGGCGGCGGCGCATACTACATCACATGCCCTAAGGTAGTTAAGGTTGAACTTACCGGCAAACTCAGCCCGTGGGTTGCTGCAAAGGACGTTATTCTCGAAGTTCTCCGTATCATGTCTGTTAAGGGCGGCGTAGGCAAGGTTATCGAATACTGCGGTGAAGGTGTAAAGACTCTTTCAGTTCCTGAAAGAGCTACTATCACAAACATGGGTGCTGAACTCGGTGCCACAACATCAATTTTCCCTTCAGACGAAGTTACAAAGCAGTTCCTCAGAGCACAGGGCCGTGAAGAAGTATGGACTCCTCTTGCTGCTGATGAAGATGCTGTTTACGACGAAGAAATAAAGATCAACCTTTCGGAACTTGTTCCTCTTGCTGCATGTCCTCACATGCCTGACAACGTTAAGAGTGTTAAGGAGATCGGAAACATCAAGATCGATCAGGTTTGTATCGGTTCATGCACAAACTCATCACTCCTCGACATGATGAAGGTTGCTCACATACTCAAGGGTAAGACTGTTCATCCTGACGTTTCACTTTCTATCGCTCCTGGTTCTAAGCAGGTTCTCAACATGCTCGCTCAGAACGGCCTTCTCTCCATCATGATCGATGCCGGTGCAAGAATCCTCGAAAGTGCATGCGGTCCGTGTATCGGTATGGGTCAGTCACCTAACTCAAAGGGTATCTCACTCAGAACATTCAACAGAAACTTCCTCGGACGTTCAGGAACAAAGGACGGACAGATCTACCTCGTATCACCTGAAATGGCTGCCATCTCAGCAATTACAGGTGTTCTCACAGATCCAAGAGACATCGGCGAAATGCCTGACTTCAAACTTCCTGAAAAGTTCGTTATCAACGATAACATGATCGTACCTCCTGTTGATGAAAAGGATATGGACAGCGTTGAGATCCTCCGCGGACCAAACATCAAGCCTTATCCGGAAACTGCTCCGCTCGTTAAGGACATTAAGTGCAAGGTATCACTCAAGGTTGAGGACAACATCACAACTGACCACATCATGCCTGCAGGTGCAAAGATCCTTCCTCTCCGTTCAAATATTCCTGCTATTTCACAGCACTGCTTCACAGTATGTGATGAAAAGTTCCCTGAAAGAGCAAAGAGCCTCGGTCAGTCGATTATCGTAGGCGGCGCAAACTACGGTCAGGGATCATCAAGAGAACATGCAGCTCTTGCACCTCTCTACCTCGGAATCAAGGCTGTTCTCGTTAAGAGCTTCGCAAGAATCCACAGAGCTAACCTCATAAATGCCGGTATTCTTCCGCTCACATTCGTAAACGAAGCAGACTACGACAAGATTAATGAAGGCGACGATATCGAGATCATGAACGTTCGTGCAGATATCGAAGCAAACAAGACTGAACTCACAGTAGTAAACAAGACAACAGGTGCAAACATTCCTGTTCTCTGCGAACTCACAGGACGTACAAAGGACATCATCCTTGCCGGCGGTCTTCTTGACTACACAAGAGAGAACCTTAAAAAGTAATCAAAGGCATACGGGGATTTTACTATTGTATTTTATCTGTTCACCGGCTTTACAATAAGGAAGCCGGCGGACAGGTATTATAACTATTAATTTCAAAACAGGAGGATACTTCAATGGCAAAGATTCAGATGAAAACACCGCTCGTTGAAATGGACGGCGACGAAATGACAAGGATCCTCTGGCAGTGGATCAAGGATATCCTCATCCTTCCTTATGTTGATCTCAAGTCAGAGTACTATGACCTCGGACTTAAGCACAGAAACGAAACAGATGACAAGGTCACTGTTGAAAGTGCTGAAGCTACAAAGAAGTACGGTGTTGCAGTTAAGTGTGCTACAATAACACCAAACGCTGCAAGAATGACAGAATATGATCTCAAGGAAATGTGGAAGTCACCTAACGGTACTATCCGTGCCATCCTTGACGGTACAGTTTTCAGAACACCTATCCTTGTCAAGGGTGTTACACCATATATTCCTACATGGACAGCTCCTATCACAATTGCCCGTCATGCTTACGGTGATGTTTACAAGAACACAGAAATGCAGGTAAAGAAGGGCTCAAAGGCTGAACTCGTTGTTACAGATGCTGAAGGCAACGAAACAAGACAGGAGATCTTCACATTCAAGGATACAGACGGTATCATCCAGGGTCTCCACAACAAGGACAACAGTATCAGAGGCTTTGCAAGAGCATGCTTCAACTACGGTCTTGACCTTAAGCAGGACGTATGGTTCGCTTCAAAGGATACTATTTCAAAGAAGTACGACCACCGTTTCAAGGATATTTTCCAGGAAGTTTTCGATGCAGAATACAAGGAAAAGTTTGAAGCTGCAGGCATCGAATATTTCTACACACTCATCGATGACGCTGTTGCACGTGTTATCCGTTCAAACGGCGGCTACATCTGGGCTTGCAAGAACTATGACGGCGACGTTATGTCAGACATGGTTTCAACAGCTTACGGCAGCCTTGCAATGATGACTTCAGTACTCGTTTCACCTGACGGTATCTATGAATACGAAGCAGCTCACGGTACAGTTCAGAGACACTACTACAAGTACCTTAAGGGCGAAACAACATCAACAAACTCAGTTGCTACTATCTTTGCATGGAGCGGCGCTCTCAGAAAGAGAGGAGAACTCGACAATACTCCTGAACTCTGCGCATTCGCTGACAAGCTTGAAAAGGCTACTATCCAGACAATCGAAGAAGGCGTAATGACAGGCGACCTCTACCTCATCTCAAAGCTCGAAAACAAGAAGAAGGTTGACTCAGAAGAATTCCTCAAGGAAATCGGCAAGAGACTTGACGCTATGGCTTGATAAGCTTCACAATTATTCTTTTATACTAAAAAAGAGACAGTTCTGTTTTGTACGGAGCTGTCTTTTTTAGTGTCCTTAAAGGACCTAAATCACCGGAAATCCTTGAAATGACTGTCCCCTTGTAGTATAATATGTTTTATCAGAATACTACAGTATTCCGAAAACAATTGTGATGGGGGCAAAAAAATAATGAAAATGAAAAAAACACTTAGTCTGATCGCGGCAGCTTCACTTTTAGCGTCAATGACTTCATGCAGTCAGACAAACGATCCGCAGACGGATGATGTAAAAGTTACTACAGCAGAGACAGAAACAACAGTAACAGAAGTGCCGGCAGAAACAACTGTAACTTCAGCGGTATCAGAAACTACTCCTGTAACGTCGGAAGTCACAGCCGTATCACAAACCGCAGCTGTTACTTCGGCGAAGAAGGAAGAAGCGGCAAAAAAATCAGATGAAACTCCAAAAACTCTTCCGAAAGCTTCAGAAAAGGTCGCTGAAGAAAAGCTGAGTGACTTTTTCACGATTGACGCACTGCTTGCCGGATTCATAAAAACAGATGGATCAGATTCTGTTACAGTAAGCGGTTTTAATTATTACAGAGTTTTAGACGGCGAAAAGATATCTTCTATCGATGAACTTCAGAAGCTTATCAAAAACACGCTCTCAGGAAGTCTTGCATCAGAGAATACTGATCTCGTCAGTGAAATGTATGTCGAAAAAGACGGGAAACTGTATGCAAGAGAAGCGGGGAGAGGCTCTCTTTCTTTTGATCTCAGTCAGGGCGTAGTTCTTTCTGATGTTACTGACAGATCGTTTACAGTTACCCCAAATGAAAACAGTACTCTTTACGGTACGGGTAAATTTAAATTCGCAGCCGAAGACAATGAATGGAAAATCTTATCATATGAAGTGCTGACCGGCGATAACGGGGAGACGGAAGAGCAAAGCAGAGATGCTGTTCAGAAGATGGATACATTTTCAGATTTGCAGGGATTATTCTCAGGTGTTATTTCGTATGATGAGTCAGACAGTATTAAATCCGGATAAAACGGAAACAAGCTTTACTGCCACAACTAATGAATCAGATGCTCTTTATGGAACAGGAACAGCTTATTTTGTTCTTGAAGACGGTAACTGGCTCATTTCTGATTTCTTTTTCGATTAATAAAGTGAGTATGTAACGATTCTTTTCCTAAAAAAGAACAGCATATCCAGTCTGCGTGTTTTACGTAAACCGGATATGCTGTTTTCTTTATACAAAAAAGTGAACGCTGATGAGGATCAGGCGTTCACTTTATAAGGATCAGAACTATGGCAATGACTGTACCGATACCGAGAATAAATCCTATGGTACATGTGGCAGCAGAAAATTTATCGAAAACATATTTACGATTTTGGGAAAGCAGAACTGCGCATTCTTTGTCAGAACGGTAGAGTTTGTTCTGCATAAAGCCTTCTTCCGGGAAGATATTCGGATATTCTTTTCCGTCTACAGTGTACCAGGCGACTTTGAAACGGCTTCGCGGACTCTGGTCAATACGGGAAAAAGATGCTTTTTGTTTTTTTGAGGTGATCATAACTATAAAGAAAAAACTCAGAAGAATTACAGTTGCGGCATAGGCGAGTGCAATAAGTGCCAGTGCTGCAAAGACAAGATATATCTTTTTTACCCCGAGCATAAGACAAAGAACGACTATTACAGCGATTATAATTATTATCTCCACAGATGATCCCCTCCCTGAAAATACATTGAATCAGATCTGTTCAGTGCAGTTTCTTTATCAGTTTCATCGATTCTTCGTGAAGACGGGAATTCTCTTTGATAAGCATGGATTCTATCCTGCTCGGAGCTTCTGAATCAGGAAACAGTACTCTTATCCCGCGTATAAATCCGTGGATGTAAATTATCATACTGGTATAAAGGACTTCAACATCGGCTGATTCCGCACCCTTTGCATTTCTGTAAATAGTGTACTGTCTCTGAAGATATCTGGTCATATCTTCTATGATAGTGTGCTCTTTTACTGTTGTCATAATACCCCTCCGTGTTTCTGTATCATATCTCTCATGCCAGGGAGACACTGATCAAACTGGAAATACGCCATGATGCATTTTGGCGCGGTTCAGTGCCTGCTTAGCTATATAAGTCATTATATCATTGATCTGAAAAAAAACAACTGTTTATTGCATAAAAAAGTGCGTATCTGAAAAGGTACGCACTTTTACTGTGTTTGCGCGCCATGGGCGCGCTCTAACGGGTGAAAGTCCCGAACACGCCCAGATAGTGGGAAGTGTATAGCTGAACAGCAAGGGTGTCCATCGTGAGGTGGAATCTGAAGGAAGCTGTAGGCAAATCTCTGGTCCGACGAACAGAAATCACATACGAGGCTGGGCTGCGAGAGATAAGTTGGCATAGAACAACAAAGTCTAATAACTATCACATTTGTAGTAGCAAAGTAAATGTGGCGGATATATGGAGAGAAAGAGCGTGCACCTTAAGCGTGGAGGTCTCACAGGCAGTCTCATTAGCTGTAGTAACAACGAACTGTGAGAAGTCAGCCGAGCCCATAGTAGCGAAGAAGTTTCTGTAATGGAAATGGAGTGAAGGGGCGAACAATCAATAAGTTCAAGTATGTCTCGAATTGCAGAAATGACAAACATCTGCCGTAACCAATCGGGAAAAAGGGTGGTCAAATCAAGCGAGACGGAAAGGAAAGAACGCGTGGAAACAAATAATCTAATGGAGCAGATATTGTCAAGAAACAATCTTAACAGAGCATATCTGCAAGTCGTTCGGAATAAAGGAGCAGAGGGTGTGGATGGAATGAAATACACAGAACTCAAAGAACACCTTGAAAAGAACGGCGAAACAATCAGAGAACAGCTGAGAACAAGAAAATATAAACCTCAGCCGGTTCGAAGAATAGGAATACCCAAACCTGACGGCGGAGTAAGAAATCTGGGAGTACCAACGGTAACCGACAGATTTATCCAACAAGCTATAGCACAGGTACTTACACCAATTTATGAAGCACAATTCCATGAACACAGTTACGGATTCAGGCCAAACAGATGTGCACAACAGGCAATCTTGACCGCATTGGATATAATGAATGACGGGAACGACTGGATTGTAGACATTGACCTTGAAAAGTTCTTTGATACGGTAAATCATGATAAGCTAATGACACTGGTGGGCAAGACAATAAAAGATGGCGATGTGATCTCAATAATCAGAAAATACCTTGTAAGTGGAATAATGATTGACGATGAATATGAAGAGTCAGTCATTGGAACTCCACAGGGTGGATTATGCGAAGCTTTGCATAATCCACCTTATGCAAAGAAAAATATTATTCAAAGTAATTCGCATAAAACCAATAAAATCGTGATTCATGGGAATGTTGCTTTGCATAATCTTCTGTTTAAATCACAGTTTTGAAAGCCAGTTCATAAGATCAGTATTTTCATTCCAGTCTGGTAAATTAGTATCTACCAAATCGGGATAAGCATTTTCCAGAGCTTTTCTTTTGAGTTCGGAATCTGCTCTTGCATAAATTTCAGTAGTTTTAATGTCACTATGGCCTAAAAAATCGCGGATATAAATCAAGTTTACGCCAGCCTGTAAAAGGTGAACAGCTTTTGAATGGCGGAGCATATGACATTTAACTTTAACCGGTATTTTATCAGTCTTTTCTCGAGCCATTACTGCATATTTATTGAGAATATATGCAACGCCTTCTTTTGTAAGTTTACTATGCTGTTTGTTTGTGAAAAGAGGATAATTGCATTTATGAGGTAAATCAAGCTTGTTTTCAGATATATACTTTTGAACCAGAACTGCTGTATTGTTCATTATCGGTACACGCCGGATTTTGTTTCCTTTTCCTGTTAGTATAAGTATGGGATTAGAACCGGCAACAAAATCGGAGACAGAAAGATCAATAAGTTCCTGCACTCTTGCGCCGCTGTCATACAAAAGACTGAGTAAAGCCAGATCTCGTCTTCCTTGTGTAGTTGTTCTGTCCGGTTGTTCCAAAAGTAATCTAACCGCTTCAGGAGAAAGGTGTTCAACAATAGATTGTTTCTTTTTCTTCACAGGAATAGCAATAACTTTCTGGTAATGAAATAACGACTCCGGTGACTCAGACTGAGCATATCTGAAAAAAGCATGAAGAGCAGCTAATCTTAGATTTCTTGTAGAAACAGAACAATTTCTTTCTGTTTCCAACCATAGCAAAAATCGCTCTATGAGATCCGATGATAAATGATGCATGGAAAGTTTTTCAGGTTTGATTTTTTCTTCGCTTTCGCAAAAGTATAAGAGAAGTTTAAAAGTGTCTCTGTAAGCCTTTATCGTGTTTTTGCTGACATTTTTCTGCAGTGGAAGGTAATTCGAGAAGAAATCGGTAAGATGTTTAGAGAAATCTGTTGGAGTCATTGAAATTCCTCCATTTCAGGTATGATACCTTCACAATATCTTTCAAGTTTAAGTCTGATATCAGGAAATACATCAGCAGTCCATTTGAGATAGTAAGCCGTTTCATTGAATGTCTGATGACCGAGATATGTTCGCATAAGAGGAATTAATACCATCAGATCTTTTCCCTGTTCAGCCCATTCCCGCAATTTAAAAACACAATACGTATGACGGAAATCATGAACTCTTGGACCGTCTCCAGTATGTGATATTCCAGCCTTCCATAGAAAACGTCTAAAATTCTTGTACACATTTCCTAACGTCATAGGTTTTTCTTTGTATCCTGGAAAAAAGAATTCATGTGAACCTGAAGAATGAACCTGTTCTGAATACCTTTGAAGTCTGATAAGCATTGTTTTTGAAAGTGGTACTAATCGGTCATTGTGGTTCTTTGAATCAGATATTTTAAGTATGCCAAGATCCAAATCCACATCATCAACAGTTAGCATTCGAGCTTCGGAACATCGTAATCCACTGGAAAGAAGAAGCCTGAAGAAAACCGGCATAATTAAATGACGATATGGAACTTCAGAGCAGTATGTGCATTTATCAGTTGCTGAAAAAAAGCGTGTTAATTCATCAGGAGTATAAATATGCGGTATGTATTTATTGCCTTTAGGATAATATTTATTAGGCAATACCCACGCTTTAATACCAATGCTATTCAAATACTTTGAAAATTGCCTTACTAAAGAAGCGCGCGAACAATGGTTGTTGTCTGTTTCATGCAGTGTTTTTGAGCACCACTTCGTCACAGCTTCTTTTGATAATGAATCTAAGGAAACGCTGATTTAATCGACGTTAGTATTGACAAATTGTCGTATATATGATATAATGTAGTTAATAAAATATATTATGCGAGGTATTTTGATATGAACGGACAGTTAAGTTTCAGCGATATGGAATATTCCCTTAGAAAGCGTCAGGGAAAAAAAGAAGCGTTTCTTAATAGAATGGAAGAGATAATTCCATGGGATTCATGGATTCAGATAATCGCTCCTTACTATCCGTCAGGTAATCATGGCAGACCTGTAAAAGGTATCGAGACCATGCTTAGAATGTATCTTCTTCAGGATTGGTTCAATCTATCAGATGAAGGTGTCGAAGATGCTATTTATGATAGCTATGCAATGAGAAAATTCATGAAAATAAATTTTATGCATGAACAAGTTCCGGATGCAACAACATTACTGAAGTTTCGACATCTTCTTGAAGAACATAATATCGGCGACGCTATTTTCAAGGACGTTAATGATCGACTTGAAAAGGCAGGACTTATCATGCATGGTGGTACAATTGTTGACGCAACAATAATTGCAGCACCAAGTTCAACAAAGAATGCCAAGGGAGAACGTGATCCTGAAATGCATCAGACTAAGAAAGGCAATCAGTGGTATCATGGAATGAAGGTACATGCTGGAGTAGATGCTGGAACAGGATATGTGCATACAATAACCGGAACAGCGGCAAATGTGCATGATTCCACTGAAGCATCTAAGCTTATTCGCAATGATGATGAAATAATGTACGGCGATTCTGGTTATCTTGGTGTTCCGGCACAGAATGCCATAAAACAGGATGAGCATCATAAAAACATGAAGTTTGAAATCAATAAAAGACCGTCAAGTTTAAAAACCTCAGATGACTATAACGGTATTAACTGGGATAAAAAAGATGGAGCATGATAAGTCATCAGTAAGATGCAAAGTGGAACATGCTTTCCTCATTGTAAAGAATACATTTGGATACTCAAAAGTAGCATACAAAGGAATAAAAAAGAACATGAATAGATTCAATTTTCTATTCGCATCAGCAAATTTGCTGATGTGTTCTCGTGCAGGAAGAACTGCAGAATTTTGCAAGGGGTAAGTGTACCCTAATGCGGATTAATTCCGCAAAAAATAATAAAAAAATGAGGTAAATGCTCGAATAGCGATTCGCATTTCAATATTATTCCAATATTACAAGGATATTTTATTATATCACGACTTATTCAGCGTTTCCCTAAATCATCGTATTCTGATGAAAGAAAGCTTCCGAAACGTTTTAATATGCCTCTTTCGGTAGTGTATTTGTAACCAAGCGCCATCTTTAATTCAACGAAATCGCTCATTTCTTTAGCAAATGGTCCGGAAAATTCATTTTCAGCCAAGATCAATCGCCTCCTCAAAATCCAATGGACATTCAGAGAGCTGCTTCATATCAACTTTAAGATAAACGGCAGTAGAATTTGTATCTATGTGACCTATGATATCTGAAATCACCGGAAGAGGTGTTTCTTTTTCAAGAAGTACACTTGCCATAGTATGCCTTAAACTATGCATACCTCTATGCTTGTTTGCTGTTGAAATATGAGCCTTAATCATATAGGTTTTGATTAACTGATTAAGATGATCTTCATCTGAAAAAGGCAGAAACGGTGCAAGATGACGCACAAAAATATACGGACTGTCCACCTTAGGCCTTCCATATTTAAGATAATCAATTACAGCCCATCCGACATCCGGAACAAGAGGCAATTCCATTGGCTGTTTGGTTTTAGACTGAGTAAAACAGAGCTTTTTTTCTGACCAGTTAAAGTTTTCAAACCGAAGCTCTTTAATGTCCTTGCATCTTAAACCAAGCCGGCAGGCAATAAGAATAATTGCATAATCTCGTTTTCCTTTCGGATTTCCACGATCAATTGCTCCGATAAGTTTTTTCAATTCATCATGTGTCCATACTGAAGGAATATTTGTCTGCTTACGCGCCTTGATCATTGGCATTTCACTTGCCAGATCATGGTTTATCATTTCATTTTGATAAAGAAATCTGAAGAAAGCTCTTAGTGAACACATATTCTGTTCAATTGTTTTGTAAGTAAATCCCGCAAGAGTACGTATATATGCAAAGATGATATCTATAGTTACGTCATTAAAATCACTTATTTCATTTGCAGACAGGTAATCCATCATGTATGCTGACTGCTTAACGTAATGTCCGATTGTAACTTTGGAATAGCCTTTTTCAATACAGAAATCCTTAAATTTCACTCTGGCTTCAACAAATACCGGGTCTGTAAGGATTTCTTTATGCTTCATGTAACGTCGAAGTACCGCATGATGTATTTGAAAATCGCCTATCATACGAATAACGCGTATTTCCTGAGTTTCTTTTTGAGGAAGTACTTTGGCAAAATCATCTTGAGCTATTCCAAATTTATCTTTGAGAAAAGCGATTCCAAGTTGTTCAGTAAAGTATTCTTCATTATGCTCTTCAGCATAATTTATCAGCTGCTTCCATCTTCTTCGATAGAAGCACATGCTGCCTTCCGTATAACCAAGACGTAAAAGTTCCTGTTCCAAATCTGAAACCAAGTCAGATAATAGCTTTTGATTCATAGTTTACCTCCGAAAATATATTTTTGAGTTGTGAACTCATTATATATTCTCGGATATTATGCAAAGTTGTGCAATAGCAAATTACGAAAATTCGTGCTCTATGATGTGTTACTTAGCATAACAACTTTCTTTGCATAAGGTGGAAATCTCTCGCCACTGCTAGCCAACATCATGCTTAATGAACTCGACAAGGAAATGGAAAAGCGAGGTCTGAACTTTGTGAGGTATGCGGATGACTGCATCATCATGGTTGGAAGCGAAATGTCTGCCAGACGAGTGATGAGAAATATCTCAAAATTCATCGAAGATAAACTTGGACTTAAGGTGAATATATCAAAGAGTAAAGTAGATAAGCCGCAAGGCATAAAATATCTTGGATTTGGATTTTATCACGATAGAAAAGCTCATCAGTATAAAGCTAAACCTCACATGAAATCGGTACAGAAATTCAAGAAAAGAATGAGAGAATTAACATGTCGAAACTGGGGAGTAAGTAACAGTTACAAGGTTTCAAAACTGAACCAGCTTATTCGAGGATGGATAAATTACTTTAGAATTGGAAGTATGAAAAGACTTTGCCAAGAACTCGATATAAGAATAAGAGTTAGACTTCGTATGTGTATATGGAAATTTTGGAAAACTCCACGAAATAGAGCCAAGAACCTAATAAAACTTGGTGTTGAGAGATGGGCGGCATATAAAATCGCATACTGCGGAAATAGATATGCACGCCTAGCCCATAACGGATGGGTGCAGAAAGCCATAAGCAATGAGAGACTAGCCAAATTTGGACTAGTCTCGATGTTAGATTATTATAATAAAACGTTAAGTTGATTGAACCGCCGTATACGGAACCGTACGTACGGTGGTGTGAGAGGTCGGCGGCTCATTGCCGCCTCCTACTCGATATGGTTCAGAATATAACTGGTTTAGATGACTCACATCAATAAGATCACTTTCCCGGGAAACGGTATACCGGATCCCGGGACCGTTCAGTGATTTCTTATAAACAGTGTTTTATGATAACTTGTTCTTGAGCTTGATAAGGTCGATGATGGAGATTTTTCCGTCACCGTTTAAGTCAGCATTTTTTACGTTTTCTGACTTGATAGATGAAGCTCCGATAAGGTGCTTCATAAGAACGGTAAGGTCAGTTGTATTTACTGAGCCGTTGCCGTCAGCATCGCCTTCAACAACGTTGCTTCCGCCGTTATGAGTCGGTTCAGGTGAAGGACTCTGAACAGGTTTCGGAGATGGAGAAGGACTTGGAGAAGGACTTGGAGACGGGCTTGGAGAAGGCTGTGCCGACTGTGCTGCACTGACAGGGAAGATGTGTCCGATGAAGTTGTAGAACAGTGGTGTGCCTACAGAAGCGTCATGACCTGCACCCGGTACTTCAAACCAGATATTGTCCACGCCGTTCTTGTCATAAAGTTCATGATACTGCTTAGGGAATGTTCCAACGACAGAGTCGTTTGTACCTCCGCCTATCATAAGCAGATAAGGTGCAGTAGCAAATTTGAATTCAGATTCAGTCATGCTTCCGCGGTGGTTGAGGAACATATCCTGTGCAGGTACGATACCTGGAGCAGGGGATGAAGCTGCAACGTAACCGATCTTGTCACATGCCTTCATACCGATATAGAGTGACTCTCTGCCGCCCATTGAGAATCCGCAGATAGCTGTGTTTTCTCTGCCTTCAGCTACTGAATAGTGTTCAGCCATGTATGGCATAAGGCTTTCAGTGAGATCGTAGAGGAAGTCATCATAACGGTCCATAGCATCCTGTGTGATGCCCTGCGCTCTGTCTGACTTTGGATCTGTATACATTTGTGTAAATACGATGATGAATGGCTTTGTTATACCTTTCTTGATGAAGTATGAAGCCATTTCGCAGATTCCCCAGCCTTTTGTAAGGTCGTCTTCGCCGCCCATTACGCCGTGATTTACGTAGAGAACAGGATATTTCTTTCCTTCTGTGTAGCCTTCCGGAAGCCATACGTTTGCAGGCTTCTGTCTGTTTGCTTTCTTTGACTGGTATTTTATCTTTGTAAGCTTGCCTGAGTCAGTCTGCTTTGCCTCAGCAGGTACGTTTGAAGTAAAGTCGGCCTTTGCCTGTTTCTGAATATCAGAAAGACTGCCTGAGAATGCTGACGGCTGTGGGTTTGAATTTGTGTCAGGATTCTGCTGTCCGTTTGGATTCGGGTTCTGATTTACACCAGGATTCTGAGGGTTTGTCTGACCCGGATCCTGTCCCCAAGGCATCTGGCCCCAAGGCATTTGTCCCGGATCCTGTCCCTGACCCCAAGGCATCTGGCCCCAAGGCATTTGGCCTGGATCCTGGCCCTGTGTCGGATTAGTCTGCCCCTGTGAAGGGTTTGTGTTTCCGCTGCCGGTTTCGCCGATAGTGAGCTTTGTTACGTTAGCCTTACCGCTGCTTTCCCATCCTTCAACGTTGAGAGCAACTTCAGTAAGGTTACCTATGTTCCAGCCTGCGTCTGCCCATGCCTTGAAGTGATCTGATACTGTGATAGTACCTGATGTTCTCTTTGACTTGCGGACACTGAAGTACTGCTTGAATGTTTCGTTTGTACCGAGGATAGTAGGACCTGTGTGATCGAGCTGGAAGATCTCGTATTCAGCACCGTCGATCGTAACTGTCTTGCTTGCACCGTTTGGCTTCGGGCACCAGTTTACCCAGTCTTCGATGATGTAGTATTCAACGAGAGGATTCTTCATCCAGCCGTATACGCAGAGTCTTGAGTTACCCTGTGAGCTTGCTGAATAGTCAGCAGCGTAGTCCATTACGATAGGACCGTATTCGGTAGCTTTCTTTGTAGCGTCATAGTTTCTGCCTCGGCGGGCAAGGAAGTTACCTCTTGAAACTGTAGCGCTCCAGTCTGTGCTGAATGTACCGCCGCTTCCGAGCGTCATGGAACCGCTTCCGCCAGTGTTGTCAAGCCAGATCTCATAGCTGTAGCCGTCAACGTTGTCGGCTTTGTGCTGTGTCTGACCATTGCCTACAGTGAATTTCTGTCCGACCTGATCTGCAGCTTTAACAGTCAGTATATCGTTTACACTGATCAGTTCCGGCGATGCTGCGACAGGCAGAGCCATTGATAATGCTATGAAACAACATGCGATCTTATTTGTGTGTTTCATTATACCACCTCTTTCTTTGCACTCAGTATACAACTTTTCATAATATATGTCAAGTTCGATAATAATCCGGCGGTATTGAATTTTTCATTGTGCAGTATCACTAATGGCTCGACACTTTCATAGACAAATGTTTATTTGGATACGGAGAGGAAATGTGCAGTATGCCAAAAATGTACGATGATTTTTTGATGTAAACCGGATGACTGTAAGTAAATGACTAATGTCAATTATTTGACAAAGTTTCGTCACAGCTGAAATAGCTTAAAATTTAAGCTAATTAATTTTTTAATAAAAGAATTAAGTAAATAATTATCACTATCGGGTAAAAATAATACTTGCAGGATCAGCAAATAACGGAGATAATATTTACGAATACGCAATCAAGTCACATTCGACATATGACCAATTTAAGTACTGATATAATACAAAAGGAAAAGTCCGCCTGTATTTACTACAGACGGACTTTCCCGGGTTGGATTGAATTGGATCAAATAAGTTTATTTCTTAATTTGATAAGGTCAAGAATTGAAACTGAACCGTCACCGTTAAGGTCAGCTGCCTTTACAGCGTCTCCTGTAAGCTTTGAAGAACCTACAATGTGCTTCATAACTGCGATGAGGTCGCTTGTGTTGACTGAACCATTCATGTCAGCATCACCTGCTACAAATGAAGGTTCCGGATTATTTACCGGTGAAGGTGCCGGAACGTTGATAACTACAGGTGAAGGTGACGGACTTGGTGATGGTGAAGGACTTGGTGACGGGCTAGGTGAAGGAGAAGGTGATGGTGAAGGACTTGCAGCAGGTTCAGTTTTCTGTGTTGAACCTGAAGGTACCTTAACGGCCATTACTGACTCATATGCCGGCTTTGCCTTGTATCCTGAGCTGAACAGGAGAGGATTGTTTTCTCTTCTCCAGCTGATGCTGTCGTTTGTACCCCATACTGTAACTGCAGGGATCTGATCAGCGTGGTCAGCTGCCATCTGGAATACGTCTGCAAAGAGCTTAGCCTGTGTATTGAAGTCTGAACCGCATGTGATATCGAGCTCAGTGATCTGAACATCGAGACCTGTGCTTAAGAACTTTTCAAGACCTGTCTTGTAAACCTGAGCGCTTGGATAGCTGATATCAAGGTGAGACTGCATGCCGATACCATCGATAACACCTTTTTCCTTGAGCTTCATAGCGATATTGTAAATATCGTTTGTTTTTGCAGGAATATATTCGTTATAGTCATTGATGTAAAGTTTGCATCCCTTAGGAGCATACTTTCTTGCATAAGTAAATGCGTTGATAATGAATTCATCGTTGCTGTCGCCGTAAACCTTTGTCCAGCCTGAATTGCTGCCCGGACGGAGTCCGCCGCCGTCATTTACGAAGAGTTCGTTACATACGTCATAAGCGTAAACTTCAAGGTTCGGATATTCCTTTGCAAGAAGGTCAAATGTATCCTTGATGAAGTTTTCAAGACGCTGGTTCATTATATCCTTTGATACATAGCTTCCGTTCTGGCTGAAGTTCTCTCTGAAGAACCAGTCAGGAGTCTGGCTGTACCATACGAATGTATGACCTCTGAGAGCGATACCGTTTGATTCACAGAACTTAAGTGTCTGAGCTGCTCTCTGGAGAGATACCTTAGCTCTTGTGTTGTCAGAGCCAGGTGAAAGGAGAGCGTCCGGTTTGAGTTCGTTTTCAGGAGTGATAGAGTTGAAGTGCTTCTTGATGAAGTCTCCGCCTGAACCGAGTTCATTAGGACTTACAGAAGTACCACTCTTAAAGCAGTTTGCAAACTTGCCCTTGAGTGAATCAGAAGATGTCTGGCTGTTGCCCGGATTCTGATTCTGAGCTGGCTGCTGATTCTGACCAGGATTCTGCTGCCATGGGTTCTGCTGTTCACCCTGCTGAGGATTCTGCTGCCAAGGGTTCTGCCATGGATTCTGCTGTTCACCCTGCTGTGGGTTCTGCTGCTGTGGGTTCTGCTGCTGCGGATTCTGCTGAGTATTGCTGCTTTCACCGCTGCCTGTACCGATAGTAAGTTTGCTTACGTTAGCCTTACCGCTGCTTTCCCATCCTTCAACGTTGAGAGCAACTTCAGTAAGGTTACCTATGTTCCAGCCTGCGTCTGCCCATGCCTTGAAGTGATCTGATACTGTGATAGTACCTGATGTTCTCTTTGACTTACGGACACTGAAGTACTGCTTGAATGTTTCGTTTGTACCGAGGATAGTAGGACCTGTGTGATCGAGCTGGAAGATCTCGTATTCAGCACCGTCGATCGTAACTGTCTTGCTTGCACCGTTTGGCTTCGGGCACCAGTTTACCCAGTCTTCGATGATGTAGTATTCAACGAGAGGATTCTTCATCCAGCCGTATACGCAGAGTCTTGAGTTACCCTGTGAGCTTGCTGAATAGTCAGCAGCGTAGTCCATTACGATAGGACCGTATTCGGTAGCTTTCTTTGTAGCGTCATAGTTTCTGCCGCGGCGTGCAAGGAAGTTACCTCTTGAAACTGTAGCGCTCCACTCTGTATCGAATGTACCGCCGCTTCCAAGTGTCATTGAACCGCTTCCGCCTGTGTTGTCAAGCCAGATCTCATAGCTGTAGCCGTCAACGTTGTCAGCTTTGTGCTGATTCTGACCGTTGCCTACGCTGAACTTCTGACCGTTTGCAGCACTCTGCTGTCCGCCAGGATTCTGATTCTGAGCCGGCTGCTGCTGCCAAGGGTTCTGCTGCTGTCCGCCCTGCTGCCAAGGATTCTGCTGTCCGCCCTGCTGTGGATTCTGCTGTCCACCCTGCTGCGGATTCTGCTGCTGATTGTTACTGTTACCTGAACCGCCGATCTGGAGGTTGTTCTTCTTAACGTTTGCCTTACCGCTTGAACGGTAACCTTCAATGTTGAGGGCAACTTCGTACATCTTGCCCATCTTCATTCCGGATCTTTCCCATGCAGCGAAGTGATCAGATACTGTAATAGTACCCTTGAGGTTCTTCATCTGGTTTACCTGAGCAGGATTTGTCTTGTTTACGCTCCAGTACTGCTCAAATGTTTCAGTTCCGTGGATTGAAGGCTGATTTACTCGTGTTGATGTATAAATGTCGTATGTTTTTCCGTCAGCAGATACTGTACCCTTGCCACCCTGCTGTCCCGGTGGTCTCCAGTCGCCCCATGCTTCTACGATGTAATATTCGACTGTTGGATCTTCAGTCCATCCGTAAACGCACATGTATGAGTTACCCATTGGCTGATAGTCTACATCATAATCGATACTGATGTTGCCGTAATCCTTATAACCCTTTGTGCTTCCGAGTTTTTTACCCGTACGGAAGAGACAGTTTTCGATTCCGCTCCATGAACAGCTGAATCCACCGTTTGATCCGAGCTGCATGTCGACGTTACCTGTGTAGTTCTGATTCCAGAGCTCGTAGTCGTAACCGTCAGCGGTCTTACCAGTTTTCTGCTGATCAGCTGCCTTAACTGTAAGGACGTCCGATAAGCTGATCATTTCAGCCGGCGCTGCAAAAGGCAGAGCCATTGATAATGCGATGAAACCACCTAAAACTTTTTTTGAGTGTTTCATTTTACCACCTCTTTCTATGATCATAGTATACAACTTTGAAAAAACTATGTCAAGATAGATAGAAAATGTGTCTGTTCGCAATATATGATATACAAAGTGACGAAAATGGACCGAACAAATATTTTGAAAGAAAAATGAAAGCTATCTGGTATGTTGATAATGCACTGTATGTACCATAAATTAATGCGTGCATTATATGTTTAGCATGTTTTCTGCCAATATCAAGCCGCAGGAGCAGTTTTCCGGTTTATATGATCAGATCACCTTTTTCCCTGGAAAAACAAATTTAAGTAAGCCGTATTTATTTAAGTAGTAAAGATTATGCATGAAACCGTAAAAAAAATACCTGATCCGGAATACTATATAATAGTGGAACGTCATTTTTACTATCATGTTTTGTGTGATTGAAAACTGATGAATGTGAAAAAAGTCCACTGTATTTCTTCACATTCAGCTTATACCGGTATTACTTTCTTTTCGAAAACTGTACATAAAATTATCACATAAAAGAGTAAAATATAATTATAGCAAAAAACAAAACAGAAAACGGAAGCTTACTGAAAGCAGTCAGCTTTTCTCAGAAATACAGTTACGTCACTGAACGTGACATTGAAAAGGAGCAGATAATTATGTTTGAAAACAAATACGATTCAACAACAAACACAAAAGAAGCTGAGTACGTTCCGGTTCAGGAAACATCCGCAAAGAAAAAAGGCGGTTTTAAGAAAGTAATAAAAGGTATCGGAGTTCTTTGCCTTATGGGAGCAATCTCATTCGGTTCAGTAAAGGGATATCAGTACTATAATAACAGTAAAGAGGAAAACCTCAGTGTTTCAAAAGAAACTTCATCAACTGAAGAAGCTGTTTCATCTGACAGCGCAGGAAGTGACTACGAAGTAGAAAGCCTTCTTCAGCTTTCAAAGAGCGATGGTGCTCTTACAACACAGGAAGTTTACGAAAAGGTGCTTCCGTCAGTAGTAGGTGTAACTTCAACATTCACTTATCAGGCACAGAATTCATACGGCGGATTTTTCGGATATGGCCAGAATGATTCACAGGCCGGTGAGGTTTCAGGTACAGGTACCGGCATTATAATGTCAGCTGACGGTTACATTATAACAAACGCTCACGTTATCTACGAAGCTCAATACGGCGGTAAGGCAAGCAAGGTAACTGTTCTTTTAAGCGACAAGACTGAACTTGAAGCTGATATAATCGGTTACGACACTCAGACAGATATTGCAGTTCTCAAAGCAAAGGATGCAAATGATCTTACACCCGCTGAATTCGGTGACAGCTCAGCATTAAGCGTTGGCGATACAGCTCTTGCAATCGGCAATCCGCTTGGCTTCGATCTTTTCGGAACCCTTACAGTAGGTTATATTTCAGGACTTAACCGTGAAATAGCAATGGATGACAGCGTAATGCACCTTATCCAGACAGATGCTGCTATCAATAACGGTAACTCAGGCGGTCCGCTCGTAAACGACAAGGGTCAGGTTATCGGTATCAACTCAATGAAGCTTTCAAATAATTACAGTTCATCAGAATCAGCTACCATTGAAGGTCTTGGATTCGCTATTCCGATCAATGAAGCACGCGCGATTGTTGATGACCTTATGAACAACGGTTATGTAACAGGCAGACCGCAGCTTGGTATCACTTGTCAGAACGTTACTTCAACACAGGATTCTTCACTTTCAGGTGTTAAGATCCTTGGTATGAATGAAAACGGAGCAGCTGAAAAGGCAGGTCTTAAAGTTGGTGACGTTATCGTAGGTGCTGACGGCAAGCAGGTCGGCAGTATCTCAGAACTCAATCAGGTCAAGAATCAGTTCAAGGCCGGAGATACTCTTAAGATCACAGTTATCAGAGATAACAAGTATGTTGATATAAATGTAGTTCTTGAAGAGGCTGTAATTGAAACAGAATCTTCTGAAGAAAATACAGAAGAAAAGCAGCAGGACAGCCAGAATCCTGAAGATACACAGCAGGATGAAGGCCAGAATGAAGAAGCACCTGATCCTTCACAGTTCGGATACGGCAATGGCGGCAATGACGGAAACGGCGGTCAGTATCCGTACGGCGGCGGTTCACAGAACGGCGGATTCCCGTTCCCGTTCTCAGATTTCGGCTTTGATTTTCCGTTCTGATAATATGAAAATTATGCGGTTTGACCGCAGCAACAGTGAACGAAAAATTAATATTTCGTTTTCTTAAAATGATATTTCCATCTCTTTCATAAATATACACTTGACACACAAAATCCCTCCCGCTGATGGCAGAGTATCCTTTACCGGATATTCTGCCATCAGTTTTTTTATTATGGATATACAAACGTTACATTGATATGATATAATGTTTATAGTGAAAGGGAGATGATACCTCATGAACGTACTTCTGATAGAAGATGAATTCAGACAACATTCCTCCGGAACTTGTGAAAAATATACTCTGAAAAACAGAACTCCCGTATGGAAAAACCATATGGGAGTTCTGTTTATTATATATGAGCAAATGCGGCAGACGGTTCTTATTGAAGCGTTATTTCATGAGCGTTCCTTTTAGAAGAATAAGGTCTGCTATATTGAGTTTGCCGTCACTGTTTAAGTCACAGGAAATACGGTCTGTTGATACATGTTCTTTGCCGGTGAGAAGATTTATCATGTCGGTAAAGTCTGCTGTATTCAGTGTACCGTCAAGGTTTACATCACCAGGGAAAGGTTCTGCAAGTTTCGGACCGGGATGATCAGGTTCAGTTGTGACAGCAGGTTCTGTTGTTACCGGCATAGTTGTTGTCTCTGGTAATGTGGTCTCGGACGGCAGTGTAGTTATTACCGGTTCTGCAGCGGTGACTGATGGTTCCGGTGAAGAAGTGCGGTTTCCGAGATATTCTTTGATAACACCGGCCCAGTATATACCCATCTGCTTATAGCCAGTGTCATTCGGATGAACTCCATCCTTAAGATAGCTTTTTACATCAGTAATGGTATGGTTTATGTCGCCGAAGTAAATGTTCTTTACACCGGACTTCTGCTTTGATTCTACCAGTGCTTTTACCTGTCCGTTGTATTCTGCAATCTGGTCACCGACCCATTTTTCAGCATTGACATCGGAGACAGGTGTCCAGTCAGCAAGATGTCTGTAGTTTGCGAACCAGTCGTAAACGCCTTCGCGGTTCGGGTCAAGATCAGGGATCGTTGTAACGAACAGAGCGTCATCTTCATCTATGTTTTGAAGAATGTAGGTCACGAGTTTGTCGAGTCGCTTTCCGGCTGTGTCTATTTCATGGTTGTCGATTATATCGTTTGTACCTATCTGAAGAATGACAATGTCCGGATCGTACTTGTTTACGTAATCTCCGTTTTTAAGAGTTTCGAGTATTCCGTTTCGTCCCGGATATTCCTCAATTGCATATCCGCTGTATCCGCAGTGAGCATTATCGTATCGGAAAAACGCACCTGAAACAGGATCGGTGTATTCGCCGTCGCCCCATGAAGCGTTAGGACCGGTCATGTCGATGGAATAACCTGCTTCGGTAAGTTCGTTGTAAAGAAATTTTCTGTAGGAGCCTTCTGTGCCGTAACCGTCAGTGATGGAGTCGCCGACCGGAAGTATTTTTATTGTCTCGTTTGTTTTATTATCAGTTGCATCAGCGCTGACTCCGATTCTTACGCCGGTAAGGACAACAGCAGCCGTGCATATCAGTGCAATATATTTTTTAGCGTCCATACTCAGAACCTCCGTATTATTGATATAAGGAAACGCTGAATTATTCATAAATCAGCGTGGGGATCCGGGGCGAAGCCCCGCAGATCCCGCCTCCGGAAATCCGGCGAAGCCGGATTTCCACTTTGATCAGTGTTTCCTATATTATACACCACGATACTGAATTTTTCAATATTTTTGGTTGATTTAAGTAAAAATTTTAGTTTTAAGAAGGCTTGCCAAGAGGTCTGAGACGTGTTATAATGTAATACTAACCATATGAAAGGAGAGAATGTCATGACAGTAACAGACCTTGAAAAGATACTGCTCGGTGAAGAAAAGCCGTCGGAGTATTTTGAAGCCATACGGGGAAGCGGAGAACTTGAAAATATGTTTCCGGAAATATACGCACTTATCGGCGTGCCGCAGAATACAGATTATCATAAAGAAGGCGACGTCTGGACTCATACCATGATGGTACTTGATGAAGCCGCCGGAAGACGTGACAAAGTAAACTTTCCTTTCGGATTTATGCTTTCCGCGCTCTGTCACGACTTTGGCAAGGCGGTAAGCACGACAGTTTCAGAGGACGGGACAGTGCATTCCTATGAACATGAGACTGCCGGCCTTCCGGTCGTGCGTACGTTTCTTGAACGCCTGGGCGCAGATGAAAAACTTAAATTCTACGTTCTCAGTATGACCAGACTTCACATGGATCCGAATATAATGGCGCGAGCCGGATCTAAAATGAAAAAGACAAACAAACTTTTCGACACTGTGGCAGATCCGTTTGATCTTATTGAACTTGCAGTCTGTGACGGACTTGGAAAGATACCGAAATGTGATGACTCTGAAGAATTTCTTCTGGATCGCCTCGCTAAATTCAATGAAACAATGGCGCGCCCGTATGCGTCGCTTAAAGATCTAACCGATGCCGGAATGGTGTTAAGCGATGACAAAGATGAAATACTTTCATATGCACACAAACTGAGACTTGCCGGTGTTGACAGGGAAAGCCAGATACGTCACTGCATATCATATCAGAAAACACTGAAGAAAAATGCCGGAGATGATACGGACTGAACATATAAATGATCAACGCGAAGTTTTAATGATAAGCCGGTATATATAAATGACTGGTAAGAAAGGAAGATGAAAATGAAACTGGAAGATATCAAAAAGAAGATCGGAGAACCGGAGTATGATTTTCTGCGGGAAGATGAACATCTGGGAAAAAACATCATTCTGCTCGGACTCGGCGGATCGCATGCTTACGGAACTTTTACAGAAACATCAGACCTTGATGTACGCGGATGTGCGCTGAACAGCAAAGAGGAAATTCTGTGCCGTGATAACTTCGAGCAGGTAACTGACCAGCCGACTGACACGACTGTTTATTCCTTTAACAAACTCATGCAGCTGCTCACTGACTGTAATCCGAACACTATCGAGATCCTGGGACTTAAGGAAGAGCATTATCTTTATCTTTCGGACATCGGCAGGGAACTGCTTGATAAAAGAAAAATGTTTCTTTCAAAGAAGGCGCTGCATTCTTTCAGCGGTTACGCAACGGCCCAGTTCAGACGTCTTGATAACAAAGCCGGAAGACTCGCGGACCAGAATGTTCAGGAGCAGCATATCCTGAACAGCGTAAAGCTTGCAGAGGAAAACTTTAAGAACATGTATTTCGAATATCCGGAAGATTCAATTAAGCTGTACATCGACAAGGCAGTTTCTCCTGAACTCGATACCGAGATCTTTATGGATGTGAACTTAAAGCACTATCCGCTTCGTGACTACAAGGATATGTGGAACCGTATGGCGGATATCGTCCGCGACTACGGAAAATTCGGAAAGCGCAATCAGAATGCGGTCACGCATGACAAGCTTGGAAAACACATGATGCATCTTCTGAGACTTTACATGATGTGCATCGACATTCTTGAAAAAGGCGAGATCATCACATACAGGGAAGCCGAGCACGATCTGCTCATGAGTATCAGAAACGGTGCATATCTTGATGAAAACAGACAGCCGAAGGAGGAGTTTTTCGAACTTGTTGAGGACTACAAAAAACGTCTTGAATATGCAAGCGACAACACTTCGCTGCCTGAAAAGCCGGATCATAAAGCTATCAGGGAATTTACGATGTATGTAAATGAAAGAGTTGTAAAAGAGGAAGTCTAATAGTTTAACAGCCGTGAGGGTAGTGATGATCCTCACGGCTGTTGTTTTTGGCGTAGTTGGGAGCGTCCGTTCACGAAATGGTGGTGCGCCTGTGGCGCACAATTGAAAACCGAGGCCGTTTTCAACAGCCTCGGTTAATTTTTACGATTTGTTATTTTGATTTATTTTTATAAAAAAGTAGCAACAGATTGCTATGCCTAAAACTATTAGTAATCCGCCTAATCCAAATTTAAGAATTTCCGCAAGATCCTGAATGTTGTTTGCTGCTTTAGCAGAGGCATTTTGAATTCCGGTGTATGCATCACCACCGTAAGATTGAGAAGATACATATGAACCAGCATCTTTCTTTAGTGTGATTATCCCGAATATGATTGAGAGTATTCCAGATAAAATACCTACAATACAAAATAGTTTAACTCCAGAATTCTTTTGCGGTGTAATTGTAGATTGCTGATTTAAATCGTTAGTTTCATTTGTAATCATGATATGTTTCCTTTTTAATAATCATTTAGTTTTTCGTTAAGATAATCAGCCCATTCTTTTTCCCAGTCATCATCATCAATACTTCCATTACCATTGTTATCACCAACATAACCATCTTTGGTTCTTTGGTCACCTTCTATATTGTTGTCATCAGGATCACAGGAACGACAGTATAAATCAGTTGGACTATAGGTTTTATTTTTACAAGTGTCATTTTTGCCCATGCAATAATATTGACCTTCTGATAGTTCATCGTTATCGTCATATGACGCTGGTTTATATGTGGTTGTTGTTTTAGATTTATTAGTGTTTTCAGATTTTGGTGACTGATAATCGATTCCTTTTTTTGTTTCAGCTGTTGTGGATACAATAGTCATTTCTTCTGTCTGACAAATATCATTGTCGTTAGTTTCACTTGAAGTATCTGAATTACATCCAGAAATTAAAAGTGTGATTAGTGCTGCAATTATAATATCACAGCATGTATTTTTGTTTTTCATTGAACAAGTCTCCAGAACATAAAATGTTAGTTACCGAGTTATGCACGATACTCATTTTTGAATCCGCATTTTTTACAGTAATATGTATCGTATTTCTTTCCTAGTAATCCTCCGGCTAGTCCGACAGGACCTAATAGTAATCCTCCAACTACTGCTTTGCCGGCACTAAGTCCTTTGTAATCTGATGAGATTTTTATCCAGTCGTAAGAACTACATACCGGACATTTGTTTGGTGCGTATGACATAAATCAATCCCTCCCATAAAATAATAGACGAAATTATTGGGTTGTAAAGATATCTTATATGTATATTATAACTTATTAAAACTATTTTGTAAATAGTAAATTGTGCAATATATAAATTTTGTAATAATGAACGAATCTCACTTCATACGATTGTATGCAATGCTACAGATTTTTTTATCATTAAAAACTTGACGAACCCTTTGTAATAGTCTATACTTTAGATAATGACATAACATTGTCCAGATATTTATTAAAAGTAGTGGTCCCTACTATGAGTGGGAGTTCTAAAAGCAGTAGTCCCTACTGAGAGTGGGAGTTTTAAAAGCAGTGGTTCCTACTGAGAGTGGAAGTTTTAAAAGGTTTGGCATACCCGAATGGGTATGCCAAATTCAATTGTGTGCCGTAGGCACACTACCATTTCGTAGATGAACAGTTCCACCTGTATAATGATAAACTTTCTATTGCCAAATCAGTTTTGCTATAGTATACTAATAATAGATAGTTAACAATTTACATGTAATGAAACTGAGATAACAATGAGAGGAAGTGAAGGACATGTACAGTTTTCCAAAACGCTGCGATGGTGATGATGTTTTGATACATATTTTTCCGTCGATGCAAAAGCAGGTTCAGAAAGTTATTGATTTTGCCGGTTCCTGCGAAGCTATAAAACGTATTCGGGTGTTCGGAAGTGCAGTGACCCGTAACTGCGGTATGGGTAGTGATCTTGATATTGCTGTTGATGCTCCGGATATCCTTTCTGATGAAGAATTTTTTAGTATATCCAGACCAATAAGAAGTCTTCTGGATGTTAATGCTGATGTTGTACATTACAACACTATACACAGTGAATGGCTGATAGATGAGATTGATACAAAAGGAGTGGATGTTTATGTCAATAAATAAAATTGAAAACGAATAAAAGGTTGGGCATACCTATTCAGGTATGCCCAATTCAATTGTGCGCTGAAAGCGCACCACCATAAAACAGCCGTGAAGGTAAAATACCTTCACGGCTGTAACATTTATATCCGATTACGAATTACTTCTCGTATTCATATCCGAGCTTGAAAGCGTTAGTGTTCTTTTCTATCATAGCAGCCTTTTTCGGTGGGATGATCTTTTCGAAAACTGAAATGATTTTTTTATCGTCGATTCCGAAGTATCTGTCAGAGCATTCTCTGATAACCTTACCGAGGATGATGATGTTGGCCATACCTGTGAGGCCGTTTTCCTTTGCCATTTCTGTTGAAGGAATGTAGTAAACAGTGATATCGTCACGTGTAGACTTTCTGTCGATGATAGAGCTGTCAGCGAATACGATTCCGCCCGGCTTTACCATTGGTTCGAACTTGTCGAATGAAGGACCGTTCATTGCGATAACAATGTCAGGTGCTGTAACGAGCGGCGAACCGATCGGGTCGTCTGAGATACATACTGAACAGTTACATGTACCGCCGCGCATTTCCGGACCGTATGAAGGAAGCCATGAAAGTTCTTTTCCTTCCATAAGAGCAGCGTTTGCAAGGAGTTTTCCTGAGAAGAGAACGCCCTGTCCGCCGAATCCGCATATAATGGTTTCTGTAAGCATTTTAGTTCTCCTTTCAGTCAGCCTTTTCTTCCTTGTTCCATACTGCTTCGTCCTTGTAAACTCCGAGAGGGAAGTACGGGATCATTTCATCACGTAATCTCTGGAGAGCGTCAACAGGAGTGAGACCCCAGTTTGTAGGACATGTTGAGAGTACTTCAACAAGTGAGAAGCCTTTTCCGTTTATCTGGTTTTCGAAAGCCTTCTTTATAGCCTTCTTTGCTTCACGGATGTGAGCAGGAGTATCAACTGAAACTCTCTGTGCAAGAGCTGTACCGTCGATTGTTGCGAGCATTTCGCATACCTTTACCGGATAACCCTGGATCTCCGGTTCACGTCCGTAAGGAGTTGTCTGTGTTACCTGGCCAGGAAGAGTTGTAGGAGCCATCTGACCGCCTGTCATACCGTAAATAGTGTTGTTTACGAAGATAACAGTGATGTTTTCGCCTCTTGCAGCAGCGTGAACAGTTTCACATGTACCGATAGCTGCGAGGTCTCCGTCACCCTGATATGTGAATACTACAGAATCAGGAAGTGCTCTCTTGATACCTGTTGCAACAGCCGGAGCTCTTCCGTGAGGAGCGCCTACCATGTCACATTCAAAAAACTTATATGCCATTACTGAGCAGCCTACAGGGAAAATACCGATAGTTTTTCCTTCGATAGCGAGCTCGTCCATTACTTCTGCTACGAGTCTGTGGATGATACCGTGTGTACATCCAGGACAGTAAGTTGTAGGTACGTCGCAGAGTGCGTGCGGTTTGTCAAATACTACTGCCATATTAGAGACCCCTTTCTGATATCTTTACTATCTGATCGAGAATTTCAGCAGGTGTCGGGATATTACCGCCGTTTCTGCCGAAGAATTCTACTGGAATTCTGCAATTGAGAGCAAGACGGATGTCATCAACCATCTGTCCCTTTGACATTTCAACGCTTAATACTTTCTTTGCGTTCTTACATGCTTCGTTGATCTCTTCAACAGGGAAAGGCCAGAGTGTCTTTGGTCTGAAAAGACCAGCCTTGATGCCTTTTTCTCTTGCCTGGTTTACAGCAGACTTTGCAACACGTGCTGTTGTACCGAAAGCAGTGATAACGAGGTCAGCATCTTCACACTTGTAGATCTCAGCGTCGTGGATGTTCTTCTTGATCGTTTCGTACTTTTCGTATCTTGCGTTAACTGAAGCTTCGAGTTCATCCGGCTGGAGGAAGAGTGAGTTGATGATGTTGTGCTTTCTTCCGCCTTTGTGGCCGCATGCAGCCCATTCCTTAGGTTCAAGCTTAGGAGCTTCGTCGGAGAATGTAACAGGTTCCATCATCTGACCGATAAAGCCGTCTGTGAGGATCATTACAGGCATACGGTATCTGTCAGCTTCCTCGAAAGCTCTGATAGTCATGTCAACTGTTTCCTGAACAGAAGCAGGTGCGAAAACGATGAGCTGGAAGTCGCCGTGGCCGAGAGCCTTTGTAGCCTGCCAGTAGTCTGACTGCGAAGGCTGGATGCTTCCGAGACCCGGGCCGCCACGCTGTACGTTTACGATAACAGCAGGAAGGTCTGAACCTGCGAGGTATGAAACACCTTCACTCTTGAGGGAGATTCCCGGTGAAGAGCTTGATGTCATTGTTCTGACACCTGCTGAGCTTGCTCCGAGTACCATGTTTACAGCAGCAAGTTCACTTTCAGCCTGGAGAAATGTGATGTTTCTCTTCTTCATGTTTTTTGCAAGATAAGCAGCTACCTCAGTCTGAGGTGTTATAGGATATGCGAAGAAGCATTTGCAGCCTGCACGGATAGCAGCCTCAGCAAGAGCTTCGTTGCCTTTCATAAGAACTCTTTCCATTATTATTCTCCTTTTTCAACTTTTATAACGCAGTCAGGGCACATCATTGCACACAGTGCGCAGGAAATACATTTAGAATTGTCAGTACATTCTGCAGGATAGTATCCCTTCTGGTTATGCTTTTCCTCAGAGAGTCTGATTATCTTTTTCGGACATGCTTCAACGCAGAGTCCGCAGCCTTTACATCTTTCGAAGTTTATGGTTATCATTCTTTTCGCCTCTTTTACTCTTTTAATATTTCTGGTTTATCCTTATATTGAAGGCGGCAGCCGGCCGCAGGGATAACAGTGTCAGATCATTCCCAGATGAGTTTTACTTTTCTTTTTACTGTAAAGTCTCCTTCAGACGGAACGAGATTTTCAGGTATGCACCTGAACTTAACAGGAAGTCCGGTAAGTTTCACTATGTCATCAGAGAAGCCGGAGGCGTTCTCAACGATGGCAGCTGTGGTTTCTGCTCCGAGATTAGGGTTGTTTACAAGTCCTGTGACTTTCATACGGCAGGCCATTTCTATTTCGTGCATCAGGGTAACGGTTTCCTCAGCCGAAACCTCTGTTGTACGGTACATATTGTATACGTACAGTATATCGTAGTCGCCTGCGTACTTTTCGATGACATGCTGATATCTGCCAAGAGCGAATGCTCCGGCGTCTGAACCGCCTACGTCGATGACTGTGTGATCGTGAGAGCGGATGATACGTTCAATGTCAAAGTTGAGCACAGGAAGATCAAGATTTGAATTTGCAAAATCAGGTGTGATCACATCGATGCCGTTTTCAGTAAGCTCATCTCTGAAGTCAGCAGTCCTGAAATACGGATTGACTGTATCGATGTCAACGATCGCGGTCGTTCCGTTTTCCTTCATTGCATATGCGAGATTTACAGCAAGATTGGTCTTGCCTGATCCGTATTCGCCTGTGATGATCGTAATCTTTTTAAACTGCATTCGAATTATCCTTTACACTAATTCTGGCGGATTGTATGCTTCTTCTGCAGGTGCGTTTTTCCTCGTCCTGACAAAAAATATGTCATATTCCCCGTGAAGGGAATATAACATGAAAGCAAATGTTTGAATTAACAGTTCTATTATACCACTTTTCTGATATACAGTCAATGATTTTTGAAAAAAACAAATACGCTGATCAGGGATGAAATGTGCCCTGATCAGCGTTTTAATGAATATCTTTATCTTTTTATACGTATATTGGTGATCGCGCACTGATCACCTGTCAGCGCAGTGTATACTTCCGGGACAGTTTCTTCATATGTCGTTACAGAACGTATCGAAAGACCGCAGTATTCCGTTGTGATAATAACCTTACCCTTTTCTTTGTGGTACGTAAGTTCACAGTCAAGGCCGGATTTGTTTTTCGTTTTCCAGTCGTTCCAGTTTGTAAATGAATCAAGCTTTGTAACAGAAACCTGATTATCAGCAAGTTCGTCTTCTTCCCAGCCTTCACCGTCAAGTCGCAGAACAGTTAGTTCACGGTAATTCTCACCGTCAGGTTTACCGTCATCTGAAGTGAACAGAAAGGCGAAAGCGCAGTGCCATACCAGTCTGGCGGTCGGAAGGCTCATGGTGTGGAAACTTATCTTCATACCGTCAGTAACTTTTATTCCTTGTGAAGAGGCGGCGCGCCATCCGTCTACCTGAACATTCGGAATATCTCCGGCAGGAACGTTTATGTAGCTTATCTCTTCAGCAATACGCGGAATAAAGCCTTCACTGATCTCCTCATCAGTTTTGTTTACGTCAACGTCTGTTATTGTGCAGTGCTCGCCTGTAACTGAGATATATGCAAATCTTGTGCTGTCCTGAAGAGCGAGAATTATCTCATGCGAACGGAAGCCGTCTGTCATGCGGATAAGTGCATGATCTTTGAAACGTACTGCATCGAGTTCGATCGTTACTTCATCGTGGATGAACGCTTTCGATTCTTCAGCGGCGGATTTTATATCTTTTGTTTCAGACTTTACGTTTCTGGCTTCTGATACCTCTATTACACCGTCAGCACGGATGGTTGCATATTCAAGATAAAACAGATCGCGGCGTTTATTTTCGTCTTCATATACACGTGCATCGATGGAATCAAAAATGATGAATGTAGGAATAAAAATGTCTTCCTTAAAACCGTCATTCATCTTTGTAGTAAGGCGAATATGTGTGAATGTGTTTGTAAGCAGTATTCCTGCCGATGAAGATGAACGGTAACTGCTGCATACAAGGGAAGTGTCACCTTCAAGTTCATAAGGATCTTCACGTTCCTTCATCTGGTATTCCGAGTCAAGATCGATGAAATGTATCATTATCTTTGCGTAAACCGGATCAAACTGTGTTCCGATACCCTTTACAAATTCCTCACGTACTATCTGCTGAGGTATAGGATCGCGGTAGCTTCGTTTGGATGTCATTGCGTCGTAGGCATCTGCGACGGCGATTATTCTGGCGAGATCAGGAATATCTTCTCCCTTAAGTCCTTCAGGATAGCCGTTACCGTCATATCTTTCGTGATGATAATTAGCACCCAATGACAGATAAGGCGACTGACTAATACTGGAAAGTATCTGTTTTCCAATGACCGGGTGAGATTTGATGATAGCATATTCCTCGTCAGTGAGTTTTCCTTCCTTGTTGATTATGCTGTCCTGAATACCTATTTTGCCTACGTCATGAAGCAGAGCGGCAAAATAGATCTCCTCACACTCTTTATCGGTTTTACCGGCATAATGCGCTATTTTCTGGGAATATTTCGCTACGCGGCGTGAATGTCCGTGAGTGTACTTATCCTTTGCATCGATCGCATTTGCAAGTGCTGAAGCCGTCTGTTCGAAAAGCAGCTTCATGTTTCTGCGTTCCTCACGTTCAAGCTCTATTTCACGCATACTTGCCTGTTCAAGCATATCGTTCGTGTCGATAAGTGACATGATATATGTGATCATGGCCATTCCGACAAGGGATATATTGGTAAATGATATGCCGTAAACGAATATCTGAAGAACAGCTGCACTGGTCGGAACAATCGAAAAGAGCAGGAGAGACAGGCCAAGAAATCTGCCAAGCCGTCTGTAATTGTCGATTACAACTGAAAGGTCGATAAGCAGAATGGCTAACGGAAAGATATATGAAATTATAAATCCGTCTGCTCTCTGATAGCAGTTTAATTCATCGAAAGTATAGTAAAATCCTGTAAACTGCGAGATGATAAGAAGTGACAATCCTATCACGGCGATATAACACGAATGCCGCAGTCGTAATGGTGGTTTGTCATATTTATCGTCGCTTACGAGAATATCTATAAGATAGAGCGTAAAGATCAGCGGTATAGCAAGAGTAAACATAAATACCAAAAAATTGCTTATCCTGACCATCCAGTATCCGACGACATCAGTATTGCCGCGATAGTAGTATGCAAACCTGTCAAAAACAAGAAGAAGCATGGAAGCCAGCTCAAGCGCAAGCATTATCCATTTTCTTCGTTTTGTAAGTGTTTTAGTTATAAGGACGAAAAATGCAAGCATCCCGCATATACTGCTGAGGACGAGCATTATATTCATCTGATATTCTTTTATTAAATCTAAAATGTACCCCATAACTGATCCCCTGTATATCAATTTTTACAGTGAAAAATTACGTTCACTATAAACAATCATTTTATTCCGATGCAGCTAAGCTGCCTGTAAATGTGCTGTAAACCCCGGCACTATTTTATATGTGTATACTTTTAGTATAGCACTTATCAGTCGATTTTTCAAGGGAAACAGACATTTGACGAAACGAATAAAACAAGGTATAATTGTAAGTAATAGTTTGACTGCATTATGAACACGCTGGCTGGAGAGGAGTGAACACTATGCCTGAAACAAATAGATCAGCAGCCACATTGCCGGACGGAATACTGAAGTTTACGCTTATGCACAGATGCACGGCGGTTGCGGAACTCAGTCTTGATGAAGATATCGGTTTTATTCTGAAAATAGGGGATGTGTTTGCGCCTGAGCATCTTCCAGTAGGTGTTGGCGTGAAAAAAAGGCATTGCCGACCGGGCTGCACTGAATGAGTGGTGGATGGACCGCTCTATCCCGTCGAGCCGCTCCGGTGTGCGTGAAGCGATGGAAACGCTTCAGATAGAAGATACAAGGGAACTTCTGATACGCTGTTTCGGACTCAGTCTGTCAGATCAGTACTGGATCTGTCCGGAAAACTCAGGACTTACCTGGGAAAAGATAAACTTCTTTGATAATGATTTTTCCGATGATATTGGTGATGTTCTGTTCGGTGCCGGCAGGAAAGCAGATCCGCTTGATTTTTCATCTCCGGATAACACATCTGACGGAAATCTGAAAAAACGCTGGAAAATCATAAACGAAAAACGATGTCTGGTCAAAGGCGGTTCCAATCCGTATCGTCAGCAGCCGCTTAATGAAGTGATAGCATCTGAGATCATGAAAAGACTTGAAATTCCTCATGTGCCGTACCGGGTTATCTGGAATAAAGGTGCTCCGTACAGCGTGTGCGAGGATTTTGTGAGCGGTAGCTCGGAACTCGTTCCTGCGTGGCGTATCATTCAGACACAGAAGCAGCCGAATAATAAATCTCTTTACCAGCATTTTATCGACTGTGCGGAAACGCTTGGCATTCCGGGAGTAAGAGCGTTTCTTGACCGGATGATCGTACTCGATTATATTATCGCAAATGAGGACAGGCATCTCAATAATTTCGGTGCGGTACGTAACGCAGAGACACTTGAATGGATCGGTATGGCACCGGTATACGACAGCGGTTCTTCACTCGGATATGACAAGAGCATTCCGATGATGAGAGATGATTCTGAAGTGGTATGCAAGCCGTTTAAGAAGCATCATGAAGAACAGCTGAAGCTTGTTTCGTCGTTTGACTGGATCGATTTTTCTGCTCTTTCAGATGTTCGAAAAATGATCACCGATATACTGTCAGATGAAAAAGCAAAGGATTATCTGGAGGAAAGACGTATTCATGCAATCGCTGAACTTACAGAACGCAGGATCAGAAATCTTGAAATGCTTGCCGGTGTGAAAAATCGTAAACAGGTCATTTCAACTGATGATGAAGTGGAAAAAGATATAGCTGCAACGTATTAAGTGATTTATTTTTCGCTGATCTGTTCAGTGTTCGTTGGGGATTTTTAAACATCCGTAGTAATAAACTGACTTGATCAGTGTTTCTTTTTATGCCCTTAACTGTGACAGAAAGGAATATAAAATCATGAGTATAAATAAAATCACTGCAGCATTTATGTCATGCGTTCTTGCCTGCTGCGCTGTATTCAGTCCGTTCAGCGTGCCTGCTGAACATATCTCTGCTGCCTATGAAGGCTCGGAAAATCCGTGCAACAGACAGGATGACATGGAAGTTCCGTATGACCGGCACAGCTGGGTTCAGCCGGCGGACTGGAAATGTTCTGCCGTTGATCCCCGGGATTTTGAAGGATGGATCATGATCTTTGCTGATAAGATCGGACTGGATCTCAAAGATGCTCCGGGTAAAGTTCAGAGGATATATATAAGCCTTGTCGGTCCGACAGAACCGGTAAGCATGATGAAGTTTCATATGTTCTACGATACCAGACTGAAAATAAAGAATAATTCAAAAGGTGAAGTTGTTACACCCGGAAAAGCGGTTACTGATTTTACAACAGGATCAGCACTCGTGAAAGACGGTGAAATCGCGTTTTACGCATATTCCGACAAAGATGTGGTAATAGACAGAGGCAGTCTGTTTACCATAGATTTTATCGTTCCGGAAAATGCAGACCGCGGCGAAGTTTACCCGATTGGTTTTTCGTATGTCGATGACGGTGTAGTTGGCGATACATTTATGAATTCAGCCAATGACACTGCCGGAAATCTTCAGATGGCTTTCGTATTTACAAAGGGAATGTACAACGGATACATTAAGATTCACGGCGATAAAAGAATAAAAGGCGACGTAAATGAGGACGAAGCAGTAAACACTGCTGATTTCGTCACACTTGCAGACATTATCCTCGGAAAGACAGTGCCCGCTGAACCCAGAGCAGCTGATCTGAACAAAGACGGCGTGACAGATGTTCAGGATCTGCTGGTGCTGAAAGAGATACTGCGTTCATGAACAGAAAGAATGAACTTTAAAAGTCCTGAATACAATAGAATCAGCATATTCATCTCGCGTAAATACGTGGGTTGAATATGCTGATATGCTTTTCAGTACACAACAAAGGCATCAGAGCTTTTCGGTTGGAGTATTATCGCTGCCGCTCTCTTTTTATAATGTCTCATCAGACGTTCCTCCCTGGTTATGAACATTGTTTCATTTATATGTTTAAAACGTTGTCCATAATCCGAATTTAACTTTACCATACACTTAGATTATAACATTGAATGGGTGAAACGTCAACGAAGGGTTTAAACATTAGAACACAGATTATATTTAGAATTGCTAAATACAGTAAGCGCGCTCGAGAATAAATCTGTATAAGCAGATGCTATTAATAAAAAAGATAATAGTTACATATGATCTGATAGTATTTAGATATTTGTGTACAGTCATTGCCACAGAAGCGGTACGCCTTGCGGTGTGCTATTGTAAACGTGGCTTTGCCACGTTGTTTCTTTATCAGTAGTTATACTATAACCGCTAAAAAGATACTGCATCAAAGTGGTATGTTTTTAGCGGATATAATAATTCATGATTGATAACAGCCGCTTTTCAGTATATAATAAATGCAGATGAAGTCGGTACCGCAAATCAATTATAGGAGGGCTCTTTGATGAGTTATAGTGCAAAACCTGATGAAATTGGTCAGTATCTTGATGATCTGATAACAAGAAAATATGGTTCAAGGAAAGCGTTCTCACGAAAATTTCTTGATAAGCTCGGTAAAACTGATGAAGATACACAAAACACTGAAAATCGTTTTTATAAAATCGTTAAAGGAACAAATGAGATTCCTGCGTATGATTTGCTTCTGACAAGTGAATTACTTGATGTTTCCTGTGAAGAGATTCTTTCCGCAGGAAAGTTAAGATTTCCTACATCAGCTCATATCACCAATTATGATATTGCATGTTCAGATGATCCTTCTTTATGGAAACAGTATCTTGATCATGGCTGTACTTTATATCTTGACGAATTTAAAAAGTCGGTAATTGATTATGCGTTTGAGAAAAAGAATATCAAGCTCTTTAAATATATGATTGAGGAAGATATCATCTGGCTTATTGCTGATAAAGAAAGTGATAATAAATATGGCACAGATTTATTTGAAGTAGATTATAAAAAAGAATCCAACATGAATAATAGCTTTTGGGAATCTAATATAAGAAAAGAAGACAGACTCAGAACAAAAATTATAATTCTTGCTATAGAGAACGGAAATGTTGAAGTACTTGATATGTTACGAGCAAGAAGTACCTCAGCGATTGAGTATATAATTTCAAGGCCGGAATATAACACAAATCATGTTGAAGTAACAGAAGAATTTTTAAACTCGGTTATAGATGCTGTTGCCTTATGTGAGAATGATGCAGTTTTAGATTATTTTTCTGCTGAGTATATGATTGAAAAAGAGAACAGTATAGTTGTTTGTCCGTTTTATAGTCGCATCATAGAAACTATGATTGAAAATAAAAGATATGATCATGCTGAAATATATATCAAACGTGCTATTGCTCATAACAAAAAGATTTATGAAACAGTTAAAAATATTCTTGATAATGAATTTCATAGTAAGTGCCTTGAAACTAACACTAAGAAAAAAGAAGCGATGATGCAGTGCTATAGTAATGGATGCAGTTTTGAAGAGTATGCACGTTGTTTTCCAACCGAAGAAGAGATCATGTGCAGTGTTATGCGATGGATTAGATATGAAAAAAAGCATAATATAATATTTTGCCGAAAGCCTGATACATATGAATGGATAATATCGAATTTGATATATCTTAATGAATTGAAAGGTCCAGAACATATAAAATCTCTGATTAGAGAGATGAATGAATGGATTGACAAGTTTGTTTCCATGAATGAAAGAAACTGCTGTTGACTAAGAATACTCAAAAAAGGATAATAATTAATTTTAAGGAGTAAATAGATGAAATTTACAGCTGAACAGAAAGAAAAGATAGGTATTTATCTTCGTAGATTAATAGATAGTTCTGGACTTGAGGGTAAAAAAACATCGGTAAGACAGTTTTGTAAGCATTGTCTGGAGCATCAAGGAAGTAAATTAGATGATGACTGTATTAAAAACATGGAAAACAGGTTCATAGATATATTAAACGGAAAGAAAGCGATACAGAGTAATGATCTTTTAACAGTGAGTGAGTTGCTTAAAGTGTCTGTAGAAGAAATCCTTTCGGCAGGACAGAAAAAATATGTTTTTCCGGAATCGCATGTAAGAAACTATGATATTGCTGCTTCTCATGATAAAGCTATATGGGAAAAGTACATCAACAGTCAAAATGAGTTTCTGGTATGTGCTGATGAATACGGAAAAACAATTATTGATTATGTAGTAGAGTTCAAAAATTACGATTTTCTAAAGTATTTGATTTATGGAAAGTATATGTGGTTTGCATCTGAACCAGATGATAAAGAAACGGAAATTCCAATCATGCAGTTTGGGTGTGGAACAAACATGGGACCTGAAAATAAAGAGAATAATAGTGTTCACCGAGGAGTTATTTATAATGATATAACATCAAAAGTTATGCATGATGATAGGTTAAGGAAAAATGCTATTCTTCTTGCTATAGATAATAATGACGATCAGATGTTGTATTATTTGCGCGGAAGAGAAACCTTTGATATATTAGGATATATTGAATATGGAGCAGATAGAAAAAAGAATAGTGATTCAAACATAAAATTCGTAAATGAGATGGACTGTGCAATTGTTGATGCTGTCGTCAAAACTGAAAATGAAAGAATCGTTGATTATTTTTCAGATGAATTTTCAGTTAAAGGGTATAGACACAGGTATATGCATGGGTCAGATAACAGTATCATATATCCGTTCATTGAAGATATTATAGAAGGTCTTATAAACAGAAAAAAGTATGATTCAGCAGAAAAGTCGATACGTAAAGCTTTACTGCATAATAAAAAAGTATTCGAAAAAGTAAGTGGTTATATCGAAACAAGTATCAATGAAGAATATGAAGCAGTATTAAAAGCTTTGAATGAAACCATTGAGGAAATGCGTAAAAATGGACTAAGTAATGAGCAAATCGAAGAAATAAAAAACAAACGTCTGGATAAAGAAAGAATGAAAGATATTGTTTTGAAATATGAGCTTAAATATGATGAAACTCTACACTTTATATCGGCCAATCACATGCTTCCAAGTGGATTTGTTTTCAATATAATTGATGTTGATACAAGTAAGATTAATAATGCTCCTGCTGCTATACAAAATTTGTTAGTCGAATTGAACGACTGGTACAGAAAAGTTATAGAACTTGGAGGTGACAGGAATGGCTAAGTATTGTTACAATTATGATTCCGGCGAGTATGAGTACATTGATGAGAGCGGCTATAGTTATGATCGTGGAGAATATGTCTACAACTGGGATGACAGCGAGTACAGACGTGAAAGAGAGGAAGAGGAACGCAGAAGACTTTGGGACGATGACGACAATGACTGGTGATTATTCACTCGACTAAATGAAATAGAAACGAAAGGTATCAGTACAGAGGTGTTCTGATACCTTTTTGTGTTGCTTTTATTGACCGGTACAAACTTTCGAATCGTTTTCGGAAAAACGTTACAGATTCACATCAAATATCTCAGAAAAACGTTACAAACATATGCTGAAAAATTAAGAAAAACGTTACAAAGGTATTGAAAAAACTTAAGAATAATGTTACAATATAGTTGTGAGATACGATAAAACCGTGAATTGTTAAGTGCAACATTATTCAAAAACTGAGGTGATACTGTGTTTAAACGAAAAGCATGGGACAAGCTAAACGAATGGAAAAACTCTGCTGATAAAAAGGCTCTTTGCATAATTGGTGCAAGGCAGATTGGCAAGACAACTCTTGTGAGACAGTTTGGAAAAGAAAACTACGAAAATTTTGTAGAGATCAATTTTATAGCTGATAAAAATGCTGTCAGAATATTCGAAGGTGAGCTTTCGGCAGATACGATAATTACTAATCTTACCGCATATGTTCGTAAGCCAATGACTCCCGGCAAAACTCTTGTACTGTTTGATGAAATTCAGGAATGTCCTGAGGCAAGAACTGCAATAAAATTCCTAGTTGAAGACGGTAGGTTTGACTATATCGAAACCGGTTCAATGCTAGGTGTACGCTATAATCAGGTAAGATCATATCCTGTGGGATTTGAAGAAATATACTACATGTATCCTATGGATCTCGAAGAATTCATTGTGGCAAACGGAGTACAGGATAAAACAATCAGTTATCTTAAGGAATGCTATGATAACATGAATTTTGTATCTGATGCTGTCCATAATACAATGCTTAATCTTTTTTATACATATATCGTGGTAGGCGGCATGCCGGACATCGTAAACACATATGTAACCACTCATGATATAAACATCGTCATTGAAAAACAGAAAGAGATTCTTGAACAGTATCGTCAGGATATCTCCAAATACTCATACGGCGGTGACAAGATAAAAATCAAAGCGGTATTTGATAGTGTACCTTCTCAGCTTAACGATAAAAACAGACGTTTTCTTCTCTCTAAAATCGAAAAAAGCGCACGTACATTTCGATATGAAAATTGCTTTGAATGGCTTTCAGACGCCGGGGTTGCTCTTCCGTGCTACAACGTTACCGAACCGCAGCTTCCGCTGGAACTGAACAGCAAACACAATCTTTTCAAGCTTTTCATGGGAGATACAGGACTACTTTGTGCTGCCTGCATGGAAAACATTCAGTTTGATCTTCTTAAAGGTGACCTCGATATCAACCTTGGCAGTATTCTCGAAAATGTCATGGCACAGGAACTGAAAGCAAATGGTTTCGGTCTCTATTATTTCGATTCAAAAAGATACGGTGAACTTGATTTCATCACTCAGAATGGAATGAAGGTCGATCTTATTGAAATAAAATCCGGAAACGATTATAAAAAGCATAATGCCCTTGACAGAGTAAGAACTGTAACGGAATGGAAGTTCGGTAAAGCAACAGTTTTCTGCAAAGGCAATGTAGAAAAAGATGATGTTGATTATCTACCTTGGTATATGATAATGTTCTATACACAACAGAAACCTGAACATGAACTGAAACATGAAGTGGATCTGAGTGCACTGGATATGTGAAAATGGTGGCAGCTCATTTGAGCTGCTATTGATAATTTTCACCTCAGAACTGAGGAGAAAATAACCTTTATACAAGGAGTGAATACGATGAATTACAATTTCTACGGCTGGGAAGATGCTAATGTTCAGCCGGTAAATGATGAATTTAAGGATATAAAAGATCCACGTAAGCTTTATGATATCCTTTCAGAGATCTGGTGCGAGTACACATGTGCGCCGCGTCTTCGTAAGCTCTGGAGCGAAGATAATAAAACACTTGGTCAGTGCTCGATAACTGCATTTCTCGCACAGGATATTTTCGGAGGAAAGGTTTATGGTATTCTTCGAAGCGGCGGCAATTATCACTGCTACAACGTTGTCGGAGATGTGGCGTTTGACCTTACCAGTGAGCAGTTCGGAGACGAAAAACTCGATTACAGCAGTAATCCTGAGCAGTTCCGTGAAGTACATTTTGCGAAGGCGGAGAAGTTTGAACGTTATAAATATCTGAAGAATGCTCTTACGGAGTATTTACATCGTCCTTCAATCCCATCCAAACATCCTGTTTCACTCGAAGAAATGACAAAAGAAGAATTTAACGCAAAGATGGAATGAGGCATAGCTCAGGCAAAAGCCGGTGAAGGAGTTTCAGCGGAGGAATTCTTTTCGGCTATGGAACAGAGAAGAAAATAAGGCATAAACAAATCCCCCTGACTTCAGTTTTAGAGAAAGCAGGGGGATAGTTTTGTTATTAAAAGGTCATTTTCACCTCAGAACTGAGGTGAAAATTATTGAATGCAGCTCGGATGAGCTGCTACCATTTTATGCAATTCATCTTGCAATCTGGTATCCGCATAGTGAGTTTTCTATAAATCCATAGTTTTCGAGTTCATTTACAGCTTGTATGATGGAATCTTCAGAAAAGCGGGCTGCCTTGTCTTTTGACCAGTTTTGAAATTCGTTGATTATTTCATTTTCACTGATACCTGGGTGATTCTGAATAATGAAAAGAGCTGTTCCAGCTCCTTCAACTTCTTTTGTTGAAGAGAAATGATTAGTGAATGAGGCGGCTTTGTTTATAAACGGTTCATAAAAATCTAACTGATCTTTCACTTTTTTGCTGATAAGCTTTTGCATCAGCAAATCATAAGCCTCTCTGGTGTTTATTCCGTTATAATATTGCTGAAAATATTTTATTTCATCAGAAACCCTGCTGATTGAACTGTCAAAAGGTCCGTAAGGTGCTTTTTTAAAACTGAAAAGATTAGTGCCTGAAAGGATATTCATGAAATATACGGTTTTCTGAAGACCAATCTTATTGAAATGAGACTTTTCAAGTTTGAATTTGATAAGCATAAGTATCAGGGCAGATAATGATAACTGTGGCTCTTTTTTTGAAGATGCTGTGCCGCTGAGTGCCGGTTCGTAGATAATTATATCAGTATGTTCGCTGACAGCGGATAATTTTTCGATGATGATCTCGCGTACTTCATTCCAATTGAGACCGCCGTTTCCGCTTCCGAGAGGAGGAATTGCAATTGAATCAATATGGTAATCATTTATTGCTTTTATAAGTGCATCCAGTCCTGATGTGATAAAACTGATTTTTGATTTTTCGCGCCATTTGTCCTTAGTAGGAAAATTGATAATGAGTTTATCATCGGTTTTATAACAATGCAATGTTCCGGGAGTCAGTTCATGTGCTTTGCACTTACGGATATATTCATTATTCATTTCAGGGGAGCGGAGCTTAAACTGATACGCCAGGCCTTTGCCCATGAAGCCTTCGCAGTTAACGGTGTTTATTAATGCATAGGCATCAGATTTCAATATATCTCCCGTGGTAAACCTAAACATGGTGATTCGCCCCTTCCTCTAAAAGTATATTCCGTTTTCGTCAACGTCAATAAATGGCGGTGGAAATCCTATTATATCTGAAACTTTCTTGTTATACGAATGTAAATAAAAACCGTATTAATGTGGCTGTATTTAACACCACTGTCATATGATGTCTGATGATGAAAGTGAAAAGGAATATAATCCGAAAGGCCAAGCCTTTCCCTCCCTGATAGAATTTCATGATCAGCCGTATCTGTAAATACAATATTTCTTCGTGCTAATTCTCCGCGTGAAAGCAGTCCTGTTGCAGCAATCGATGGGAGAGCATCCAGTGTGGTTAAATGATAAAGTAGTTTTCCGCCTTTTATACTCATGAAGTAATCTCCTTATAATAATATTATAATGCATAGCAGGCTTTTATTCAATATCTGTTTAAGGGTTTCTAGTATTTCAGATCTGATGCGTATTTTTATGGCGGTTATATATGCCGGAAAAGATCAGAAATGAAATTTACGTAAACTTAATACATAATAAAGTGATCGCCCTGACTTTGCTTGAAATCAGGGCGATCACTTTTGTTAAAAGGTCATTTTCACCTCAGAATTGAGGTGAAAATTATCAACTGCAGCTCGAATGAGCTGCCACCATTTTATGCGGGATGGCATTCTGTATCTGAATCAGTCTGTTCTTCAGATGAAACAGAATCATTACTGTTTTTTAGTTTCTCAGAATAAGGATTCTGGCGTGGATTTAATTCTTCAATATTGTACTCTTCTCGCATAATATTCACCATCACTTACCTAAAACAAGCTCTTTGAGAAGAATAAGATCCTTGATATTGACCTTCTTGTCTGAGTTGAAGTCGAACATCATCTTTGCGTCATCGGAAAGTTCCTTCTTACCTGAAAGATGCTGAACGAGGCGGAGTACCTGTGATGCGTTGTATACCTTTTTCGGCTGTGTGCCGTCAGGTTCTGTTCCGCCTACGAGGACGCCGTCGGCATATACGCAGACGTAGTCGCATTTTTCTGCAAGTTCGACACCGGCAACGATATCATCGTAATCAGGACCGATGTCCTTGATGCCCTTGCGGCTCGGATCGTTTGACGGATCCCATTTGTCGCCGTAGTACATGCCGATGATGAGCTGATATTTCTTGTTTGAGTTCGCGATTGCGTAACCCGGCCATGATATCTCGACGTAGTAGATGTTGTCCTTGTATTTTACCGGCTTTGAAAGAACAGCTTCCTTGTCGTCAACTTCTGTCTGTACCTGGTCGTAGGTCTTCTGAAGAACGAATGATGACGGAATATCCTTGTTGTTTTCAAATTCCGATATATCGAAGTAGTATCTTATTGAAAGATCATCGTGCGGTGTGAGTGAGTCAGTCTGAACGAAGAATGTAAGCTTTGTTGCACCTGCGCCGTCACTTTCCTCCTGATCAGAGCAGTAACCGGATACCCAGAAATTATCGCCTGAGAAGATCTGTGTGTCGTCTGTTTCCTCTTCCGGCGGGAAGTTTTCATCCGGCTTCATAGTTTCATCGCCGTAGCGCAGATAAAGAGCGGCTGCCGCACCCGGTATAGCTGCGTTGTAGTCGATGGTAACTTCGTTGTAGATCCAGTCCTTTGTGATGTCGTTGTGCTTGTCTTCAGCATCAGGTCCGCCTACGAGAGCGCCGTAGAGAACGTGCTTGTGCTTTGCAGTGTCTTCAGCCATTGTAAGACCGGATGCGGCTCTGTGATGAGGATATTTAGCTGAATTTTCAGCATATCCTACAACATAGCAGCGGTCCATAGGATTGTCACCGATGATGTATTCCATCTGGCCGAGAGCCCAGTCAGAGAATGTGTAGTCAGGATTTTTGGTATTGTAAAGATCCTTGCCCTTATTGTACTTGTCGTAGATAAGACCTGTAAGCTGCGCAGCTGTGTTGTAACGGGCTGAACCCCATGTGTTGAGCCAGAAATATCCGGCTGGTGTGATAGTACCTGCATCACCGTTCATGGCAGCGTTCATAGACTTGGCCTGCATTTTCCAGAAGTCGATCTCTTCGTATGGATTTCTTCCGGCAGCTTCACGGTATTCTTCCTTTACTTCCGGATATATCTCCTGGATGCGGCCGAGAAGTGTACCGACACCGTTCCACATATCGTTCCAGCAGAGAATGTATCCCGGAGGAGCGTAGTAATCAACGTAGCCGATGCTGTCAGCGATATATCGGTGATCCTTGGTTATAAGGTAGAGCCAGCATGCTGCGAAGCAGTAGTCATCTTCCCACTTGTTTGATGTGTAGTAGGACTTAGGACCGTCTGCACCGTCGCCGACTGCCTTTTTGTTTTCAGTTGCAAAGTCAAATAAAGCCTTTGAGTAGTCAAGACATTTTTTAGCGTATGCCGGATCAGTATCCTTGAAATTATAGTAGTTTATCGCAAGTGCGGCTGCACTTTCAGATACGTCATCAGTTGTCGGGATCTCGCTTGTGGCGAACCATGCAGGTCTTGCCATTGCATCGATCTCAGGTGACTGCCAGTAAGCGTGGTCAATGTCACCGTCGCCGACCTGATAGCAGAACGCGATGACCTTTCCGTCATCATCGCGGAATGTGCTTCTCATGAAATAGTCGCAGAAGTAACGGCAGATGGTTTCGACGTGATCTGCCTGACCGGTCTTTTCATATGCTTCACGGAACTCGTAGTATCCCCATGATACGGTTGAAGCTGCATATGCTTCCGGAAGACCGAACTTTACATGGTCACCCGCATCGTGGAAACCGCCGGATACGTTTACTGTTTCGTTGCCGTCCGGATCGAGTACGTCCTTGTATTTTTTGATAAATGAATCAGAAAGATTAGTGTGTTCAGAGTCAAGAGGAACTTCAGCATCATAGACATGGCAGTTTCCGCGCCATGGAAGAAGATTGTTTTCCTTAACGTCTGCACCGCACATGTTTGCGTCGTAGAAGTAAAGTGTATGCTGCAGAAGTCTTGCCCAGTTATTGTCGGTTTCCTCATAGTCAGCCTTGCCTGGTGTTGTTTTTGCCCATACAGCCGGAACAGCTGATGAAGCGATCATTGATGCAGCAAGTACCGCAGAAACCGCTTTTTTTAATGCCGGATTTTTCATTTGATAAGCCTCCTTAATGTATGCCGCTTTCAGAAAAACTGAAAACATAAAACTGCCGTACAGTTTTGTACCGGAAACACTGACCGGAATTCCGGATATTGCTGTTTTACATCAGCGGACAGTGTCCCGTAATCATCCGTCTGATATGAATTATACCACAAAACCGCATCAAAATCTATCCTGTTTTCAGCTGTTGCAGGTGAAAATTTTTATATCCGGCGGAATCTTATTTCCGTCCGGCACGGAATTTCACGTAAGTATACTCAATGTTTAATGATCATTCATCTTTTGCCCGGCAATCAAGGTTGACAAATGTACTCAAAAGGATTTATAATAAAGTATTGATGTTTATTTAGAACAGGATGGTTTTCCAGACTATGAAAGTGGTTATTATAGGGACCGGTAAGGTCGGAAGCAATATTTCAAATGCACTGTCCAAGGAAGGGCATGATGTCATTGCCATCGACACAAACGATGCTGTTATAAAAAGAATACAGGATACTCAGGATATCATGTGCATAAACGGAAACGGTGCTGATATAAATGTGCTTCAGGAGGCTGATGCCGGAAGGGCGGATCTCTGCATTGCGACCACACCGCATGACGAACTCAATCTTCTCTGCTGCCTTTTTGCAAAGAAGCTTGGTGCTGAGCGCGCCATGTCCAGAGTGCGCAATCCGATGTACTTTGCTCAGATAGGAATCTTAAAGGAAGACATAGGTCTTTCCATGGTAATAAATCCGGAACTAATCACCGCCGATGAAATAATGCGTATACTTATTTTCCCGGCGGCGGCAAAGCTTGAAGTCTTTTCAAGGGGACGAATAGAACTTGTCGAGCATAAGCTCAGTGACCGTTTTGAACTTGACGGCATGACACTTGCCGATATTTATAAAAAACACAAGATAAAATACCTCATCTGTACAGTTGAACGTGATTCAAAGCTGTATATTCCGGGCGGTGACTTTATACTTCACAGCGGCGACAAAGTGAATATTGCGGCATCGCACCGTAACATTGAAGGCTTTTTCAAGGCTATCGGCTCAACGCGTTCGAAGATCAAGACCGTGCTTATCGTAGGCGGAGGCAAAGTGTGCAGCTACCTTATCAAGCAGCTTCTTAATGCGCACATGCAGGTAAAGGTAATCGAGATAGACGAGAAGAAGTGCCAGAATCTCGCAATGGAATTTCCGCATGCTGACATTGTCCATGCAGACGGAACTGACCAGGAGGTACTGATTGAGCAGGGACTCAGGCACGCAGATGCGTTTATATCCATGACAGGCATAGATGAGGAAAACATCATCATGTCGCTGTTTGCTGCCAGAAATTCCGGGGCCAAGGTCATCACCAAGATAAACCGTGAAAGCTACCGCGAAATTGCCGGTCAGGTGGGTCTTGACTGCCTTATTTCACCGAAAATGCTGACAGAATCAGTAGTTCTCAGCTATGTCCGCTCCATGAAGAACACTTCAGGAAGCAACATTGAGGCGCTTTATCATCTGGTCGAGAACAAGGCCGAGGCTATCGAATTCAGGATAACCAAGGCTATAGACGGACTTATCAACATTCCTCTTAAAAACCTGAACCTTAAGAAGAACATTCTTATCTGCGGTATAATCAGAGGAAGGACGGTCATCATCCCGAACGGTAATGATTTCATCACAATAGATGATTCGGTGATCGTTATTTCCAAGGAACACCATTTTTCTGATATTACAGATATTCTTGCAGATTAAGGAGTTAAGGAATGAATAAACAGGCAGTAGCACATTATCTTTGCAGGATCACGTCATGGGGCTCCCTACTTTTCCTTATTCCGGCACTTGTAAGCCTTTTCTACGGTGAATGGGATGCACTTAAAGCTTTCCTGGAAGTTGCGATCGGTGTGGCCGTGCTTTCACTTCCGATGGCGATACTGAAACCGAAGGAAAGTGACATGTTCGCCAAGGAAGCTCTTATGATCGTTGCACTTCTGTGGGTCATATATCCGGTGGCCGGAGCTCTTCCTTTCTGGCTTTCCGGCGAGATTCCGTCATTTGTCGATGCGGTTTTTGAAAGTGTTTCAGGATTTACAACTACCGGTTCGACCATTCTTACGGACATTGAGTCCATGTCGCACGGAATGCTGTTCTGGCGAAGCTTTACACACTGGGTCGGCGGCATGGGGGTACTTGTACTTGCCATTGCTATCCTTCCGGCGAACAAGGCGACCATGTATCTTATGAGAGCCGAATGTGCCGGCCCGCAGGTCGGAAAACTCACACCGAAGGGCAGAACATCGGCACGTTATCTTTACATAATATACGGTGTTCTTACAGTTGCACTTACAGTTCTTCTGATACTCGGCGGCATGCCGGTGTTCGACAGTATATGCCACGCAATGGGAACGGCCGGTACCGGCGGATTCGGTATAAAAAACAACGGTATAGCGTTTTACAATTCGAAATATATTGAATACGTTCTGACGGTGGGAATGATAGTTTTCGGCGTTAATTTCAGCATCTACTATCTTATCCTGACCGGACATATAAAAACAGTGCTCAGAAATGCAGAATTAAGAGTATACCTTATTATTATTCTTTTAGCCACCGGACTTATAATGGGATCAAACATTCTGATACATCCTGATCCGGAGGAAAATTTCAGATCAGCGGTATTTCAGGTGTCATCCATAATGACATCGACTGGGTTCGGAACAGATGACTATGCACTCTGGCCGGAGTTTTCACAGATGGTACTTCTCATGCTGATGTTTATCGGTGCCTGTGCAGGATCCACCGGCGGCGGTCTCAAGGTGCAGCGAATAATAATCATGTTCAAGAGTGTCAAGAAATTCGTTCGTCAGACGCTCAGTCCGAAGTGCGTTTATGTACTTAAGGGAGAGGACAAGACCATGGACACGGCAACGGTTCACGGAGTTCAGACGTATTTCATTCTTTACACCGGACTTCTGTTCATATCGCTTCTCCTTGTTTCGTTCGACAATAATGATTTTGCAACTTCATTTTCTTCAGTAGTAACGTGTATCAACAACATAGGACCGGGACTTAACAAGGTAGGCCCGACACAGAACTTTTCTTTCTTCTCAAACTTTGCAAAGATTATTCTGTCATTTGACATGCTTTTAGGAAGACTTGAGTGCCTTCCGGTCATAGTAATGCTTTCTCCTTCAGTATGGAGAAATAAATTCTGATACTGTCAAATGTGCAGTAAAAGACTATCAAGAATTATATGTTTATTATCGTTATCCGGCAGAGCTTTTCTGCCGGATAATTTTTTTCCTTAATTTTTGTGATAATCGTTGCATTTGGCGAAAAAATTTTGTATAATAATAAAGTGTGATAAAAATCAATCAGTGATTGTTTAAGAAACCACAGATCAATATATTAATCAGTGCAGAGTGTGCGGGGCAATGCCCTGTAAACTCTCCGTTTTGCAGTACCTGAAAAGCCGGTGCTGCGGTTAAATCAGTGTTTTCCTAAACCGGATGCAGAAAAGGGAGTAGAAATGAAAAAATCAAGAAGAATAATCAGTTTTATAACTGCACTTGCCGTTTCGTCTTCATTTGTATCATGCAAGAAAACGGAGGACAGCAGTCAGATAATCGAGGAATCCCAGCCTGAAGTCACCGCTACAGAGGAACCTTCAGCTGAGCCTGTTGAAATAGGAAACGAATACAAGCTTACATGTTACTATGAGGAACAGCCGCTTTCCGAAGTCGGGGGACTTTTCGGAAAAATAACAGATACACTGTACGGCGGCGACCACATGTATTATCTTACAGATGATATAACATACACAAGCGGTTCCGGTTACAGGATGTGCAATATCGATATTGCCACAATGCAGAGAACAGATCTTTACAATGCGCCGGAAGGATTTGTGTACACACCTGCGAATCCTTCTGATCTTCCGGAAGGTGTTACTCTTGGTGAAAATGACAGACTGTTCACTGTTTTCACTGACAGAGTACTTTACGGAAATGAAAAAGGTGTCTGCGTAAAGGATATAAAAACAGGTACTGAAAGAGTAATTGAAAAAGCCGGAACAACTGATCAGGAAGTACTCGGTGCTTTCTTTGACGGCAAGAAGTACATAATCGTGTATCAGGAAAAGCCTCAGACACTCAAGCACTTCTACGCAGCTAACGCAAACGGTGAAGTGACTGATGAGACCAAGATGACTCTGGGCTTTGACGGACATATCGAAGGTGCGTTTGTAAACAGCCTGGGTGATCTTTACTTTGCAAAGGTGGAGCGCACTCAGAAAACGACCGTAGTTTCTCCTGAAAAAACAGTGGTCGCAGACAATACAAAAATAGAACTTTACAGAATGAAACCGGACGGAACTCTTAACAGAATGGTAGGCGGTGAAACACTTCCTTACAATGTTGAGCTCAATGACCTGTTCGTTTCATCAGACGGAAATATCTTTGTTATTGAAACTGATCCGGTAAACGGAAAGACAGTTCAGCGGTTTGACAGCTACGGTATACGTACCGGCCGTTTTTCAGTGGAGAGCTACGACGATGACGTTTTCTTCTGCAGCGGTGCTGAACTCTGGAGAGCATTCAGGGATTCAGACGGAAGCATGTGCCTGTGCATGATAAACGACGAAGGAGAGCCTGATCTTTCAACTAAGATCTCAACCGATATGGGTACAGTTGTTACAAAGCTTGCGGGTGACAACGTCTATGATGCATACCTTTCCGATCAGTCTTCCGTTTACGGAATAAAGACAGCTGACAGAAAGACAGAGGAACTCATGCAGTGGACTGATGCTGATGTTGATGCATCTGTTCTTACATGCCTTGGCATCAAGGATGCAGGTGATATCTACTGCCTTAAGAGCGAAACTGTTGTTACAGAAGAAACTCCTGCTGCGACAAATGAAGCTGTAGTAACAGAAGCTGCGCTGGCAGAAAATGACGGTGAAGATGCAGAAAATGACGGTGAAGATGCAGAAAACGCAGAAGATACAGATGATACGGAAGCTGATGAAACAGATGAGGAATCATCCGGTGAAGAGGAAACGGATGAAGATGCTTCTGATGAAGACGAAGATGACGATGAAGAAGGCGATGGCGAGGATGAAGATGAAGTGACATCGGAAGATCCTACAGAGCAGACTGAATCAGAAACTCCGGCACCTGTTGTAAAGACAGAGATCGTTACAAAGCCGGTTCGTCTTGTAAAGGCTGATGCACAGAGACTTGCTGACATCAATTCAAGAAGAATAATCACAGTAGCCGGCGATATCTATGCTACTGTAAATATCAATGGTACTGAATACGATCTTATCTCAAGAATCAAGGAATTCAACAGTACTAATGACCAGTACTTTATCCACCCTAAGAACTACAATAAATTCGGTACTCTTACTACTCTGACAGATCCGGAAAACGAAGAGGAAAAGAAACTTCTTCAGGATGAGGAAACGGAAGACGAAGAGGACGAAAAGAATACAGATTCAGAAGATGAAGAAACAGAGGATGACGAAGTTTCAGAATCTGAAGATGATGAAGATGAAGACGCTGACGATACAGATGAAGATGATGAAGACGAAGACGAAGATGACGATAAATCTGAAACTTCATACACACCTTCTGAAGTAAGGATCAACGGAATGCAGAAACTTGAACAGGATATGCGTGAAGGATTCACACCTGACTTCATTGTTTACGATCCTGCTGACAACGACTTTAGTTCCTATGCTGCAGAAGGTAAATTTGCTGACCTCAGCGAACTCATAAAGGATGATCCTGAGATCAGAGAAGACGACTTTATGGAAAACATAGCCGGTCTGTTTAAATATGATGATGTAATGTACAGAATATTCCCGGTATTCAGGGGAAGAACATTTGTAGCTGATGAATCGGCTGTTGAAAACAAGAACCACTGGAAGATCAGTGAATTCCTTGAAGCAGCAAATGTTTCAAATACTGTATACGTAAATGAAGAAGATGCTCTCGATGCAGTACTTCCTGCTTTCGTTACAGACCGTACCAACTTTGAGGACGGAACATGCTCTCTTGACAACAAGGACTTCAGGGAACTTCTTCAGTGGGCAGATGCATTCCCGCCTGTATCGGATTCACCGTCGATCGATTATGACAGAACAGCTCACAAGCAGTATCCGGTACGTGCAGATCTTCTTTCATCACCGAATAAGTTTGCGTACGAAGAAGCTGCAGTCGGCGAGTCCCTTATCGTAAAGGGCATGCCTTCATCAAACGAGGAACTTGGTCTTGAAGTTGAACCGGGCATGTGTTTCTCAGTTCTGAAGACCTCTGACGCCAAGGCTGAGACATGGAGATTTATCCGTCAGTTCTTTACTGAGGACTTCTACGGATGGGGTCAGGAAAAAGGCTATACCGAGGAAGAGATGAAAGGCCACATCGATTCAGATATTCTTCCTGTAAGAAAGTCAGTCCTTGACCAGATGATCTCAGACAGAACTTCATTCAGATTCGAACGTATGCTGAACGGAAAAGATTTTGTTCCGACAGTAAATACAACATGGGGCGAAGAGTACGAGATCGATGAGATCGACTCCAAGGCAGTTGACAAGTTCAGAAAAGCTGTGAACGGTGAAGCATACATCAGTCCTAAGGGTTCTGATTACTATAATGTTATCAGGGAAGCAGCAGTGGAATACTTCACATCACCTGATATGACTGCCGAAGACGCTTCAAAAGCAGTGCAGAAGGCTGCAAGTGCTTATCTGGCAGCAAATTAAGCAAAACACTTACCGGCATACAGACTGGTAACGTATCATAAAAAGTGAAAACCCGGACCGGTCTGCCGCGTGTATTTTCATTAAACAATACCATATCCCTTCGGATCATTTGACGTGATCTGAAGGGATATTTTTATGCGGCATATTTTTATACCTTTAACGGTTGTAAACAGACTCAAAAAATGTTATAATATAAGAGATTGAATTCAAAGAGGCTAGCTGCGGCCGTGTTATGTGCTTTCAGCCGGCGGCTGCTTATCATATCAGTATACGGAGGGGAATAGTATGTCAAAGGAAAACACCGGTGCAGTCAGGATCTCAGAGGAAGTGATCACTTCCATAGCAGCAAATGCGATCAACGAGATCAAGGGAGTTGAAAAGATCCGTTCAGACTATGGATTTATACGCAGCTTCTTTATGAAAACAAATCCGGTAAGTGTTAAGGCTGACGGTGACGTTGTCGAGATCACTGCTGACGTTGTTCTCAAACACGGGGCAAGTGCTGTTATGACCTGTGAAAAGATACAGAATGCAGTAAAGTCAGAAGTGCAGTCAGCTGCCGGAATTACTGTATCCAGAGTTAACGTTAACGTATCGGGCATAAGCTTTGAAAAGAAATAAAAGGAGTTTTTTATATGGCAGATAAACTGACAAGAAGAGACATCAGAGACAGTGCGTTCAAGATAATATACGAATCACTGCTCAGAGATGATCCGGTTGATGAGCTTTTTGAAATGGCTGAGGACATCGACGAGATCACAGTCAATGATGATGTCAGACAGATGGTAACTGATGTTCTTGCAAAGTCAGAGGAACTTGATGCTATGATCGCTCAGTACAGCAAAAAAAGAGTTTTTGCACGTATCGCAAAGATAAACGTTGCAATTCTCAGAATAGCTTTCTACGAGATCCTTTACAATGACAGGATCCCGACAAACTCGGCTGTAAGCGAAGCTGTACTTCTTGCACAGAACTATTCCTACAAGGAAGACGTTTCATTTGTAAACGGTATTCTCGGTGCATACACAAGAAGCCTTGAAGGTGAAAACAAATAATGGGCTGCTTTCTGGGGATAGACACCAGTAACTATACCACATCGGTAGCTCTTTATGACAGTGTTACAGGTGAGATGAAGCAGCAGAAAAAACTTCTGCCTGTAGCTAAGGGAAACTTAGGCTTAAGACAGAGCGATGCTGTTTTTCACCATACAAAGCAGCTGCCTGATCTTGTGGAGGCCCTCACTTCAGATATCGTCCTGACCGCGATAGGCGTTTCTGTAAAACCAAGGCTTGCCGAAGGTTCATACATGCCGTGTTTCCTGTGCGGTGAAGGTCTTGCCAGATCACTTGCGGCAATAACGGGAGCGGAGCTTTACAGGACGTCTCATCAGACCGGGCATATTCTTGCAGCACTTTATTCAGCAGGAAGACTTGACCTTATTTCACAGGAGTTTATCGCCTTTCATGTGAGCGGAGGAACGACGGACTGCCTTATATGCAGACCGGATGATGAAAACATAATAAACATTACTCAGGCGGGCACATCCCTTGATCTGAAAGCCGGTCAGGCTGTGGACCGCGCAGGGCTCATGCTTGATCTTGCATTTCCGTGCGGAGCGGCCCTTGAAAAGCTGGCGTCGGAAAGCAGAAGAGAATTTAAGGTGAAGCCTGTAATACGCGGGACAGACTGCTCTCTTTCAGGACTTGAAAACAAGTGCAGAAAAATGAAGGAAGAAAATCAGCCCGCTGAAGATATAGCGCTTTTCTGCCTTACATATGTCTGCGAGACAGTAAAGGCCATGACCGCTGCAGCTTTAGAAAAGTACGGAAACATGCCGGTGGTCTTTGCCGGAGGAGTAATGTCTGACAGGATAATCAGAGAAAAACTTGAAAAGGAATTTGACGCATACTTTGCAGAGCCGGAGTTTTCATGCGACAATGCATCAGGACTTGCAGTTTATGCGAAAATAAAATCGGGAGTACAGATATATTGAATATACTTACAGTATCTCAGCTCAACAGATATCTCGCCTTTAAGCTTAAGGAGGACGACAAACTCAAAGGGATATTTCTTAAGGGGGAGATCTCGAATTTTAAAAATGCCGGACATCTGTATTTTACGCTGAAGGACAGTGAAACGCTTATAAAAGCAGTTATGTTCCGAAGCCACGCAGCATCTCTCCGGTTTATGCCTGAAAACGGCCAGAGCGTTATAGCTATGGGATCTGTTTCAGTTTTTGAGCGGGACGGTATTTATCAGCTTTACGTTACTGACATGGTTCCGGACGGTGCAGGAAAACTGCAGATGGAATTTGAAAAACTGAAAAAGGAACTGGAAGCCGAGGGCCTTTTTGATAAGGAACACAAGAAACAGCTGCCGGAATATCCAAAGCGTGTCGGTGTAGTTACCTCGGAAAAGGGAGCTGCGCTTCAGGATATGATCAACATAATGTCCAGACGATATCCTCTTGCTGAACTTGTGATCTATCCGTCACTCGTACAGGGTGCTGATGCACCGGCATCACTGTGCAGATCCCTGAGCATGGCAGACTGCGGTGACTGTGATGTGATAATAATCGGGCGCGGCGGCGGTTCATACGAAGATCTTGCTGCTTTTAATGACAGACAGCTGGCGTATTACATTTACCATCTGAATACGCCGGTAATAAGTGCAGTCGGACACGAAACGGACTTTACAATAGCTGATTTTGTCGCTGACATGAGAGCACCTACTCCTTCAGCTGCAGCGGAGCTGGCTGTACCTGATATCTCAGATATGAGAAAATATGTTGATTCCCTCAGAGACCGTACTGAAAAGGCTTTTGATTTTAGTACCGCAAGACTGGAAACAAGGCTTGCATCACTGATGACAAGACTTGGGAAGATGTCACCGGAAAACATCCTCTTAAAGAATATTTCAGAGCTTGAAATGAAGCGGAAAAGGCTTGAATATTCCATGAAAAATATTCTTACCGGAAGAGAGAATGCTCTTGCCGGTAAAATTGCACGTCTTGAAACACTTAATCCTCTTGAAGTGCTTAAGCGCGGATATACAACAGTTTACAGAAAAGACGGTGAAATGATAAAATCCGTTTCAGAGATAACTGCAGGGGATAGCATACGAATAGATTTTGCCGATGGTTCAGCCTGTGCATCGGTTACAGATACGGAGAGAAAAAAAGATGTCTTTTGAGAAAAAACTTGAAGAACTTGAGCAGATCGTAGCTGCTCTTGAAAGCGGTAAAATACCGCTTGACAAGGCCGTCGAACTTTACGGCAAAGGTATGAAGCTTTCACTTGACTGCCGCAAGGAACTTGACGAGGCAAAAATGAAAATTACAGTGGCTGGAGAAAACGATGGAACAGAAGTATAAAGATATTATGATCGGTTACATTGCCGGTATTGAGAAGAATATTAGAAAATATACGGAAGACAGATCAGGAAATCCTGCGCAGAACCGTCTTACGGAAGCAATGCGTTATTCACTTGAAGCCGGAGGAAAGCGTATACGACCGGTACTTGTAACTGAATTCTGCAGACTCTGCGGAGGAAGTGCTGAAATGGCAGCTGCTCCTGCAGCGGCTATAGAGATGATACATACTGCATCACTCATACATGATGATCTTCCTGCAATGGACAATGATGATTTCAGACGCGGCCGGCCTTCATGTCATAAAGCGTATACTGAAGCTGAAGCTATTCTTGCCGGTGACGCGCTTATTGTGCTGCCGTTTCAGATAATTGCTGAAGACACGGCTCTTGACGGAGCGAAAAAAGCAAGAATAATTTCTGACCTTGCAGCGTCCACCGCTGTAACAGGTATGATAGGCGGACAGGCTATCGATATAGACAATGAAACAAGAAACGACGTCGATGAAGAAAATCTCAGATACATGTATTCACTGAAAACGGGAGCTCTTATAAGAACTTCCGCACGTATGGGATGCATAGCAGCAGGAGCTTCTGAAGAAATGATTAACAGGGCGGATGAATATGCAAAAAAGATCGGCCTTGCTTTCCAGATCATTGACGATATACTTGACGTTACTTCAACAACCGAGGAACTTGGAAAACCGGTCGGAAGCGACGAGGAAAACAACAAAACAACATTTGTAACTGTTATGGGTATAGAAAAAGCTAAGGAAGAAGCAGACAGACTCACAGCGGAAGCGCTGGATCTTCTTGATGGATTTGAAGACAGCGGTTTCCTGAAGGCTCTGACAAATGAGCTTCTTGACAGAAGAAAATAAAAACTTTGGCGGGATCTTTATGGGGATCGGCTCTAAGTGGAACTTAAGGGAAGTATGATTTATGTTTAACAATATTTTAATTATAAGTGCTGCATCATGGTTTACAGCTCAGGTTCTCAAGACACTTATACATGCAGTAAAAAACAGAAAAGTTGCGTATGAAAGAATGATAGGTGCAGGAGGTATGCCGAGTTCACATACAGCAATGGTAATAGCAGCGCTTGTGACAACAGGACGTATTGACGGAGTACATTCTTCAGTTTTCGGTGTGGCAGCGGTATTTTCTGCTGTAGTCATCTATGATGCGCTGAATGTAAGACATGCAGCAGGCCTTCATGCCAAAGAACTCAATACGATTAACAGACTTTTTAATTTCAGAATAAAGGAAGAAAATTCAGAAAAGGTCGGAATAAAGGATCTTAATGAATTCCTCGGACATACTCCGATCGAGGTTATAGGCGGTGCCGTTGTCGGTACACTTGTCGGATTTTTCTTCCCGATAAAATAAAGGGCAGTTGAAAAAAAATGAACGAAACTAAACTCGAAAAGCTTGACCTTCCGGGAGGACTTAAGGCTCTTTCCATAGATGAGTGCAGGGATCTGTGCAAGGATATAAGAAATGTTCTGATCAAGACTGTTTCAAAAAAACGGCGGTCATCTTGCATCAAATCTTGGAGTGGTCGAGCTGACAGTTGCGATCCACAGAGTCTTCGATTCGCCTGAAGACAAGATCGTATGGGACGTGGGACACCAGACATACACTCACAAGATCCTGACAGGCCGTCTTGACCGTTTTTCCACTCTGCGTCAGGAAAACGGTATTTCAGGTTTTCCTAAACCTGACGAATCTGAACATGATGCGTTTGTAAGCGGTCACAGCAGCACATCTATTTCGATAGCCTGCGGAATTGCCGAGGCGATGAAACTTGAAAACAAGAACAATCACGCTGTTGCAGTGATAGGTGACGGTGCCTTTACCGGCGGCCTTGCATATGAGGGACTGAACAACGCAGGCAAGAGTCACAGCAATCTTATCGTTATCCTCAACCATAACGGCATGTCCATTTCAAAGAACGTAGGCGCTCTTGCCAAGTATCTTTCCGCTATCAGAAACAAGGAAAGCTACATGAACACAAAGAATGCCGTCGATCAGGTACTGAAAAAGACACCGGTAGTCGGACAGCCTATAAGCAAGGTGCTCAGCGCTTCAAAATCCGCGATCAAGGGAGTTGTACTCAAGGGCAACACCATGTTCGAGGATCTCGGCTTTGAATATCTCGGACCGGTTGACGGACATGACATTGAAGCAGTTGAGGCTGTGCTCAAAGTTGCACAGTCTATGCACAAGCCGGTTCTTGTACATGTAAATACCATAAAGGGAAAGGGCTATACGCCTGCTGAAAAAAATCCGGGTGAGTATCACGGTATTCCGCGTTTTGACATTGCTACAGGAAACCCTGAAGTAAGCAGTGTTGATTCATTTTCATCTGAGTTCGGACGTGAGCTTGCATCACTTGCAGGTGAGAATGATAAAATATGCGCTGTCACGGCAGCTATGAAATACGGTACAGGATTACAGTTCTTCGCTGCAAAGTACAAGGAAAGATTCTTTGACGTCGGTATAGCTGAACAGCATGCAGTAACTTACTGCGCCGGACTTGCAAGTATGGGAATGGTACCTGTATTTGCCGTATATTCGTCATTCCTTCAGCGTGCATATGATCAGATCGTGCATGATGCGGCTCTTTCGCGCTGCCATATGGTCATCGGGATCGACAGGGCAGGATTTGTTGGTGAAGACGGTGAGACACATCAGGGTGTTTTTGATGTGCCGATGCTTACATCTGTACCGGGTGTGACAGTCTTTTCACCGTCCGGATATGACGAGCTTAAGTATGATCTCAGAAGAGCTGTCGGTGAACTTGAAGGTCTGGTATGTCTGCGCTATCCGCGCGGAAAGGACTGTACGGAAAGAGAGAAGCAGACGGAGTTTTCTGACTATTCATTTACAGAACGTGAAGGTGCTGAAGCTCTTCTCGTAAGCTACGGACGAACAGCTGAAAACGTAATAAGAGCTTCTGACATACTTGAAAATATGTATTCGTTAAAGTGTGACGTACTGAAGCTTAACAGGATCTGGCCGCTTGACAGTGAAATGGTAAAGAAAGCAGCATCATACAGTAATATCTTTTTCTTTGAGGAAGGCATGAAGAGCGGAGGAATTGCCGAACATCTTCTCAGTGCTGTATGCAGTGAAGGATTCTGCGGCAGATTCAGCATCACTGCTGTTGAAGGATTTATAAAACAGGCTTCTGTGACAAGTCAGCTGAAAAAATACGGTCTTGATACCGATTCAGTTATCGATAAAGTTAAGGAAACAATAAGCTGACCGAAAATCCGGCGAAGCCGGATTTTCGGCAGGAGGGAATGCGGGGCTTCGCCCCGTATCCCTGCACTGATTTATGAATAAATCAGTGCTTTCTGACAGGGAGAATGATCTATGTCTGATAACAGACTCGACGTTGAACTTTTTGAACGCGGCCTATGCAGAAGCCGCGAACGTGCAAGACAGCTTATAAAAAACGGTTTTGTAACTGTTGACGGCAGAACGTGTGCAAAACCTGCTTTTACAGTCACTGATGAAAATGTGCTTGAGGTGACTGGTGAGGATCACAGTTATGTCGGCAGGGGCGGACTTAAGCTCGAAAAGGCGGTTTCTGCTTTTGAAATTGATCTTAAGGGCAGAGTCTGTCTTGACATAGGTGCATCTACCGGAGGGTTTACTGAAGTAATGCTTTCAGGCGGTGCCGCTGAAGTGTACGCTCTTGATGTCGGACACGGTCAGCTTGCACCTGAACTGGCTTCAGATGAGCGTGTTGTGAACATGGAAAACACAAACATCCGTGAAACAGTCGTAAATGATTTTAAAAAGCAGCCTGATTTCATTGCAACGGATGTTTCGTTTATTTCGCTTAAGCTTGTTCTTCCTAAAATAAAGGAAATTCTTTCGGAAAACGGCGAAGCGGTCGTTCTTATCAAGCCGCAGTTTGAAGCAGGAAAATCAAATCTGAACAAAAAAGGTGTTGTAAAGGATCCGAAAGTCCACAGACAGGTCATAAGTGATCTGACGAAATTTGCGTCAGTATGCGGATTCTGCGTTTCGGGTATCTGTGTTTCACCGATAAAAGGCGGTACCGGAAATGCGGAGTATCTTATGTATCTTAAACACACCGGCGGAAATTGTGTTCCGGTTTCATTCAGTGCAGACGAACTTGTAAGAGAGGCGTTAGGAAAAGAAAAATGAAGATAGTTATTTTTCCAAATTTAAAGAAAAAGGATGCGTACAGCTGTACGCTCGATGTATGCGGTATTCTCGGAAAACTCGGTGCTGAGATCTTCATGGACAGCATGTACCGTGAAACTTTTTCATCACTCGGAAACATAGAATACGGTGAGTTCAGAAAGCTTGCGGAAGAAGCGGATTTTGCCGTTGCCATAGGCGGAGACGGAACGATCCTTAAGTGCGCTTCTGCCATGACCGGCACGGATACTAAGCTTCTTGGCATAAACACGGGGCGCCTCGGATTCATGGCGTCGGTTGAAAAGGATAATCTTCAGATCCTTGAAAAGCTTTTTTCCGGTGATTACAAAATTTCGGAACGAATGCTTCTTGCTGTGGAAAATGAAGGCGAAAACGGAAAGAAAATTTTCCGTGCACTGAATGACGTTGTGGTCACAAGCCGTTATTCAAAGATCATGGAATTTGATGTTTATGTCGGTGATAATCTTATCGGAAGCTATCTGGGTGACGGTGTCGTATTCAGTACACCTACAGGTTCAACTGCCTATGCACTTTCAGCAGGCGGTCCGATAATTGAGCCGGAACTTGAATGTCTTGAAATGAATCTCGTCTGTCCTCACTCACTTTTCGTCCGTCCGATGATTTTTAATGCTGACAGTGTGATAACACTTGTTCATCATTCACCGGAGGAAGTTCAGATAGGCTATTCAGTTGACGGCAATGAACCTGTAGTGCTGCGGAGCGGAAGCAGACTTGTTGTCAGAAAATCTGCCTGCAAGATAAAGCTCATCGACATGACCGGAATTACGTTTTACGATTCACTTAACAGAAAGCTTATGAGATCGCTGAAAGGGAACTGATGAAGAATAAACGACAGAAAAAGATCCTTGAGATAATAGCGGCAAAAGACGTTGAGACCCAGGAAGAACTTCAGCTGCTTCTTGCTGAAGAAGGTTTCAGGGCCGCACAGCCTACTGTTTCGCGTGACATTCAGGAACTCAGACTGGTGAAGGCTGTAAATGACGAGGGAAAGTACAGGTACATACAGTCAGGAAATACTGATGCAAGGTTTTCCAACCTGCTCCTTCAGACAATAATAAGCGTTGACTATGCCATGAATATGGTTGTTATCAAGTGTCATACAGGTATGGCACAGGCAGCCTGCGCCATGATCGATTCAATGGATTATCCGCAGGTGCTTGGTACCATAGCAGGAGACGACACGATTTTTATACTTCTCAGAAACGAGGAGAATGCAAGACAGTTCATGCAGAAACTGAAGAAGATGACGGGCTGATGTACAGCTGTATACAGTGAATGTATCAGCACGGTCTGCTGAGAGAGAATGAGGAAAACAGAAAGAAAAGAGGAGCTAATTTGCTTAGGGAACTATACATTGAGGACCTTGCAGTCATAAAGAATGCATCGATCCCTCTGGAAGAAAATTTCAACGCATTTACCGGTGAGACCGGTGCAGGTAAATCTATTCTTATAAACGGTATTAATGCTGTCCTTGGTCAGAGAGTTACGAAGGATATTGTCCGTACGGGAAGCGAAAAGGCACTTATCACTGCTCTTTTTACAGATCTTTCCGACAGTGTCAAAGCAAAGCTCGATGAACTTGGAATAAGTTACTCTGACGATGAGATAACTGTGACAAGAGAGATACACGCTGACGGCGGAAGCATTGCAAGAATAAACAACAGGGCAACAACAGTATCTGTTCTGCGTGAGCTTGGTGCGGTGCTCATAAACATTCACGGTCAGCACGACAATCAGATACTCATGGCACCTGAACGCCACATTGCAATTCTCGACAGCTTCGGCGGCGATGACAGTTTCATTGAAGACTACAGAAAAAGTTTCCGTGAACTTCAGCAGTGTGCAAGAAAGCTTGCAGAGCTGAAAAAGCTTGAACAGCAGGCTTCTGACCGTATGATATATCTTCAGACGGTCGTTGATGAGATAGGGCCTCTTGAACTTGAACCGGATGAAGATATCCAGATAGAAGAAGAATACAGAATGCTGAAAAACAGCACTGATATAATCGAGGCACTCATGGCATCGAAGAACTGCATAAGCAGTGATGATGAATGCATTGTTTCCGGGCTGAATGATACTGAGGCACTTCTTGAAGGTGTTACAGATGTTTATTCACCGGCCGTGGCCCTTCTGGAAAGGATCCATTCAATAAACATAGAACTTTCCGATATTGCCTCCGAGCTTTCCCACTGTGCCTCATCTCTTGAAATAGATGAAGAGACGTTCAGTACTATTTCTGCACGCCGTGACATCATAAGCACTCTGAAGCGCAAGTACAACAGGGGACTGAATGAAGTCATCACCATGTACGAGGAAGCAGCTGAAGAGCTTGACAGCATGGAAAACAGCTCTGAGATGATCGAAAAGCTTACAGCTGAAAGAAAACGCCTGCTGGAAGAGACGACTGAGAAAGCGAAAAAACTTTCGGAATACCGTGCGCGTACAGCTGAAAAATTCGTAAGCAGAGTTGCTGAGGAACTGAAATTTCTCGACATGCCGAATGTGATCATTGAAGTGAAAAATGAAAAGGGCAAACTTTCCACAAACGGAATGGATTCTGTTGAATTTCTGATCTCTGCAAACAAGGGTGAGGAGCCGAAGCCAATTGCAAAAATTGCATCCGGCGGTGAACTTTCAAGAATCATGCTCGCACTTAAAACGGTTTTAGCTGACCAGGACGACATCCCGACACTCATATTCGACGAGATCGACACCGGTGTAAGCGGACGTGCAGCGCAGAAGATAGGCATCAAGCTTCAGGAAATAAGCGCCCACCGTCAGGTACTCTGTGTAACGCATCTTTCACAGATAGCAGTAATGGCGGACAATCATCTTCTCATTGAAAAGAAGACCAAAGGTGACCGCACAGCTACTGACGTAACAAAGCTTGACAAAGCAGGCCGTATACGCGAAATAGCAAGAATAATGAGCGGCGAAAACCCAAGTGAACTGATGCTGAAAAACGCGGAAGAACTGCTTGATACAAACAGAAGAAAAAAATGATATAAAAAGCTGATATACACGGATCATTTTCAGTGTATATCAGCTTTTGCTGTTATGTATTCAGTCAGTTATTCACACCGTCGCCTTAGTCTTCTTGAAAACGAACTTCTGCTGCATGATATAGCTGAAAGCGAAAAGGATCAGTTCCGTCATAAGCTTTGCGACGTATGTGCTGATGCCGATGGCTGCGAGAGCGCGGAGAATAAGGGTGTTAAGAAGAAGGACTACTGCTGCAAGGCAGAAATATTTAAGTGCTGATGAAGAGAATCTGGTTTCGGAACAGAATACGAATTTTCTGTTTACTCCGAAGTTTAAGAGACTGCTGCAGATCCTTGCGATTATGTTTGAGTAAACTGCGGAACCGGTGAGAAGTGAAAGTGCACAGAAAAGTCCGTAGTCAGCGAGGAAACACATGAATGATGATGCTGAATATTTCAGTATCTCTTTATAGATCCTGAAGGAGTCCTTTACGGTGCTGAAGTGTGAGGATGAGTTGTCATTGAGATAAACTGTTTCGATCCACACTTCCTTTATCGGTACTGAGCGGCCGGACATTTCCATGAGGACGTTCATTTCGTATTCGTATCTGCTGCCGTTTATTTCAAGCATCAGTTCAGAAAGGCTGCTGTCAAAAGCCCTGAGGCCGGTCTGTGTGTCAAATACTTTTACGCCGGAGGAGATCCTGTAGACCATTCTTGTGATGGCGTTGCCCATGCGGCTTCTTAACGGAACATCGCCCTCAAATTTTCTGCTTCCGAGGATGAGACTGTCAGGATGTGCTTCGGCTTCGCTGCATACACGGATTATATCATTGGTTTTGTGTTGTCCGTCAGCATCGGCTGTAACGATGATAAAAGGTTCTGCATAGTGTTCACGGATATATCTGATACCTGTCTTGATGGCTTCACCTTTGCCCTTGTTGACATCGTGCTCAAGAACTGTGGTAAGTCCGCGTGCAATGCCGAATACATGATCGTATTCATTTCCGCTTCCGTCGTTTACTACGATGACCTCAAAACCTGCTTCATTAAGTTCACGGACTGTTTCTGTCATTTCCATGCCTGGCTTGTATGCTGGTATAACAGCGATGTATTTTGTATTTTTCATATTTATTCTTCTCCTTAAAACTGTTTTATGTCTGATAACCTGTGATGAATCGGGAAACAGGAGCTGCGGAGACTGCGGTTTTATACCTGCAGCTTCACTGCTTTGTGAATTGCTCACGGTTTCCTTCTGTGATTATTATTCTACAGTTCAAAGGTTAGAATAAGGTTAGAAAAAATAATTTTTTTATTTTCTGATCTTTACTGTAAAGCAGCTTCCTTTTCCTTCGCTGCTTTCAGCTTCGGCATATCCTCCGTGATATTCGGCGATCTCCTTTACAAGAGCAAGACCGAGCCCGGTGCCTTTTGTGCTTCGTGATTTGTCTGCGCGGTAGAAGCGTTCCCAGATGTGAGGCATATCCTCATCCGGTATACCGATACCGTCATCGGTGACTTTAAGGACCGCATAATCACCGGATGATTTAAGTGATACACTTACATGTCCGTTTTCTTTTCCGTATTTCAGTGCGTTCTGAATAAGATTTCCGGCCATAAGACTGAACATTTCCTTATTTACATTTGCAGTGATGTCATCAAGATCCTCCGATATTTCGGTGTTTTTTTCATCGATTATCCGCATATCCTCACACAGACCGTGTACCGTTCCTGTCAGATCGTTTTCCGATTTCGGATACTTTTCCGTACCCTGTTCGATCCTCGTGAACATAAGCATGGTGTTTATAAGTCCGGACATTTTATATCCCTGTTCCTGTATGGATGCGATTATCTGAAGAAGTTCCTCCGGGTCATCAGCCCGGTCAAATCCGTATTCACACTGTGCAAGTATCACAGATACCGGTGTGCGCAGTTCGTGCGAGACATTGGATGTAAACTGCTTCTGCGCCTCAAAATCATTTTCAAGTTTGTCGAACATCGCGTTGATAACTTTTGCTAATTCGTCCAGCTCATCACCGCGTCCGTTTGTACGAATTCTCCTTGAAAGATCACTGCTTTTCCGTATCTCGTCAGCAGTGCGCCGCATGTTTCTTACCGGCTTGAGAAAGCTTCGTGTCAGAAAATATCCTCCGATAAGCGCCATTACCAGAAGCACCGGAACGGTAGCCAGTATTTCCTTATGACTCTTTATCATTTCGGAAAGATCATTTTCCGCTGCGATTATTCCGCGGATGTAGTAGGCGTTCGTGGAATTTTTCACAAGTCTGTTTACATAGTAGTAGCTGTTGCCGCCAAGTTCCGTTTTTGACGGTACCGTACCGGATGTCAGCGGCAGACTGTCGAGTTCAGGGTAGAAAAAACCAGCTACATGTTCTCCGTCACCGTCATATATCATGAGCTGAACGTCATCAGCTATGAAGTCGCTGTAGTCCGAACTGCCGTTTATAAGTGAATCTGTTCTGCTGGTGTTAAGAGCCGTGTCGTCAACTATTTTTTCAAGTGTGGAAATTGCAGTCTTTCTTTCAGCTGAGCGGTAGATGCTTAGTATCACTGACATAAACACGATACAGATCATGAGCAGGATAAAGGTATACCACAGTGACATTTTCAGTTTCAGTGAACGCGGTTTGAGTGTTTTAGGATCAACTGCGTGCTGTTTCATTTTTCCACCTTCATTACATATCCTATGCCGCGTACTGTATGAATAAGCTTTTCATCACGGCCGGAATCTATTTTTTTACGCAGATAGTTCATATAGACTTCCACGATCTTGTCACCGCCTTCGTAGTCATATCCCCAGACGTGACTTAAGATCTTTGCCTTGCTGAGGATACGTCCTTTGTTTATCATGAGAAATTCAAGCAGGTCGTATTCCTTGCCGGTAAGTGTTATCTCTTTTCCGTCAAGCTCGGTGATATGGCTGTCAGTGTGCACTGTAAGTCCGCCCAGAGTCACTGACTCAGAAATGCTGCCGGAAGCGGTCCTCAGAACGGCGTGTATACGGGCAATAAGCTCGTCAAATGAAAACGGTTTTACAATATAGTCGCTGGCTCCGAGATTCAGACCGGTGATCCTGTCGTTTAAGGTGTCCTTTGCAGTAAGAAAAATAACCGGAGTCTGTTTTTCCTTCCCTGCGCAGTTTTGTCACCACTTCCGTGCCGCTCATTTCAGGCATCATAATGTCAAGAACAGCCAGATCATAATCAGCGTACAGAAGACGGTCAAGCGCATCTGCACCGTTATAGCAGCTTTCAGTGCTGAATCCTTCGTGATCAAGCTTTTTCGTTATAACATCATTAAGTGATTTTTCATCTTCAGCTATAAGTAATTTCATAATATCTCCTGTTTAAATAAAAATATTATCTGATCATAAAGCAATTATATCATAAACAGGTATACATAACAACCTGAAACGGACATAAAATAAGCATCGCACCGACGGGGGATCAGTGCGATGCTGCTCTCCGGTGATGAAACCGGAGAATTTTTCCGCTTCCAAAGCGGATAAGGTGATGAAAAAAGAGTTAGAAAAGTTGATGAAAAAATCTTGAGCGCAAACAGATGACTGACTAAGTTATCATCTGTTCGTTGTCACTATTATAGCATATGAACGAGTAATTGTCAATAGATTTTGTGGAAAAAGCATATTTTGAAACGAACAAATTTTTTCGGAGAGGATAAGTGCCGAAAAACCGTGATTATTAAGGCTGTTATTCGTATGTTAAACGAATTGATTAAAAAACGGTTAACTGGTATAATATAAACTGGATGCTTTTTGTACTGCATCTGACTAAAATTACAGAGGAGTTTATTTACAAATGATAACAGTTTCAAATGTAAGTGTTCAGTTTGGCGGTTCGACTCTCTTCAAGAATGTTGATCTTAAGTTTACAAACGGTAACTGCTACGGTATCATTGGTGCCAACGGTGCCGGAAAATCGACTTTTTTAAGAGTGCTCAGCGGAGATCTTGAACCAACCACGGGTGAGGTATCCATCAAAAAAGGTGCCCGCATGTCAGTGCTCAAACAGGATCACTTTGCATATGAAGAATATACAGTTCTCGATACAATAATCATGGGCAACGAGAGACTTTACAGCATAATGAAGGAAAAGGATGCACTGTATGCCAAGGAAGATTTTTCAGAGGAAGACGGCGTAAAGGCATCTGAACTGGAAGCTGAATTTGCTGAACTCAACGGATGGGAAGCAGAGTCAGACGCTTCAAAGCTCATTCAGGGACTTGATCTTTCCGAGGACATGCTCTACATGCAGATGTCTTCACTTACCGGTAACGAAAAGGTAAAGGTGCTTCTTGCACAGGCACTTTTCGGCAATCCGGATATTATCCTTCTCGACGAGCCTACCAACCATCTTGACATAGACGCTATCAGATGGCTTGAGGATTTCCTTGCAGATTACTTCGGTACAGTTCTTGTCGTATCCCATGACAGACACTTCCTCAACAATGTCTGCACACACATTGTCGATATCGACTATACAAAGATCAAAATGTATGTCGGTAACTACGAGTTCTGGTATGAGTCAAGCCAGCTCATCCAGCGTATGATCAAGCAGCAGAACAAAAAGGCTGAGGAAAAAATCAAGGAACTCAAGTCATTCATCGAGCGATTCTCTGCAAACAAGTCAAAGTCAAACCAGGCTACTTCAAGAAGAAAGCTTCTTGAAAAGATCACTGTTGAGGAAATGCCGGCTTCAAGCCGTAAATATCCGTACATCGGATTCACTCCTGACAGGGAACTCGGAAAGGAGATCCTTTCAGTTGACGACATATGCAAGACAGAAGACGGAGAAGTTCTTCTCAAGAACGTCCGTTTCACAGTCGGACGTGAGGACAAGATAGCATTTGTTTCAGAAAATGAACGTGCTCTTACAATGCTTTTCAAGATCCTCATGGAAGAGGAACAGCCGGATTCAGGAAGCTTCAAGTGGGGCGTATCCACATCTACTTCTTACTTCCCGATGGACAACTCAGCATATTTCGACGGATGTGAACTTTCTATCATTGACTGGATAAGACAGTATTCCACAAACGACGAGACAGATACCTATCTCCGTGGATTCCTCGGCAGAATGCTCTTCTCCGGTGACGATGTCTACAAGCCTGTAAATGTCCTTTCAGGCGGCGAAAAGGTCAGATGCATGTTCTCAAGAATGATGCTTTTCGGTTCGAATGTTCTCGTTCTTGATCAGCCTACCAACCATCTTGACCTCGAAAGCATCACAGCAGTTAACAACGGCCTTGAGACTTTCAAGGGTGTGGTGCTCTTTACCTCACACGACCATGAAATTCTCCAGACTGTAGCAAACAGAATTATCGAGATTACCCCTGACGGAATAATCGACAGGCTCGGTACTTACGAAGAATATCTTGACTTCAAGAAAAACAGAAGCTGATGCTGACCTGTATTTTCAGAGAAAATACTTATTATAAGTAAATCTTTAAATTACTTTTCGAATTTTTACGTGTCTTTCTGATGACGACTAAAACACAATTTTATATATTTTTCACAATTTTTAATTTGACTTTAAAAAGATTTTTTGATATAATAGAGCTATGATTTATGCTTTATATACGAATTATACGAACCTCTTGACGTAAAAAGGAGAGAAAAACATCATGAATTTAAGTTTTATGATTTCAGCCGTATATTCCGTAGCCGCACTTCGCGGAGGTGTTTCGGATGTTCCGGAGCAGAAATCACAGAAAGAGGCCTTTATCGGCCCTGTTTACCGCGTGTGCGAGGAAGCAGCTGAAAGTACCCGCCCGGGTATAAACACAATATTTCAGAATATCTATCTTCCGGGATTTGACTTCAATTCTGACGGTGTGTTCGATGAAAAGGACGCAGAACAGATAAAGGAAGCACGAAGCAAAAAGAAAGCTGAAATACTGGAAGCAAGAAAAAAAGCAGAGGAAGAAAAGAAAGCCGAAGAGGAAAGAAAAGCAGCTGAAGAAAAGAAAGCAGAAGAAGAAAAGAAGGCAGCCGAAGAAGCTGCAAGGATCGCTGCTGAACAGGCTGCAGTAACTGAGGCTGAAACGCAGGCTGCTCAACCGGAAACAACAGAACCGGCAGAAACTGAGCAGACTGAAGAAGTCACTGAACCTCAGGAAACAGAAGAAGATACTTCAGTTCCTGAACTGCCTTCACCAAAGCAGAGAAATGGTGTTGACATATCAGGATGGCAGGGTAAGATCGACTTTGAACGCCTTCGCGACGACGGTGTTGAATTCGTAATGATAAAAGCCGGTGAAGGAACAAGAACTTCCGATACATTTTATGAATACATTGAGGGCGCAAAAGCAGCAGGACTAAACTGCGGTGTTTACTGGTTCTCAAAAGCGACATCCTATGATGAGGCTATAGCTGAGGCTCAGGCGTGCCTTAAAACAGTTTCAGATTATCAGCTTGAATATCCGGTAGCATGTGACTATGAATATACAGCAATAGAAAATCTGAGTAATCCGCTGCGTTATGACAAAACTGCGCTTACTGATGCGATTCTCGGTTTCTTAAGAACAATCGAGCGTGGCGGATATTATTCGATGCTTTACACCAATTCAGACTTCTCAACAAGATTTCTTGAAAGAAGCCGTGTAACTGATGAATTCGATATCTGGTGTGCCGGCTATAACACCAGCGGACCTGGTCTGTCGTGTGGAATATGGCAGCATTCAGAAAAAGGCAGAAAAGACGGCATTGACATACTGAAACAGAACTCCGGATATGTTGATCTTGATATTTCATACAAGGATTATCCTGAAATAATGAAAGCACTTCATATCAACGGATTCTGATGATGTATTTTCCTGAGATACAGCAAAGGAATAATATTATTTAAGTCCGTTGCAGTCAAATCACATAACAGAATAATACTGATAAACCGTTCAGAGTTTTCATTTACTGAAAATCTGAACGGTTTTTTTATGTTCCTTGTTCCGTTATTTGTCACAAAAAAGCCACAAATAAATTTCGATTTTTTAAGAATCAATTAAGAAATGTATAATAGAATATAAATACAATAAAATATTCTGCAGTCGTTTCGGTTCCACCCTGTTTGTAACGGCAGCAGTATAAATCCCCGACATGAAGGAGTTAATGAACATGAGAAACAGGAAGTTTTTATCATCTGCACTGGCAGGAGCAATAATTCTGAGCTCGGTTATGACTGCAGGTCCTGCAGTTTCCGCAGCAGAAGCTGCTTCAGGAGATGTAACAGGAGACGGAGTTTTTAACACCACTGACATTGTTGCACTTCAGAACTGGTTTATCACAGGAAAGGAACTTAAGGACTGGAAAGCAGGCGATTTTTCAGGAGACGGAAAAATCAGCATCATCGATTTCGTCCTTATGAAAAACAGGCTTTCAGGCGGTTCAGTGTCTTCAGAGCCAGCAGGAAAGACTGACGGCGAAGGAGTAAACGTAGTATTTGACGGCACATCAGTATCACTTACTGACGCAGACGGAAACAAGGTAACATCAAGTCCGGCTCTGACAGTAAGCGGAGCGGCTGTAACAGTTAAGCAGCCTGGCGAATACTCATTCTCAGGTAAATCTGATACAGGCCAGATCATTGTTGACGTTGACAAGACTACTTATCCTGAAGGCAAGGTGACACTTAACTTTAACGGACTTACACTTTCAAACAGCACTTCCGCACCGGTTTATGTTGCATCAGTTGCTGACGAGTGTGTTATTTCAGCTAAGAAGGGTACGGAAAACGTTATTTCAGACGGTACTTCCCATACCGACACATACGAGAATGACGGCAAGGTAAGTGAAATCAAGGCTGCCATCTTCTCGCGCGATGATCTGAAGATCAAGGGCAAGGGTAAACTCACTGTAAACGGAAATACAGCTGACGGAATCGTTACTACAAACGATCTCAAGCTCTTTAACGGTACAATAGAAGTAAATGCCAAGGATGACGGTATCAGAGGCAAGGATTCAGTTAAGATCGGCGATGCTGACGACGAAGCTTATGATGATCTCAGCGTAACAGTAAAAAACTACTGACGGTGACGGTATCAGAGCTACAAATACAAAGGATGAAAACAAGGGCTCTATCGAGATCAACGGCGGTAAGGTTAGCGTGGAAGCACATTCTGACGGTATCCAGGCAGTAAGAGCAGTTACTGTAAACGGCGGTGACATAACCATAAAGACTTATGTAGGATCAGAGTACAAATCATCCGGTCAGCAGGCTCAGCAGGGACAGCAGGGACAGCCGGGCGGACAGCAGGGACCTGGTCAGGGCTGGAACTGGGGAAATGCTATGGCCGGTGAAGACCAGCAGCCGGCAGCTCAGGACTGGAGCAGCATGGACTGGAGCAGTTTCGACTGGAGCGGTTTCACACCGCCTGCACAGGACGGTCAGAATGGCGGTCAGAACGGATTTGTAATGCCTGGACAGAATGATCCGAACGGCGGCGTACAGCAGGGTGGCTGGACAATGCCTGGTCAGGACGGTCAGGGTCAGCAGGGTGGCTGGGGAGGATTCCCTGGCGGCTTCAGCTGGGATGACAGCGGTCACGACCTCGGGCTCGAATTCAGTGCCAAGGGTATAAAGGCAGGTAACGGTGAAGCTCAGATCGGCGGCTCAATAACAATAAACGGCGGCACGATAAACATTAATTCAACTGATGACAGCATCCACTGCAGTGATATACTCGAGATCAAAGGCGGAGACATTACAGTAATAACAGCAGATGACGCTGTTCACTGTGACAGCATTCTTAACGTCAGCGGCGGTAAGATAACTGTAAAGGACGGCTATGAAGGTCTTGAAGCCATGAAGGTACATATCACGGACGGTGATATCACTATCCATGCTTTTGACGATGCTGTCAATGCAGGTGAAAAGGGCGTAAAAACTCCTTTCGTAGCTAATGAGAACTGCTTTATCAAAATAGACGGCGGTACTATCCATGCGTATGTTACAAATACAGCAGAAGGTGACTGTATCGACTCGAACGGTCACATGTACTTCAACGGAGGCAAGGTATATGCTGAAGGATCTGTTGACGGTCCTGACTCAGCTATCGACGCAGACGGCGAGATCTTTGCCAACGGCGGTATCCTTGTCGGTGTCAGCGGTCCTGGCCTCGGCGAACTTCCGTGCAATGAATCGCAGCAGTATTCACTTTACTGGAACGGTTCAACAAAGTACAACGGCGGCAGCACGGTAACACTTCTTGACGGAAGCGGAAAGGAACTTCTTTCATACAAGTCCGAGAACGCTTTCAAGTGTGCAGTCATCAGCTCACCTGACATCCAGATGGGCGGCAGCTATACAATTAACGTAAACGGAGAAAAGGTTGCTGAATTTACTGTTAATGCGAAACTCATGAAGCAGGGAGCTTCAGGCGGATTCGGCGGTTTCCAGTGGCAGTAAATCGGAACAGCAGTTTCATACAGAGATATGAGATCATCTTAACGAAAGTATAAACAGAAAGAACCCGTAACTTAAGTGGCTTAAATCTTAAGTTACGGGTTCTTTTGTTAAGGAAACGCTGATTTATGCATAAATCAGCGAGGGGTTCGGGGCGAAGCCCCGTAATCCCACCTCAGGAAATCCGGCGAAGCCGGATTTCCTGTTTGATCAGTGTTTCCTGAATATTTCAGAAGTTGTATCGTGGATAGATTATAAGCAGTGAACCCTTTCTGACGCTGACGGAGGAATCAGTGCCGCAGAATTCATTGCTTACACCTATCGGAAAGCGATTATCCATATGATAATCATTTACAGTGTATTTAAGACCTTTTTCAGTGACGCCCTCACACTCTGTATCGAGTGAAAAAACTGAAATAAAGCCCGTCATTTCGCTGTTAAAGTTTATTTCTGAATCATGTATGACAGTCATTATCTCATTTTCCGCATACAGAAAACCTTTTTTGCCTTTGCAGGCAAGGTAGTTGAGTACCTGAATGTTTGCAAAGGTGTGGTCGTTTCTTCCGCCTGTACCGCCGAAAATGTGAAACTCGCTGCAGCCTTTTTCAAGACCTGCATTGACTGCGCACAGCATGTCAGTTTCATCTTTTACAGGATTAAGCTTTATAACTTCTCCTGTATAGTTTGTGTTCTGTTCTCCCAGAGAATCGAAGTCTCCGATAAGTATATCTGTCTTTATCTTCTGCAGGCTGTTGAAGATATATCCTCCGTCAGCAGCGATAACAAGATCATCTGCAGACGGAGTAAAATCATCGCCTGAGTAGTGCGAACCTGCACCGGTTATAAAACATTTTTCTGCCATGAGTCTTAAGTCACCTTACTGACCGTTCTGAGGAGCGGCTGCGCCGGTGTCTGAAAGGCCGATGTCAAAAAGTGCAGATGCATCTGATACAACCTTAGGAAGCTCGCCGTTCCACTTTGAAATCTGCTCATTTTTAATAACAAGATCTGTAAGTGATTCGTTGAGGAGCCTGTTGGCTTCTGCCTGAGCGTTTGCTTCGGTAAGTGTTGCCTGTGCTGCAGCTTCGGCTGCAATTGTCTTTTTCTTTGCTTCTGCCTCAGCAATTACAATAGCCTGCTGCTGTTCTGTCTTTGTCTTAAGGAGATTCTGTTCAGCAACCTGCTTTGCTTCGATAGCAGCATTGAACTCAGATGAAAAATCGAAGTTTACTATATTGAACTTTTCGATTATGATACCGTAGTCCTTTACCTTCTGTTCAAGTGTTGTCTTGATCTCTTCGCCAACTACTGCACGTTCTGTAATGAGTTCCTCAGCTGTGTACTTTGCTGTTACAGATTTCATGCTTTCCTGTACCGCAGGCATGAGAATAATGCTCTCATAATCGCGTCCGATGGTCTGGTAGATCTTTGCACTCTGGTCGCTGCTGATCTTGTAGTTTACTGCAATGTTGCTTACAACTGACTGCAGGTCCTTTGAAACTGCTGTCGCATTTGCCTCATAGACCTGGATCTTGTTGGACATCATTTCAACTGACTGTACTAAAGGAGCTTTCAGGTGAAATCCTTCCTGATATGAACTGTTCGATACCTTGCCTAAGGTAAGTACAACGCCTGTATGTCCTGCAGGAACGATAGCAACTGATGATGAAACCAGTATAACAGCTGCCACAGCGGCAATAATGCCGCCTGCGATCTTTCCTGATTTTTTGTTTACTTCCTTCATGTTTACATATGTCTGTTCTTTCATGTCCGGTCTCTCCTTTAAATGGCTGCTGATCAAATCACAGATCCTTTTCAGATCTGTGAAATACGGGGATGATCAGCTGATTTTTCCTGTGTTTTGCTGTTGTCTTCCGGTTGTTATTCGGGTTTTTCCTCTGTTCTTCACGTTCAATACCGTTGTTTGTTCTCGTTTTGTGTTTTTTTCTTTTTGAAATTTTCTTTTCTGTGTTTCTTTTGTTCTTATTTTGACTTTTTTGTTTTGCTTTTTTCTTTTGTTCTTATTTTGACTTTTGTTTTTCTTTTTCTTTTTTCTTTTGTTCTTCTGGCTTTTGTTTTTCTTATTTTGTGTTCTTCTTTTGTTCTCTTATATCTCTTTTATTTTCCTATAAAAAATGTTTTTCTCTCTTTTGTTCTTTCCCTGCCGGAGGATGTTTTTATCTGTTCCTCACAGCTTGTATTTCTTTATATCCAGTCGCTCGTACTCGGCTTCAAGCTGCGCCTTTATGAGGGAAGACTGGTATGCAAGAGTCATAATGAAAAGCGTGTTTTCAAGTATTTCTTCCTGCTCCTTGACATAATTGTCGTTGTGTTTGATTACTTCTTTGATCGTCGCACGAATAGGTTCAGATTCAAATATCTTTTTCTCATCCAGTTCACAGATTATCGTGCAGAATATATTGTAGAGATCGATATCCGGAATTATATCATCGCTTGTGTCTTCAACCTTACCGTTGATATAATTCATAAGAACCGCAATGTTTTCAAGCTGCATTGTTCCGCGCAGCATGTTGATGAGAAGGATACGTATTACCTGTACCTCATAGTATTTTTTGCCCGGAATGTTTACGACCCATCCACGCTTGATCCAGTTCTGGATGGTGGATCCGCCCAGTCCGGTAAGTTTCGAAAGCTGTGATAAGGTTAATCCTCCTGTAGCTGAAAGTATAGGAGAAATGAGTGAGAAAGCTTCCGTTTTAACTTTTTCTGAGTACTGAAGTGTTGTACCCGGTATTGTTTTTATCATTTTTCTGACTCCTTTGTTTTGAATTTAATAAGTCATTCAAACTTTAAAAACGTTCTAACAACCTTATTCATTCATCACATAAACTCTTTATGTGATGATATGATTATAACATAAGTTCACGTGAACCGCAAACCGATTTTTGCGGATTTCAGGCTGAAATTTGCTGTTTTAAGTCTGAATTATGAAAATATCTCGTTTATTCTATAAATTTTAAAGTTTTTTAAAAAACTGTATATAATCTTATGGTATCGGTATGCCTTTAGCGAAGGCTGCGCCTGCGGTGCAATAGAAAAACCGGGAGCATTCGTCAATACTCCCGGTAATATTTTGTTATGTTGACTTTAGAATACAGCTAAAAGACACAAATTAAGCGGTTATAGAAGCCAGTTGTGTTGAAAGCTGGTTGATTTCTTCAACTGTTAGTCCTGTAAGGTCTGCAATTTCCTGTGCAGTATCCTTTCCTCTGTTAATAAGATTGATAGCTATACGAAGAACTCTCTGACGTTCTCTTTCGGCACTAATTTCATCCATTATCTTGCACATTTCTTCATGACCTCTTTCAATGTCATTTTTCATTAATTGTCTCCTGATATATAATATATTCCTCTTCGATACTATTGTAACACATAATACCATGAAAATCAATATTGAATTATTAACTATAGGATGGTTTTACGAGGATAGTGAATGATTTTATGTACTATCATTAACTTACAGAATAATCGGTAGAGATCGCCCCTGCAGAGCGGTCTCTGCAATAGAAAAAACCGAACACCTTTTCAGGCGTCCGGTTTGAGTCGATACTTTATAGAGAAAATGAAGTTGATGTTATTCTTATAATCAGTATACCGGTTATTCTGTTATTTGCAGTAATTTCCTTCTTGAACAAAACACATCTGAAATATCTATACAATGTTTTATTTGTTCTTGACATTATTCTGAAAAAGTGATATCATAACAAATGAGAAAGATAACGCTTCTTAAAAGTAGGGAGAGGAGGGTCGGTAATGTCACAGGCAGATAATGTTTTTGAATATCTCATAGAAAATTATCAGGAAAACGAACCGGTTTTCCTTTCAGAACTGTCTGTTCCGGAAATTAGTGATGTGTCAGTTCGTCAGCAGTTAAAGAAACTAACGGAAGACGGAAGAGTGAAGAGATTTGATACGGGTATATATTATATTCCAAAAAAATCTATATTTAAGTCTGGGTCCGCATTGTCTGTAGATGAAGTGATAAAAAAGAAATATTTGCAGGACGGTGAAAACAGATGCGGTTATCTGAGCGGCATTCTGTTTGCGAATAAACTCGGACTTACAACACAGGTACCTATGACGTATGAGGTCTGTTCCAATAAAGCAACGACTGACTACAGGGATACCAGACTCGGAAATTTTCGTGTGATTGTAAGAAGACCATATACAGAAGTTAATGAGCAGAATGTTTATGCTTTACAGTTCCTTGATCTTATGAGAGAAGTAGTTGAAGTTTCTGAAGTTGATGGTCCGGTGCTTACTGAACGTTTACTTTACTATCTTAAAACAAGGAATTTGGAATTTGATATGCTGAAACCATATTTCAAATATTATCCGGAAAGAATCTATAAAAATATGTACGAGGTAGGGTTATTAAATGGCGTGGCTACATAAGAGTAAACAGGAGTTTTATGAGGCGATCAATTTAGCGGCAGACAGGTACAGAATTCTTCCGTCAGCAGTTGAAAAAGATTATTATGTAACAGTGATTCTTAAGGGACTGGCAAGCAGACTGGATTATATAGTTTTTAAAGGTGGAACTTCATTATCAAAGTGTCATAAAGTAATTAAACGATTTTCAGAAGATATTGATATTACGATAGACAGGAAACTTTCACAAGGGCAGATGAAAAAACTGAAGCAAGCCATTAAATCAATTGCACTGGATCTTGATCTTAGCATTCCGAATATTGATGAAACGAGAAGCCGCAGAAGTTATAACAGGTACATTCTCGAATATAACTCAGTACTGGAAGAACCTGATGATGCAGTTAAGAATGCTGTATTAATGGAAACTTCGTTTGCAGAGATATCGTTTCCGACAGTTTTGCTTCCGGTTCATAGTTATGTTGGTGATACATTTAGTGATGAAGCGCCTGAATTGATAGAAACATATAATCTTGATTTATTTGATATGAAGGTTCAGTCGCTTGACAGAACATTAGCGGATAAGGTTTTTGCTGTATGTGATTATTATCTGCAGGGAAGAATTAAGAAATATTCACGCCATCTATATGACGTTTATAAATTACTGGAGATTGTTCCGTTGACTGAGGATTTAAAAGAATTAGTTAAAGAAGTCAGGTGCGAAAGAGCGAAAACTAATATTTGTCCATCGGCACAGCCTGGTGTTAATATTCCGGATTTACTGGAATTGATAGTTAAAGAGGAAATTTACAGAGAGGATTATGAGACACTTACATTAAAGCTTCTTGAAGAAAGAATACCGTACGATGAAGCTGTATCGGCAATTGATAAAATTGTCCGTTCAGGGATATTCAGTGAGTAAATATACCTGGCATATGTAAATATCAGTAACCTATTTGTCCATACAGAACAAAGGCTCTGAAATTATATTCGAAAATACAAAAAAGCACCGCAAAATCCGGTTAATTATAATTCGGATCTTGCGGTGTTTTGTTTCTAAATGGCTATTTATGGCGGAAATGTGTGGAATAAAAAAGAGGAGAAAAGTAAAAAGCGTTTATGCAATATCACTCTAACGGGAAAGTTACCTCCCAGTCACCGGAGATATGACCCTGTGCAACGATAAAATCACCATGCAGAAAGTAGTTTTTAAGTGAATCATATTGGAAACTTGCTATTGATCAATCTTAGTTTCATTTATAGTCATATTTATCTCATTGTGCTTTATAAGGTCTGATATATGTTCTACTATTTGAGCAACCTTAAGTTTTTCATCGTCATTTAATCCACAGAGAGCTTCATTTATTCTGAAAAGCGCTACATTTTCGTCAGTGGTTGTTTCGGATGTAAAGTCAAGGAGTTTGTAAAGTGGAAGTTTTAATCCCTTGGCGATTTTATATAAAGTTTCTACAGTCGGACATTTTTCACCGCGTTCTATTTTACCGATATATGCGGAATGGAGTTCTGATGCAAATGCAAGTTCCTCCTGACTTAATTTTTGTTCTGTACGAAGTTTACGGATACGGTCACCTATTATGTTTGAAATTGTTCCATTGTTTTCTTTCATTAGAACACCTACATTCTACCCTGAAGGTATTTTTTTAAATTGTATCGTCAAACAAAAGATTATTCAAATCCTTATAGGGGTTAATAAAACATCCCTAAAGGGTTGACACAAACATTCCTTTTTGATATAATAATGACATGAGGTGTATGATTTTTTGTACACAAGTTACAATGATTAATGATAACAGGAGGGATTATTATGAACACAGAAAATAATAATACTACGCGTGAAGAGATTACAGCTAATGAAGGTAATGCTTCATTAGAAATCACAGTTAGTAAAAATGACGAAACAAGTTCGGCTTCTGAGACAGTGCAAGATGTTACTAATGATTCAAGCAATCAGAATTCATCTGTTGAAATTCAACATTCTGAAACTGTAATGCAGAACACTCAGGTGGAAACGGAAGATACTCAAGGAGCAGAAGCTACATTTCAGGCACAACAGCAAGTAAATTATACTCAGCCAATGCCTCAAATGACAATGCAGCAGTCAGGACAACCAATGGCGATGCCACAGCAGGGGCAGCAAGTAAACATGATGTACCAGAATCCTCAGATGAACATGATGCCACAGCAAGGACAGCAGATGAATATGATGTATCAGAACCCACAGATGGGTATGATGCCACAGAATATGCAAAGAAACGTTCCTAATGGTAATACCAAATTTTGTTCAACTTGTGGTGCTATGGTTCCGGCAGCAGCTATTATATGTACAAGTTGTGGATGCCAGATTGGACAGATGAAAACAGAACAGCCGAACATTGTTATTCAGAATACAAACACAAATGTTAATACTAATAATGTGGGGAATTATGGCCGCAAGAAAAATAAATGGGTAGCTTTACTCCTTTGTCTGCTTCTTGGCTGGTGTGGCATTCATCGTTTTTATGAGGGCAAAATTGGAACTGGACTTTTATATATGTTCACATTAGGACTTGGCGGACTTGGCTGGTTTATAGATTTTATAATTCTTCTTTTTACGCCAAACCCATATTATGTATAATGCTGAACATTGGGAATAGAAAGATGATTATCGAAAAATGTACAGGACATCTCGTCGAGGTGTTCTGTACTATATTCTTAAAAGTAGAGTGAATATATAGGGGCGTGTTCAAAAGTGTTTTTTTGAACACAGAAAACATAATGTGAATATTGGGGAGGAATACTAATGAAAATAACCAGTAACGTAAAATATATTTTAGCTGTTATTATATTGATGATGACTTTGGCGTCTTGTGGAAGTACAGGAATATCAGATAATAGTGTTAATCAGGAAAGCGTTTTAACAGAAAACTCTTCCGTGGATAACAGTGCTGATGCTGCTTCTGAAGGATCAACGTTATCAGAAAGTGAAGGAGAAGTAATTGAAACATTAAAAGGTGTAACAAGTGATGAAATAAAAACTGATAAAGTTGATTATCCTGTTATTGAAGATATTGTTTGGTCAGTAGAAGAACTGATAGATGATGGAGAAAGAACTGTTTTGATGTCTGTAAAAAACAATAGTAACTATCCTATTAGAAGCTTCCGTTTATCTTTTTCCGAAAAAAAGGATATTTCAGAAGAACAAAAGAGTACTTTTTTTGAAGAATTGAAAAATATGACAGGCGCTACAGAAGAAGACATTGAAGAAATAAAAAAATCAATAACTGGGATATCAATGTATGCAGAATCAGATACACTTATGTCTAAAGATGAATCAGTTTCTAATATAGATCTGCATTATTTTACTGGATATATATATATGAGATCATTCGATCATTTCCAGCTTGTAGAGCCAGATATTGCGGAAATTGAATACATTGACGGAGAACTGATGAAAACAGTTTATTACGATTTTAAATCATGTAAATACAATAAAGACTCAAAAACTGAAACCGTGAAGAAGTGGGTGGATTATGACATAGCAGACAGACTTCCTAAGATAGATGCAATATGTATAGATAATGAGTTTTATGGCAAAAATACAAATGTGTTAAGTTTTGACATTCAGGGAATGACTTTAGACAATTACAAAGAATATATCGAAATGTGCAAAGATAAAGGTTTTGTAAATGATGTAGTTGAAAGCATAGGAGATTATTTTAATTATTATTACGGTTCTGATTCTGAAGGTTACAGGTTAAATTTAAGTTATAGTGAAAGTGAAAAAGAAATATCGATAATGCTTTCTCAACGAAACAATAATACTGAAAACGATGAATAAAAATATAGCTTATTCATTAACGTTTAAAACGACTACACTATACAATAACTACTTTTATTTCATGATTGGTTTTACATAAGTGTTCTGAAAACGTGATGTTCAATCAGCTACAGTATTCATTTTAGAAAAAGTGGTTGTTGAGACACTTATCTACGAAATTGTAATGTTCACCTTGCACTGGACTGTGATATATAAAATGGAGGTGTAAAATATGAGCGATAGATTTCCAGATACTGATTGGTGGTGTGATCGTTGTGGAGCTTATCTGAATGACCAAGATAGATTCGACGATCATCACTATGTATGGAAATGTTCCGAGTGTGGTTATAAAAACAGTATTTCTGCAGATAACATACTTGAATCACATGAAGACTATTGGAACGGAAGGAGCAATGATAACTAATGGCAAGACCGCACAAGCAAATGCCGGGAAGAACATACCAGATATTTTACAATGATAATAATTCATTAACCGTGCATTGCACATATATGTGTCCATATTGTATGCAAAATGCTTCAGCTAGCTTTGAAGCAAACGCTGATGCAAAAGATATACTTGAACGTGGTGGTTTCTTTCAACCACTACAATGTGATATGTGCGGAAAAGTATCAGATGTACGTTTTTGGCAAAGCAACAAATTATAAGGAGAAAGAAAAATGACCAAAGAAGAACTGAAAGAACAAATCAATGAGTTAATGCGTCAATATTCCGATGAAGAAATCGACGGTGACACTTACAAACAAAAGATGATGGAGCTAACCACATCTGCAAGAGGACAAATTGAAGAAGAATAGAAGCGTATGCAAATTATTATATTGTGCAAAACTTCGCTACTACAATATGATAAAATGGCTGCATTGCAGTCATTTTAATAAAATAGCAATCGGAGGTCGTTGACCTCCGATTACCTTTCTCCAAGGCTGGTTTTCGGTCCGGATAATGACTCGGATGATTATACACAAGTGATAGCATATATTAATTCAGAATTTGCTTCTATAAAGGCAGAGGAAGAAGGAAAGAGAGAAAATGTCGTAGGAAATGTCGTAGAAAATGTCGTAGTAAATTTACCGCCAAAGGTATCAATATTTCTGGATGGTTATAGTAGAAAAAAACACGCAGGCTCGATAACCTGCGTGTTTTGTTATTATAATCTCATTTTAAAATCTTCATAGCCGAAGGACTTAAGTGTTTCTATTGTGCCGTCTTTTCTGCAGAGCAGGATGGACGGGAGGCCCATGCCGTTGAAGGTGTTGTTTTTGACCATTGTGTAGATGGCCATGTCGGCGAATACGAGTCTGGAACCTATTTTAAGTTCTTCGTCGAAGGAATATTCACCGATGTGATCACCTGAAAGACAGGTCTGTGAACCGAGACGGTAGGTGTATTTCTTTTCACCTGCTTTGCCTGAATCAAGAAGTGGAGGACGGTACGGCATTTCGAGAACATCCGGCATGTGGCATGCGGCTGATGTGTCGAGAATTGCAATGTTCATGTCGTCCTTTTCGATTATGTCGAGAACTTCAGTAACGAGATAACCGGCATTCAGTGCTATGGCTTCACCGGGTTCAAGGAATACTTCGAGGCCGTATCTGTCCTGCATGCGTTTTATGCACTTTTCAAGAAGCGGGATGTCATAGTCGTCACGGGTAATGTGATGACCGCCGCCGAAGTTGATCCATTCCATTCTGCTTAAATATTTTCCAAACTTTTCTTCAAAGGCGTCGAGTGTCTTTTCAAGATCGTCGGAATTCTGTTCGCACAGCGTGTGAAAATGAAGTCCTGTAACACCTTCAAGATCGCCTTCTCTGAAGTTCTTTAAAGTGATGCCGAGGCGGGAAACAGGGGAGCAGGGATCGTAGATTTCGTGACCTTCCTGTGTGGAGAACTCAGGATTGATGCGGAGACCGATCTTTTTTCCTTTTGCAAGGACTCTGTCCCTGTAACGGTCGAGCTGTGAAAATGAATTGAATATTATATGGTCACAGTAATCTGTGATCTCATCTATTTCGTTTTCACGGTATCCGGCACAGAACACATGGTTTATCTTACCCATGCATTCATGACCGAGACGTGCTTCGTAAAGACCGCTGCATGCTGTACCGCTGATATATTCTGCTATAAGCGGATAGAGATGATAGCAGGAAAACGCCTTCTGAGCAAGAAGTATCTTGCAGCCCGTGCGTTTTTCCACGCCGTTTAATATTTCAAGATTGTGTATAAGTGCCTTCTCGTCTATGATGTATGACGGAGTAACGACCTTATACGGATCAAATTCAGGCTTCAACATGACTGTCATCTACTGGAACCGGGTTAAAGTTCTCCTTCCAAGGGAGACCCCACTTGTTGAGTGCATCCATGAACGGATCCGGATCGAATTCTTCGATGTTGTGAACGCCCGGCTTCTTCCACTTGCCTGTCATTACCATCATGGCACCGATCATAGCAGGTACACCGGTTGTGTATGAGATAGCCTGTGAGCCTACTTCCTTGTAGCATTCCTGGTGGTCGCAGACATTGTATACGTAGTAGTGAACTTCCTTGCCGTCCTTTACGCCGTGGCAGATACAGCCGATGTTTGTCTTGCCCTTTGTTCTCGGACCGAGGGATGCAGGGTCAGGAAGAACAGCCTTAAGGAACTGGAGAGGAACTATTTCCTTTCCTTCGTACATGATTGGTTCGATAGATGTCATGCCGACGTTTTCAAGACACTTAAGGTGTGTAAGGTAACTCTGGCCGAATGTCATGAAGAATCTGATCCTCTTTATGCCTTTGATGTTGAGAGCAAGTGATTCAAGTTCTTCGTGGTGAAGAAGGTACATATCCTTTTCTCCAACTTCGTCGAAGTTATATACTCTCTTGATCTCCATCGGTTTTGTTTCAACCCATTTGCCGTTTTCAATGTAGCTTCCGTTGGCAGATACTTCACGGATGTTGATCTCAGGGTTGAAGTTTGTAGCGAACGGATAGCCGTGGTCGCCGCCGTTGCAGTCGAGAATATCTATGTAGTGTATCTCATCGAAGTAGTGCTTGAGAGCATATGCAGAGAAAACACCTGTAACGCCAGGATCGAAGCCGCTTCCGAGAAGTGCTGTGATACCTGCTTTTTCATATCTTTCCCTGTATTCCCACTGCCACTTGTACTCGAACTTTGCAGTATCAAGAGGCTCGTAGTTTGCAGTGTCAACGTAGTCCACTTTGCATTCAAGACAAGCGTCCATGATAGTAAGATCCTGGTAAGGAAGTGCAACGTTGATACAGATGTCAGGCTTGTAGCTCTTCATGAGTGCAACAAGTTCATCAACATTGTCAGCGTTTACCTGAGCTGTTGTGATCTTTGTCTTTCCGCCGTCAAGCTTTGCCTTGAGTGCATCGCACTTTGACTTTGTTCTGCTTGCTATGCAGATCTCCTCAAATACTTCACTGTTCTGGCAGCACTTGTGTACGACAACGCTTGCTACACCGCCTGCACCAATAATTAATGCTCTACCCAATTTTTTGTCCTCCTTGAAATTAAAATTTATAGATCATAAGAAGTATCTCGCGAAGAAGCTTGCATGCGAGTGCTGTTGAGGCACCGCTCTGGTCATAGACCGGACAAAGCTCGTTCATGTCGAGACCTACTATGTCGAGTTCTGAAACAAGTTTTACCGCGTTGATGAGATCGCGGAAGGAAACGCCGTCTGCTTCAGGAGTACCGGTCCCCGGAAATACTGAAGGGTCAAGTACGTCAAGATCGAGAGTAAAGTATACCGGTTTGCCCTTTAGCTTCGTTACCACATCTTCAAGTGTGTCGAAGTTGAAACGGTTTGTGTAGACGCGATCTTTTCCCCAGCGGAATTCTTCACGGTCTCCGCTTCGTATACCGAACTGAAATATTTTTCCGTCGCCGACGAGATCGTGACATCTGTGAAGTACGCATGCGTGTGAAAGCTTAACTCCGAGGTAGTCATCGCGAAGATCGGCATGTGCGTCGAAGTGGATGATGTGAAGGTCCGGATATTTTCTGAAAACGGAGCGGACTGATCCAAGAGTTACAAGGTGTTCGCCGCCGATCATGAAAGGTATCTTTCCGTCTTCAAGTACCTTGTCTGTAAATTCTTCGATGTCCTTAAGGGCAAGTTCGCTGCTTCCCATGCAGAGCTCAAGATCACCTGCGTCGAAAATCTTTGTGTCGAGAAGATCCCTGTCCGTGTAGGGACTGAAAGTTTCAATGCCGAAGCTTTCGTTTCTTATAGCAGAGCTTCCGAAACGTGTGCCCGGTCTGTATGATGTCGTGCTGTCAAACGGAGCACCGAAAATAACTATTTTACTTTCGTCGTACTCAGCGTCGCAGGCGATGAATGTGCTTATATTTTTATTCAATCTTCTTTGTCCTCCTGTGATCATTTGTATGTTTCACGAAGTGTGTTTCTGACATTGTTAGGGATGGCAAAGCATCCTGTATGAAGAATAGTGTTGTAGTATTTTGTAACGAGTCCGAGGCTGTTCCACCAGTCTGCCTTTAAGTCTGTGCGCGGATCGAATTTCTTTGAAGCAAATCCGAACAGCCAGTGGCCTGAAGGGTAGGTAGGAATGTGTGCCTGGTAAACAAGAGCAGTGCTGAAAAATTCCTTGATCCTGCTGTGAGCACGCTTCATGGAATTTGCGTAGGAATCGTAGAATGTGCTTTCGTGCTGGTTTACCAGAATACCGTCATCGTTCAGTGCCCTGAAGCAGTTTCCGTAGAATTCGCTTGTGAAAAGCCCTTCGCCTACGCCGAAAGGATCTGTTGAATCAACGATAATGAGATCATATTTTCCGTCGGGAGCATTTCGTACAAAACGTACGCCGTCCTCGTAGTGGATATGAACGCGGGGATCATCAAGGGAGCATGAGATCGAAGGCAGATATTTTCTGCATACGTCAACTACCATTTCGTCTATCTCGACGAGATCGATATTTTCGATCGTACTGTAACGGCAGAGTTCACGTACTGTGCCGCCGTCACCGCCGCCTACGACAAGAACGCTTTTTATATCCGGATTGGTCGCCATCGGAATGTGCGTGATCATTTCGTGGTAGATGTACTCATCCTTTTCAGTTACCATCAGATAGCCGTCAAGAGTAAGGATGCGGCCGAATTCCTTCGACTCAAAGACATCTATTTTCTGAAATTCGCTCTGTTCCGAGTAGTAGTGTTTGTCTACCTTTATTGAAAATCTGACATTGTCAGTATGGTTTTCCGTATACCAAAGTTCCACTTTATTTCACTCCTCTGTTACGATCTGAAGACTGTTTACTTCCATGTCCTGTGTGCCTGTCAGGAAACATCCCTTTTCCTTTGCGTAGAGGATGTATCCTATGATGTCCTTTGTTATTCTTTCGCCAGGAGCAAGGATCGGAATTCCCGGAGGGTAGCACATGACGAATTCTCCGCAGATTTTTCCTTCGCATTTTTCAAGTTCAAGCTTTTCCTTGCTGCTGAAGAACGCCTTTTTAGGCGTCATCGTTACATCAGGCTTTATGTATTCGTGATCGAACATACCGGACTTGTCCTTGGAATATCTGCGCTTTATTTCGGCAAGAGCGGAAATGAGGCGTTCTATTTCGAGAGCACGGTCGCCGGCTGAAATGTAGGCGAGTATGTTTCCGATGTCGCCGAATTCGATCTGAATGTTGTACTTGTCACGTAAAAGGTCATAGACTTCAACACCGGCAAGTCCCGTCTCAAAAGTGTTTACCGAGAGCTTTGTTCTGTCGAAATCAAAGAATGCGTCGCCGTCGATAAGCTCAGGCCCGAATGCGTAGAACCCGCCGATCCTGTTGATCTCATCGCGGGCGTACTGTGCGTACTTTGTGGCTTTGGCGAATATTTCCTCACCGTTGAGAGCAAGGTTCTTTCTTGCGATGTCAAGCGATGACATGAGGAGATAAGATGCGCTCGTGGTCTGCGTAAGGTTGATGACCTGACGGACATACGGTTCGTTTACCGAAGGGCCAAGCAGGAGAATCGAGCTCTGTGTAAGTGAACCGCCTGACTTGTGCATGCTTACAGCTGCCATGTCTGCTCCGGCGGCCATTGCGTTCAGCGGCATGTCCTTTCCGAAGTAGAGGTGAGTACCGTGTGCCTCGTCAACAAGAGCCTTCATTCCGTGTCTGTGTGCGAGGTCAACTATTGCCTTAAGGTCGGAACATACGCCGTAGTAAGTCGGGTTGTTTATAAGAACGGCTTTTGCGTCCGGGTTTTCCTCGATGGCTTTTTCCACGTCCTTGACCGACATTCCAAGCGGTATGCCGAGTCTGTTGTTCACGCCCGGATTTACGTAGACAGGTTTTGCACCGTTTACTACCAGTGCGTTGATGGCACTGCGGTGAACGTTTCGCGGCATGATGATCTTGTCACCTTCCTTGGTCGATGACATTATCATTGCCTGTACTGAACCGGTGGTGCCGTTTACAATAAAAAATGAAGCTGCTGCGCCGAAAGCTTCTGCAGCAAGTTCCTGTGCGTCCTTTATGACTGAAACAGGGTGACACAGATTGTCAAGAGGCTTCATGGAGTTTACGTCAGCCTTGAGACAGTTCACTCCGAGAAATTCTGTCAGTTCCTCGTTGCCGCGGCCGCCTTTGTGACCGGGAACATCGAACGGAACGACCCTGTTCTGTCTGAAATTTTTCATTGCTTCGTATAACGGAGCATCATTCTGGGTATAATGCATTGTCGGGTAATCCTCCGTTTCATAATATAGGAAACACTGACCCGGGCACACCCTCTTTACGTAAGCATGTTCATCCGTGCGTACGGTAAAGGTGTGCTGAGATCCGGATCAGCTGTTCTTGTCAGATAAATGTATCAGTAGATATTCGCACCGCTGAAGATCTCGATCATCTCACGGCGCAGGCTGTTGGAAATATCGAGGCGCTGTTTCGGCGGAAGCTCGTAAACGTCAGTGTTGAACAGATAGTTCTGGAGCTGAAGTTCCTTTATGAGCATCTTGGTGTGGAATATATTCGACTGATATACATTTACATCAATTGCGTCATAGCGCTGAAGCGTTGCTTCGTTGATGTAGTTCTGTATTGAAGTTATGTCGTGGTCAATGAAGTATTTCTTGCCGTGAACGTCACGTGTGAATCCGCGTACACGGTAGTCGATCGTGATAATATCAGAATCAAAGCTTTCGATGAGGTAGTCAAGTGCATTAAGAGGTGATATCTCACCGCAGGTTGAAACGTCTATGTCAACACGGAAAGTGGAGATAGCGTTGTCCGGGTGTGATTCCGGGAAAGTATGCACTGTAAGGTGGCTCTTGTCAAGATGAGCATGCACTGTTTCATGTGCGACCATTTTACCGCGGTTGCATGACTGGTCTATTTCAGAAACAGGCACTTCGCCTTCCGCTATGAGAATATTTACGGAAGCCCCCTGAGGATCGTAGTCCTGTTTGGATATGTTGAGAATGGTGGCTCCTATTATATCAGTTACATCACACAGTATTCTTGTGAGACGTTCCGAGTTGTACTGCTCGTCGATGTACTGAAGGTAATCATGCTGTTCGCGTTCGGTTTTTGCATAACAGACATCGTAAATGTTGAAACTAAGGGTCTTGGTAAGATTGTTGAACCCATACAGGGAAAGCTTGTTATTATCCAATTTTTTAATCGACCTCCCAGTCATAATAATGTATCAATTTATTCTATCATATATTGAGGTGAAAATCAATAAATTTCTGAATTTTTGCCTGCTTAAATTGACATTCACTGAATTGACAATCGTTGTCCGTGTGTGATATTATATTATAGTATAGTCTGATAAACGACTGATCCTCTGCCGGCCCGCCATCTGCTGTGAGCTCGCTTTACAGGGGTGTGATCACTCAGACTCAGTATTATTTTGAAAGGAACATCAGTAATAATGAGCGAATCATGTACACATGACTGTTCGTCATGTTCAAGCAGCTGCGGCGAAAGAAAGGAACCGCAGAGCTTCATTGAAAAAACTAATGAATATTCAAAAATCAAAAAGGTAATTGCTGTTGTGAGCGGCAAGGGCGGTGTCGGCAAGTCACTCGTTACTTCATCACTTGCAGTAAAGTCAAATAAAAAGGGCTATAAGACGGCGGTTCTTGATGCTGACATCACAGGCCCTTCCATTCCTAAGGCTTTCGGACTTAAGGAAAGAGCAACGGCAAATGACAAGGATCTTCTTGATCCGTCAGTGACACAGACAGGAATAAAGGTCATGTCACTCAATCTTCTTATGGAGGACGAGACAACACCTGTTATCTGGAGAGGCCCGGTTATCGGAGGTACAGTAAAGCAGTTCTGGACAGATGTTATGTGGGGCGACGTTGACTACATGTTCATCGACATGCCTCCGGGAACCGGCGACGTTCCGCTTACAGTATTCCAGTCAATCCCTGTTGACGGAATTATAATAGTAACATCTCCTCAGGATCTTGTTTCAATGATCGTGGGTAAGGCTGTCCGAATGGCAGAAATGATGAACATTCCGATAATCGGTCTTGTTGAAAACATGAGCTACATCGAATGTGACTGCTGCGGAAAGAAGATAAATCTTTACGGTGAAAGCAAACTTGAAAAAGTTGCTGCTGAATACGGCGTCGAGGCTCTTGCTCAGATTCCGATAAAGCCTGAGATCGCTGCTGCATGTGACAACGGCACTGTTGAAATGTGCGGTGACGAAGAATGGCTTGAAAAGGCGTTTGCTGCCGTTGAAAAGAAAACAGCTGATAAATAATTTTCACAGATTAAGGAAACACTGATTAAATCGGAAATCCGGCTTTGCCGGATTTCCGCAGGTGGGATTTGCGGGGCTTCGCCCCGGAGCCCCACGCTGATTTATGAATAAATCAGCGTTTCCTTAAAATAAACTTCTGATACCATAATCTGGGCCTAAATTGTGTCTTTTAAATGGATTTTTGAATAAATCGCATATAATTTCAAGAAATTTGTCTGTTTTTATTGACACATCGCATATTCTGTGCTATAATAACTATAGTTATAAGCGTGGAGTGTCAGCGATTGGAAGAATGACCAGTCCCGCGGTAACGAAAGGGGATTAATTTATTTATTTTCTAACATCATAATTGACAAGGATGGCTTATGATGTGATTCATGGAGGGATTTTTATGGGAACAGAAGGAACTCAGTCTGTGGTGCGGGAAATGGCTCACAGATACAATCAGCTTTATCTGACTCCTGAAAAGGGGATGTCCGGAACGGTAGCCTATTCAGACATAGTCCGTTACGGAAAAATTCCAAAGGAGATCGACGAAAAGATCAGGACCGATGATCTGCCGGGGTTCAAGGGAAATGTCAATGACAAACTTTTCTCTGAAGTCACACCTGCCGGAAGAGTGGATATTGTCTATCTTCACGAACGCAGTGATTTTGAACGTTTTCTGCAGATAATGGCTTTTGCCGGAGAACCGGCTGAAGTCGCTTCAAAGATCGAAAGTGCTGAGATACTCGGCGTCACAAACTGGCGGCGTATTGAAGAGCACATGAACAGCTATCTTGAAGCAGGCAGCGAAAAGATCACATGGAGAGACGAACTCAGGAGATTTACCGATGACAAGAAAAATTTCCAGGATTCGATAATCCTTATCGGCAGCGGCGGTTACTGCGGTCTGACTGCTTCTGAAGCCGGTATTGACAAATTTGTCTGGGACAATGTTTCTGTCAAGATAAAGATCTACAGTTCATGTGCAAGATTCATTATGCGCAGACTGTTTTCAGACTATAAGAATATAATCTGGGAAGAAATGCTTTCTGACTGTGTCGGACTTCTGTTTGCATTCAACAGATATGACCCTTCGCTTGCAAAGAAATTTTTCGGAGTATCCAAAAAGGGTTATGACAAGCGGGGTAAGCTGATCAATTTCTGCGGTGAAACAGATTATGACATCGACCGTCTCGCAGTAAGGATCACGGAAGCTGTGGATAAACTTGGCACGCGTGTAAAGAAACTCCTGTCTTCAGGAGTAAGAGATTATTACGATATACTTTTCAGTCTTGAAGAAGATATGAACGAGTTTGTTTCTGTTATAAAGGGCTGAAATTTTTCAAGGGACTGCATTTAAACAGTCCCTTTTTTGTTATTTCATTAAAAAATCATGCTTATTGGGTCTTTATTATTGTTGACAAATTACATAAAAAATGTTATTATAAATTAATGAGTTATAATTATATTTAACGGGAATTTTACGAGATCTAATTTACATGAAAAGAGGGTGATTTTATATCATGCAGAACAGTGATTTAAAGCAGAAGCTTGATCTTCTGAAGTCATATTCAGTAATATATGACGGTGCAAATATAAAAGACACTATTGATACACTGGAAGACCGCATTGACCAGAATGAATTCAAAATCGCCGTAGTGGGAGAATTCAGCGCCGGCAAGTCGACTTTCATCAATGCAATAGTCGGCAGGGATCTGCTTAAGCATGCGACCCTTGAAACTACCGCTGCACTTACATATATTCACAATGTGAAGTCTGATGACAGCAGGGTCGGCACATGCACAATTACTTTTGCAGACGGTACAGTTGAAGATCTTGACAGACTCTCTGAACTTGAGAAGTACACCACCACGCAGTCTGAGATCGATGTTGTAGCTGAAGTACGAAGCGTTGATATTTACATCGATTTTCTTGATGTCGACGATGAACTGGTCATTGTAGATACTCCGGGTCTTAACGGTCTTGCTGACAAGCACAGGGAACTGACGATTGAAGAGATAAAGCAGGCACATTCATGCATCTATCTTTTCCCGAAACGCGGTGTTGCCCAGACGGATATCGACTTTATAAAGTACATATCCAATTATCAGAACACATTTATCTTCATCTATAATTTCATAGACGAGCTGAATGCGTTTGAGGGTGAGTATCCTGAGACAAAGATCGCCGGAATAAAGGAGAACATTGAGCGTTTCGTCCTTTCACAGACTGACAGAAGAATAATCACTTATTACTGCGGTATGTCTGCACTCAAGGCTCTTGCAGGCAAGGATACGGAAATAAAGCGCCTTTACGAAGATGACTTCCGTGATATTTCAGAGAGTGAACGTGAACAGATTCTTGAAGAATCAAATTACGCTGAATTCGAGAAAATACTCACGTCTATTTTTAACGACGTTAACTTCCAGAGAAACAGATATATCACTAACTGTTATACTGTAATGAATCTCATGGAATACATTCTGATGGTATCCAAAAAGAAACAGTCCGAGATCGAAAACAAGATCCTCAAGGACCGTGCTTTCAAGGATATCAGTCAGATCAAGCAGCAGAAGATCGAGATGAACAGAAATCAGGACGCTGTTCTTGAACAGCTTTATGAACTTATAGTTCATCTGTTTGACGAAAACAAGAGAATCCTGAACAGTGATATCGATGAAAGCATAAGCAGGATCTATGAATCCATTTCCAACAGCATCAACAGCGAAAGTGACTACAGCACTTTTGAACAGAAGGTCGAAACAAATGTTTACAAACAGATGCTTCAGAAACTCATCGATGATTATCAGCTTGAACTTGACTACAAGAAGGAAAACTGCTTCCAGCTTGTTTACAAGACCATACTTGCACGTATAGATGAGTACGGTGACATCATCAGTGTGGCTGACAGAAGCAATGCTGATCTTAAGATCTCAGCTGCTATCGACAAGGAGCTTGCTGCGGACAATATCAAGAACGACATAAAGAATCTTGAACAGATTGCAGTTAACAACAAGAAATTTCTTGAGGATTTCAACAAGCAGCGCGAAGGCTACAGGCTTGAGATCGAAAAGATTTTTGCTGATATCAATGCGGCGAAGAAGCACAAGGAAGATCTTACTGCCGAGCAGAGACGGAAGGAAGCAGCCCTTGGCGACAGACCTGTTGAAGATGTAAGATACATCGTTGAGGAATTTGAAGAAGACCGAAAGGGCATAGCACGTCTTTTCCAGTTTATTTTAGGAAAGAAGAAATCCACAAGACAGGTTCCGCAGTACGACGATACCAAGGGACTTGCCTGGGACAAGAAAAAACGCGAGATCAAGGAACGTACGGACGAAGAGCGCGAAGCGATCAACCGTGAACTTTCAAACCTTGAGTCAAAGAAATGCACACTCGAAGAAAAAATCGAACTTCATGACAAGGAACAGGCATCCTATTCAAGAAAAATGGATATTCTCAACCACGAGATCGCAGCCAAGAAGGACGAGCTTCTCATGTTTGAGGAACGTCTCGAAACCGAGTACTTCACGCTCCGCAAGAAGCAGCTCAGACAGGATATTGAAGCATATCTTTTCGAGGGCGATAATTCCATCACAAAACTGTTTAAGGAATCGCTTGTTTCAGACGTAGCATCAAACTCAGAACTGGTCAAAGGATATATCAAGAACGAATTTGAAAAGAGACTCTCGGAAAAGAACAGTGTTCTTGACGAGATCATAAACGGAAACCTTATAGATATACAGAACAGGTTCAAAAATAAGAAGGCTGAAATTACGAAGATCGAAGAAATGTATAACGAACTTAAGGTGGAATTGGATTATGAACAAACATCTATCGCAGTTTGAAGACAAACGAACAGAAACCGGTCTCGTTCTGAAAGATATACTCAGATTTTACTCTGAAAACGGATATACAGCTGAAGAAAAGATAATAGCTGACTTTATTGATATGCTTCAGAAGGAAGAATTCTCGATTGTTATCGTCGGTGAGTTCAGCGTTGGTAAATCTACATTTCTCAATGCGCTTATGGGCGAGAAGATCCTTCCTTCGTATTCTGATGAGACCACTGCCACAGTTACATGCCTCAGGCACAAGAACAAGGCAGATAATCACCAGAAGGGCTGTGTTTACTATGCGGACGGTACCTCAGAGGATATTGACAGCATAGAAACTGACGTTATTTCCAAGTATGTAAGTACAAGAAGTGACATACCTGTTGCAGCAACGGTAAATCATCTGGATCTGTTCCTTGATTCCCCGTTCCTCGACGGCAACATCACTCTTGTCGATACTCCTGGTCTTAACGGTACTGCTGACGGACACCGCGAGATCACTGAAGCCCAGATAATGAAGTCAAATGTCTGTCTTTTCATGTTCAGTGCAGACCGTCCGGGCGGACAGTCTGAATTTGAGTTTCTAAGTCAGATCAGAACGAAAGCGGACAAGATCATATTCGTACTCAACAAGATCGATCAGATCAAGAATAACGAAAATGAATCATATGAAAAAGTTGCAGAAAATATGCTCAAGAATTTCGGGAGAATATTCCCTGATGCAACGGATATTCCTGAATTCTGGTGTATTTCAGCATATCAGGCACTGGTTGCAAGATCACACGAGAATCTTTCATACCGCGGCCGTACTTCCGTTTCCGATGAAGACAAAGCCAGACTTCTTAAAATGTCGAGAATGGAAGAGTTTGAAGACGGACTCTGGAATTTCATAACTGAAGGTGACAAGGCAAAGAACAGCCTTATTACGCCTATTTCAAGAGCATCCAAGATGATCGATGAAACACTTAAGAATCTTGAACTAGAATCGGCTATTTATGATTCAGCTGTTGACAACAGTGATGCGCAGCAGATCATCGATGAGCTTTCAGCGAAGATCACTGAAACAGAAAGCAAGATGGACAAGCTGAAATCAAGGATCAATGCTGATATTGATCAGAATCTGAAGAACGTTCTTGAATTCACACTTACCAAGGTTAGACTTTTCAAGGGCCGTCAGATCGCAAATCTTCAGACTTTCCAGACGACCGAAGACCTTATTGAGCTTGAAAAGAGTCTTCCTTCGATCATTAACAACGGTGTAAGTGCCGCTACATTTGAATTCAAGGAAAAACTTGTCAATGACATTACAAATGCTGTAGGAAAATATCTTCCGGACGTTGCAGAGTCAGTAAGGATATACATTTCAGAATATGAATTCAATATTTGTCCTGACTGCCGCTATAATCAGACCGAGAATTCATTTGAACTTGGTATCGAACAGTATCAGAAAAGCGTTAACAAGACATGTGTCGAGATAAATGCGATGCAGGCAGAGCTGGATGAGCTCACGGCTCAGTATACAAAGGCTCTGAAAATCGAAAAGGAACGCGAAAAGATCTATAATGACCTAAACCTCATAAAGGAAGAAAAGCAGCAGTATGAAAACGGACTCGAAAAACCGAAGGTAAAAAGAGTCTATGCTACCGAGGAAAAACCTCGTTTCAGCCTGTTCGGACTTTTCAGAAAGAAGAAGATCACTGAAACAACAGAATATATCGATGACACTGAAACACGCGCCTGGAAGAAGGAAGTCGAAATGCGTCTGGCTGAGTACTCAGAACAGATCAGGCAGAAAACACTTGAGTACAATGCCATTGAATACGACGGAAAGCCGAGCGGCGAACTTAATGAGGAAATACATCTCAAGAGTTCGATTCTTTCAGAACTTCACAAACAGCTTGACGAAAAGCGTGAAGGCTTCAAGAACAGATACATACGTGAAAACGTTGCTCTGTATCTGAAGAAAAAAATGTACATCGAATCATTCTATAATGAGGGCACAAATTCATATTCGACCCTTGCTGCTGAGGCTATAGACAGATTTTCAGAAGAATTCAGGATCAAGCTTGATGAAATACTTCATAATGATCTTGAAAGAAGATTTGATCTTATCAACAAGAATATCGATGCTCTCAGGTTCCAGCTGTCGCTGTCAAATGACGAGAAGAATGAAAAGATAAAGAATATCAACAGACAGATCGGTACGATCAAGTCACTCTACTACAGGATCGAAGAACTGAAGAGATCACTCAACTGTACTTCCGGCAGCGATAAAATTGCGATCTGAAGGAGAATAACTGATGAAGAATATAAGCTGCAATAATTTTATAATCTGCCTTGGTGATGATATAAGATATCGTTTTGCACAGGAGCTTATGCCTGAGGGACATCTTATAGATTCAAATTCTCTGAGGATAAATGTTAGCTATGTATTTATCAATTCAAATGTTGAAAACGTAATTACAGATGAGAAAAGGGTCCTGGTTTATACTTCAAAGGTACCGGAAGGCAGAATAGTTGAATTTCCGGTATCAGGTATCGATCTCAAGTCTGCTTTTGCAGATCAGGAAAAAATAAGGATCGGAAAATCTGTTATTTTTGCTGATTTCCCGTACAAAAAGGAAAATCTGCGCTATCTCATTGAGAAGACAGTCGGATCTGCAAAGAATGCAGATGTTGATGTTGTACTGTACAATGAAAAGAGACGTGCAGGATATACAGACATTGAAAGATCTCAGAGAATAATCGAAGAAGCCTACCGCGAATTCGGAAACTACGGTGTCGAGATATACGAATATGCAGCAGGAACAGAGAAAACCGGATTTTTCACAATAAAGCCTGATAACCTGAGATACATAAAAAGCAAGTACAGAAAAGAACTCAAAGGCGCAAAATATCGTGTTGACAACAGGTTTGATATTCATTTCAAGACTTTTCTTGAAAGAACATATGAGCATTATTTTTCAATAAATAATCCGACTGAGTTTTCACGTTACCTGAAGCTTTTTGAATTCGGTTCACTCCCTATTGATACGGATGATATAATCGGTTCTTTTGTACTTGATTTCAAGGATATGTATTTAAGCAACGGGTCTGATATTCCGTCAGAGATAAGCGAATTCTATCTTGACTATATTTCAGAACTTCTGAGTTTCAGACTTGATGAAGAAAGTGACATGATAAGAAAATATGCTGTCGCTCTTTTCGACAAGGTATTTGCGGACCATAAAAAGCTGGCTTCCGGTAAGACGGAACTCGAATATAAGGAAGTGCTCAACAGGAATAACGTTATAACTGAGTTTACCATTGTTGTTGATGATTATTTTCATCGTCAGCTTCCTAATCTGCTGCACAGCATTGCGGTTTCCAGAATCAGGGCAGTTCAGAAAATGATCGACAATAAGGAATAAGGTGATTACAGTGGAAATATCAGAAAAGATCACAGCAGAAGTGATCAACAGGACTGTTTTCAAGGCTAATGACATGCTTAAGGCGGACACTGTTTTTTTACAAAAGCGGGCTTCTTATTCTTTCCGGAAAAGGCGAAGAACTTGAAAAGGAAATTAAGCACATAGACCGTATTGCTGAAGTTACTGATCATTTTGTTATCAGAGGCGAAATAAAAAAAGCGCTGCTGTATGCAGCGCTTCTCAGAAGAAAAGTAAATGATTATATTGAAAAAGTCAGCAGTACTGATCTGGAATTACCTGCCGGCGAGTAATTTGGGTTTTATACGTTTTAAGTAGATATCAAGCACTCCGTTTAAGCTGAAGTCGTATGTAAAGCATACAAAGTTGATAAGCAGCATAATCAGGAGTGCGTATGTCTTTCCTTTGGCGTATATTTCATCGTAGAATTCAGTCATGCCGAGAATTTCTGCAGTTATGTAGAATTCTGACAGAATGCACGCATTAAAGATGAAAAGTTTTACGAAAAGCCTTACTGCAAAAGGTTTAAGCCTGTCAATGAACTGTTTTGTTACAGGGTAATGTCCGAACAGCAGAATGTAAAGCAGAGCCGCTTCCTTGTCAAATGTAACGAACAAGGCAAGCAGTCCGGTAGCCATGAAAGTAAGATAAGCCCATGATGGTGATATCTCTGCGGACATTATCATCATGAGTACTCCTGCTATCATCGGCAGAGTAATATAGAGTACCGGAAATACTCCGGTGAGAAACATACAGATCAGGCACAGCGAGGATATTATTCCTCCAAGTGCCACTTTATAGCTGATATGATGCATTAACGAAAACCAGGGGGAATACTGATAAACCTGTACTTTGCGGATTTTCTTCCGTTTTATGTGCTTGTATATATCAGAGTTTCCCGGATGACTGAATACAGTCATTCTCCTTTCAGTTGATTCACACAGAAAACCAGGAAAACGCCGGTTTGATCAGTGTTTTCCCAAATCTGCTGAGCTTAAAACAGCAGGCAGATTTAGTTTCCTGTATATGATAATGATAACACAAAAAATGTTTTTTTTCAATAACGGCAAAGAGGCAAATTCGAGGAGAAAACATAGTGAATGAAGATAAATCAAAAGGAAAACTTACAATATATCTAATTGTTTTCCTTATACTTGGAGTTTTACTTGTGGCGCTTGTTCTTTTTGTTATCGGTAAAAATGGTTCGAACGATAATAATGAAAAAACAGCTGAAGTAACACGGACGACAAATGCGGAAGAATTCACTGAAAACTGGGATGTAAATTCCGTGACAAAGCAGCCTGAAACAGAACCGCCTCATGAAAGTCCATTGAAGATGGTCGTTTCAGAAACTGAAACTGAAATTACAGATATCGGTGAAACTCTTGATAAGAACAGCAGAAAAACCTACAAGATGGATCTTACAAAGTTTGCTGATACCGGAGATATGATTGACAGTTTCACATTCTACTATCATTCTGCTGATCAGGTATCATCGCTTGGTGAAGTAAAGGGCGGATTCGGTATTTCTGTTGATAACAAGTGCGAAGCAAAGACAGATAACATATGGTATCAGACTCCGGAGGATTTTTCTGTCAGAGCTGACAGCTTCGGAACAGTTACATGGGAAATACCTGAAGAGATAAAGGACTATGTTACAGTTCCGAAGGGCTCTCTGCTTTTCGGATACTGGTGGAGTAATGTTGACAAAATTGTCCTTGACAAGGTCGTGTGTCACAAAAGAACAGTTAAACTGATACCTTGTGACGGCGAAAAAAGCACGGCGATCGGCAAGGTGCTGAAACCTTCTGAGCCGGATAATACAGTTGCAGTCGAGATCCCTTCAGTACTGGAATCATATCAGGTCCCGAGTTCTGTCACATTTAAGTTCGAAGGAACAGCTCCGGTTTCAGAACTGAAAGGAAGGATCGGTGTTGATTCGGGCGATTTCCGCGGAGGAATCTGTGAAAGTGTCGGACTTATAGTAAATTCTGAAAAAAATGAAACGGAAGTTACCTGGGTGCTTCCTGATGTAGTAAGAATAAATGCCGATATGTCAGGCAGTTTCAGGTTCACACTTGAGCGCTGCAGTCTTCCTGAAGTGACAGTAAAGGAGATCTGTGTTGAATACGCACTGGCAGGGTAATGTGCCGGCGTACCGTATGATATTTTAATCAGAAGAAAATGATCAGTACAACCTGCTGACGTAAATACGCCGGCTGATTGTGCTGATTTTGTTTTCTAAGTAAGCGCTGATTTATTTATAAAAAATTAAAAAAAATTCTGGTTAACCCCTTGAAAAATATAATATACTTATGAGATAACAAAGAGCCCCTCAATCTTATGTGAATATAAACAAAAAATATTACGTTTCATTGACACTTTCCGTCAAATCAATTATAATGTAATAGGGACTTGAAACAGATTTGTAACATTTTATGGGAATAATGATACAGATTAAATTTAGGGAAACGCTGATTTATTCATAGATCAGCGTGGGGGTCCGGGGCTAACCCCTGCAGATACCACTTCCGGGAATCCGGCATCGCCGGATTCCCGATTCGATCAGCGTTTCCTTAGGATTATTAAAGGGGTAAGATATTATGAAGGGATTATTTAAAAGGGGAAGTCTCAGGTTTCTGTCTTTTACAGCGGCCTGTCTGGTAGCTGTCGCGTCATGTCCTGTACCTGCAGGTGATATTTCTGTAGTATGGGCTGAATCAGATATTGACAGTTTCAGAAAATGGAAACAGTTCGATGACAGATGGGGGGATATCCATCTTGGCAAAAGCGGATATAATATGCGCGGAAGCGGATGTGCAGCTACTTCTCTTGCGTTTCTGGTAGCCAAAGCCGGAAATTTCAAAGGAACCGGTTTTGATCCGGGTGTTTTCTGCAGACTAATGAGCCAGTTCGGAGGATTTGGTCCCGAAGGGGATATTTTCTGGGACAGAGTAAGTAAAGTTGCTCCGGGATTCAGATATGTAAAAACAGAATATCTGAAACAGAATCTTCCTTACGAAGAAAGATTTCATGCTATAAAAAAGTACTGTGATGAAGGAAAACTCGTCATAATAGATGTACTGAATTCAGGACACTGGGTGGCTGTAGACAGAATTGAAAACAACAGGATCATTTCATTCGATCCGGGCGGATACAGAAATACAGATGTTTTTAAACAGTATGATCATAAGGGAAATACCTGTATCAAGGTGTTTGAATCAAAATATACAACTCAGGTTCTGCCTGAACTTCAGTATAATTTTGATCCCGGAAAATACATAACTACTGCTGACATCCTTAATGTAAGAAAACATCCTGATTCAGCATCGGAGCGCCTGGGAGGACTTTTCAGCGGAGCCAGGGTGGATGTCAAGGGTATTTCAGGATGCTGGGGAATGATTATTTATGATGAAGCACCAGCGTGGATATGTCTTGAGTACGCTCTTCCGTACAGCGGTGAGGATAAACCGGCAGTAACACTTGTTACCGAGCCGGCAGGGAATAACGATGCAAAGGAAACAGAAGTAACAGCAGCGCCAGTGACTACGGTAAAAGTTACTGAAAAAGCACCTGTGACAACAACAGTGACAACGATCACTGAACCGCCGGTAACGACAACGGTGACAACGATCACTGAACCGCCGGTAACGACAACGGTGACAACGACCACTGAACCGCCGGTAACGACAACGGTGACAACGACTACCGAGCCGCCGGTAACGACAACGGTGACAACGACTACCGAACCGCCGGTAACGACAACGGTGACAACGGCCACTGAACCGCCGTTAACCACGACGGTGACAACGGCAGAAACTGTAGCTTCAGTATTTCAGAAAATTAAATGCAAAACAAGTGATGCTTTGAATTTCCGTACAGGTCCGGGAACAGAAAATGAAATAATCTGTGTTCTTCCGCTGGGAACATCTGTTGAAGTGTTCGGTGAAGATGAAAACGGCAGATGGGGAATGATTGAATATAAAAACAGAAAAGGCTGGATATGCCTTGACTATGTAGTACCTGAGGATGATAAACAGGACATTCCGGAAGTATCGGAAGAGCCTCAGCCGGTTATAAGTCAGCCGGAGGAACATTCGGCTGCTGAAAATGAGGAAAAGGAAGAACCGGTGAAAATTCCGCCGGAAACCGTTCTTGGAACAGCAATGTCAGGACCGGCTGTAATGAAGCCTCAGTCAGAAGGAACAGGCGTTCTTAAAGGCGATGTTGACGGTAATAATTTTATTAACGTACTGGACTACGTGATACTGAAAGAGCATTTTGAAGGGAAAAAAACGAATATTCTCTATGAGGAAGCAGATGTCAATTCAGACGGGTCAGTAACACTTACTGATCTCGCAGTTATGAAGGATATGTTTGCAAACAGAAAATAGCGAAAAATGATTCTTTCTAAAGCCAAGGTAAGAAAACAGTTAATAAGCGTTCTGCACATTAAAAAAAGTTAATCAGGTATTAATGCCCTGACAGACTTGACACACCAGTCTGTCAGGGCATTTTTTATGTATAATCAGAGCGAAAAGGAAAAAAGAACGTTACATTCACAATAATTCCACTTTACAACTTTTCATTTTTGTGGTATATTAAGAATTGAGTGTTTTAAGGGAGGATTCTATCATGAACTGGACAGAACTTGATATTTTTACAACCACCGAAGGAATAGACCTTGTGACATCCGGACTTATGGATATCGGTATCAGAGGATTTGCCATAAAAGATGCAAATGATTTTAAAGAATTTCTTCAGAACAAGGAAGGCAACTGGGATTATCTTGAAGATGACCTTATGCAGCTTGCTGAGTGTGAAACTACGGTAACAGTATATCTTCCTGAAAACAGTCAGGGTGCTGAAATGCTTCTTTCGATAAAGTCTATGCTTGCTGAAATGAAGGCAAACGACAGTGAAGGCCTTTACGGAAGACTGGAAACAGAAATGAAGAACGTAAAGGAAGAGGACTGGGCTAATAACTGGAAGCAGTACTTCAAGCCTATGGAGATAGGAAAAAGGCTGCTTGTAAAGCC